>CAWHAW010000005.1:0-360063 GCA_963827455.1 uncultured Solirubrobacteraceae bacterium | reverse complement strand
GCGATTCCCGGCGCGGTGTTGCGCGCCGGCGCGCGCCACGGCATCCCCTGTCCGACGATCGAGCGGCTGGTGAGCATGATCGCCGCGCGGGTGGACGCGCAACAGCGCGTCTCCACTTTATAATCATTAAAAAGAGGGATGGCGTGCGCTGTGTCCGAGCGCCCGCGCGGTCCTGCTCTTCGAATGGCGAGCGGCCCGGCGAGAACACGGGGATCGCCTGCGTGGCGATCGCCTCGACCGCCTGCTCCTCGGCCTCGGTCAGCTCCTCGTCGTGCTCGCCGTCGCACAACACGCGGAAGTTGCCGGTGACGCCGCTGTCCGCGTGGATCGTGATGCCCGGCAGGATCTCCTCGCCCTCGTCGAGCCCGAGACGCTCCATGTCGAAGTGCGCAAGGCCGATGCCATAGGCCGTGTGCGTCGGGTTCTCACGGTCGTGCGCGGCCACCGCCTGCGCGAAGCGCTCGAGGTTCTTGGCGATCTTGCTCGTGTCCGGCATCGCTGCACGGGAGGGTAGCGCCAGCGCAGTAGATTGGGAGCGATGCCTCCCGCGCCAGGAGCCGAGCACGCGCGCGCTGCGGCGAACCCCACTGACGGCGCCGGCGGCGATCTCGACGCGCGCGAGGTGATCCGCACGGTCGAGCTGACCAAGGTCTACGCCGGCACCGACTTCGCGGCCGTCGATGCGCTCAACCTGAGCGTGCGCGGCGGCGAGATCTTTGGGCTGCTCGGGCCGAACGGCGCCGGCAAGACGACGACCGCGGGGATGCTCACCACTCGCGTGATACCCACCTCGGGATCGGCCTTCGTCGGTGCGATAGACGTCGTCGCCCACCCCGCCCTCGCCAAGCAGCTGATCGGGATCGTCTCCCAGCAGAACACGCTGGACCGTCAGCTGACGGTCTGGGAGAACCTCTACTTCCACGGGCGGCTGTTCGGGATCTCCGCCTCGCGCTCGCGACAGATCGCCGACGAGCTGCTCGAGAAGCTGCAGCTCTCGAAATGGGCGAAGGCGTCGGTGTACGCGCTGTCCGGAGGGATGGCGCAGCGGCTGATGGTGGCCCGCGCGATCTTCCACCGCCCGGCCGTGCTGTTCCTCGACGAGCCGACCGCCGGCCTCGATCCGCAGAGTCGCCTCGCGCTGTGGGAGATCCTGGGCGAGCTCAACGGCGAAGGCCAGACGATCCTGCTCACCACCCACTACATGGAGGAGGCCGACCACCTGTGCGGCCGGGTGGCGATCATGGATCACGGCAAGATCCTCGCGCTCGACACGCCAGAGGCGCTCAAGCAGACGATCGGCGCGGACACGATCGTCACCGTCAAGGCGGCCGGGGACGGGCAGGCGCTCGCAGAGCGGCTGGCGGGCGAGATCCCCGAAGTGACCGGCACCCGGGTCCTCGAGGGCGGCGTCGAGCTCCACGTCAAGGACGCCGAGCGGCTCGTGCCGAGAGTGGTCAACGCGGCCGAGAGCGGTGGTTTCGAGCTCGCCGACCTGTCGGTTTCCGAGCCGAGCCTGGAGACCGTGTTCATCAGCCTCACCGGCAAGGACCTGCGCGACTGATGGCCACGAGCACGACCCAGGCCGCCACGCCGCCGGCCGCGGCGCGCGCGTCGATCACGATCGAGCCGACGCGCTCGACGCTGGCCGCGAGCCGCTCGGCGCTGCTCGCGCTGATCCTGCGCGACCTGGTCGTGCTGTGGAAGAACAAGTGGGAGTTCGTCGTCCGCACGCTGATCCAGCCGTTCCTTTTGGTGTTCGTGTTCCTGTACGTATTCCCGACGATCGGCCAGGGCATCGGCGGGCACGGCCCGGTCGGCGAGTCGGCGTTCGCGACCGTGCTCGTCCCCGGCGTCGTCGGCATCACGATCATGTTCCAGGGCATCCAGGCGGTCGCGATGGTGCTCGCGCAGGAGTTCGGCTACACGCGTGAGATCGAGGACCGCGTGCAGGCTCCGTGCCCGATCTGGCTGGTCGCCGTCTCGAAGGTGCTCTCCGGCGCGGCTCAGGGGCTGATCGCCGCGCTGATCGTGTTCCCGATGGCCAGAGTCGTCCACGCCCCGGGGGTCCACGCGCATCTGTCGGTGACATGGTGGATCGTGATCACGCTGATCCCGCTCGCGTGCGTGACGATGACCTCGCTGGGCCTGCTGCTGGGGACCGTGTTCGAGGCGCGCAACCTCGGGCTGATGTTCGGGTTCGTGGTGCTGCCGTTGACGTTCCTCGGCGGCACCTACTACCAGTGGACGAAGCTCGCCCCGGTGCAGGTCGACGGCGTGCACTGGCTGCAGATCATCGTCCTCGTCAACCCGCTGATCTACATCAACGAGGGGCTGCGCGCCGGCCTCACACACGCCTCGCACATGCACCTCTACATCGTCTACCCCGTGCTGATCGGCTTCTGCACGGTGTTCCTCGGGCTCGGGCTGCGCAGGTTCCGCGGACGCGTGCTGTCCTAGCGCCGACCGGCCGATCGACGTGTGATCGCGACGTCGTCGGAGCGTCCGGTGAGAGCGATGTCACACACGGCTCGCACGTTCTCTGGGACCCTCGTCCAGTGTCGCTTTCCCGGTTGGAGTGACCGGGGAGAAAGGGGGGTCAGATGTTGTTCGAGAATGATGCAGTCAGGGAGCTCAGAGCGCAGTCGCAGAGCGTCGCGCGCGCTGTGCTCGCACACCACTACGGCGAAACATGCTCGGGAAACGGGTGGCTGGGCGACGCGGAGCTCAGCGCTCGATACACACAGGCGTTCGACGCGGCGGCCCGAGAGGTCGGCAGGGCGAGGGCACTCAGGAAAGCTCGCAGGGCTGCCGGTAGCTGCGCGAGGACGGTGGCCGAGATCAATGCCCAGCGACTGGTCCGGATGCAGCCGGTTCACGGCTCTCCCGTGGAAGTTCACCCCACGGTGTCGTTCAACGTGATCGTGGGGCGCCGCGCTCGCCGAGTCGCGGTGAGCGCGGTCAACGAGCTGTCTCGATCAGCTCGATCCGATAGCCGTCTGGATCTTTCACGAAGCACAGCCGCGAGCCGCCCTCGCGCACGGAGTACGGGGGCTTCTCCGGCTCGATCCCCTGCTCGGCCAAGCGGCTGAGCGCGGCGTCGAGATCGTCGGCGGTGATCGCGATGTGGCCGTAGCCGCTGCCGATGTCGTAGACGTCCACGCCGAAGTTGTACGTCAGCTCCAGGCGCGGCATGTCGCCGTCGCCGGGTTGATTCATGAACACGTTGACGGCCTCGTCACGGATCGGGATGCGTCCGATCTCCTCGAAGCCGAGCGCGTTGTAGAAGGCCACCGAGCGCTCGATGTCGGTGATGCGGTAGCAGGTGTGGATCAGAGCCATCTGGGCAGTCTATGCGACGCTGGGTGACGGCCCTCTAGACTTGCCCGCGTGCGAACGCTGATAGTCGGGCACGGCGGACGCGAGAGCGCGCTGGCACGTCGAATGGCCGAGCACAGCGAGCTGCACGCGTTCGTCGGTCACGAGAACCCCTCGATCGTGGGCTATGTCGCGGCCTCCGGCGGCAGCCACCAGCTTGGCGACGTCTGCGATCCGCACGCCGTTGCGGCCTTCGCGCGCGCGCGGGAGATCGACATCGCGATGGTGAGCGCCGATGAGCCGCTCGCCGCGGGGGTGGTCGACGCACTGCTTGCTCAGGGAACACGCGCGGTCGGTCCGACTGCCGCCGGGGCCGAGATCGAGTGGAACAAGGCGTTCGCTCGCTCGCTGCTCTCGGAGGTCGCACCTGAGGCGCTTCCGCGAACGCACGTGGTGCGCGCGCCCGAGGAGGTGGCCGACGCGCTCGCCGCGTTCGGCTCGACGCCGGTCGTCGTCAAGCCTTCCGGCCTGACCGGCGGCAAGGGCGTGAAGGTGATGGGCCCGCACCTGGCAAGCCACGAGCACGCGCGCGACTACGCGCTCGAGCTGCTCGCTCGCGGAGGCTCCGGGGAGACGGTGCTGATCGAGGAGAAGATCGTCGGCGCGGAGTTCACGATCCAGGCGATCAGCGACGGCCACACGGTGGTGTTCCCGCCGTCCACCTACGACTATCCGTATCGCTACGACGGGGATCGGGGCCCGGGGACCGGCGGCATGGGCTCGCTGTCGATGGCCGCGCCCGCGCTGCCGTTCATGGCCGCCGGCCACTACGAGCAGGCCTGCTCGATCGTCGAGCGCGTCATCGACCGCCTCTCCCAGCAGGGCCGCCACTTCAGTGGCGTGATGAACAGTGGCTTCTTCGCCACGGCCGACGGCGTCAAGGTGATCGAGTTCAACGCGCGTTTCGGCGACCCCGAGTGCATGAACATCATGAGCCTGTTCGAGGGCAGCTGGCCCGAGGTGATGGGGCGCATCGCCGACAACCGTCTGGGCGCGGACGAGGTTCGCCTGCGTGAGGAGGCCTCGGTGGTGCTGTACCTCGTCTCGCCCGAGTACGCGCTCGGCACGCCTCCGGCGGGCCCGGCGGCGGGCGGCGCCTACGACTTCACGCTCGAGCGCGAGCGGATCGAAGCGGCGGGATGCCACGTGTTCTTCTCCTCGGCCGTAGCGACCGCCGAGAACAGCTACCGCACAGTCGGCACCTCACGCGCCGTCGCGCTCGCGAGCACCGCACCAACGCTCGAGCAGGCACGCGCTCGTGTCGCCGAGTGCGCCGCCACCGTACCCGTGCTCGAGTGGCGTCGGGACGTCGGCGACCAGCGCTACCTGGAGGGCCTGTGCCGTCTCGTTCGCGGCGATCGGGCGAGCCGCGAGGCCCCGGATGCGGCCGGCGATGGAGCATCTGGTGAGACAGCGCTCCTGCCCAACGCCGGCTGAAGGATTCGTGCAAGGATGGCGCGATGCTCGTCGAGCGCGCCAGCCATCCGCAGTTCCTCTCGAACACCTACCTCGTCGCCGACGGCGAGGGTGGACCGGCGTTCTTCGTCGACGCCGGCGGCCCGGTCACGCCGCTGATCGACGCCGCCGAGCGGCACGGACTCACGCCCACCCACGTCCTGCTCACCCACCACCATTTCGATCACGTCAGCGACGTCGGCGAGTTGGTCGCGCGCTGGCCGAAGCTGCAGGTCCTGATCAGCGATCGCGAGCGTGAGCTGCTGCGAGACGCGGGCGCCGGCAGCGGCGAGGCGGGCGCTGCGCAGGCCGCGGGGCCGGCGACGCCCGACGGGATGGGATCCGTCGAGGCCGGCCAGACGCTGCGTTTCGGCGCGCTCCAGGTGTGTCCGCTGCGCACGCCGGGCCACACCGCCGGGATGCTGTCGTTCCTCGTCGCCGAGCGCCCTGAGGACGCCGGCGGCGACGGGGCGCCTGCGCGCGCCCCCAGGAGCGCCGTACCCGGCGGGCTGGCTGGCGCCGGTTTGGTCGTGTTCACCGGCGACACCCTCTTCAAGGACTCGGTCGGCGGCGTCAAAGCGCCGGGGCACACCACCTACACCGACCTGCGGGACTCAATCATGGGGACGCTGATGGAGCTGCCCGGAGACACCGTCATCTACCCGGGACACTCCGGCGAGACGTCGGTATCGCGGGAGTGGGAGGAGAACGCCTTCGTTCGCGTATGGCGGGGGCTCGATCCGCAGGGCTCGCAGCCATGCATCGCGCTTGGCCAGCCCGCGACGCTGGTGCTGTTGGGCGCGGACTACGACGGAGGCACCAAGGCATGGGTGCGCTGGGAAGACGGCTCCGATGACATCGTGCCCGGGTCCAAGGTAGAGCGTGTGGTCTAACCGCTCCTCGCGAGGTGCGCTCAGCTCCTAGCATGCAGTGAATGGCGCGCGAGAACGAGAAGATCCCGACTTCGCGCGCGCGCCGCACGGCGACGGTCGCGACGCTGGCCGCGAGCGAGGCCGTGAAGCAGTTCGGGACGCGCGCGGCGAATGTGACGCGCGGCGAGCAGGCCGCCGAGGCCGCGATGTCTCGCCGTCAGCTCGACACGGCCAAGCAGATCGTGGCGGTGCTGGGCACGATGAAGGGCGCCGCCATGAAGCTGGGGCAGGTGATGTCGTTCCTGGACGTCGGGCTCGTGCCAGAGGAGCACCGCGAGGAGTTCCAGCGCGAGCTCGCCAAGCTGCGGGACGCCGCACCGACCGTTTCGTTCAAGCAGATGCGTCGCGTGATCGAAGAGGATCTCGAGGAGCCGCTGTCGGAGGTGTTCGCCTCTTTCGATGAGGAGCCGATCGCGGCGGCGTCGATCGGGCAGGTCTACAGAGGGACGCTGCACGACGGCCGCGAGGTCGCCGTCAAGGTCCAGTACCCCGGTGTCGCCGGCGCCGTGCGAGCGGACATGCAGAACCTGGACATGATCCTGCGCCTGCTCAAGCGCATGGCTCCCGGGCTGGATGCCAAGGCGATCGCAGAGGAGATCAAGGAGCGCATCGTCGAGGAGCTCGATTACGAGCTGGAGGCCCAGAACCAGCGTTCGCTGGCGCGGATCTTCGCGGGACACCCGTTCATCGTCGTCCCCGACGTAATCACCTCCCTCTCGCGCGAGCGGGTGCTGGTCAGCGAGTTCGTCAGCGGCGTCGGCTTCGAGGAGCTGAAGACCCGCTCCCAGGCCGAGCGCGACCGCCTCGGCGAGATCATCTTCCGCTTCTTCCTCGGCTGCCTCTACCGCCATCGGCAGTTCTCAGGCGACCCTCATCCCGGCAACTTCCTGCTGCTCGACGACGGGCGCGTCGCGTTCCTGGACTTCGGTCTGTTCAAGCGCATGGACGCCGAGCCGGTCGACCTCGAGCTCTCCTGTCAGCGCGCCGTCGTCGAGGGCGACGCGGAGACGCTCCACGAGCTGCTCGCCACCTCTGGATTCCTACCCGAGCCCGACCGCGTCGATCCCGAGCACCTGCTCGCGTTCATCCGCGACGCGATCTGGTGGTACACGACGGCCGACGAAGCCGTCCAGCTGACACCCGAGATCGCGACCCAGGTGATGATCGAGAGCTCGGATCCCCGCTCGAGTCACTTCCGGGAAATGCGCCACCAGGTGATGCGGCCCGAGCACCTGTTCGGGCGTCGGATGGAGATGCTGACGCTGGCAGTGCTCTCGCAGCTGCGCGCGCGGGCCAACTGGCACAGGATCGCCCGCGAGTGGATGTATGGCGATGAGCCCGTCACCGACCTCGGTCGCGAGGAGGCGGACTTCTACGGGCGCAGCGGCGTGGGCGCGCGCGGATAACCCTCAAAAGCCCGTGTTCGTCTTGACGCGGCGCTTGTCCGCCGGGTGCAGCGCGTGGCCCTTCGCCTGGAGCGTCGCGCATGCCTGAGCGATGTCTTCGCCGAGGCACGTGGTCAGCGAATGGCCGAGCGTCTGCTTGACGAGTACGCGCATGATCTTCACGTGTTCGGCGTTCGGTGGCAGCGTGTAGGCGGGGACCATCCAGCCGTTGTCGGCGGCCAGTTGCGCTGCCACGTCGAACTCGTCATAGGGGTGTTCCCCTGCGAGTTTGAACGCGACCAGCGGCAGCTGCTCGTCCTGCTCGCCGCCGATCAGCTCGAAGTCACACGCGGCGATCTCCTTGGCGAGCGTGCGCGCGTTGTACTTCATCGTCTCCATCACGTAGCGGTAGCCGGCGTGTCCGAGGCGCGCGAAGTTGTAGTACTGCGCGAGCACCATCGACGCGCCGGTGGAGAAGTTGAGCGTGAACGTCGCATCGCGCTTGCCGAGATAGTTCTCATAGAACACGAGGTCCTCGGGCAGATCGTCCTTCTCCCTGAACACCAGCCACCCGACCCCGGGGTAGACGAGGCCGAACTTGTGGCCTGAGACGTTGATCGAACGGACCTGCTCGAGACGGAAGTCCCACTCGGACCCCGGGTACAGGAAGGGCCATACAAAGCCACCGCTCGCGGCGTCGACATGCAGCGGCACGTCCAGGCCGTGCTCGTGCTTGAGTCGCACCAGGTGATCGTTGATCCCACGGATGTCGTCGGCGTGACCTGTGAACGTGGTCCCGAGCACCGCGGCGACGCCGATCGTGTTCTCGTCGATGTGGGACTCCACGTCCTCGGGGCCGATCGTGTACTTGTCGGGCTGCAGCGGCACGATCCGCGGTTCGACGTCGAAGTAGCGGCAGAACTTCTCCCACACGACGTGCACATCCCCGCCGAACACCAGGTTGGGGCGCTCCACGCCCTTGCCCGCGGCCTGCCGGCGAGCGCGCCACTTCCACTTCAGCGACAGCGCTCCCAGCATGATCGCCTCCGAGGATCCCTGGGTGCGCGCGCCCTTCGTCTCGCCGGGCGCGTTGAACAGGTCGGCGATGATCCTGATGCAACGCTGCTCGATCTCGGCCGACCGCGGATACTCCGCGTGGTCGATGAAGTTGACGCGCAGCGATTCCTGTATCACCTGCTCGGCCTCCGGCTCCATCCAGGTGGTCACGAACGTCGCGAGGTTGCGGTTGGGCAGGCCATCGAGCACCGTCTCCTGCTGAATCAACCCCAACGCTTCCTCCGCGCTCATGCCCGCCGTCGGCAGTTTGTCGTCGGGTGCCGGCTCGAGCAGATAGCGGTTGCCGTAGATGCTCTCGAGCCTCTCGATCTGCTCGCGCGCGAGCTCGGGAGGGGCGCTCGCTGGGCGGTGGTCGGTGCTGTGGGACTCGGTTGACACGATCATCCTCCTGTCGTTACGCGGCGGGCTCGCCGCGAATCCTCGCACGCCCGGGCGGTACGCTCGCCGCATGACGAGCCCGCCGCTCGAGACGTTGCATATACGCGACGAGGGCTCGGCGCTCGAGGCCGTGTTCGTGCCGGGCGCCGGCATGCTGTGCTGCTCGTTGCGCCATCGTGGATCGGAGCTGCTCGCGCAGAACGCGGGCGTCGCCGCCTACGCGCAGCAGGGCAAGACGATGGGCATCCCGCTGCTGTACCCGTGGGCCAACCGTCTCGCCGGCTTCGACTACACGGTGGGGCCCCACAGGGTGCGCGTTCCGGATGATCCGAGCCGCGTCCGCGTCGATGAGAATGGACTGCCGATTCACGGTGTGATCGGCGGGCTGATGGCGTGGGAGCCGATTGAAGCTGAAGCGGACGCGGCCACCACGACCTCGCTCGCCGCGCGGCTCAGCTGGAGTGCTTCGCGCCCGGAGCTGTTCGAGGTCTTTCCCTTCGAGCACGAGCTGCGCTACGAGGCGCGCCTGCACGACGGGCGCCTCGAGATCGAGCTGACGGTGCACGCTTGCGGGCAGGATGCCGTGCCACTGTCATTCGGATTTCACCCCTACCTCTCACTGCCCGGTGCCGCGCGTGAGCGTTGGCTCGTCGAGCTGCCGCCGATGCGCGCGCTCGAGCTCGACGCGCGCAAGATCCCGGTGGGCCCGGCGCAGCTGTTCGGCGCCCGGCATTTCGAGCTCGACGAGCTCGAGTTCGACGATGCCTTCGAGGAACTGCCCGAGCATGCCCGGTTCAGCGTCGCCGCCGCGGAGCGCACCGCCGAGCTGACGTTCCGGCAGGGCTACCCGTATGCGCAGCTGTTCGCGCTCCGCGCCCGGCAGTTCATCTGCTTCGAGCCGATGACAGCCCCCGCCAACGCGCTGCGCAGCGGTGAGGGTCTGCGGGTGCTCGGGCGCGGGCAGCGCTTCACGGCCGCCTTCGCCGTCGCGGTGGGCGGCTCAGTCTGAGGGGGATGGCACCCATGGCTCGTGCCACGATCCGAATCCGTCGACCAGCCTCTCCGCCTCGGGTGGGCCCCACGTGCCGGGAGCGTAGCGGTGCACGGGTGGCGGGTGCTGTAGCAACGGTTCGAAGATCCGCCACGCCTCTTCGATCCCGTCCTGGCGAGTGAAGCGAGCCCTGTCGCCTGCGATCGCGTCGAGCAGCAGCACCTCGTAGGGCGTCGGCGCCTCTCCGCCCTGATCGGCGAACTCGACGTCGAGGTGCACCGGCTCGGGCCCGGCGAGGTCAGCGCGGTGGGCGTCGAGGATGACTCGCGTGCCCGTCCCGGGATCGAGCTTGACGACGAACTGGTTCGGTTCGGGGCGGCGATGCCCGCTGTCCATGAAGCTGAGGCGCGGCGGCTCGCGGAACACCGCCCGCAGCTCGGTCTGCGTGATCGGCAGCTCCTTGCCCGTGCGGATGAACCACGGCACGCCCGACCAGCGCCAGTTGTTGATGTCCAGGCGCAGCGCCGCGTAGGTCTCCGTGGTCGAGTGCTTGGCGACCCCGTCGATCTCGAGGTAGCGGTCGTACTGGCCGCGCACGTAGTGGGCGGGGTCGGCGTCGGCGATCGACCGCAGGACCGCGAACTTGGCGTCCTGCAGCGTTTTCGCGTCGCGCGCGGCCGGTGCCTCCATCGCGGCGAGCGCGACCAGCTGCATCAGGTGGTTGACGACCACGTCGCGCAGCGCCCCCACGGGGTCGTAGAAGTGGCCGCGGTCCTCGACGCCGAACGCCTCCGCCATCGTGATCTGCACGTAGGCGACGTGCTGGCGGTTCCAGATCGGCTCGATCATCGTGTTCGCGAAGCGCAGGTATAGGAGCTCGTCGGTGCCCATCTTCCCGAGGAAGTGGTCGATTCGATAGAGCTGTGACTCGTCGATGTACTCGTGGATCTCAGCGGCCAGCGCTTGCGCAGAGGCGAGGTCGTGGCCAAACGGCTTCTCGACGGCCACGCGGGCGTTGCCGGTCAGCTCGGCCGCCGCGAGCTCCTTGATCACCGGGCCGAAAAGGGACGGCGGGATCTCCAGGTAGAAGACCGGGCTCTGCTTGCCGGCGATCGCCGCTGCCACCTTCTCATAGGTGGCGGCGTCGGTGAAGTCGCCGCTGATGTAGGACAGGCGCGCAGCGAAGCGCTCGAACACCTCGGCGTCGAGCTGCTCGCCGGCACCCTCGATGCATTCACTGGCGTGCTCGCGCAGACGTTCGACGCTCCAGTCATCGACGGCGACTCCGACGATCGGGCAGTCGAGCAAGCCGCGGCGCTCCAGGCGGTAGAGCGAGCGGAAGGTCATCACCTTCGCCAGGTCGCCGGTGATCCCGAAGATGACCAGGATGTCGGCGCGCACGGGCGGGGATCATTCCAGATAGGTTGTGGCGATGCCCGACGAGCCTGTCGAGCGCGGTGACGTCGTTCGAGAGGAGGGCCTGCTCGGCCCGCGCACGCTGCACCTGCTGGCGCTGGAGTTCGGCTCCAAGGCCCAGTTCGAAGACCCGCGCTTCGAGTGGCGCCGGTTGTTCTCCGAGCTGCTCGGGACGTTCATGCTCGTGCTCGTCGCCGCCGGCGGCGGGCTGCTGCACGCCAAGGGTCAGATAACGCTCGCGTCGGCCGTCGCCGCACCCGGGTTGATGGTGACGGCGATCATCCTGTTCATGGGCGCCGTCTCGGGTGCGCACCTGAATCCGGTCGTGTCGCTCGCGTTCGCGCTGCGCGGAGACTTCCCGTGGCGGCGCGTCCCCGGCTACGTCGTCGTCCAGCTCGTCGGCGCGACGCTCGCATGCCTGTTCCTGGAGGCCGTGTTCGGCAACGTCGAGCACCTGGGCGCCACGCTGCCCGGCGCCGGCTATGCCGACTGGCAGGCGCTGCTCATGGAGGTGGCGCTCACCGCGTCGCTCGTCAGCGTCATCCTCGGGACGGCGTCGGCCGCCCAGAACGTGGGGCGCGTCGCCGCGCTCGCCGTCGGTGGCTACATCGCGCTCGCCGGGCTGTGGTCGGCGCCCGTCAGCGGCACCTCGATGAACCCGGCGCGATCGTTCGGCCCGGCGCTCGTGAGCGGGGACTTCAGCGCCTACTGGCTCTACGTGGCGGGTCCGCTCGCCGGTGCCCTGATCGCCGTTGGCTGCGCGTTCGTCCTGCGTGGGGCGGGAGGCCATGCGATCTCATATGCCGCCGGGTCCGGCACACTGGGTCTGCCGTCGAACGGCGGCGAGCCGCCGTCGAACGCGCCGCCGTCGAACGCGCCGCCGTCGAACGCGCCGCCGTCGCTCTAGAGCTAGAGCACCTGGATCTGGAAGAGGCTCGTGGTGCCGGGTCTCCCCGAGGGCAGTCCCGCGGTGATGCCCACGCGCTGGCCGCGCTCGCACCAGCCGAGCTCGACGACGCGCCTCGCGGCGTCGGCGATCAGCGCCTCGGTGGTCTCGTGCCGCGGCATCGATGCCGCCTGCACCCCCCACATCAGCCCGCAGCGCCTGACCGTCTCTTTGCCGGGAGAAAGCGCGTAGATCGGGACAGTCGGGCGGTGCGCGGAGACCAGTCGCGCCGAGCGGCCCGACAGCGTCGGGATCACGAGCGCGTCGAGGCGCAGCTCGCGGGCGGCGTCGCAGAGGTTGTGCGCGATCGTGTACGCGGGATCTGAGTGGGTGCGACGCACACGCGACTCGTTCCAACGCTCATACGGCGCGATCGACTCCGCCTGCTCGGCCACGGCCGCCATCATCGCGACCGCCTCCACCGGGTAGGCGCCGACCGCTGTCTCCTGGGAGAGCATCACCGCGTCGGTGCCGTCGAGGATCGCGTTCGCCACGTCGGCCACCTCCGCGCGGGTGGGGCGCGAGGAGCTGACCATCGAATCGAGCATCTGCGTAGCCGTGATCGAGGGGACGGCCATCCAGCCGGCGAGCTCGAGCAGCTGCTTCTGGACGAGCGGCACGCGCGCGATCGGGAGCTCGATGCCGAGATCGCCGCGCGCCACCATCACGTAGTCAGCCGCGCCCAGGATCTCAGCGGCACGCTCCACCGCCTGCGGCTTCTCCATCTTGGCGATCAGCGGCAGGCGCGTGTGGTCGCGGACGAATTCGACGTCCTCCGGCGTCTGCACAAACGACAGCGCGACCATGTCGACGCCGATCGACTCGCCGTGGCGCAGCAGGTGCAGATCCTCCTCGGGCACCGCCGGCAGCGCCGCTACGGGCCCTGGGATGTTGAGCCCCTGACGCGAGGCCACGGCTCCGCCGACCTCGATCTCGACGTCGAGCTCGCAGGCGCCGGCGCGCACGTCGACGACGCGCAGCCGGACCGAGCCGTCGGCGAGATAGAGGATCGAGCCGTCCTCGACCGCGTTGGGCAGGCCGGCCCAGGAGATGCTCATCTGGTGCGCGTCGCCGGGGCGATCACCGTCGCCGCAGAAGAACGTGAGGCGCTCGCCCGGGGTGAGCTCGACCACGTCCTCGCGCAGCGGGCCGATGCGGAGCTTGGGGCCCGGCAGGTCCTGCAGGATCGCCACCGGGCGACCGACCCGCCCGGCGGCGTCGCGCACGCGCCGGGCCGTCTCGGCGTGCTCATCGAGCGTCCCGTGCGAGTAGTTCAGCCGGGCGACGTCCATGCCCGCCTCGACCATGCGCAGCAGCGTCTCGATCTCACGCGAGGCGGGGCCGATGGTGGCGACGATCTTCGTGCGGCGCATTGTCGGAAGGTATCGTCGCCGGCCCTATCGTGCGTAACTGACCCGCGGCGTAGCATTCAGACGTGCTCGGCCCCTCGCGACAACTGCCCCGCGTTGGCTCGCCCGGGCGGATCAAGCACTTCGGCGGCGGCCTCGAGCGCTGCGTCGTGCTCGCCGTTCACGACGACGGCCGGCGCCTGGAGGTGCGCGACGAGGCCGGGGCGGTGCTCGAGTTCGTTCTCAGCCCCGCGACCGCCAGGTTCGTGTCAGCGGCCGGCGTTCACGGGCCGCGCCTGGAGCTGCTCGGCGAGCACGCTTGAACGCTTGCGCGTGTCCCCGCGCTCGCGCGTACCCCCCCGCTGCGCCCGTTTCGACCGCCGGTGATCGGGTAACAGGCTCCACTGTTGGATCCGATTGGCTGTCAAGGGTGGGAGGGACTGAGCGAATGAGCAACGTGGGAGCCGTGGGCGCTTGGGGTGCCGCGAAGCGGGCGGCGTGCCTCGCCGCGGTCGCGGGGGCGCTGCTCGGCGTGCTCGCGCTGCCGGCCGCGTCCTTCGCGACCGAATTCGAAGAACCGCCGACGAGCTTCGAACCGGTGCTGCAGGCTGAAAACTTCTCGATCACCCAGCAGCGCCAGAAAATCTATGACACCCCCGAATACCAGACCGAGCTCGCCGAACAGGGCGTCAAGAACCACCTGGAAGCGACCGAAGCGCAGGCCGATGACCCCGAACGCAACTTCTCGGATGACCTCTGCTACGAGGGAGAAAACGGGTGCGCGGGCGACGTACGCCTGTACAACTGGGAAAAGGACGGCCACGGACAGGTGCGCAAGGTGCTCTTCACCAGCCGCGGCGGCGCGACGCTCTCAGCTCGGATCTGGGAGACGGCCAGCACGAAGCGCACGCGTCCGGGCGTCGTCATCACTCCAGGCTCCGTGCAGGCCGATGAACAGATGTACTGGTACGCGGCCCAAGCCCTCGCGAAGGACGGGTACATAGTGATGACCTTCGACGCCCAGGGTCAGGGTCAGAGCGACACCCTCGGCCAGGCTCCCGACGAAGACGAAGGCTTTCCCGCGCAGACCGACGGCCGCCCGTTCTACGACGGCACCGAGGACGCGCTCGACTTCTTCCTCTCGACGCCGAAGCACCCGTATCAGCCGGTGCCGAGCTGCGAAACCGGGACCAGTCACGCCGCCAAGCAGGATGAACGCGTCAAGAAGGGCCTGGACGCCGCGTACAACCCGTTCTGGAAGGGGCTCAATGCCAAGGAGATCGGTCTGGCAGGGCACTCCTATGGAGCGGTGGGAGTGTCCTACATCGCCCAATGGGACCCGCGCGTGAAGGCGGTCGTGGCGTGGGACAACCTCGGGCCGCCGGCGCCGGAAGGCGCGGAGGTACCGGGTGGTGCGCCCGGGTCAACGCAGACGATCGGCGAGAAGAGCTGTCCCGCGGACGCGGCCGATCGCACGACCGTGGCGATCACCAAGCCCGGCCTTGGCATGTCGGCCGACTACGGCCTGCCGCCGACGCCCATGACCGAACTGCCGAACCCGGAGGGGAAGTCCCAGGAGTCGCTCGCCTATACCGCGGCCGCGATCGACAGCGGCGAGATCATCATCCGCGGTGGCTCGCACCTCGACTTCAGCTTCATCCCCAACCAGGCGTTCGGCGCCTCGCTGCGTGGCGCAGACGAGATCGCGTGGTACACCTCGGCGTGGTTCGACAAGTACCTCAAGCACCAAAAGGCCGCCGACAAGCGCCTGCTGACGAACCGCTGGCGCGAAGACCCACTCGAGGCCGCGGTTGACCCCAAAGGTGACGGCAACGCGTTCTCCTTCTACTACCTCTCGAGGCTCGACATCCACCTGGCCAACGGCGAACGATGGGACTGCGAGAACCTGCGCAAAGGCTGCCCGGGAATGGTGACCGAACGGGACCCCGGCTCCTACTCCTACCTCGCCACGGACACCAGCCCCGAAGGTGAAGATCGACCGTGAGCGCGAGCTGAGGAAAAAGCGCGAGCCTCACGGCGCCTCGACGTCCGGGAAGTGCTCCGCGCAGTGCGCCCGCAGCACCTCTCGTACCCACGCGCGCTCCTGCGGCGAGGCGACCCGAAACCGCGCCAGCAGTTCGCGCTGGCGCTCGATCGGCGCGTCGGCGATCACCCAGCGAACGGCCAGGCGCTCGAACAGCAGCTCGCCGGCACGCTGCCACGCGTCCTCCTGCGTGCTCGCAGGACGGCTGCCAGCGCCGGCCCCGGCAAGCACCGCCGCGTACTCCCGCCGCGAGCCGGGTGTGAGCGAGCCGCGCAGGCTCAGCACGTTCCCGTGCGCGTCGGCGTAGTCGCTGCTCGGCGCCTCCAGGCGCGTCTGGCGACGCCCGCGCCTGCCCACGCTCAGCCGGCGTCGGCTGCGCGTTCGAGCTTGCTGCGCACGTCGCCTGTCACCGGCTTGGCGTGACCGGGCCACGCGGCCGCCGGCTCGAGCGCGGCGAGCTTGCGGATGCTCTCGCGCGCCTGGTCGGTGTCGAAGTTGTAGATCTGGTCGGGCACGCGCGGCTCGCAGTCACGGCCCCACATGTCGAGCGTGTAGAAGCAGTCGCTGCTGAGCGCCAGTCGGTCGGACTCGCGCCAGAGGGCGATCATTCCGGGCGCGTGCCCGGGGATATCTACGACCTTGAAGCCCGCGAGCTCCTCGCCCTCGGCGATCGTGCCCGCGATCTCGACCGGTCCGCCGTCCCACGCGTAGCGGTGCAGCAGGCGGTGGAACTGGCGCATCGGGGTCGGTAGCCCCGCGAGTCCCTGTGGCCAGTAGCGAAAGCCGCCGCTGCCTTCGGCGTCCTGCACTTCGTCTGGATGGCACAGCACGGGCACGCCGAGCGCGGGCGCGACGCCGCGGTGGTCGGTGTGGCCGTGGCCGAGCACCACTCGCCGGATGCCGCCGAGCTTCGCGCCTGCAGTGGCGACCGCCCGCGTCATCGTGCGCGCCCCGGCGTCGAACAGCGTCACGCCGCCCTCATCCTCGATCAGGTACACGTTGCAGCGCGCGGGCTGGCCCTGCACGACCCACACGCCCTCGGCGACGAGCTCCGCCTCGCCGGCGCCGAGGCGCCCTGTGAGTCGAGTCTTGGCGTTGAACGCCTGCATCATGCGTTGCTCGGCGCCCGAGTCCTGCGGCGGCATCATCCCGATCTGGCGGGCGAAGCTCATCGAGTCGGTGAACGCGTCGTTGCTCTGGATCAGCCCGTCGCGGACGGTGAGCAGATCGAAGCCTTCGAGCTCGATCGGCATGCCGGTGGGGGCGATGCCGCCGAACTGGCCGGGGCCGGCGAACGTGCCTGTGAGGCGCCACTGCACGCCGCAGCGCTCCCCTTCGGTAGTGGTCGAGACCACCTGCATGCTGAGGTCCGGCACTGCGCCGATCAGCTCGCCGATGAACGCGCGCACGCCGTCGGGCGCGAGCACGTCGACCTGTCCGCGCACGTACTCACGGCCACCCTCGGCCCACAGCGAGACGGCCTGCTCCAGATCTCCTGCGTCGATCGCGCCGAAGTAGCGTCGGGCGACCGCCTCGGCCTTGCTCCCCGAGATGCGTTTGCGCGTTGCCGCGGCCTGCTGCATGTTCGCGGCGACCTCCTGCACCTTCGTGCTCGCTTCGCTGGCAGTCTCCCGATCGGCCATGCCGCCTCCTTTACGCCGCTGAACGACCGTAGTCTAGTCTGCCCGCCATGCCCGATGTGCTGAGCCGGCGCGAGCAGGGACGGGGCGAGCGCGTGCTCCCGGGCCTGTTCCGTCTGCGCCTGCCGCTGCCGTGGCCGGGGGTTCCCCATTGCAACGCCTGGGCGGTCGCCAGCGGCGACGGCTTCGTGCTGTTCGACACCGGCATGCACGAGCCGGAATCGATCTTCCACCTCGAGCGGGCGCTCGCGATGTGCAACCTGCACCTCGAGCAGGCGCGGTTGGTGGTGTGCACGCACGCGCACACCGACCACTGCGGGCAGGCCGCCACGATCCTCGAGCGCGCCGGCTGTGAGCTGTGGATGCACCCGAACCACGAGCACCTCAATCGCATGATCGAGGATCCCGACGCGGCGTTCGCGCGGCGCCTGGAGATCGCCCGCCAGAGCGGCGTTCCCGAGGAGCCGCTGCGCCGCTATGCAGCCGAGCGCAGCACGCGTGGATCGGGGATCGCCGGTCCGATCGAGCCCGACCGCGACCTCGTCACGGGCATGGGCATCGTCACCGACCTCGGCGAGTGGATCGTCTATGAGACCCCGGGGCATGCGCCCTCGCATGTCTGCTTCTTCCAGCCCGAGCGGCGCCTGCTCGTCTCCGGCGATCACCTGCTGGGCCGCATCTCCCTGTACTTCGACTACGGCTACTCGCCCGACCCCGTCGGTGAATTCCTGACCTCGCTCGACGTCGCCGAGCGGCTCGGCGCGCGCCTGTGCCTGGCCGGGCACGGACGGACATTCACCGATATCCACGCTCACATACAGGGCAACCGTGCGCTCGTGAAGGAACGACTGGCAAGCGTGCAGCAGGCCCTCGCCCGAAGACCGCTGACGGTCTTCGAGATCGTGCCGCACGTGTACGGCAGCTCGCTCTCCGAGCAGAATGCCCACTGGCTGCTCTCGAAGATCCTCTGCTACCTGACGCACCTGCAGGCGCTCGGCAAGGTTCATCGCATCGCCGGCGAGCCCGAGCGGTGGACTGCATAATCTCCGAATGCGCATCGATCAGATCCTTGCCGCGGGCGCGCCGGTGTTCTCGTTCGAGTTCTTCCCGCCGAAAACCGCCGACGGCGAGCGCAACCTGTACGCCGCGCTGGCCGAGCTGAGGACGCTCGAGCCCTCGTTCGTGTCTGTCACCTACGGCGCCGGCGGCTCGAGCAGGGAGAAGACGATCGAGATCGTCAAGCGGATCCGCGAGGAGTACGGCCTCGAGGCGATGGCCCACTTCACCTGTGTCGGCGCGACCGCCCCCGAACTGCGCGAGACGCTCGAGGAGATGCGGCGGGCGGGCATCGACAACGTGCTCGCGTTGCGCGGGGACCCGCCGGCTGGCGAGGAGGCGTGGACCAAGACCGAGGGAGGCCTCGAGTACTCGCGCGAGCTCGTCGAGCTGATCTTCGAGGACTACCCGTTCGCGATCGGCGCGGCGTGCTTCCCCGAGACGCACATACACGCATCGAGCCCCGAGGCGGATCTCGAGCACCTCGTGGAGAAGGTGCGCGCGGGCGTGGACTTCCTGATCACGCAGCTGTTCTTCGACAACGCCGTGTACTTCGATTTCGTCGAGCGCGCACGCGCGGCCGGGGTCGTGGTGCCGATCATCCCGGGCGTGATGCCGATCACGAGGGTGGGGCAGGTCGAGGGCATGGCCGCGAGGTGCGGCGCGTCGATCCCCGACGGCCTGCGGCGTGAGCTGCACGCTCGCGGCGAGGATCCCGAGGCGGTGCTCGACTTCGGTGTCGCCTACGCGACGTTGCAGTGCTCAGAGCTGCTCGCTGCGGGTGCGCCGGGCATCCACTTCTACACGCTCAACCGCTCTCCCGCCACGCGCGCGATTGTCAGCGCGCTGAAGCTGGCCAAGCCGTGGGAGAAGGCGGTCTATCCCAACTCGATCTCGAGCCCCTCGGCGACCCGGGGCGAGCCGTCGGCCGCCTCGTAGCGGACGTCCACCGAATCGTCCTGGCGGTAGGTGCCGACACCCCAGGCGCCGAGCAGCCACCGCCAACCGCTGATCTTGTCCTTGCGCAGCTCGCGCTCGAACACGAGCGCGCCTTCGCGCACCGTGTAGTCGACGCCGAGCTGCTGGGGCACGCCATTGACGTAAACCTCATAGGCGCCGCGCAGCCCGCGCGGCAGCCTGACCCGGGACGTGGTCATCGCGGCCTGATTATGACCGCGTCGGTCAGCTCCGTCAGCTCGCGACGCTCTCGCCGCGTCGTCGAACGCCGCGGGCGTAGGCAAGCTGGCGCTCGCGTGCCTCCTCGACGATCGCGCATGCCTGCGCCGGCCGGGAGACCCTGTGCAGCGTCTCGAGGTCGCTGGGGTCGATGCGGTGGCCGGCGAGCGGCCCGGCGTGCAGCCATTGCAGGAGCCCGTCCCACTCGCCGTCGCCCATCAGGATCACGGGAACGTGGCGGATCGTTCGTGTCTGGATCAGGGTCAGGCACTCGAACAGCTCGTCCAGTGTGCCGAAGCCTCCTGGGCAGATCACGAACGCGCTGGCGTAGCGCACGAACATCACCTTGCGCGCGAAGAAGTGGCGAAAGCGCAGCCCGATGTCCAGGTATCGATTGAGCGCCTGCTCGCGGGGCAGCTCGATGTTGCAGCCGACCGACACCGCTCCCGCGTCGCGCGCACCGCGGTTGGCGGCCTCCATGATCCCGGGGCCGCCGCCGGTGATCACCGCGTAGCCGGCGTTGCCCAGGCATGCTCCGAGCTCGCGTGCCAGCGCGTAGTGCGGGTCCTCCGGCGGCGTGCGCGCCGAGCCGAACACGGTGACCGCGGGTCCGATCCCGGCGAGCGCGTCGAAGCCGCGGGCGAACTCCGCTGCCACGTCTCGCACACGCTCCGCGTCGGCGGCTCGCACGCCGGGCGACTCGTCGCCGAGCCACAGGAGCAGCTCCTCGTCGAACGTCGGGACATCGACGTTGGACTGCTCGCTGGCCTGCACTGCGCAAGCGTATGCGCATGACGCCCGGCTCGGTGCGTACCCTCAGCGTGCGATGCCCACGCAGCGCGCTCCCGAGATCCCCTACACCGTTCGGCGCTCCACGCGTGCGCGGCGGGTGCGCGTGAACGTGCATCCCCACACGGGCGTGGAGGTCGTTCTGCCAGCGCGTGCGCCCGAGCGTGCCGCGGCGGCCGCGGTCAGCGAGCTGCGCCCGTGGATCGAGCGTCGCATGGATGAGGCGCGCGACGTTCTCGCGCGCGTGGCCGCTCGCGCGGGCACCGTGCCCTACCTCGGCGCCACGCTGGAGCTGGTCCCGCAGGTGGGGCGCACGCGCGTGCACCGTGCCGGGGATCGTCTGCTGGTGCCGGACGACGACCCCCGCCCAGCCCTCGAGCGCTTCTATCGCCGGGCGGCGCGCGCGGAGATCGCGCCGCGCCTGGACCGGGCGACCCAGCTCGCGGACAGCTCATACACCGCGCTGGACATCCGCGCACAGCGCACTCGCTGGGCGTCGTGCTCGTCAACCGGACGCATGAGCTTCAACTGGCGGCTGCTGCTGGCGCCCGAGCGAGTGCTCGAATACGTCGTCTGGCACGAGGTCTGCCACCTCGAGATCCTCGACCATTCGCCGCGGTTCTGGGCGCTGGTGGAGCGCCGTTGGCCGAGTTATCGCGAGGAGCGCGACTGGCTGCGCCGGCACGGCGCGACGCTCGTGCTCTGATTCAAAAATCCGAACTCCGTGTAACCATGGCTATACAGAGTTCGTCGGCGGACACACCCCAGCCCGCCCCGGCCTGGCTCGGCGCTCCATTGACAGCACTCAGCCGCGCCGGTCGAGCGGCACGTAGTCGAGATCGCGCTCCCCGGTGTAGATCTGACGCGGGCGCGCGATCTTCTGCTCGGGGTCCCCGACGAGCTCCTTCCACTGTGCGATCCAGCCGCTCGTGCGCCCGATCGCGAACATGACCGGGAACATCGCGACGGGCAGCCCGAGAGCCTCGTAGATCAGGCCGGAGTAGAAGTCGACGTTCGGGTAGAGCTTGCGCGAGGTGAAGTACTCGTCGTCGAGCGCGCGCTTCTCGAGCTCCGTGGCGACCTCCAGCAGCGGGCTCTTGCCGCGCACCTCGAAGACGTCGTCGAGGTATTTGCGAATGATCCGCGCGCGCGGGTCGTAGTTCTTGTACACGCGGTGACCGAAGCCCATCAGGCGCTCGTTGCCCTGCTTGACGCCCTCGAGGAACGCGGGGATGTTCTCGACTGTCTCGATCCGCTCGAGCATCCGCAGCGCCTGCTCGTTGGCGCCTCCGTGCAGCGGGCCGTACAGGGCGGCGACCCCGGCGGCGAGGGCCGAGTAGGGGTCGACCTGGGTCGAGCCGACTGAGCGCACGGCGCTGGTGGAGGCGTTCTGTTCGTGGTCGGCGTGCAGGATGAACAGCACGTCGAGGGCGCGTTCCAGCCGCGGATCGGGCTCGTATTTGAGCTCGGTCATCTTGTACATCATCGAAAGGAAGTTGCCCGCGTAGCTGAGGTCGTTGTCCGGGTACACGTACGGCTGGCCCATGTTGTGGCGGAACGCGAACGCCGCGAGCGTCGGCATCTTGGCCAGCAGGCGGATGATCTGCATCGCGCGGACGGGCTCCTCGTGGATCCTGTTGGCGTCCGGATAGAAGGTCGACAGCGCGCCGACGGAGGCCACGAGCATCCCCATCGGGTTCGCGTCGTAGCGGAAGCCCTGCATGAAGTCCTTGACGTTCTCGTGCACGAACGTGTGGATCGTGATCTCCTCGACCCACCCCTCGAGCTCGACTTTGTTCGGCAGCCGACCGTTGATCAGCAGGTAGGCGACCTCGAGGTATGTCGAGTGCTCGCACAGCTGCTCGATCGGGTAGCCGCGGTGCTGCAGGATGCCGGCGTCGCCGTCGATGTAGGTGATCGAGCTGCGGCACGAGGCGGTGTTCATGTAGGCGGGGTCGTAAACCATCAGCCCGAAGTCGTGATCGTCGGTCTTGATCTGCCTGAGGTCCATCCCGCGCACGGTCCCATCCTGGATCGGCAGCTCGTAGCTTTGGCCGGTGCGGTTGTCGGTCACCGTGAGCGTTCCTTGGGCGGGCGCTGTGCCGTTGTCGGGCGCCTCGCCGGTTGCTGCCCCGGCGGCCGCCTCGATCGTCGATCGGTCGGTGCTCATGTGTATCTCCTGGTCCGCGGTTTGGGGAACGCTCTACAACGATTATGAGCAACGACGCGCGCGCGTCCGCTGCCTGGCGCAGGCATGCGCGCGAGCGCTCGGGGCGGAAGGTGCTCGCCGATGACGCCGAATTCGCTCAGCGGTGCGGCTGGCGCTGGCGCTGGGCGCTGATCCGCACACGCCGTGGTGAGGGCGATGCCGGATCGCCGTGCGGACCGCGTCTCGGCATCCGCGGCGGTCGCGAGCGCGGATGATGCGGGTGCAGCGGCTCGCGGGTCGGACCGATTCCGCCATCGTTGCCCGGCTCGACCTCAGGGGTCTGACCGACCGCCCAGCGCACGATCACGAACAGGGCCACGATGGGCACCTTGAGGATCACCATCAACCAGATGAAGGTCCACGTCGTCACGCCACTCGATCGTATACCCGGAGACGGATCCGTACAAGCCCCGGATGGAGATCAGTAGAAGACCACGATGCGCGAGCGCAAAGCGCAGACCGTCCCGCGGCGCTCAGCCGCGCAGCTGCAGTGCTGCGCCGCTGAACTGCGTCATCGCATGCAGCTGATCGATTCGCGCGGCTATCTCGCTGCTCGCGAGGCGCTCCATGCGCTCGGTTCCGAACTCCTCGACGTTGAACGACGCGAGCACCGTCGCGTGCGCCATCGCGCGTCGCAGCAGCGCATCGGACAGCTCCTCGAGCGGGTGTGCGGCGACGTAGCCGACGAAGCCGCCCGCGAACGTGTCGCCCGCGCCGGTGGGATCGACGACGCTCTCGAGCGGATACGCCGGCAGCGCGAAGAAGCCCTCGCGCGTCACGAGCGCCGCGCCGTACTCCCCCTGCTTGGCGACGACCACCCGCGGGCCCCAGGAAAGGATCTCCCGCGCCGCGGAGAGAAGGCTCGGCTTGCCGGTCAGCTGGCGCAGCTCCGCATCGTTGAGGATCACGCAGTGGACGCTCTCGATCGCGGCGAGGAGCGAGTCGCGGGCGATGTCGATCCACAGGTTCATCGAGTCGAGCGCGACGAAGCGGGCGTCGGGCAGCTGGCCGCGGACCTGCTGCTGCAGGTCGGGCTGGATGTTCGCCAGGAACAGCACGTCGCTGGAGCGCGAGCCCTCGGAGAGCTTGGGCGAGAACCCCTCGAAGACACCCAGCTGCGTGTCGAGCGTCTCGCGCGAGTTCAGGTCCCAGCCGTACTCGCCCTGCCAGAAGAAGGTGCGTCCGCCCGCCACCCGCTCGACGTCCGTTACATCGACACCTCGGCGGCGCATGACCTCGAGCTGCTCCTCGCCGAAGTCATCTCCCACGGGCCCGACGACGCGCACGTCGTCGAAGAACGATGCCGCAAGGGCGAAATGCACGGCCGCGCCGCCGAGCATGCGCTGGCGTTCGCCGAAGGGCGTCTTGACGGTGTCATAGGCGATCGATCCGACGACGGTGATTGGCATGGGCGCGCACCTTAGAGCACCTCGCCCTCGGCCGGCGTGCCGCACTTCGCTAGCCTCGGAGCCCATGCGCGCGATCCAGATGACCGAGTTCGGCGGCCCGGAGGTACTCGAGCTCGCCGACCTGCCGACTCCCGAGCCCGGGCCCGAGGAGACGCTGATCAAGGTTACGCGCGCGGGACTCAACTTCGCCGACACGCACACGCGCACCAACTCCTATGTACAGAAGGCCACGCTGCCGCTGGTACCCGGCGGAGAGGTCGCCGGCATACGCGAGGACACGGGCGAGCGCGTGGTGGCGCTCACCGGCAGCGGCGGCTACGCCGAGTACGCCCTCGCTCCAAAGAGCCTGGCCTTCCCGATTCCCGACGGGCTCGACGACGGGACGGCGCTGGCGATGATCGTGCAGGGAACGACCGCATGGCACCTGTATCGCACCTCCGGACGCGTCGCCGAGGGGGAGAGCGTGGTCGTCCACGGCGGCGCCGGCGGCGTCGGCTCGATCGCCGTCCAGCTCGGTCACGCAATGGGCGCCGGACGCGTGATCGCGACGGCCTCCAGCGAGGAGAAGCGCGCGCTTACGCTCGAACTGGGGGCGGACGTCGCGGTCGACCCGGCCGCCGAGGGCCTGACCGAGCGCCTGCTCGAGGCCAACGACGGGCAGCCGCTGGACGTGGTCTTCGAGATGTCCGGCGGCGAGGTCTTCGAGTCCTCCTACAAGGCACTCGCGCCGTTCGGGCGGATCGTCGCGTACGGGATCGCCACAAACGAAGCCAACGAGGTCTCCACCGGCTCGCTGCTGCGACACTCGCGCGCGGTCGTCGGCTTCTATCTGTTTCACTGCCTCGCGCGACCCGGTATGTTCGCGCAGGCGCTCTCCGACCTGTTCGCCCGCGCCGCGCGCGGCGAACTGCGGGTGATCGTCGGGCATACATACTCGCTGGAGCAGGCGGCCCAGGCGCAGATCGATCTGCGCGCGCGGCGCACGACCGGCAAGCTTCTGCTCGACCCGTCCGCCTAATCTCCACAACAACCGCCATGGCCAAGTCATTTGCCGACCTCGGGCTCTCCGAGTCCACCCTCCAAGCCCTGCGCGATGTCGGCTATGAGTCGCCGAGCCCGATCCAGGAACAGGCGATCCCCGCGCTGCTCGAAGGCCGCGACGTCATCGGGCAGGCACAGACAGGCACCGGCAAGACGGCGGCGTTCGGGCTGCCGATCATGGAGTACCTCGACCCGAGCCAGCAGGTCGTGCAGGCGCTCGTGCTGACACCCACGCGCGAGCTGTGCATCCAGGTCACCCAGGCGCTTCGCACCTACGGCGCCCACAGCGGCATCGACGTCGTCGCCGTGTTCGGTGGCGCCCCGATCCGCACCCAGCAGGCCCAGCTGCGCGCCGGAGGACACGTCGTGGTCGGGACCGTAGGGAGGGTGCTCGACCTGATCTCGCGCCACTCGCTCGTGCTGCACGACTGCCGCTTCCTCGTGCTCGACGAGGCCGACGAGATGCTCGACCTCGGCTTTCTCGAGGACGTCGAGAAAATTCTCTCGCTGACGCCCTCCAGCCGCCAGACGGCCCTGTTCAGCGCGACGATGCCGCCACCGATCCGCAAGCTCGCCGACCGCTACATGTACGACCCCGAGATCATCCAGGTCGAGGCTGCGACGCTGACGATCGACACAGTCGCGCAGTTCCAGCTCCCGGTCGAGACGAGGGACAAGCCCGACAAGCTCGTGGAGGTGCTGCGTGCGGAGATGGGCCCGAAAGGCGAAGCGGAAGGCCAGCAGGCGATCGTGTTCGTGCGTACCAAGATCCGCTGCGAGCAGCTGTTTCGCACCCTGCGCGACCGTGGCATGAACGTTCGCGCGCTCCACGGCGACATGTCGCAGGGCTCGCGCGACGGCGTGATGCTCGCGTTCAAGGGCGGGCGCGTGCCGATCCTCGTCGCGACCGACGTCGCCGCCCGCGGTCTGGACATCTCGACGGTCACGCTCGTCGTCAACTACGACGTGCCGACCAGCCCTGACACCTATGTCCACCGCATCGGGCGCACCGGCCGCGTTGGCCGCGCCGGCCGCGCAATCACGTTCGTGGAGAGTCGCCAAAAGCGCGAGCTCGAGGCGATCGAACGCCACATCGGCACGCACGTCGCGCAGTGGGAGCAGGGCGCGGTCGCGGCACCGACGCCTGTGCGCGAGCGCCCCCGCAGGCACTCCAAGCCGCAGATCTCTCGCCGCGACGACGATGAGGACTACACCAAGCTGGTGCTGGGCGGCGGGCGGGCAGCCGGCCTGAGCGTGGCCGACATCGTCGCGTCGGTCACCTCGTCGGCCGGCCTCGACGGCGAGGCGGTGCGCGATGTGCTCGTACTCGATCGCTTTTCGTTCCTCTCGGTCCCCGCATCTGAGGCGGACAGGGTCATCGAGGCACTCAACGGGCGCGAGATGGGCACCCGCCCCGACGTCCAATCCTTGAGCCTCGAGCGCGTGAAGGTAAGGTAGGAGCATGTCCACAGCCACGATGCAAACCACCGAGGGGCCGATCGTCTTCGAGCTGTTCGACGAGGACGCGCCGAAGACCGTCGAGAACTTCCGCAAGCTCGCCTCGGACGGCTTCTACGACGGCCTCACGTTCCACCGCGTCATCAAAGACTTCATGATCCAGGGCGGCTGTCCGCAGGGCACCGGAACCGGCGGTCCCGGCTACACCTTCGAGGATGAGATCAACCCGCACAAGATCGTGCGCGGCGCGCTGGCGATGGCCAACGCCGGTCCGGACACCAACGGCTCGCAGTTCTTCATCGTCACCACCGACGCCGCGCCGTGGCTCGACGGCAAGCACACCGTCTTCGGCGAGGTGAGCGAGGGCATGGACGTGGTCGACAAACTCGAGGCGGTCCCGACAGATGGCGGCGACCGTCCCTCCGAGGCGATTGGCATCGCCTCGATCGAGCTCTCCTGAGCGGCTGAGGAGTCCCTGCGTCCAACGCGCAGGACGCGTCGGCGATCGAGGAGTAGCCTCTCTCGACACAGGCAACGAGCAGGGGAGAGTGCATCAGATGGCGAGCGTTGAGCAGCACGTCGAGCAGGAGATCCTCAAGGCAGGCGGCGACGCCGAGCAGGCGGATGCGCAGGCACCGGTCGAGCAGCCCGCTACGGGCGAGATACCGGTCGAGAACCCCGCGACCGGCGAGACCATCCGCACGGTCCCGGACCTGGACGCGACCGCAGTCGCTGAGATGGCTGCCCGCGCGCGCGCGGCTCAACCCCAGTGGGAGGCGTACGGCTTCGACGGGCGCGCGCGGGTGCTCCGCCGCGCGCAGAAGTGGCTGATGGACAACGCCGGTCGTGTGGTCGAGACGATCGTCTCGGAGACCGGCAAGACCTACGAGGACGCCGAGCTGGCCGAGATCGGCTACGCGGCGAACGCCTTCGGCTTCTGGGCCAAGCAGGGACCGCACTACCTCGCCGATGAGTCGGT
Source organism: uncultured Solirubrobacteraceae bacterium (assembly GCA_963827455.1). Classification (GTDB taxonomy): domain Bacteria; phylum Actinomycetota; class Thermoleophilia; order Solirubrobacterales; family Solirubrobacteraceae; genus Palsa-744. The sequence continues at coordinate 332,958 of CAWHAW010000005.1, read as the reverse complement.
CAAGTCAAGCCAGATACTGGTAAAGGGCAAGAAGCTGATCCTGCGCTATCGCCCGCTGGGCCTGATCGGTGTCATCGGGCCGTGGAACTACCCGCTTACGAACTCCTTCGGAGACTGCATCCCGGCACTGATGGCAGGCAACAGCGTGATCCTGAAGCCCTCGGAGATAACGCCGCTGACCTCGCTGCTGATGGCCGAAGGCCTGCGCGAATGCGGCCTGCCCGACGACGTCTTCCAGGTCGCCACCGGTCGCGGCGCGACCGGCGCCGCGCTGATCGAGCAGGTCGACATGATCATGTTCACCGGCTCTACGAAGACCGGCAGAAAGGTCGCCGAAACCGCCGCCGGTCGGCTTATCCCGGCGTCGCTGGAGCTCGGCGGCAAGGACCCGATGATCGTGCTTGCCGATGCGGACCTCGAGCGCGCGGCCAACTTCGCGACGTACTTCTCGATGCAGAACGCCGGTCAGACCTGCATCTCGATCGAGCGCGTGTACGTCGAGGAGCCGGTGTACGACGAGTTCGTGGCGAAGGTCTCGGAGAAGGTGCGCGAGTTGCGCGTCGGCAGGCCCGATGGGGGGTTCGGCACGGTTGAGGTGGGCGCCATAACGTTCCCGCCGCAGCTCGACACGATCAAGGACCACGTACGGGACGCCGTGCAAAAGGGCGCACGCGTGCTCACCGGCGGTCAGCAGGTGCCCGGAGCGGGCCGCTTCTTCGAGCCGACCGTGCTCGTGGACGTCGACCACTCGATGAAGATCATGACCGAGGAGACCTTCGGGCCGACGCTGCCGATCATGAAGGTCGCAGACGCCGATGAGGCCGTACGCCTAGCAAATGACTCGCCCTACGGCCTTGGCGCATCGGTGTTCTCACGCGACGCCGAGCGCGGCGAGGCGATCGCGAGGCGTCTGGAAGCGGGCGCCGCCAACGTCAACGACGCGATGATCAACTACACGGTCCTCGAGCTGCCGATGGGCGGCGCCAAGGCCTCGGGAATCGGCTCGCGCCACGGCGCGGGCGGCATCCGCAAGTACTGCTCGCAGCAGGCGATCGTCGTCACCGCGAAACTGGCGATGAAGAAGGAACTGTTTATGTACCCGTACAAGTCGCGCACGTCGCGGCTGCTCGCGGGCTTCTTCAAATTGCTGTACGGGCGCGGCAAACGACCGTAGACGCCAGGCCTACGGCCGTCCAGGTCATGCGGTCAAAGCCGCGCGAGCGACGCCTCGGCGTGCTCGGCGTCGCGGCGCAGCACGGTCAGCAACGCGGCCACCACGCGTGGGTCGAATTGCGAGCCGGCGCAGGCTTCGAGCTCTTCGGCTGCGGCTACATGCCCGATCGATTGCCGGTAGGCACGGTCGCTCGTCATCGCCTCGTACGCGTCGGCCACAGCGAGGATGCGTGCCTCGAGCGCGATCGCCTCGCCCAGCAGCGCGTACGGGTAGCCGCGGCCGTCCGGGCGCTCGTGATGTGCCCGGACCCACTCGCGCACGTCGGCGAGGCTCGGATGTTCGAGGATCTGGGCGCCGAGATCGGGATGCTGTCTGATAGTCGCGAACTCCTCGTCGGTGAGCTTCGCCGGCTTGCTGAGGATGCTGTCCGGCACGCCGACCTTGCCGATGTCGTGCAGTCTGCCGGCGAGCTCGACGCGCGCGACGCGACGCTCGGACAGGCCGAGCTCCCGCGCCATCATCTCGGCATAGCGCCCGACCGTCTCGGAGTGTCGCGCGCTGCCGCTGAAGCGCAGATCGACGGCTTCGGCGAGATCGAGTATCACCGCGACGAAGCGCTCGCCCTCGATGTCGCGTGACTGCCGATCCTCGTGCGCTGCACTCGGCAGCACATGGCTGTAGAGGACCGTCCTGTCGCGGCCGTTGCTCTTGGCCGCAAACAGCGCTTCGTCCGCCGCGCGCAGCAGCGAGGCGGCCGTCTCGCCGTCGCGGCCGAAGCTGGCGACGCCAAAGCTCACGGTCACCGGCACCGTGTCGCGCGCGAACTCCTCGTGCAGCTCGCAACGTAGGCGCTCGGCGCTCGCGAACGCGCTGTGGGGGTCGGTATCGGGCAACACCATCGCGAACTGTCCGCCCCCGACGCGTGCGAGGCCGTCGATCGCGCGCTTGCCTCCTTCCAGCGTGCGTGCCACCCGCTGCAGCGCTGCGTCCCCGACGCCGTGGCCTGAGCGGTCGTTGACCTGCTTGAGATGGTCGACGTCGGCGACCAGCAGCGTTACTTGGCCCTCGGCGGCGCGCCTGGCGCGCTCGAGCTCGAGGTCGAGCAGTTCACGAAAGCCGCGTCTGTTCGGCAGCTTCGTGAGCGGATCGGCCCGGGCGGCGTCGTAGAGCCTGGCGATCAGCAGCTCGACGCGTTCGCGCATCGAGCGGATCAGCATCGCGGCCACGAGCAGCGTGCCCATACCCACCAGCCACCACTCGGGGATACCGCCGGACGGCGGCCTTGCCACTAGGAGCGCGCCATAGGCGATGCCCACGTAGGCAAGCTGCAAGACCATCTCGACGGTGCTGAAGAAGTAGGCCGAGTAGAGAAACACCCACAGGTAGAAGAAGACCAGCGGGCTGGGCGTCTGCGCCGAGAAGTAGGCGACGCCGGTGATCAGCGTGCTCCCGAGCGCGAGCGCCGCGCGTAGGCTCCAGCTCGGCGCTGTACTCGCGCGCCAGTAGAGCACCCCGCCGACGACGTACGCGACGCCGACGATCGCGAGCAGCCCCACGTCGCTCGCGCGCCGGGAGTGTGGGAGCGCGGCCGTGACGAGCGCGAGTGTCGCGCCCGCCGTGAACAGGCCCGCCAGCGCCGTCGCCATCAGCCTTGAGTCGAAGCTCGTCTCCAAGCTCCGGCTCGAGTCCGACGACGCGCGTGGCTCGTCGGCCATGGAGCTCATGGTCATGTTTCCGGTTCGGCTCCAGCGCGGCACAGCGTGAGCGTCGGCGCAGACGAGCCGACGGCTGTTGCGGCTTTTTACGGAGAAGGCCGTCCGAGCAGGTCGACAGTTGACCTCTTTGCGACGAACGCTGTATAACGATCGTTATACAGCGGACGCGACGAGCGATACCCCGAGCAGCCTCTCGAGCTGCGGGATGGTGCTCTCGGCGCTGGTGTGGTGCACGGTGGCCATCCCCAGCTTCTCAGCGGGCGCGAGGTTGAACGGCAGGTCGTCTACGTACACGCACGCCTGCGTGGCGACGCCCGCGCGCTCGGCGCCGAGCTCGTACATGCGGCGCGATGGCTTGCGGATGCCCTCAACGCCTGAGATCACGACGCCGTCGAACAGCTCGTCGAAGAGATCGTGCGGGTAGCGGTGCACGCCCCACGAGTTCGACACGAGCGCGGTGCGTATTCCGGCTTCGCGCGCCATGCGTACGGCCTGCACCATCGCTTGGTCTGCATGGACGCCGGCGAACAGCCCGTCTATCAGGCCCTCTGGGCCGACCTCGAGCAGGTGCGCGAACTGCAGCTCGAACTCTCGCTCGTCGAGCTCTCCCTTCTCGAGTGCGATCAGCAGCTCGCGCGCCTCGGGGTCCGTTTTGAAGCGTCCCATGAGCGTCTGCGGGTCGATGCCCACCTGCACGCAGTAGGCGTGGAAGGAGGAGAACAGGTTGGTCGTGAGGACTCCGCCCCAGTCGATCAGGAGCGCCGAGCGCGCCCCGCCCGTGTCGATGCCAGGCGGGTCCTCATATGACTGGTGCGTTGGGCGGGTCTCGCCCCCGTGCGCGGGCTCAGCCACCGAGCGCCACCTCCTCTGCCCGACCCGCGAGCTCGAGCACACCGTCGCCGAACTGGTGCAGGTAGGGGTCGTCGGTGGTGCCGGCGATCGCGCGCTTGTAGTTGCCCTCCATGAACACCACGCTCTTCCACAGCGCGAGCGTCATATACCAGCGGATCTCCCCTACCGAGCGCCCGGAACGCTCCTCGTAGCGGGCGATCAGCTGCTCGCGGGTGTAGAAGCCCTCTGCGCGCGTGACGTTGCCGAGATGCGCTCGCAGACCCTCGCTCGGATCGCCCTCCTGCGCCCACATCATGCACATGTAGCCGATGTCGGCCAGCGGGTCGCCGATGGTGGCCATCTCCCAGTCGAGCACGGCGTTCAGGCGGGCGGGCGCCTGCGACGCGAACATCGTGTTGCCGAGCCGGTAGTCGCCGTGCACGATCGTCGCTGGGCCGGAGCTCGGCATGTGCTCCGCCAGCCACACGCCAACAGTCTCGACGGCGGGGATCTCTCGCGTCTTGTTGAGCTCCCACAGACCGCCGAAGCGCCGAAGCTGGCGCTCCAGGTAGCCGGTTGGCTTGCCGAAGCCCTCGAGGCCGGCCGCGCGCCAGTCGACGGCGTGGATCTCCACCAGCGCGTCGATCAGCTGCTCGCTTATGCGGCGACGTTCCGCCGGCGTGTCGAGCGGGGCGGGCACGCTGGCGACGATCGCCTCGCCCTCGATCCGCTCCATCACGTAGAACGGTGCGCCGATCGTCTCGGGGTCATCGCACACCGCCAGCACGTCGGGCACCCGCGCCGGCGTGTTCTGCAGTGCTCGCAGCAGGCGGGCCTCACGCAGCACGTCGTGCGCGCTCGGCGGCAGCGGCGGACGCGGAGGGCGCCGCAGAACGACCTCGCTGTCGTCGCGCTCGATCAGGTAGGTGACGTTGGAGTGGCCCTCGCCGATGGGGGTCGCCCGCAGGTCTCCCTCGCCCAGGCCATATGCGTCGAGAAAGGCTCGCAACGGCTCGAGCACCAGCAGCGGGGTACGGCTGTTAGCCTCCGCCTCCGCGGCGGTCTCGACGATGTCGTCCGGTGCGATTGGGGCGCTCATCGACCGAAAGCTATCTAGACCGCAACCTTCTCTGCGCCGAGGTGTCTCAAGCGACCATGCCCAAAATCCGCACGCTTCTCATTTCAACGCTCGCCTGCGCCGTTCTGGCAGGCTCCGCCGGCGCCGGTCAGGCGCTCGCATCTCATGGTCAGCTCACCTATTTCGAGGCCTCCTCGGTGCTGCTCAAGAGCAATACGCGCCAGCACACGCTTCAACAGCTGAAATATCTGGGCGTCAAAGCCCTACGCATCGAGCTCAAATGGAGCGAAGTCGCTCCGGCCCCCACCAGCGCTACGAAGCCGAGCTTCCAGGCAACCAATCCCGTCAGCTACGACTGGGGCAACTACGGCACGCTGCTCCCGGAAATCAAGAAGCTTGGCTGGCCGGTTCTGCTGACCATCACAGGTCCCGCACCGCGCTGGGCGACCGCCAACCACACGGCCCCTTACATCACTCGCCCCGACCCGAAGGACTTCGAAGAATTCACGACGGCAGTGGCGCGCGAGTTCGGCTCGGAGGTCTCGACCTACTCGATCTGGAATGAGCCGAACGAGTCTGTGTTTCTGCTGCCGCAGTGGAACTCCAACGGCACGTCGGCCTCCGGACGCATCTACCGCGGGCTTTACCAGGCGGGCTATGCGGGACTGCAAGCCGGTGGACTGGCACACCCCAAAGTGCTGTTCGGCGAGACTGCGCCGGTCGGTTTCGACAAGGTCAACCCGCGCCGGGAAGGCTCGAAGGTCGCCATGCGCCACCCCGTGGCGCCGCTGGCGTTCATGCGCGAAGCCCTGTGCCTGAACGCGAAATACAGGAAAGCCGGCTCGTGCAGCGAGCTGCAGATCTCCGGCTACGCGCACCACGCGTACACGCTGCCCGCCGGCCCGTACTACGTGCCTGGAGAACGCGACAACGTGACGATCGGCGCGCTGTCACGGCTGTCGAACGCGCTCAACCTCGCCGCAGGTGCACACGCGATCCCCGGCGGCGTGCCGATCTACCTGACCGAGTTCGGCGTGCAGAGCTTCCCGAACAAGTTCCTCGGGGTGTCCGCCGCCAAGCAGGCCGAATTCGACGCGATCGCCGAGCACATCGCCTACAACAACCCCCGCGTGGCGGCGTTCTCGCAGTACCTGCTCAAAGATGACCCGCTGGGCGGGCCGGCGAATTTCCAGACGGGCCTCGAGTACTCGAACGGCAGAGCCAAGCCGCTGTACTTCGGCTGGCCGATCCCGCTCACGGTGAGCGGCCACGGCCACGCTGTTTCGCTGTGGGGTCTGGTCCGCCCGGCGAGCGGTCCGACGAAGGTGACCATCCTGGTCAAAGCGAGGGGAGCTCGGCGTTACAAGACGCTCACCACGGTCACGACCAACAGCGCCGGCTACTGGAGCCTCCGCTCCTCGACCGCAGGGCAGTTCTGGCGCGTGCGCTGGACGAGCCCGAAGGGCGTCAAGTACGAAGGCCCGCCGATCTCCTGACAGCCGCTGGCACGCTCCGGCATCTGCCTACGATGGAGGGCGATGCCGGAGCTGCCCGAGGTCGAGATCACCGCGCGATTGCTCGACGCTGCGCTGAGCGGCGCGGGGATCGCCTACGCGCGGGCACCGGGCATCAACGCGCTGCGCACGTTCGACCCGCCACTGTCGACGCTCGTCGGAGGTCGCGTCGTCGCGGTGCGCCGACGCGGAAAGCAGCTGATCATCGAGGTAGAAGGCGCCGCGGATGATCCGATCCGGTTGGCCGTGCTCATGCACCTGATGTCGGCCGGTCGCCTGCAGCTGTATGCCAAGCCCGCCGGGCCGCGCGACCGCACCTCACGCGTGCTCATCGGCTTCGACGACGGCCGAGAGCTGCGTCTGCGCGAGTTCGGCTCAAAGCAGGCCGCGTGGGTGAAGCTGCTCCGTGCAGAGGAGCTCGACGGGGACGACGCGCTTGCGACGCTCGGGCCTGAGGCGTGGCCGCAGCCGGGCGGCGACGCCGGGCTCGGGGAGTTGCTCGACGCGCCCCGCCCGCTGCACGCGCTGCTGCGTGACCAGCACGTCATCGCCGGAATCGGACGCTCGTGGGTCGATGAGATCCTGTGGCAGGCGCAGCTTTCGCCGTACAAGCGCGGCGCCGACCTCGACGCGGACGAAGTCGAGCAGCTGGAAGACGCGATCCGCGAGACCCTCGGCGCGGCGCTCGCGCACTACGAGGAGGCGATCAGCCTGCCGATCCCGGACAAGCTGCCGATGCCGCTGCGCGTCCACCGCCATGAGGGAGAGCCGTGTCCGCGCTGCGCGACGACGTTGCTCGCCGTCCACTTCGAGGACTACGTGATCGCCTACTGCCCGACCTGCCAGACCGAGGGGCGCGCGCTCAAGGACCGCCGCCTTTCGCGACTGCTGCGGTGAGGGGCGCGAGCGCGCTCAGTACCAGCGCGTCGTGCTCGGCAGGCTTGACCTTGCGCAGCACCGCGGTGATCTTCCCGGCGGGATCGATGATGAACGTGGTTCGCTCGTTGCCGAGATAGGTGCGCCCGTACATGCTCTTGGTGACCCAGACTCCGTAGAGCTCTGCGACAGCGTGATCCTGGTCGGCGAGCAGCGTGAAGTTCAGCCCCTGCTTGTCGTGGAACTTCTTGACCTTTGCCACGGGATCCGGCGATATTCCAAGCACGACCGCGTTTGCCTGCTCGTAGTTGGCGTGATGATCGCGGACGCCGCACGCCTGGGTTGTGCAGCCTGGCGTGTCGGCCTTCGGATAGAAGTAGACGACCACTGGCCGGCCACGAAAGTCCGAGAGCTTGACGGGGTGGCCATCCTGGTCGGCCAGCTCGAAGTCGGGGGCCTGATCGCCGGGCTGGATCACGGGTGCATCCTACGGGGCTGACAGCCAGGCAGGCGGTCGAGCGATGTCCAAGTGCCTCGCCGGTTCCGTCACGAGCTGGCAACCCCGCACACCTCCGAGGGCAGCAGAGTTACGATACGAGACGTATCGTTTCGATATACTTTCTCCACGATCTCATTTGAACGAGCGCAAAGGGAGCATGCATGATCGACGGCGAGCTGGCGGGATCCTGATGTTGGGCGCTGAGACAGCCGAGCGGGCAACCCAGCGCGGCCGACCCCGCAGCGAGCGCTCGCGGCTGGCGATCTTGGGTGCCGTGAGCGACCTGATGCTGGAGCGCGACGTGAGCGAGATCAGCATCGAGGCTGTGGCCGAGCGAGCCGGGGCGAGCAAGGCCACGATCTACCGATGGTGGCCGTCGAAGGAGCTGCTCGCGCTCGATGCGCTACGCAGCGAGTGGGATCTCGCGATCCCAGAGGCGATCGACACGGGCTCGCTCGTCGGTGACCTGCGCGCGCTGATCCTCCCGTGGACGCGTGAGCTGACTGCGAAGCCGTACGGGCGGACGGTCGCGTCGTTCGTTGCGCGTGCGCAGATCGACGCTGACTTCGCCCGGGAATACCGCGAGCACTTCGTTGAACCGCGGCGCGAGGACGCGCGCAGCGCCTTGCAGCGCGCGATCGAGCGCGGCGAGATCCCCCCGGAGACAGACGTCGAGGCCGCGCTCGACTTGCTCTACGGGCCGTTCTATCACCGGCTCCTGCACGGCCACGCGGCCCTGACAGACCGCTTCGCGGGCACGATCATCAGCTACGTCGCGACCGCCCTTTCGGTCTCCAAAGAAGGCAGATGAGCTCCTCGAACCGATCCGATATGGAGCGTGTCGCGCGAGCTGTGCCCAAGCGCTGGCAGGCGTTCTTGAGCTCAGGCGAATATGCCGGAGCGCGCGCCTCGATCGAGGCGGACGGATCGGAGGTGCCGATCGACATCGCTGCGCGTCTGGAGTTCGTGGACGATCGACACCTCACGATCCACCTCGCGTTGGCTGCGGGCCAATCCTCCGCCGCCAACCCCGAACCGCGCCCGGTGCGGCTGCTCACCGGCCGCGAGCGTACCGTGCTCGCCCTGATCGCTACGGGACGCGAGACTCAGGAAATCGCCGAGACGCTGTACGTCTCGCCGTCCACAGTACGGACGCACGTGCGCAACTCGATGGCCAAGCTCGGAGCTCACACCCGGGCGCAGCTGGTCGCGCTGGCGATGGGCGGCGAGGTGGACGGTGAGCTGGCCCATGCGGAGGAGCCCATCGCCGACAAATCGCGCGTGTGAGGTATCCAAGCGTTACCGGCCCGCGTCGATCATTAACCATGTTCATGGCCCGCGGAGGCGGCCGACGTCGCCTGCGGCACATGACGTGTCAGGAGGGAAACCTGTTGGACGTCCTCCTCGACAGCGTCGACGTCGCAGTCGTGGCGTGCGGGTTGGACGGCCATCCCACGCACCTCAACCGGCGAGCGATCGAGCTGATGAGCATGGACGGCTCGGCGGAGTCTGACCCGGACTCTTGGATCGAACAGGTCTGGCCGCGCACGCCCGAGGGTCGCCAGCTGTCGCTGGACGAGCTGCCGATAGTTCGGGCGCTGCAGGGCGAGGTCGTCAGGGACTTCGACCTGCTCGTGCAGACGCCGCGGGGGGACGTGTTGATGAGCACCACCGCAAACCCGTTGTATGACGAGAAGGGGACACGATTGGGTGCGGTGGCTGTGTTCGCGGACGTCACCGAGCAGCGGGCACGCGAATTGCGCATCCGCGAGGAACTGCGGACGCTGGACCTGGTCCATGGCGTCGAGGAGGCGCTCGCGGAAGGGCGGCTGCTGATCTACGCGCAGCCGATCATCGACCTGACCAGTGAAGTGGCGATCATGCAGGAGCTGCTGCTGCGGATGCGCTCCACGGATGGAGCGATCGTGGGCCCGGCAGCGCTCCTGGCGGCGGCCGAGCGCCACGGCAGCGTCACCGCGATCGACGAATGGGTCTTCGAGCAGGCAGCGAAGATCGCGGCGAGCGGCCAGGCGGTGACGGTGAACGTATCCGCCCAGACGGTTGTTCGCTCGTCGTTCGTCGAGGCTGCCGAACGCGCTCTGGAGCAAAGCGGCGCAGCGCCGTCGCTGATCACCTTCGAGATCACCGAGACGGCGGTCATATCGGACATCGTCGGGGCCACGCGCTTCGCCGATCGACTCCAGGCGATCGGCTGCCGGTTCGCACTCGACGACTTCGGCACCGGCTACGCCGCGCTCACATACCTCAAGCACCTCCCGCTCAGCTATCTGAAGATCGACGTGGACTTCGTCCGCGATCTCGTCGAGAACAGGCGCTCGCGGGCCGTCGTCTCGGGCGTCGTTGCGTTGGCCCGGGGGTTCGGCTTGCAGACGATCGCGGAGGGGGTGGAGAACGGCGCGACGCTCGCACTCCTGAGCGAGCTCGGCGTCGATCTTGCGCAGGGCTTCTTCATCGGCAAGCCCGCGGCGCTCGATCTGCGTCACCTCGTCCGCTGAGGGGGAACGCCGAACACACCCAACAGGCGATGGACTATCCACCGAGCCGATATCGTCCCCACCATGGAGGCCGAGTCGCACGACAGCGCGAACGACCAGGATTGGCGCCTGGAGGCTGAGCTCGATGTGCCGGAGCCCGCCGGTGCGTTGCGCTCGCTGCTCGGGCGCATTCGCGGGCCGGACGTCGTGAAGGACCTCGAGGAGACGATGCCGCGCGACGTCGTCATCACGCACGACGGCAGGCTTCTGTTCGCCTACGCCGCTGATGAGCAGACGCTCGCGGCCGCGCGTCGCGCGCTCGAAGAGGTGCTCGCTCGTGATGGGGTCACGGCGCAGGTGCGTGTGAGCTACTGGGACGACGAGCGCGAAACCTGGCGCCAGACCGATCCGCCCCCAACCGCCGAGGAGCGTCAGGCCGAAGCGGTCGCTGAGCGCGACTTCGAGGCGATCGAAACGCGCTCGCTGGTCATCAGCTCGGGTCGGCTGATCCGTGAGGAAGTCGAGCAGAGCATGCGCGACTGGGCCGCGAAGCTTGGCCTGGAATGCAAGATCGTCGAGCATCCCCACATGCTTACGTCGCAGCTCGCGTTCACGGTGACTGGTCCGAAAGGCAAGATCGACGAGTTCGCACGCGGCCTGCAGGCGGAGGAGTGGGCGACGATCCGCGCTGAGACCGTGGTCATGATGAGCCCGCTGTAGCGAGCCTCCGGACAGCGCTCAGGGCCGGGTCATCCCGCCGACGAGCATGCCCGAGCCGAGGTGCGCGCCGAGCACCGGGCCGACCTCGGTGCAGAACAGCGGACCGAAACCGAACAGCGCGGTGCCCTCGCTGACCAGTCGTTCGGCGTCGCCGGGCGCCTGCGCGTGCTGGACGATCCAGTCGCTCGCTCCGCGGTCGCGCAGCTCCAACAGGTAGGCGACCATCCGCTCGAGCGCCCGCCGGTGCGTGCGAACGCGACCCACGGGCGCGATCTCCGAGGCGAAGGTGAGGATCGGCTTGACCTTCAACGCCGTTCCGACGAGCGCCTGTGCGGCACCGATGCGCCCGCCGCGGCGCAGGTACTCCAGGGTGTCCAGGCAGAACCAGATGTCAAGGCTCTCGCGGCCACGACGGACGCCGTCGATCACCGCCTCGAGTGTGGCGCCCTCGGCAGCGAGCTCGGCGGCGAGTAGCGTCAGGCAGCCAAGCCCGCCCGCTCCGGTCTGGCTGTCGAGCACCTCCACCCGACCCGGATGCGCTTGTTCTGAGACGATCCGCGCCGCTTCGCGCGCGCTCTCGCACGTGCCCGAGAGACCGCCGGCGATGTGGATCGACGCCACGTCGCAGCCCGCGCTCAGGAGCGGCTCGTAGCACGAGACGAAGTCGCCGATCGAAGGCTGGGAGGTGGTCGGCAGCTGCGGCGAGTCGTGCAGCCTCTTGTAGAAGGCATCGAGGTCGCGGTACTCGTCCTCGGCTCGCAGGTCGCCGTCCCAGCCGACATACAGGCTCACCTGCCGGATCGCCCAGCGCTCGATCAGCGACTGCGGGAGGTAGGGCGTGCTGTCGGTGACGACCGCCACCCGGCGGCTGGAGGCGTGACTATCGGCGGCCTGCGAGGCGTTCACGGGCTGCTTAGCCTATGGGCTCGAGCACTGCGGCCGCGCAGTCCGCTGTCCCGGCGATCAGCGGATCAGCGGATCCAGGCGCGTCGCGCGGATCGTCTCGCGCAGCGTCTGCAGGGCGTCGTGTTTCGGGCGCCAGCCGAGCTCGCGCCGCGCCTTGGCGGCGCTCATCAGCACGGGCTCGCGGAAAGCGGCGATCCACTGCGCCTGCGCGGGCAGGAAGCCGAGTCTCGCGATCATGTCCGCGACCGCATCGACGGCCAGCTCGGGCACCGGAATCGAGTACCAGCCGAGCTCGTCGGCGAGCACCTTGATCGTCAACTCCCCGGATGCGGCGAGGTTGTACGCGCCCGGCGAGCCGCGGCCGAGCACCGCGGCGCGCATTGCGCTGGCGACGTCGTCGTGGTGGACCAGCTGGAAGGGCACGCCGGGGTCCGGCAGCACGGGCTTGAGTATCGGCACGCCCTCGAGCAGGCTGAGCACGGGCCCCGGCAGGCGCTCTGAGATCTGCGTGTAGGGAAGGCTGTCGATCAGCAGCGGGGCCTGTGGCCCGGCGACGATGCATGGGCGGAAGACGTAGCCGGCGGTGCGAGCGCCTGCGAGCGTCCTCGCGAGCAGCGCCTCGACCTCGGCCTTCTGCGCGGAGTAGTAATGGGCGGCGGTGCCCCGCGCGGGGACCTCCTCGGTGAGCGGCTGGGGGTTCTCGCGATGGAACCCGTAGGCGGCCACCGATGACGCATAGACGATTCGTTGTGCGCCGGCCGCGACGGTCGCTTCGAACACGTTGCGCGAGCCGACGAGATTGACCTCGCGGCTCTCCTTGGCGCCGCCCATGATCATGAACGCCAGGTGCACCACCACGTCCGCATCGCGCACGAGCGCATCGACGGCGTCACGGTCGAGGACGTCGCCACGCCGGTAGGAGACCTTCTTCCAGCCTCGCGCCTGTGGGTCGAACGGCCTGCGTGCCATGCCGAGGATTGACCGCACCTCGCGTGAGCGCTCGAGCGCGTCCACGACCGCCTGGCCGATCTCGCCGGTCGGGCCTGTGACCGCTACCCGGAGACCTCCGCTGTTCGCGGCACGCGTCGGCATTGAAGCTTTCTAGCGCATCTCAGCCGCCACGCGACGTGTCGCGGACGGCGCGTCGCAGCGAGAGCGCGAGGATCGCGAGCACGGCCAGCGGCATGATCCACCACGCGGCGACATCGGTCGTGGCGACGATCGCTGTGAGCCCCAGCGCGAAGACGACCCCGACCGCCGTGCGCCAGTCGTCGCCAACGACGAACTCCCACGTGCCCAGCAGGATCCGTCTGACGCTGCTCATGCTCCGAGGCTCGCCGGCCGAGGCGTCTCGCTGGTGACTGCCGCGGCCTCGTCGCTGGCGCGCGCCACGCACCGCCGCATGGCCCAGGCCATCGCGGTGGACGCGAGCAGGATCCCGGGGATGATCGCCAGGAGCGCCGCATCACCGCCGGGCCAGTGCGCGCCGGCCCCCTCAGCGCCCCAGAAGATCCCGAACGAGCTGAGCATCACGCCGACGCCGAACTTGAGCGTGTTCTCGGGCACTCGCGCGAGCGGCGCTGAGGCGGCGAATCCCGCTGCCACCACGACCAGCACCGCGAGGGCGGCCGCCGCCGCGGCGAGCGGGACCCTGTGCTGGTTCGCGCCGAAGGTCAGCACGATGAAGGCGACCTCGAGCCCCTCGAGCAGCACGCCCTTGAAGGCAACCGTGAAGGAATATCCGTCGAAGCCGGGCTGCGTCTGGCCGGCGGCGAGCGCCGCCTGGGTCTCCTCCTGGTAGGCCGCCGACTCGTCGTGCTTGGCCTTCAGGCCGGCTGAGCGCAGGATCGCCTTGCGCAACCACTGCAGGCCGAAGATCAGCAGGAGGCCGCCGACGAGCACTCGCAGGAGCCCGAGCGGCAGGCTCGTGATTGCGGGACCGAGCGCCGCGACGATCGTCGCGAGCACGAGCAGCGCGACTGCGACACCGGTCATCGCTGAGCGCCAGCTGCGCGTGGAGCCGACGGCGAGAACGATCGTGAGTGCCTCCACCGCCTCGACAGCGCAGGCGAAGAACACGGACACGGCAAGCCCGAGTTCCGCGCCGCTCATGCGTGCTTCTGTCCCGAAGTAGTGGCCATGATGAGGTGATGCAACGATAGGGACTCGACCGCGAGGTCGGACGTGCGCACCGACGAGCGGCGGCGATGCCGGGCGGGGTCGTCTGGGCGCCCTCCGGCACCGTACGCTGAGGCAGTGACAGCGCTCCTCGCTTCCGCCTCGCTCGGCCAGAGCATCAGCTCGTTCCTGAGCGCGGCCGGGCAGTTCTTCGCGGATCTCGCGGCCGTTGACTGGCTCGCGCTGCTGGCGGGCCTCGCGTTCTTCGGGCTCAACCTGACGCTGCGCTCGCGCGCCTTCTTCAACAGTTTGCGCGCCGCCTACCCGGCCACCAGCTTCCAGTGGCGACGGGTATGGGGAGCGTACGTCGCCGCCGTCGGCTTCAACAACGTGGTCCCGGCGCGCGGCGGGGATGTGATCAAGCTGTTCCTGACGCGCTCTTCGATTCCCGGCTCGCGCTACCCGACCGTCGCCGCGGCCTTCTTCGTCGAGTCGATCTTCGACGTCGGCGTGGGCGTGTTCGTGCTGATCTTCGCGTTCACCCAGGGTGTGTTCCCGAAGCCGCCGGACTTCTCGAAACTGAGCTCGTTCGACATCTCATACCTCGCGGAGCACTTCCAGTTGACGTTGTTCGGACTGACGGCGCTCGGGCTGCTCGCAGTCGTTGCGTTCGCGCTGCTGTCCGAGCGCGCGAAGGCGTTCTGGTCGCGCGTTCGTCAGGGCCTCACGATCCTGAGTGACCGTCGTCGCTACCTGCGGGAGGTCGCGGCGCTGCAGGCGCTCGGATGGATCTGCCGGTTCGTCGCCTTCTGGTTCCTGCTCGACGCCTTCCGCGTCGGTGGCTCGGTCAAGAACGTGCTGCTCGTCTTCGCGGTCAACCAGGTCGCAGGCGCGGTGCCGTTCACGCCTGGTGGCGCCGGCGTCCAACAGGCGCTGCTCGTCAAGGTGTTCGCGGCGAGCGCTCCGACGGCGGTCGTGGCGGCATATTCGGTCGGCCAGCAGATCGCGATCGCGGTGTTCACCGCGCTGATCGGTCTCGGGGCGGTGGTGTTCATATTCCGCTTCCGGTCCTTCCGCGAGGTACTCCACGCCGGGCGTGCCTCACGCGAGGCCGAGCGGCAAGCGGAGCGCGCCGGCGCCGCTGGGTATTGAGTTCGTCGATGACGGCGCTTCACGCCGGCTCGATCGGATTCGAGTTCGTCCAGGACGGCGCTACGCGCCGGCTGGATCGGATTCGAGTTCGTCCAGGACGGCGCTACGCGCCGGCTGGACTACTGAAGTCCCTCGCGGGCCTCGCGGACGAGCGCGACGGCCTCTGGGAACACGCGCGCGATCACTGTGCGGATCTGCTCGGCTTGAGCCTCGGCGTTGCCCTGCACGTTGATGCGCCCGACCGCCGCGACGGTCATGTCGACCGCGAGCTTGATGGCGTTGTCGGCCCACACCAGGCGCTGGTTGCCCTGCATCTGCTCGGCGAACTCGGCAAGCCGTCGCTGCAGCTCCTCGGGATCGCCGAACATGTCACCGAGTCCGCCACTCTCCATGCTCGCATCATAGACTGCCCTGCTCATGCCCAGCGCGACAGAGATCAAGCAGCAGCTGGCACGCGAGGCGTATCGTCGCGGCCGCCTGGCGGTGCCGGCGTTCGCGGGCGGCTTCCTCTACCTGATCAGCGCGATCATCATCTCGGGGACGCTCAGCGGCGCCCCGACGGTCGGCCTGGTGCAGGGCCTGGGACCGGCGCTGTCGGGCGTGGCGAACCCGGCGGTCAGCCCGCGCACGCCGGAGGTCAAATTCGTGAGCCACCATGCGTTCGCGCTGATCGCCGGCAGCCTGCTGGCGGCGATCGCGATCGGTGCGCTGACGCTCGTCCTGCTGGCGCTGCTGGACGCGACGCGCTTCCGGCGTCCGACGACGTGGCCGGCCGCGCGCCCGCTGCTGATCGTCGGCGGCATATCCGTGGCGCTGGTCAGCCTCGGACACCAGATCGCGAGCGCGATCGAGACGCACAACTTCGTGACCGGCCACGACTACTCAAATCACGCGGTCGAACAGGCGCTGACGAGCGGCACCGCGAACACCGTGGCCGACTACGTCGACCTGCTTGCGGGACTGGCGCTCGCCGCGGGCATGATCGCGACGATGATCAACGCGCTGCGCGTAGGGCTGCTGCCCCGCTGGATGGCCTTCGTGGGCATGTTCGCCGCCCTGCTCATCTTCCTGCCGATCGGCGGCGCTGAGCTGCAACTGGTGCCCGCGTTTTGGTTGGTGATGATGGGCATCTTGTTCATCGGTCGCTGGCCCAAGGGCGACCCTCCGGCGTGGGCGGCGGGCGAAGCGCGACCGTGGCCCTCACAGGCGCAACTGCGCGCCGAAGCGGGAGGGGGCGGACGCCTGTCGCCCAGCCCGGCGGCGGCCGGCGCGACGCCCGCACCGACACCCGCCGCGGCGGGCGAAGGCTCCTCGCGCCGGCGCCGGCGCAAGCGCAGCGGGCGCAGCTGAGCGCCGGAGCCATGTCGATCGAACCCGATCCGGTGGCAGGCGAGGAGCTCGACGCAGAGCTGGCGTCGCTGCTGGAGGTGGAGAAGTTCGATCCGTCACAGGAGTTTCGCGAGCACGCGCTGCTGAAAGACCCTGCCGTGTACGAGCAGGCTGCGGGCGACCCGCAGGCATGGTGGGCGGCGCAGGCGGAGCAGCTCGACTGGTTCCAGCACTGGACGCGCGTGCTCGACGACGAGAACCCGCCGTTCTACAAGTGGTTCACGGGCGGCATTCTCAACGTCTCCTACAACTGCCTGGATCGGCACGTGGTCGCCGGCAGGGGGGAGCGTGTGGCGCTGCACTGGCGCGGCGAGGACGGGCAGGAGCGCGACATCACATACGGGGAGCTACTGGGCGACGTCGAACGCTTCGCGAGCGCGCTGAAGGATCTCGGCGTTGGCAAGGGCGACGTCGTCGGGATCTACCTGCCGATGATCCCGGAGGTGGTCGTGGCGATGCTGGCGTGCGCGCGCATCGGCGCCCCGCACAACGTGGTGTTCGGCGGCTTCTCGGCGGAGGCGGTGCGCGAGCGCATGGAGTTCTCCGAGGCGAGGGTTCTGATCACGGTGGACGGCGCTGCGCGCAAGGGAAAGACGGCGCCGGTGAAGGACCGCGTGGACGAGGTCATGGGTGACCTCGCGAGCCTCGAGAAAATCGTGGTCGTCCAGAGCAAGGGCACGCCGTGTGAAATGCAGGAGGGCCGCGACGTGTTCTACGAGCAGATCGTCGCGGCCGCCGATCCGGTGTGCCCGCCTGAGCCGCTGGACGCGGAGCACCCGCTGTACATCCTGTACACGTCCGGTTCGACGGCCAAGCCGAAGGGCATCCTGCACACGACCGGCGGCTACCTGACGGGCGTATCGGCGACGCACCGCTACGTGTTCGACGTCAAG
This sequence comes from uncultured Solirubrobacteraceae bacterium, assembly GCA_963827455.1. GTDB lineage: Bacteria > Actinomycetota > Thermoleophilia > Solirubrobacterales > Solirubrobacteraceae > Palsa-744. The sequence continues at coordinate 315,598 of CAWHAW010000005.1, read as the reverse complement.
CCGGAGTCCGACGTGTACTGGTGCGCGGCGGACGTCGGCTGGGTGACGGGCCACTCCTACATCGTGTACGGGCCGCTGTGCAACGGCGCCACGTCGGTGATGTGGGAGGGGGCTCCGGACTACCCGCACAAGGGCATCTGGTGGGAGCTCGTGGAGCGCTACGGGGTGAGCATCCTGTACTGCGCGCCGACGGCGATCCGCGCGTGCATGAAGTGGGGCGCAGAGTGGCCGAACCGGCACGACCTGTCCTCGCTGCGGCTGCTGGGGTCGGTGGGCGAGCCGATCAACCCGAAGGCATGGCTGTGGTACCACAAGGTGATCGGCTCAGGGCGCTGTCCGATCGTGGACACGTGGTGGCAGACTGAGACGGGGGCGATCATGATCACGCCGCTGCCGGGGATCACCCCGACGAAGCCGGGCTCGGCGACGTTTCCCTTCCCGGGCGTGTTCGCGGAGGTGCGCGACGAGTCGACGGGCGAGCCGATTGAGCAGGGCCAGGGCCTGTTGGTGCTGACGCACCCGTGGCCGTCGATGCTGCGCACGCTGTACAAGGAGCCGGAGCGGTTCGTCGAGACGTACTTCTCGCGCTTCGGTCCTGAGACGTATCTCGTGGGCGACGCTGCGCGGCGTGACGCGGACGGCCATCTGTGGGTGATCGGCCGCATCGACGACGTGGTCAACGTGTCCGGCCACCGTCTCTCCACGGCGGAGGTGGAGTCGGCGATCGTGGCCCACCCGGATGTCGCGGAGGCGGCGGTGATCGGCCAACACGACGAGCAGAGCGGACAGGCGATCGTCGCGTTCGTGACGCTGCAGGGAAGCCTCGAGGGCGACGATCGGGTTGCTGAGAGCATCCGCGGGTCGGTGGCGGAGCGGATCGGCAAGTTCGCACGACCGAAGCGCATCATCTGGGCGGATGACCTTCCCAAGACGCGCTCGGGCAAGATCATGCGCCGCCTGCTGCGCGACATCGCCGAGGGGCGTGCGCTGGGCGACGTGACGACGCTGCGCGACCCGGCGGTGATGGGCGCGCTGGAGGAGCAGGTCAAGCAGCTGCAGGCCGAGGAGGCCTGAGGACGTCATTTTTATGGGGCGGCCTTCCGGCCGCCTCTCGCGGCGTGCGCACTGTCAGCAGCCTGGTTAAAGGGAAATCTTATCCGCGCCGCCAGCTCGGCTGGCATCATGGGGCCGGAATGGACGCGAGCTCCTCACAGCCGGCGATAGAGACGCACGGCCTGACCAAGCGCTTCGGCGAGCGCACGGCGCTGGACGGCATCGACCTGCAGGTGCCGCGCGGTGTGGCGTTCGGCTTCCTCGGTCCCAACGGCGCAGGCAAGACGACGATCATCCGTACGCTGCTGGGCCTGACGCAGGCGAGCGCGGGCACGATGCAGCTGCTCGGGTACCCGGTGCCGGCGGAGCGGGCACAGGCGCTGCAGCGCGTTGGCGCGATCGTCGAGGAGCCGCGCTTTCACATGCACCTCACCGGGCGCGAGAACCTACGGATCGTGGCCGCGGTTCGTGGCCCGGAGACCTACGCGCGGATCGAGCCGGCGCTGGCGCGCGTCGGCCTGGCCGAACGCGCGGGTGAGAAGGTCAAGAGCTACTCGATGGGCATGCGCCAGCGGCTCGGGGTCGCGCGCTGCCTGCTGGCGGACCCGCTGCTGCTGATCCTGGACGAGCCGACCAACGGCCTCGATCCGGGCGGCATCCAGGAGTTCCGCGAGATGATCCGCGCGATGGTCGAGCAGGAGGCGCGCACGGTGTTCATCTCCTCGCACCTGTTGGACGAGGTCGAAAAGACCTGCGACGCGGCGGCGATCGTCGACCGCGGCAAGATCGTGACGCAGGGCGCGATCGCCGACCTCGCCGCGGGCGGCGGCGCGCGTCACGAGCTGATCCTCGCAGTGGACGATCCCTCTCGTGCGCTGACCCTGCTGCAGGGCAGTGCGCTCGTAGCGGAGGCGCGCCCGGATGACGAAGGCATTCGCGTGGTGCTCGCGGGCGACGCGCAGACGGCGGCTGAGATCAACGCGTCGCTCGTGCGCGCGGGCGTGGGCGTGATGCGTCTGGAGCCCGTCCGGCACAGCCTCGAGCAGCGCTTCCTGCAGATCACCTCGCGGCTCGACGCGGATCTCGTACCGGAGGAGGTGAAGGCATGAACCCCGCGATCGCGATACGCATGGTCGGGGCGGACTTCCTGAAGCTGCGCAAGAAACGCGGCACGCTGATCTGGGCGCTGGTGCTGACGCTGGCGCCGCTGCTGATCTTCTTCATCGTCAAGGCGCTCCAGCACTCCTCGAGCCCGGCTGAACACTCGCCGGCGGGTGGCGTCAGCGGCTACACGGACGCGTTGCGAGTGCTGGCGTTCTTCTTCGGGCCGCTCGCCGCGATCATGATCGGCACGGACGGGGGCGCGGGCGATCTGGCAGCGGGGGTCTTCCGCGACCTCGTGGTGACCGGCCGGTCGCGCCTGGCGCTGTTCGCCTCACGCGTCCCGGCAGCGGTCGGCCTGACGTGGCTGGTGGTCCTGGCGGGCTATGTGCTGAGCCTGATCGGCACCTACGCGCTGGCCTCAGGCACGCCCACGCCCGGCGCTGCGCTGGTGCTCAACGGCCTGCTGTTCACGCTGTTCTCCACCGGCGTGATATGCGTGGTGGCGGTCGGTTTCGCCTCGCTGACGGGCTCCCGGCCGGCGGCGCTGACGGTGCTGATCGGCTGGCAGCTGATCGCGAGCCGCATCCTGGAAAACATCGAATCGCTCGGCAGCTCGCGCAAGCTGATCCTGAGCCAGGCGGTCGCACACTTCAGCCCGATCAGCCTCAACGACGGCCATGGTCCCAGAGGCGGAGCGACCGTGACGATGTCGACGGGCACCGCTATCGCCGTGACGCTCGCCTGGATCGTGATCTTCGCCGGGCTCGGGGCGTGGCGCACGCGCACTATGGACGCCTGACTTCGACTCGCCCGGCTAGACCTTGCGGTACTCCGGGACCCAGCTTCCGTCGGCCTGACGCGCGAAGTCCTGGAACAGCCCTGGCGCCTCGGCCTGCATCAGCCGCGCGACTTTGTCGAACACGAGCCGCAACTCCTCCTCGGCTCCCTCGGCGGTGCGCATCTCGATGACGTGGCGCAGCGTCCGCGCGTTGGCGGTCCAGAGGATGTCCGTGCTCAGGCCGATCGGCGCGAGCCGGCGCAGCGCCGAGGTGACCTCCTTCTTGACGTGGAACGGCACGCCGTCCTCGTCGATCCCCAGCTCCCTGGCGGCGCTGACCTGGAACTCCTCGAGCTGCTCGACGATCGAGAGCACCTGCTCGCGCACCGGCTCGAGCGCGGGCGGCACGCGAAAACCGATGTCGGTCAGGCGCACGTAGCGCAGGCTCTCCTGGCTGAAGGCCGAGCCGGCGCGATGCCTAATCAGCTCATGAGTAAAAACACGGCTCACGTTTCTAAATGCCAAGGAGTAGTTGGCGTGCTCGAGCACGCTCCCGTGTGCTGAGCGCAGGATGTTGGCGAAGTACTCGCGCTGATCGGTGCGGACCTTCGTGACGTTCGGGTTGAGACCTGGCTCCCAACTCCGATAACACGCGCGTCCCCCGAACTCGACGATCAGCTCGCCTCCGTTGGGAACATCGGAGGCCTCATCGAGTCGGCGCTCGAGCCATGACTCTCCGCCGACGTCGCGCAGGTACGCCCGCATGCCCTCGATGTCGATCGACGGGCGCGCGAGCAGGAACACCTCAGGGCTGGTCGGGTGCATGGGGTCGATGATGCTAGGGCGTCTTGCGGACGGCGGCGGCGCGCCTCGCGGCGCTCACGAGTCCGGGCACGCCAGCGGCTTGACGCCGGTCGGACCGAGGCACATGTCGACCCGTTCAGGCAGCTTCGCGCGTCGCACGCGGAAGCGTGTGTACTTACCGACCTCGCCCGGCTTCGACACCGAGATTTCGAGCGAGACGCCCGCGGGCAGCCAGCGGTCGAAGCGCTTGAATTCGATCTGGGCGACACCCTGCTTGGTGGTCACGGCGAGGCGACTCGAGGACTTGAGCGGACAGCCGCGGCCCTTGCAGCGGACCGTGACCCGCGCCCCGGCCGGCATCTGCTGGACTCTGAGCAGCCTGAGCTTGACCCCGCTCACGTTGTAGGTGCCCGCGATCCGCACGACTGGGAAGGGCTGCATCAGGGGCGTGGCCCGGCCGACCACGTCGATCGTTTCGGTGGCGACGCTCGCGAGACCGGCCGCATTGGTGACACGCAGCCGCACGGCATGAGGCCCCGGCGTGGAGAACGACGTGTTGAGGACGCTGCTGCCGTTTTCGAAGGGGTCGGTGCTGGCGAGCGACCACGCAAGGGCCGTGATCGGACTGGCCGTATCGGTGGAGCTCGACACGAGCGAGACGGCTTCCCCCGTCTGCGGCATCGGAGGGAACCACCTGAACGAGGCGGTCGGCGGCCCGAGCGCACCTTCTGGCGCGGCCATCGGGGGTGGGACGACCGAGAACGTCACCGGCGCGCTTCGGCCGGCCCCGAGAAGGTTTTCTTGCGTGGCGACGGCGGTGTATTCACCGGTAGGCAGCGCCGGGCTCGCATTGCCCGATGTCCAGCCGGCGCCGGTGCCGGAGGCCGTAGCCCTTGAGACGAGCGTTCCGCCCACGGTGCCTCCAGCGTGGATCTGCACGGTCACCAGAGCTTTTTCGCTCGCGGTCCCCGTGAAGGACGGCGTTGTGTTGTCCGAAGGCGATTCGGGCGAGTTCAGCGTCACGGTAGGGCGGCCCGTCTCAACCGTAAAAGTCACAGGCGTGCTCTCGCCTTGTTCCGAGAAGACATTCGTTTGCGTTGCCCGTGCTGTGTAGGTGCCGTCATTGAGGGGTTCGACGACGGGTTCGGTGAACCATGTGCCAGCCAAGAAGAACGCGGTTTGCATTTTCCTGATAGCCGTGCCTTCAGCGACGTCGCCTTCGTATATCTCGAGCGTCACTTCGCTCCCAGCTTCCCCTTCGCCGCTGAAGGAGGGCGTCGGGTTAATGATCATGCTCCCGTTGAGCGGGCTGGTGATCGACACGCTGGGCGGCCCCGCGAGGGCAGTGCCCACGTGCCCCAGCGCGATTAGGACCGTCGACACCGCAGCGACTCCTAGGAGCCGTATTCTCGCCGGTCGCTGACGGTGGCGATTCACAGCACGCGATGCGCTCTCTGCTGGCCTAGCGTGAGACTAGCAAGCTCCGCGGGCACCTTTTGACGGTTGGACGCATATTCGTCTTCGCGCGTGCCGATGCGCGAGCGTGCCTGGCCCGGCACCGTCGATAAGCTGCCCGAGACGATGGCCGCTTCCGCCCCAGCTGAGCCCGCCGACCCCGAGCTGCAGGCGACTGCGTGGGACCTCGCGCCGCTGGTTGACGGCGAGGGTGTGGAGGGCGTCGAGCGCCGGCTGGGCGAGGCGCTGAGACGCGCGCAGGCGTTCGCGGAGCGCCATGCCGGCAAGCTCGAGGAGCTCGACAGCGAGGGGCTGCGCGAGGCGATGAACGAGCTGGCCGCCATCTACGAGCTCGTCGCGCGCGCCGGCTACTACGCGGCGCTGCGCTTCTCCACCGACACCGCCGACCCGGCCAACGGCGCGCTCCTGCAGAAGGTCCAGGAGCAGGAGACGGCGATTCAGACGACGCTGCTGTTCTTCGAGCTGCAGTGGGCGGCCTTGCCGGATGAGCGCGTCGATGAGCTGCTGGCCGGCGACGGGCTCGAGTTCTGCGCGCATTACCTGCGCAACGTTCGCCGCTACCGCGAGCACCTGCTGAGCGAGCCGGAGGAGAAGATCCTCACCGAGAAGGCGCTGACCGGCGCGGGCGCGTGGACGCGGCTGTTCGAGGAGCTGACCTCGGCGATCGAGGTCGCCCTCCCCGATACCAACGGATCGTCGGACGCCGGCGAGACGGTCGCGCTCGACGTCGCGCTGAGCCGCCTGTCGCTCCCCGATCCGGATGTGCGGCGCAGGACGGCCGAAGCCGTCACCGCGGCCCTCGCTCCGGGCCTGCGCACGCGCGCCTACCTTTTCAACACGCTGCTCGCGGACAAGGCCACCGACGATCGCCTGCGCCGCTATCCACACTGGCTGGCGGCGCGCAACCTCGCGAATGAGGCCAGCGACGAGTCGGTGCAGGCGCTGATCGACGCGGTTCGCGGGCGCTATGAGATCCCGCGCCGCTGGTATCGGTTGAAGGCGCGGCTGCTGGGCGTGGAGCGAATCGCCGACTACGACCGCATGGCCTCGGTCACCGAGGACGAGGTCAGCTTCCCGTTCGCGCAGGCGCGCGAGATCGTGCTCGACTGCTACTCCTCGTTCTCGCCCGAGCTCGGGGCGCTCGCCAAACGCTTCTTCGACGAGCGGCGCATCGACGCGCCCGTGCGCCCGGCCAAGCGCGGCGGCGCCTTCTGCGCCGCGGCGGTGCCGTCGGTGTTCCCGTACGTGCTGCTCAACTACACCGCCCGCCGGCGCGACGTGCTGACGCTCGCGCACGAGCTCGGCCATGGCGTGCACTTCGCGCTCGCGGCGCCGCAGGGCGTCTTTCACCAGAGCACGCCGCTGACGCTCGCCGAGACGGCGTCGGTGTTCGGCGAGACGATCGTGTTCGGCCGGCTGCTCGAGGAGGACACCTCGCCGGCCTCGCGCCTGGCGCTGCTGGCGGAGAACCTCGAGGACACGATCGCGACCGTCTTCCGCCAGGTCGCGATGAACCGCTTCGAGGATCTCGTGCACACGAACAGGCGCGAGCAGGGCGAGCTGTCGGTCGAGCGGCTCGGCGAGCTGTGGGCTGAGAGCCAGTCGGAGATGTTCGGCGACTCGATCGAGCTGACCGAGGGCTACCGCACGTGGTGGTCCTACATCCCGCACTTCATCGGCAGTCCCGGCTACGTGTACGCCTACGCCTACGGGCAGCTGCTGGCGCTGTCGGTGTACGAGCGCTACCAGCAGGCCGGTCCTGAGCTCGTGCCCAGCTACCTGCAGATGCTCGCCGCGGGCGGCTCGAAATCGCCTGAGGAGCTGGGCAGGATCGTCGGGGTGGACCTGGCGGATCCCGGCTTCTGGACGGCAGGGCTCGACCTCGTGGAGCGCCAGCTGCAGGAAGCGGAAGCAGCCGCCGAGGCCTCGGGACGGCTCGGTTGAGCTCGGCCTTCGCCGGCAAGACGGTGCTCGTCACCGGAGCGTCCCGCGGCATCGGCCTGGCGACAGCGCGCCGCTTCGCCTCGTTGGGGGCGAAGGTCGGGCTCGTGGCCAGCAACGCCCAGCTGCTCGCCGACGCTGCAAACCAGCTCGAGGGCGAGCACCACGCGGTGTCGGCCGACCTCACGGATGCGGCGGAGTGTGCACGCGCGGTCAGCGACGTGAGTGCCGCGCTCGGGCCGATCGACGTGCTGATCAGCTGCGCCGGCGTGCTGCGGCGCGACTTCGTCGAGGACGTCACCCCGGAGGACTTCGAGCGCAGCTACCGTCTGCACGTCGGCGCCGCGATCTGGCTCACCCAGGCGGTGCTGCCTGCCATGCGTGAGCGGGGCTACGGCCGGATCGTGCTCGTCTCCTCCGAGCTCGGGCTGATCGGCGGTCCCTCCTACGCCTCCTACTGCACGAGCAAGTGGGCGATGGTTGGCCTCGGCGAGGTGCTGGCGCATGAGCTCGCGGGCAGCGGCGTGCGCGCCACGGTCGTGTGCCCTGGCGACGTCCGCACCGACCAGCTCGAGGAGGAGCATCAGTGGGGGCCGACCGGGGGCGTGACGCCCGAGAAGGCGATGTCGGCCGACTACGTCGCGCGCGCGATCGTGCGCGCGGCCGAGCGCGGCAAGCCGTTGGTAGTTGTCGATCGCCCGCATCTGCGCGCCGCCTTCTGGGTGATGCGCCGCGCCCCGCGCCTGCGCATGCCGATCATCGCCGACGCCTACAAGAAGCTGACGCGCGAGCGTCAGAACAGCCCGAGCGAGGAGCCGGCGTGATGCACGAAGTCGAACAGCGGCTGGGGGATGACGCCGAAGAAGATCGTCGCCGCCGCCGCGAGCAGCGCCACGAACACGAGCTCGGGCTGTAGGCCGCCACCGCGGGACCCTGGCAGGTCCGCCTCGCCGGCGGCGGGCGTGAGCCCGCCCTCGGCGTCCAGCTCGGGCGAGCCTCCGGCCACCGCCGGCAGGGCGCCGGGGACCGGAGCCGGGGGCGCTGTGGCGCCTGTAGATCCGTGCGCGGCTCCCGCAGGCGCCTCGCGCATCCACATCGCCGCCACCACCGGCAGGTAGTAGCCGAGCGAGATCATCGAGCCGATCACGATCGCGACCCCAAGCCACGTGTATCCGTCCGCGACAGCGGCGTCGATCAAATAGAACTTGCCGATGAACCCGGCCGTGGCCGGGACGCCCGCGAGCGCGAGCATCGAGATCGTCATCGACCACGCGAGCCACGGGCGCTCGCGTCCCAGCCCAGTGATCGCCTCGATCGAGTCGCCGAGGCCGGTTTCGCGCTCGCGCGCGACGATCACCGCGAAGGAGGCCATGTTCATCGGCAGGTACACCGCCAGGTAGAACACGGTCGCGGCGACGCCCAGCTGCGTCGCGACGACCACGCCGGCGAGTATGTACCCGGCCTGCGCCACCGATGAGTACGCGAGCATGCGCTTCAGCGAGGACTGTCCGAGCGCGCCGACGTTGCCGACGATGATCGTGACCGTCGCGAGCACCGCCAGCGCCGGCCCCCAGCTCGACTGCGCGCCGAGCAGCGCGACGTCGAAGAAGCGTAGGAACGCGCCGAACGCGGCGACCTTCGTGGTGACCGCCATGAAGGCCGTGACCGGGGTCGGCGCGCCCTCGTAGACGTCGGGGGTCCACTGGTGAAAAGGCGCGACAGACGCCTTGAAGCACAGTCCGGCTACGCACAGCGCGATCCCGGTCAGCGTCAGGGGGTCGGTTGCGAGCGTGCCGTTGGACAGGGCGCTGCCGATCGCGGAGAAGTCGGTGGAGCCGGTCGCGCCGTAGATCAGTGCCAGCCCATAGAGCAGTGTGGCCGAGCCGACGGAGCCGACGATCAGGTACTTGAGGCCCGACTCGAGCGAATGCTCACGACGCAGTTCGGTGGCACACAGCACGTATAACGGAATCGACAGGAGCTCGAGGCCGATGAACAGCGCGATCGTGTTCTGGGCGCTCGCCATCACCGACATGCCGCCGATCGAGCTCAGCAGCAGTGCGTGGAACTCGCCGTGCGCCGCTTCGTGCGCGGCCAGCGAGCGCCACGCCAGCAGCACCGCGCACGCGCCGCCGGCGATCAGGATCACGTTCAGCGCCAGGGAAAGGTCGTCGACGCGCAGCGCGCTCGAGACGATCGACTTGTCTGCGTTCCACTGCCAGATCGTCAGGCCGAGCGCCGCGCCGAGGATACCGAGGCTCAGCGTCGGCACCAGCTGGGAGCGCACCCAGCGTGAGCCGAGCAGGCCGACAAGCAGCACGAGCACCGCTCCGCCCAGCAGCGCGATCAGCGGCGAGAGCGCCGCGAAGTCGATGTGCGGGCCTTTCAGGTGAGCCGTCGCCAGCGCGGGCGCGAGCGAGCTCACGGTGCCCCCCCTCCGGCGCCTTCAGGGGTCGCGCCTTCCGATTCGCCGGCCCGTTCTTCGGCAGGTGCGCCTCCGCCTTCCGCCGGTTCGGCGTTTGTGCTCGGCAGGCGCGCCGCCAGCGTCGCCGGCGGCGGATGCAGTGCCGTCTGCACGGGCGCGACCGCCGTCTTGACCGAGCCTTCGCTGCGGTGCAACGCGAGCTGCGGGTAGAGCGCGAGGAAGACGATCACGCCGACGAGCGGCACCAGCACGAGGCCGTCCAGCGGCTTGATGTCGAACGAGCGCACGCGCGGGCCGACGCGGTTGTGCATGGAGCGGATGAACAGGCGCAGCGCGTACACGCTCGCCAGCACCACGCCACTGAAGCCGATGATCGCGATCACGAGCTTGGCTTTGAAGACGCCGAGCAGGATCAGGAACTCCCCGACGAAGTTCGAGGAGCCGGGCATCGCGAGTGTCGCCAGCGACACGATCAAAAACAGCGACGCGAGCACCGGTGCGCGAAACGCGATGCCGCCCATGTCACGGACGTCCTCCGAGCCCCCGGCGCGCTGCGCGAGCAGCGCGACGATGAACAGCAGCGGCGCCACCACCAGCCCGTGGTTGACCATCTGCAACAGCGCCCCCTGCGCCCCCTGCGCGTTCAGCGCGAAGATACCCAGCGTGATGAACCCCAGCTGCGCCACCGAGGAGTAACCGACGATCAGGCGCGCGTCGGTCTGGCTGAACGCCTGCAGCGAGCCGTAGATGATCGAAAGCAGCGCGATCACCAGCATCAGCGTCTGGAAGTGCGCAGCGGCCTGCGGGAACAGGGGGAGCACGATCGCCAGAAAGCCGTACGCGCCGACCTTCGACAGCACACCGGAGAAGACCATCAGCACCTCGATCGGCATCGCCGAGTAGCCGTCGGGCATCCAGCCGTGCAGCGGGAAGGCCGGCATCTTGACGAGGAACGCGGCGGCGAAGAATAGGAAGATCCACTCCTGCGAGCCGGTGCTCAGCGGCAGCTTCTGCAGTTCCGAGAGCACGAAGGTGATGTGGTGGGCGCCCTGCTGCGAGGCCAGCACGCCGGTCGCGATCGCCGCGGCGAGCATCAGCAGCGAGCCGACGAGCGTGTAGATGACGAGCTTGATGGTCGCTTTCACGCGTCCAGGCTCGCGACCCCATCCGCCGATCAGGAAGTAGAAGGGGATCAACATCAGGTCGAAGAAAGCCACGAACAGCGCGAGGTCCTGCGCGATGAATGCGCCGAGCACGGCGGTCTCGGCGAGCATGAAGTGGAAGTAGAAGAGCCGCGGGCGCTCCCACGAGCGCAGGTTCGCGGCGAGGATGGCCGCGGCGAACAGCAGAGTCGTCAGACCGATCAGGAAGACGTTGAGCCCCGTGATCGCGAGCTTGTAGTGGATGCCGAGTTCGGCGATCCAGACGACATCGGTGACGTTCTGCAGCGCGGCGCCGCCGCTCTTGTAGTCGACGATGTAGGAGATCGCGAGTCCGAGCGCCGCGAGCGCGCCCAACATCGCCAGCGAGCCCGACACGCTGCCCGCCCATGCGCGGCTGGTGTCCTGCTCCACGGCGTCCTCCTGAGGCGCCGCGCTTGTCATGCCGGTGTGGTGGAACAGCGCCGAAACGAGCGCCGCCAGCACCCCAAACACGGCGGGGAGCCAGATCAGGATCGAGAGCGGTGGCATCGTCGGTTCAGCTCGGGTTCACGACTGCAGCAGGAAGTAGAAGCCAACGCCTGTGACGCCCAGGATCAGCAGGGCGGCGTAGTAGCGCACGAAGCCGCTCTGGGCCGCTCGTACCGCCGCCGATCCGGCACGCACGATGCCGGTGCTGCCGCCGATGAGCGTCTCGTCGACGAACACGCGCTCGAATGTGTCGCGCGCGAAGGCGCCCGCGGCGGCCGCGGGGCGCACCACCAGCGCGCCGATCAGCTCGTCGAAGTACCACTTGTGCACGAGCAGCTCGTACACGGCGCCCATGCGCGCCTGGATCGCGGCTGAGGTGCCCGGGCGGGCTACCCAGATGCGGTATGCGAGCGCGATGCCCACGAGGCCGAGCACCGTCCCGAGCGCCAGCCCGAACCACAGCAGCCCGGTTTTGGTGTGGGGTTCGTACAGCGGCGAGTTCGCGAACGTCGGGCGCAGGAAGTCGTCGATCACGAAGTCCACTTTCGGGATCTGCACGAGCCCGATCCCGGTGGCGCCGATTGCGAGCAGGCTCATCGCAACGCGCATCGGCACGGCCCTTTCGGCGATTGCGTGGGTGGGGCCCGGGAAGCCAACATCGAGGTCCTCCTCTTCGCCGTTCACCGGGTTGCGCGGCACCTCGGCGTGATGCAGATGTCCCTCTTCGAGTTCTCGCGCCTCGGGCACGGGCGCGCCGTGGAAGGCGCGGAAGATCATGCGGAACGTATAGACGGCCGTCAGGAACGCGCCCACATAGCCGGCGGCGTACAGAGCCCAGTGCCAGCCGCCGCGCTCGCCGGTGACGAGCAGGATCTCGTCCTTCGAGAAGAAACCCGAGAACGGCGGTATGCCCGACAGTGCCAGGCCGCCGACGATGAAGCAGGCGTATGTGAACGGCATCGCCTTGCGGAAGCCACCCATCTTCTCCAGCGACTGCTCGCCGGCCATTGCGCCGATGATCGAGCCGGCGGCCATGAACAGCAGCGCCTTGAAGAAGGCGTGCGTCATCAGGTGAAACAGGCCGGCGGCGTACGCGCCGACGGAGACACCCATGATCATGTAGCCGATCTGGGACATCGTCGAGTACGCGATCACGCGCTTGATGTCGGTCTGCACGAGCGCGATCGTGCCGGCGATCAGCAGCGTCAGCGCCCCGATCACGGCGCCGACGTCCTGCGCGGCGGGTGCGCGTTCGAACAGGGGGTGCATGCGCGCGATCAGGTACACCCCGGCGGTGACCATCGTGGCGGCGTGGATCAGCGCGCTCACCGGGGTCGGGCCTTCCATCGCGTCGGGCAGCCACGTGTGCAGCGGGATCTGCGCGGACTTGGCGAACGCTCCGACGAGCAGCAGCACGCAGCCGGCGACGAGGTCGCCGTTGTTGCTGGCGTGGCCGAAGGCGCCGGCTTCGGTCGCGTGGAAGGCCTTCAGGAATTCGAGCGTGTGGGTGTGCTTGAAGATGAAGTACGTGCCCAGCACGAGCCCCACGTCGCCGACCACGTTGATCACGAACGCCTTGATGCCCGCCTGCGTGGCTGTCGTGCGCCGATACCAGAAGGAGATCAACAGGTAGGAGGCGGCGCCGACGAACGCCCACCCGACGATCAGCAGCAGGAAGTTCGATGCGAGCACCAACAGCAACATCGAGAAGACGAAGAAGTTCAGGTAGGAGAAGAATCGGACGAAGCCGCGATCCTTGTCCATGTAGGAGACCGAATACAGGTGGATCAAGGTCGAGATGCCGGTGACGACGAGGATCATGTAGACCGACAGCGGGTCGACGAGGATCGACATCTTGCCGTCGATGCCGACGGTGACGGCGTAGTTCCACAGCGAGGAGACGAGCTCGCGGTGCTGCGGCGAGTGGCCCTGCAGCGAGATCAGCGCACCGAGCGCGGCAAGGAACGCGAGGAAGATCGCGCCGGTCGCGATCCAGCCGGCGGCGCGGCCGCGCCATGTCCGAAAGCCGAGCGCGGTCACCAGCATGCCCGCCAGCGGGAACGCCAGCACCAGCCAGCCGTACGTTGTCGTCGTCACGATGTCGACCCCGATGAGAGGCGGGCAGGCCAAGCCGGGCAAGGACGCAGGGAGCGTGGCGTGCTTCGCACGCGAGCGACCGAGGACGCCGATCCGGCGCCGGCATGCGCGCCTCTCATCCCTGCAGCTCCCGCAGCTCGTCTACGTCGATCGGCAGGTGGCGGCGGTAGATCGCGACGATCATGCCGAGCCCGATGCAGACCTCGCACGCGGCGACGGTCATGACGACGATCGCGAGGATCTGGCCGTCGCCGTTGCCCCACATGCGCGAGAACGCGATCAGCGCGAGGTTGCCGCCGTTGAGCATCAACTCGAGGCACAGCAGCACGACGAGCGGGTTACGGCGGGTCATTACACCGACCGCGCCGAGCGAGAACACGATCGCCGAGACCGCGAGATACCACGCGATGCTCATGCTGGTCGCCCGGCGCCCGTCTCCACGGGTCGCTCTCCAGCTCGATCTGCTGGTGCCGGGCTGCCTTGATCCGCCGGCGACAGCATCCCGGCGCCCTCGGCGGTCGTGCCGGTGCCCCGCGGGCGCAAGAGGTTGAGCGGCGTGCGCGCCTCCTCGCCCCCTTCATCCGCCTCGCCGAGGCCGCCGCGGCGGCGGGCGAGGACGACCCCGCCGACGGCCGCGACCAGCAGCAGGAAGGACGCGAGCTCGAACGCGAGCAGGAAGCGCGTGAGGAGCAGGTTGCCGATATAGGCGGGAGTGCCGTAAGCGCGCGGGCCGGGCGCATAGCCGGCGCCGTAGCCGCTGACGGCCTTCAGGCCGGTGCCGAGCAGGGCGATCAACAGCTCGACGAGCAGTGCGCCGGCGACGATCGCGCCGCCGAGGCGCAGGCCCGAGCCGACCGGCCCTTGCGCGCTCACGCCGCGCAGACGCTCGCCGATGGTCTCGCCCTCGCCGCCGACGTAGGCCACGACGAACACGTACAGCACCATCACCGCGCCCGCGTACACGACCACCTGCACCGCCGCGACGAATTCCGCGCGCAGGAGCAGGAACAGCACGGCCAAGGACAGCAGGTGCGCGACGAGAGCGAGCACGCTGAAGAACGGATTGCGCAGCACCACCACGCCGACCGCGCCCGAGACCACGCCGATGGCGGCGATGAAGAACAAGACCGAGCTCATTCGCCCTCGTTCCTCAGCGGCGTGCGCTCGAGTGGCTCGGCGAGCAGCATCTCCTTGGTGAAGATCAGATCCGTACGGTCGTAGTCGGAGAGCTCGTAATCGTGTCCCATGGTGATCGCGTCAAACGGGCAGGCGACCTCGCAGTAACCGCAGAAGATGCAGCGCGACAGGTTGATCTCGTACACGGCCGCGTAGCGCTCTCCTGCGGACACTCGGTTTTCGGGGGTGTTCTCGGCGGCGACCACACGGATGCAGTCGGCCGGGCACGCCGCTGCGCACAGCGAGCAGCCGACGCACTTCTCCAGGCCGGTGTCCTCGAAGCGGTGCAGCTTGTGGCGTCCGCGGAAGCGTGGGTAGACAGCCGTCTTCTCCTCCGGATACTGGACCGTCACGGGGTGTTCGGTGAAGCGGCCGAAGGTCGTCATCAGGCCGCGCAAGGTCTCGCGGAACGTGCGCCAGGCGCCGCGTGCGGCCCCCGGCGCGGGGGTGCGCGTGACCTCGATCACGTCCTCGCCGGGGTTCCACCGCTCCACCGTCAGCGACGCGGGTGCGTCGGCCTGGGCGCTGTCCGGGGTCGCTGCCATCAGTGGGTCACCACCACCAGCACGGCCGTGACGAGCGCATTGAGTGTCGCCAGCGGGAGCAGGATCTTCCAACCGAAGCTCATCAGTTGGTCGTAGCGCAGGCGCGGCAGCGTAGCGCGTACCCATATGAACAGGAACGTGAACAGCGACATCTTGAAAAGCACCACGAACGGGTCGACCCAGCCGGGCGGGTGGATGCCAAACGGCAGCAGCCAGCCGCCGAGGAACACCGTGGTGACGATGCCCGAGACGACAAGCACGTTGAGGTACTCGGCGAAGTAGTAGGAGGCAAAGCGCCCGCCACCGTACTCGGTGTTGTAGCCACCGACCAGCTCGGCGTCGGCCTCGGTCAGGTCGAACGGCGCGCGGTTGGTCTCGGCGAAGCTCGCCGTGAGGAAGATCAGGAAGCCGAAGAACTGCGGCACGATGTACCACATGCCTTTCTGAGCCGTGACGATGCCGGTCAGCGACAGCGTCTGCGCGGTGAAGATCACCCCGAGGAGCGCGAGCCCCTGGGAGACCTCGTAGGAGATCAGCTGCGCGGCGCCGCGCATCGCGCCGAGGAACGAGTACTTCGACCCCGACGCCCAGCCGCCGAGCATGATCCCGTAGAAGGCGATGGCGCCGAACGCGAACAGGTAGAGCGGCCCGATCGAAACGTCCACTCCGTACAGCCCCACGGGGGTGCCGAAGATCTTCTGGACGTTGCCGAACGGGATGATCGCGAAGGCGGCGACGGCGGTGACGATCGAGATCAGGGGGGCTAGCGCGAACAGGAAGCCGGTCGAGCTGGTCGGGCGGAACTGCTCCTTGGTCAGGAGCTTGAGGATGTCCGCCAACGGTTGCAGCGCGCCATAGGGACCCACGCGGTTGGGTCCGTAGCGAGCCTGGAAGCGGCCGAGCAGCTTACGCTCGGCGAGCAGCACGATCGGCACGAGCTGCAAGCCCACGGCGAAGATCACGATCGCCTTCAGGATCTGGATCCACCAGGCTTCGTAGTAGCCGACGAGCGCGATCACCCTCGCTCCCCGCCGGTGAGCGACAAAGGCGTCGCGGCGTCGGTCGCCCGCCCGTTCGCGCCGCGGGGCGAGAGGAACGCGAGCGCCGGCGAATGTTCGACCTCGGGCGCATCCCACACCGAGCGCCAACCGGCGAGATCGGCGGCGTCCTCAGGTGGCTGCACAGGCGCCGCCGAGGGTCCCTCCGGTGCCTGCGCGGTGGCGGGCGGCGGGAATGCTGCGGCTGCCGCGCGCTCCTGCCAGCGCGCGCCACGGCCGCCGATCTCATCGAGTGTGAGGCCGGCGTAGAACGGCACAGCTTCGAACAGGCGCTGCGAGGCCATCGCGCCGCTCGACACGTCGAGGTCCAGCCCGAGCCGCAGCGCCAGCTCGACGAGCACCTGCCACTCGGCGCGCACCGCGCCCGGCCGCGCGATCGCGGGGCGCAGGCGCTGCAGGCGCCCGTCGGGGTGCACGATCGTGCCCTCCTTCTCGGCATACGTCTCAGCCGGGAAGACCACGGTTGCGTGCTCGCGGATCGCCTCGGTCAGGAACGATGCGTGAGCGACGATGGTGCTCGCGCTCGCGAGCGCACGCTCCCACAGCTCGGGCTCGGCAAGGTCGCGCAGCGGGTCGCAGTGCAGTAGGTAGAGGGCGCTGAGCTCGCCGGCGGCGAGGCCCTCGGCGATAGAGCGCGTGTCGCGCGCGGGCGTCTCGCCGCTCACGGTGCCAGGCTCGCTCAGCCCCGGCCCGGCGTTGGGGAGCACGCCCGCCTCGCGCAGTCCACGGCCGTTGGTGAATGCGGGCACTTCCAGCAGCCCGGCGCCGTCGGCGCTGGCCATGCCGAGCGAGTCGGCCAGTCCGAGCAGTGCGATTGCGCCGGCGGCGGCGTTCGGGCCGGCGGTGAGCCGCTCGCCCCATACGATCACGATCTCGCGGGCGGGTGCCTCGCCTTCGCGGGGCGCGCCATCGCCGGCGCTGCCGGCCGCTCGCAGCATTGCCGCCAGCTCGCGTACCGCCTCAGGCTCGGCGCCCGCCTCGCGCGCGAGCTGCTCCGACGTCGGGTCGTTGATGAGGGCTGCGTTCAGCGCAGCGGCGAACAGCGCACCTGCGCCGGGCGCGTAGCGCACCGACAGCGCGGCGTTGGTGTCCAGCAGGCTCGCGTGGGGGGAGGCGACCGCGAGCTGCAGGCGGTGGCGGCGCACGCCCTTGCGCAGACGCAGGTCGAGGATCGGCGCGTCGTTGACCGGCTCGGCGTCGAGCACGAGCACCGCGTGAGCGAACTCGAGGTCTGAGACCTTGGCCTGCAGCTGCGGCTCGTTCAGCGCGCGGTGCAGCGACAGCGGCAGGCTGCCGGCGCGGCGCGAGTCCAGATGCGACGTCCCCAGGCCCTCCCGCAGCAGACGCGAAAGCAGCAGGCCCTCCTCGTTGGTGCTGGCGCCACCGGCAATGGCGCCGCTCCTCGCACCCGCGCGCGCGAGACCGACGGCAGCCTCCTGTAGCGCGCGCTCCCACGACACGGCTCGCAGCTCGCCGCCGTCGCGTAGGAGAGGCTCGGTGATGCGCTCGTCGACGTGGAAGGACTGGTAGGCGAAGCGGCCCTTGTCGCACAGCCAGCCGTCGTCGACCTCGGTGTTGTCGCGAGCGAGCACGCGCAGCGCGAGCTCATCGCGGACCGTGAGGCTGACGTTGCACTGCGCCGGGCAGAACGTGCACACGGTGCCGGAGTCCTCGACGTCCCACGGACGCGCCCTGAAGCGGTAGGGCCGCGACGTGAGCGCGCCAACCGGGCACAGCTCGATGATGTTGCCGCTGAACGGCGCGACGTACGGGTGCCCATCGAACGTCGAGACGTAGGAATGGGCACCCCGCTCGAGCAGCACCAGCTGGTAGTCCTCTGCGACCTCCTGGGAGTAGCGCACGCAGCGATAGCAGAGGATGCAGCGCTCGCGGTCTATCGCGATCAGGGGCGAAAGCTCGAGCGGCTTGACGAAATGGCGCTTGGGCTCGATGTAGCGCGAGATGCCGCCGCCCCAGCCGAAGGTGATGTCCTGCAGGGGGCACTCGCCGCCCTTGTCGCACACGGGGCAGTCGAGCGGGTGGTTGATCAACAGGAACTCCACCACCGACTGCTGAGCGGTCTTCACGCGCTCGCTCTGCGTGTACACGACCATGCCGTCCTTGACCGGCGTCGAGCAGCCAGTCTGGAGCTTGGGGATGCCCTCGATCTCGACGAGACACATGCGGCACGCGCCCACCGGCTGGCCGAGCTTGGGCTCGTAGCAGAAGACCGGGATCTCGACGTCCCCGTACTTGGCGGCGTCGACGACCATCGCGTTCTCGGGCGCGTGCACCTCGCGGCCGTCGATCGAGAAGGTGATCGTCTTCGGCTGTGGCCGTGGCATTGCTACACGCCTCCCCGGTGGGTGCCCGGCGCGCCCTCGTGCGCGCCCGGGGCCTGATCGCCGCCCGGCTGGTGGGCCAGCAGCGTGCCCGGTGGCTGCTCCAACGCGCCTTGCGCGCCCAGCGCGAGGTCGGAGGCACCGGCGCCATTCAGGCCCCGACGGATGCGGGCTGCCTCCATGTGCGCTTCGAACTCGTCTTTGAACTTGGCGATCATCGAGCCGATCGGCATCGCCATCGCGTCGCCGAGCACGCACAGGCAGTTGCCGATGATGTGCTCCTGCACCGAGGCCATGATCTCGAGGTCCATTGGCGTCGCTTCGCCCAGGTCGATCCGTTCGAGCATCTTCACCGTCCAGTTGGTGCCCTCGCGGCAGGGCGTGCACTTGCCGCACGACTCGTGCCGGTAGAACTTGGCGACCTTCATCGCGACATCGAGAATCGGCGTGGAGTCATCGACGACGATGATCGCGCCCGAGCCGAGCATCGAGCCGGCCTGCGCCATCGAGTTGAAGTCGTACGGGACGTCGAGGTCCTCGGCCTTCAGCACCGGCGAGGACGAGCCGCCGGGGAACCAGCACTTGACCTCGCGGCCCTCGGGTGGTCCGCCGGCGAGGTCGTAGATGATCTCGCGCGAGGGGACGCCGAGTTCGACCTCGTAGTTTCCGGGGCGCCTGACGTGTCCGGAGACCGACACGAGCTTCGTGCCGGTAGATGTCTCGACGCCAAGTTTCGCGTACTCCTCACCGCCCATTTCGATGATCGCGGGCACCGTCGATAGCGTCTCGACGTTGTTGATCAACGTCGGTCCCTGGTACAGGCCCTGGTTGGCCGGGAACGGCGGCTTCAGACGCGGGTTGCCGCGCTTGCCTTCGAGCGAGTCCAGCAGGCCGGTCTCCTCGCCGCAGATGTACGCGCCGGCGCCGCGGTGTAGCACCAGTGAAAGGGTGTGCCCCGAGCCGAGGATGTTCTCGCCGATGAAGCCCGCGCCGCGCGCTTCGGACAGAGCGGCCTCGAGCACGTCCGCCTGCAGCGCGTACTCGCCGCGGATGTAGATGAATGAGCGGTTCGCGCCGGCCGCGTAGGAGGCGATGATGATCCCCTCGATCAGCGCATGGGGGGTCTTCTGCATCAGTTCGCGGTCCTTGAACGTTCCCGGCTCGGACTCGTCGGCGTTGCACACCAGGTACTTGTCCATCGAGCCCTTCGGCAGGAACGAGACCTTCGTGCCCATCGCGAAGCCCGCGCCGCCACGGCCGCGGATCCCAGAGGCTTTCAGCTGCTCGAGGACCTCTTCGGGACTCATCGCGAGCGCCTTGCGCAGCGACTCGTAGCCGCCGCGGCGTTCGTAGACCGGGAGCGTGCTCAGGCCCGGCTCGTCGATGTCCTTGAACAGCAGGATGGGATTGCCATCCAGCGGAGCGGCTGCGCTGGCCATCGTCATGCGCCTCCGGGCTGCTCGGCCGGGTGCTCGGGGAACTGGCGCGTGTTCGCGCGCGGGTCGGCCACGAGGCGCCGCGCGAGCTGCTTCTCGGGAAGCACCGGTCGGCCCGTGCGGACGTCGTCGAGCAGCTGCGGCACGTCGGCGGGGGTGAGGGGGCCGACGTAGACGCCGTCGACGGAGGCCATCGGCGCGATGTCGCAGGCGCCAAGGCACTCGAATGAGCGCACGTTGAAGTCCGGATCGGCTCCGACGGCTTCGAGGAAGGTCGCGTGGAGCTCATCTGCGCCGCACAGCGAACAGGAGATGTTGGTGCACACGTACACGCTGTGACGCCCGACTGGGGCGGTCTCGAGCATGTCGTAGAACGTCGCGACCGAGTCCAGGTAGGCCGGGGTGACGCGCATCACGCATGCGACCTGCTCGATCGCTTCGGGCGAGCACCAGCCGTGGACGCGCTGTGCGGCGGCGAGGGCCGGCAGCGCCGCCGAACGGCGGTCGGGGTAGTCGGCCATGTGCCCCTCGATCTCCGCGCGCAGCTCCTCCGGGACGGACGTGCTCGCCGGGTCTGGAATCTCGGCGGGATCCTTCTCGAGGTCGGCAGCCTCGTCCCAGCCCGGGACGCGCGAGCCATGCGCGAAGCGGCGGACCGGCCGCGGTGGGAGGCCCTCCTGCGCAGCCTCGAGTTCCAGCGCCTGGGCAAGCCGCAGGATCTCCTCCGGTGTGCTCATCGGGTCCATCCTGGACACGCAGAGCAAGCCGGACAAGGTATTGAAGGCCCACCCGCCCCGCGTGGCGTGCTGTGCACGCGAGTGACCGAGGACGCCGATCCGGCGCCGCTATGCGTGCCCAGGATCATCGGTCGATCCCGCCGAGGATCGGATCGAGCATCGCGGTGGTGGCGATCATGTCGGCGATATAGCTGCCGCGAACCATCGGCGCGAGGGCCTGGAGGTTGACGAAGCTGGGGTCGCGCATGTGCACGCGCGCGGGCTTGGACGAGCCGTCTGAGCGCACATAGCAGCCGAGCTCGCCGCGCGGGGACTCGATCGGGTAGTACACCTCTCCAGGCGGCACGCGCATGCCCTCGGTGACGAGCTTGAAGTGATGGATCAGCGCCTCCATCGAGGTCGCGAGCTCGTGCCGGGGCGGGAGCGCGATCTTGCGGTCCTCGGTGATGTGCGGGCCCTCGGGCAGCCCGTCCAATGCCTGCTCGATGATCTTCACCGACTCGTATATCTCGGCCAGGCGCACCGCGAAGCGATCGTAGTTGTCGCCCACGGTGCCGACCGGGATCTTGAACTGGAACTCGTCGTAGGAGCTGTAGGGGTCCGCCTTGCGCAGGTCCCACGGGTTGCCGGCGGCTCGCAGCAGGGGACCAGTCACGCCGAGCCCGAGCAGCGTCTCGGCGTCGAGCGGGCAGGTGCCTCGCAGGCGTTGCAGGACGATCTCGTTGGAGTTCAGAATCGCGCCGTACTCGTCGGCTCGTTTGGGCATGATCTTCAGGAACTCGCGCAGCTTCGGCTCGAAGCCGGCGGGGATGTCCTCGATCACGCCACCGACCTGGAAGTAGCGCGTGTGCATCCGCTGGCCGGAGGACATCTCGAACAGATCGAGGATCAGTTCGCGCTCGCGCAGGCAGTACAGGAAGATCGAGACGGCGCCGAGGTCCAGCGCGCTCGTGCCGAGCCAGATCAGATGCGAGGCGATTCGGTTGAGCTCGAGGTGGATCACACGCAGGTACTGGGCGCGCTTGGGGACATCCACCTCGGCGAGCGCCTCCACTGCGCCGCAGAACGCCATCGCATTGAAGTAGTAGGACAGGTAATCCATCCGCTCGACGACCGGGATCACCTTCCAGTACGCCTTGTCCTCGGCGGTCTTCTCGATGCCGGTGTGCACGTAACCGATGATCGGTTTGAGGTCGCGGACGACCTCTCCCTGCAGCGTCACCAGCAGTCGCAGCACGCCGTGGGTGGCGGGGTGGTGAGGTCCGAAGTTCAGCGTCAGCAGCTCTTCGTGGGGATCGCTGCTCGGGTCGTGCGGGTGCTCGAGCGGCGAAAGCGTGACGCTCTGCTCGCGCCGGCGGTACTCGGACAGCGTCGGGTTCTCGGTCGGGCTCACGCGCCTGTGCCCTTCGGGGCGCTCGTGCCCTCCTGGGCGCGCGACTCCAGCCATTTGCGCTCGTCGCGGGTGAAGATCACCGGTTCGCCACCGATCGGGAAGTCTCGCCGCTGGGGGTAGCCCTCGTAGTCCTCGGGCATCAATATCCGACGCAGGTCGGGATGCCCCTCGAACACCACCCCGAACATGTCGTAGACCTCGCGCTCCTGATGGTCGGCCGTCGGCCAGCCCGCCCCGTCAGGTGTGTCCGCCGTCACCGACTCGACCGTCGGCGCGTCGCTGGGCACGCGTAGCTTGACGGTGATGCGGTCGACGCGGCCCATGTCCAGCAGCTCGTATATGACGCCGAGCCGCGGCTCCTCGGGATAGTGGTCCACGCCGTGCACGCTCGCCAGGAACGTGTATCCCTTCGCGCGCAGCGCGGCGAGGACCGTGCGGATCCGGGCCGGCTCGATCACGACAGTCGCGCGGTTACGGAAGTACACGGTCTCCAGCGCCGCGTCGCCGAGCTCCGCAGCGAGCAGCTCCAAGCCCGTGGCATCGGGCATCTAGGGGCTCTCCTCGGTTCCAACGGCGCCGTAGCGCTCCCGCCAGCCCATGTCCGGGTCGTCCTGGACGAGCTTGCGCAGCTTGAGCACGCCGTGCATGAGCGCCTCCGGCCGCGGCGGGCAGCCCGGCACGTGCACGTCGATCGGCATGAACTTGTCCGACGGCACCAGCGCGTAGTTGTTGAACACGCCCATCGAGCTGCAGCATGCGCCCATCGAGATCGCCCACTTCGGCTCGAGCATCTGGTCGTAGAGGCGGCGGATGATCGGCGCCATCTTGATCGACACCCGTCCCGCGAGGATGATCAGGTCCGCCTGACGCGGCGACGCGCGGAACGCCTCATAGCCGAAGCGCGCGATGTCCATGCGGGGACCCGCGGCGTGGAACTGCTCCATCGCGCAGCACGCCAGCCCGAAGGAAAGCGGAAAGAACGAGTTCGAGCGCGCCCACGCCACGGCGCTGTCCAGCGTCGTGGTCAACACGCGTTCCTGCACGTACTCGTCGAGCTCCGTGCCCTGCAGGTGCGCCGACTGGTTGCGTCCTTCGATGTCGCCCCCGCGCAGCATCTGCTCGGCGTTCAGCTGCTGTACGCGCAGCGGCCCGTCGCTCGGGGGCGACGCCGGCGAGCCCCGGCCCGCCGGGTCGAGCCGCTCGCGTTTTACCTCCACTCCAACGCTCCCCTGCGCCAGACGTACACGAATGCCACGAACAGCAGCAGGATGAACACGATCGTCTCGGTCAGCGCGAAGCTGCCGTAGGCGCGCAGCTCGACCGCGATCGGGTACAGGAAGACGACCTCGATGTCGAACAGGATGAACAGCATCGCGATCAGGTAGAAGCTGATCCCGAAGCGCAGGCCCCGCTTGACCTCGGACGGCAGGCCGCACTCGTACGGGTCGTGCTTGTGCGGCGTGGCGCGGCGGGGCCCGATGACCGAGTTCAGCACGGTGAAGGCGCCGCCCACGGCGCCACCGAGAACGAGGAATACGATCGCCGGGAGATAAGTGCGCAGCACCGCGCGCTGTTATATCACTGCTTGTGGCAGGGTGTTACATAGTGGCAATCGGCTCGAAATCCACCCTCCAGTGCTGCAGGCGGTAGTCGCCGGGGCGCTCGTCGTGGCGGCGCTGAACGCTATCTCCGGCGTGCTCGGCGCCCTGATTTGGTATCGCGGCGCAGCGCTCACGCAGGGCGCCGCTGCCGCGCCGGCGGTCCGCGCGTTCTGGGTCCTGCTGCGGGTCGGCCAGGGGGCGGCGCTGACGCTCGCGATCGCGATCGGCTCGTTGGCGGCGGCGGGAAAGTACTCGAGTGAACATCTCTTCTACCTGTACGCGCTGTTGCCGCTTGCGATCGCGTTCGTCGGCGAGCAACTGCGTGTCGCCTCGGCCCAGACGATCCTCGACCAGCGCGGGCTCGAGAGCGCCGCGGCGGTCGGAACGCTGCCCGACGCCGAGCAGCAGGGGCTCGTGGCGACGATCGTGCGTCGCGAGATCGGGGTTATGGCGCTGTCAGCGATCGTCGTCGTGTTCCTCGCGCTGCGCGCGGCGAGCACGGCCCACGGGTTCTAGACGGCGGATTCGGTCGGCGCTCCGTGCCGGAGACCGATGACTGGATCGGCGCTCCGTGCCGGAGACCGATGACTCGGCCGGCGCTCCGTGCCGGCCGAGGGCCTATATATTCCCCGGCGCATGAGAGCAGCAGTCACGACGATCGCGCTCCTCGCCTGCGCCGCCACGGTGGCCGGCTGCGGCTCGCAGGGGATCCAGCTCGCGAAGACCAACCCGGACTACAGGGGGGCGGTGCTGTTCCGAGACCACTGCGCCGGCTGTCACACGCTGGCGGTCGTCGGCGCGCAGGGCTCCGCGAGCGTGGTCTCCAACCGCGTGAAGACCAACGGGCCGAACTTCAACGTCCGCAAGGAGAATGTCGAACAGGTGCTCTACGCAATCCGCAACGGCGGCTTCTCCGGCGCGATCATGCCGGAGAACATCGTCGTCGGCTCCGATGCGAAGGCGGTGGCGGAATTCCTCGCGAAGTACTCGGGCCTGAAATCCGAAAAAGTGCCCGCAACAAATATCGTGGAATCCGGGAAGGAATAGGGCCCGACCGCCCACCCGGCCACCCGCCCGCACAGGCTCGTGCTGGACCTCAAACTCATCCGCGAGGACCCTGATGGCGTTCGCGCGGCGCTCGCCCGGCGCGACCCGAGTCTCGCGGGCGCCGTGGAGCAGATCCTCGCGCTCGATCAGAAGTGGCGCGCCGCTACGACCTCCGCCGAGAGCCTGCGCGCGACCCAGCGCGAGCATTCGGAGAACGTCGCCGCCGGCAAGCGCAGCGGCGCGGACGTGGAGCCGGAGCTCGCGAAGCTCAAGCAGATGAGCGCCGCGGTCAAGGAGCTCGGCGACGAGGCCGACCGCGCCAAACAGGAGCTCGATGCGCTGCTCGCGTCGTTGCCGAACCTGCCCGATCCATCCGCCGCGCAGGGTCCTGAGGACGAGCTCGTACGCGAGGTCGGCGCGGTGACGCAGCTGGACTTCCCACCGCGGGACCACCTCGAGCTGGCGGGCGAGATGATCGACATGGATCGTGGTGCAAGGCTCTCGGGAGCGCGCTTCGCGTACCTGAAAGGCGACCTCGTGATGCTCGAGCTGGCGCTCGTGCGCTGGGTGCTCGAGAAGCTGCGCGGTGCCGGCTTCGAGCCGGTCGTGCCTCCGGTACTCGTGCGCGAACGCGCGCTCTATGGGACGGGCTTTCTACCCGACACCGAGCAGCAGATCTACAGCCTGCCGGAGGACGAGCTCTTCCTGGTGGGCACATCGGAGGTCGCGCTGGCCTCGCTGCACGACAGCGAGATCCTCGAGCGTGAGCGGCTGCCGCTGCGCTACGCGGGCTTCTCGCCGTGCTTCCGGCGCGAGGCGGGAGCGGCTGGCAAGGACACTCGCGGCATCTTCCGTGTGCACCAGTTCGACAAGGTCGAGATGTTCAGCTTCGTCACGCCCGATGAATCTACCCAGGAGCACGAGCGAATTCTCGCGATGGAGGAGGAGATCCTCGGCGAGTTGGGGCTGCCCTACCGGGTCCTCAACATCGCGGTGGGCGATCTCGGCAACTCGGCGGCCAAGAAGTACGACTGCGAGGCGTGGATCCCGAGCCAGGGTCGCTATCGCGAGCTGACGTCGTGCTCGAATACCACGGACTACCAGGCGCGGCGCCTGAACATTCGCGTCCGGACCGACGGCCGCCCGCACGTGCTGCATACGCTCAACGGCACGGCCGTCGCGGTCGGGCGCACGATCGTTGCCCTGCTCGAGAACGGCCAGCGTGCGGATGGGAGCGTGGAGCTGCCGCAGGCGCTGCTTGCATACGGCGCCCCGACGAGCCTCGCGCCCGCGCAGTGAAGTGCGCCGCCGCAGCCGTCGGCCGCCCAGGATCCGACCGCTAGACAGTAAGAAGATAGGCTCTCCGACCATCGTCAAGGGGAGTCATAGGGCGTGCGGGAAGTTCAACGAACGAGGGTCCTCGAAACGCTGGCCCAGGCGATGGTGGAGCGCGGCGCCGCCGGGCCGGCCGTGACAGTTTCCGACGTGATCGCTCGCTCGGGGGTGTCGAGTCGGGCGTTTCACGAGGAGTTCCCAGATCGTGAAGCGTGCCTGCTCGCGGCGCTCGAGCTCGGCGTCCAGCGTGCGAGCCGCCGCGTGCTCACTTCATACGATGCGGAGTCGCGTTGGTTGGATGCGATCAAGGCCGCGCTCGCCGCGTTCCTGCGCTTTCTCGAGAACGACCCCGCACTCGGTCGCCTGTTGCTGGTGTACTCGATCAGCGGCGGCGAGCGGGTCCTGCGTCGTCGCGTGGAGCTGCTCGCGATACTCGCCGGTGCAGTCGATCGCGGGCGCCTGGAGGGTCCCGCGGGGCGCCAGCAGCCGCCTGCGGTGATTGCAGAGGGCGTCGTCGGCGCGGTACTGGCCGTGCTCCAGAACCGGCTGCTGGCAGATGCCGAGGCTGGGGTGATGGACCTCTTCGGAGCCCTCGTCAGCATCATCGTGTTGCCTTACCTCGGCGTCGCAGTCGCCCGACGTGAGCTCCTGCGCCCTGCACCTCGCATCCGCACCGCGGCCACGATCGAGCCGCCCGAGGCTGGCGCCTCGGTCGAACGCACCCGTGGCGTACGCATCACCTATCGCACCGCTCGCGTGTTGAGCTCGATCGCCGCCTATCCGGGTGCGAGCAACCGCGAGGTCGCCGATCGCGCGGGCATCGTCGACCAGGGGCAGATCTCGAAGCTCTTGAATCGCCTGCAGGGGCGCGGGCTGATCACGAAGCTCAGCGAAGGCCACACGAGCGGGGCGCCGAATTCCTGGCGTTTGACCGAGCGCGGCGAGCTCGTGTTGCGCGACGCGAGCGCCAGCTAGCCGAGCTTGAAGATGAGCGAGGCCGCGCTAGCGCCCGGCGGGGTGAGCGTGACGCGGTACTCGCCGGGAACGAGCACGCCGGCTCCGCTGAGGTGCTTGCGGTTGGCGCCGCGCACAGCGGTGAGCCTGTAGGTGTGCTGCACCTGCCAGCGGGTGCGACCGCGGACCCGGACTCTCCTCGCGAGCGTCACGCGAAGCGGCGTCGCGGCGCTGCTGGTGAACGCGAAGCCGACCTGCGAGAGCTTCGGCCGGCGGGTGTTCAGCGCGAGAAGCGTCTTGAACGTGAGCGCCAGCGCCGAGATGCGGACGGAGGCGGGCGTGGTGGCCGTGGCTGCGGGCTGCGTGCCGGTCGGCGAGGAACCTTGCAATAGGCTGCTTTCCGCGCCCTGTCGCTGTGCTTCTTCGAGCTTCCGCTGTTCTTCGGCCCGCTTGCTCGCTTCTGCTTGGGCGATCGCTTTGGCTTGGTCGCTTTCTTCTGCGACTTTGGCTGCGGCTCGCCCGCTTTCTTCGGTTTCGATCGTGCTGAGTTCGTCGATTTCCTGTTCCGACAGGGCCTTGAACGCCGCGATGC
Source organism: uncultured Solirubrobacteraceae bacterium (assembly GCA_963827455.1). GTDB lineage: Bacteria > Actinomycetota > Thermoleophilia > Solirubrobacterales > Solirubrobacteraceae > Palsa-744. Next base: position 288,073 of record CAWHAW010000005.1, on the reverse strand, counting down.
CGTGCGGGGTTCCCACGCCGGCGGGCCCGTCGTAGCCGCTGTGGGCGAGGCAGATCAGTTGGTTCGAGCAGCTGGTCGCGGCCTCCTGCTGCGGCGTGCAGCCGGTCAAGAACGGCGGGTCTTCTTCGTTGAACGGCAGCGAGCATCTTCCATTGGACCCGGACGTCGCAGAGGCGTCGATGTCGTGAAGCGACGTCGGCCGCAGCTTCTGATTCTGGTAGAGCGTCTGGGCGGGATATTTGACCGTGGCAGCTCCGCCGGCGAGCGCGAACGTGGAGGCGACGATCGGGGAGGCGAGGCTCGTGCCGCCGATCGTGCACCAGTCGGGGAGGCCTTCGGATTCGCATTCTGTTGGGCGTGAGTAGCGGACGGCTACGCCTGTGTAGGGGTCGGCGTCGGCGGACACGTCGGCGACGGCCCGGTGCGCACCACAACCGACGGAGGACCAGTCGGTGGCGTTCTGCTGCCATGGCTGCGCGGTGAACACGACGCTGCACCCACCTCCGCTGGCGCCGTGCCCGTCGGGCGCACGACTGCCCGGTGCGACTTCTTCTTCGCCGCCGTCGTTCCATACGGTCTCGTGCGCCCATCCCCCTGCTTCGTTCAGCAGCAGCCGTGTTCCGCCGACGGCGATGACGTCGGGCGAGGACGCGGGGAAGGAGGCGAACCCGCGTTCGGCGCTGTTCGGCGCTGTCCAGCTCAGATATCCGTCGTCGCCGGCCGAGGCCGTGATCACGATCCCCGGGTGGTTGAACGCCTGCGTGCTCGTCACGCATTCGCGCGCCGGCGCTTCGATGCACTCGGCCCCACCCCACGAGTTCGAGATCTCGGTGGCGCCGAGGCCTGCGGCCGCGCGCTCGGCGGCTTCGAGGTCGGCGTAGCTCGTCGATTTGGCCTCGACGAGCGCGATGTCGCAGTTGTGGCAGATCGCGTGGGCGGTCTCGATATCGAGCGAGATCTCGAGGCCCCAGCCTTCGGCCCGTGCGGCTTCTTCTTTTTTGGCTTTGTTGGCGCTAGTGCGCCAAAGTTCGAGTTCCGCGGTCGTTTTCGGGAACGGGAGGCTCGTCGTTTTGCCTTCCTGGTTGTACTGCGTGAAGCAGCCGCCGCCACACGGCGGCAGTCCGAATTCGCTGCTGTAGCTCGCCAGGTCTTCGGCCGCCGTCGGGTCGTTGTACGCGTCGACCAGCGCGATCGTCTGCGAGGACGGCGCTTCTGCAGGCAGTTCGTACGCGGAGTGCAGCTGTTCGGGCGTGTAGCCGACTTCGCCCAGTGCCGGCGACGGCGCCGGCTGCGGCGAGGCACTGCTCGCACTCGCGCCTGCTCTCGCGGCGCTCGCCCCGCTGAGTGAGCTCGACCGCCGCACCAGCCGCAGCGCGAGGCAGCCCGCGTGACCGAACGCCGGCTGGGCACAGGCCGCTTTCACGGTGTATTCGGACGGCTGCTGTGGGAGATCGGCTGCCCTCGCCGCCCCTGGCCAGCCGCAGAAGAACCCCACCGCGAACGCAAGCGGGATCAGCGCTGTCTTTTGGAGCGTGAACGAGGTCATTCGTCTGTGCTGCTCCGTGTACGTATCGGCTTTCTCGAGCCGTAGCTTGAGGCGGCGGGGTCACGCGCGGCGCGGGCCAGCGGTCACGAGATCGTCACAGCGTGGTCACCACGGGGTCACTTCGGCACGACGCGACGCTCGCGATGATGGTCGTCGGGACGGTGGGATTACGGCATGGAGCAGGGCCCATTGGAGGGAGAGCCGGCTCCATCGGCGCACCGAACCGCGCAGGGCGCACCGAACGGGGCGGGATACGAGCCCCGCCCCGTTCGCCATTAGGCTGATGGTGGTGCCATCTACGTTCGGTTTTCCGCTGGCGTCGGAGCCACCTCCCCGCAGGGTGGGTGCGATCGTCGCGTTGCTCGCGGTGGCGTTGTGCACGCTCATCGTCTACCCGCTGGCGCACGTCGCGCCGGTGGTCTCGCTGAGCGTCGTCTACGTGCCGGCGGTACTGCTCGTGTCGGTCGCGTGGGGCGCCTGGCTGGGCATCGCCACCGCGGTCCTGAGCGCGGCGGCGCTCAACTTCTTTCACCTCCCACCTGTCGGGCACTTCACGCTGCGTCACTCAGGAGACTGGGTCGCGCTCGCAGCGTTCTTGGTGGTCTCGATCGTGGCGAGCTCCGTCGCCGAGGTCACACGTGCTCGCACCCGTGACGCCGAGGAGCGCCGCCAGGAGGCGGACCTGGCGGCGGAGATGGCCCGCCTGCTGCTCCGCGCAGACAACGTTGCGGAGGCGCTGCCGACTGCCGCTGCGCGCCTGGCGCAGACGCTCGAGTTGAGCTCCGCGGCGATCGAGATGGACGCCGTCGAAGGTGACGATCGGACGATCGCGTTTCCACTGCGTGAAGGGCCGAACCGGTTGGGCACGCTGCTGGTCGGCGCCGGAACCTCGGAGGCCAACCTGCGAAGGCTGCAGGAGCGCATCGTGCCGGCACTCGAGGCGCTGATGAGCGCGGCGCTCGAGCGCGAGACGCTGCTCGGCGGCGTCGTCGAGACGGCGGCGCTGCGACGGGCCGACACGGTCAAGACCGCTCTGCTGCGCGCGGTCTCGCACGACCTGCGCTCGCCGCTGACCGCCATCTCGGCCGCCGGTGAGGCGGTCGGCTCCCCGTCGATCTCGCCAGAGGAGCGGGCCGAGATGGCGGCTGTGATCCAGGAGGAGGCGAAGCGCCTGGCGCGGCTGGTCGACAACCTGCTCGACCTCTCGCGGCTCGAGGCCGGCGCAGCCCAGTCCCGCAGGGAGTCGACCTCGATCGAGGAGCTGATCCGTGCGGCCGTATCCGAAGTGGGGGGTCCTCCGGCGGCGTTCAGCCTCTCGATCGACCGCGAGCTGCCGCCGGTGAGCGTCGACCCGGTTCAGATGGAACGCGCTTTCGTGAACGTGCTCGAGAACGCGCGACGCCACTCCGGCGGGCATCCGGTGTCGGTACGGGCTCGCGCCGTACGGCGGCTGGCCGGCACGCGCGCGACGGCTCCGCCCGAGCAGCATGGCGTCGGCGCAGCGCCACGCACGCGCGGCTCGGGTGACCGGGTGATCGTGCGCGTCGTAGATCGCGGCCCCGGCATCCCGCCGGCCCAACTCGAGCGGGTGTTCGAGCCGTTCTATCGCGCCGGAACCGCCACCAGCGGCCACCGCGGATCCGGTCTCGGGTTGGCGATCGCTCGCGGCTTCACCGAGGCGAACGGCGGGTCGCTGCACGTCGAGTCGCTTCCCGGCCAGGGCGCGACGTTCGTGTTCGAGATGCCGCTCGGAGCGCCCGACGAGCACGCCGTTCCCGACGAGCCATCCACCGGCCACCATGCGCAGACAGCGCCGGTGCCCGTGGCACCGGCCGGCGGCCGAGAGCTCGCGACATGAGCGCCCGGGGGCCGGCCGAGCCGGCCCGAGCGCCACGCGTGCTCGTGGTCGACGACGAGCCGCAGATCGTCCGCGCGCTGAAGGTGGTGCTGCGCGAGGCGGGCTTCGAGGCGGTGCCGGCGGAAACCGGCTCGCAGGCGCTCGACCTGGCCGCGGTGCGGCCACCTGACGCGGCGATCGTCGACCTCGTGCTGCCCGACCTCGACGGGATCGCCGTGACGCGCATGTTGCGCGAATGGAGCGAGATGCCGATCCTGGTGCTCTCGGCCGTCGGCGAGGAGGAGCAGAAGGTCAGGGCCCTGGAGGCGGGTGCGGACGATTACATCACCAAGCCATTCGGTACGCGCGAGCTCGTCGCGCGGTTGAAGGCGGCGCTGCGGCGCGCCGGGCGCGGGGAGGAGGAGCCGCGCATCGTGGTGGACGGGCTGGAGATAGACCTCGCGGCGCGCGTCGTCCGTCGCGACGGCGAGCCCGTCCACCTGACCCCGATCGAGTTCGACCTGCTGCGCGTGCTCATACGTAACCGCGGACGACTGATGACCCACCGCAAGCTGCTGGCCGAGGTGTGGGGAGCGGAGTACGTCGATGACATCCAGCCACTTCGCTCCCACATCGCGCGGCTGCGCGCGAAGATCGAGCCCGACGATGAGGCCGACGCGGGTGGGGCCGGTGGACCTCGCCTGATCGTAACCGACCCCGGGGTCGGTTACCGCTTTTCCGAGTGACATAGCCCCACCCTTAGCTCGCCGTTACGAAATCGTTATGGGTCACGGCGGATTCGTTACGCGGCCGTGACGCGCCGGCGCACATAGTCCTCGCATGGACATCCTCTACATCGTTCTCGGGATCGTGTCGTTCGCGATCCTACTGGTGATGATCGAGGGCATCGACCGCGTATGAGCGCACCGCCCGTCCTCGGATTCTTCATCGCACATATGAGCGGCGCCGACTTCTTTGGTCTCGTCGTCTCCGTGATCGTGATCGTCTACCTCTTCTACGCGTTGATTCGCGGGGAGAAGCTCTAGGCCATGACCTTCGCGGGCTGGTTCACGATCGTCGCGTTCCTGGTCGTACTGACCGTGCTCGCGTTCCCACTCGGCACCTACATGGCGAAGGTGTATATGGGTGAAAGGGTTTTCCTGTCGCCTATCCTCGGCGGTCCTGAGCGCTTCCTCTACCGTCTGATGCGGGTCGACCCCGAGCGCCAGCAGGACTGGAAGTCTTACGCGAAAAGCCTGCTGATCTTCTCGCTCGTCGGCTGGCTGTTCCTCTATTTGGTGTTGCGAACGCAGGACGCCTTCTACGTTCCGCACGCGCTCAACCCGCTCGGCTTTCACTCGCCGCCGGCGAACGTGACGTTCAACATCGTCTCGTCGTTCCTGACGAACACGAACTGGCAGTACTACGGCGGCGAGACGACGATGAGCTACCTCAGTCAGATGATCGGGCTGACGGTGCAGAACTGGCTGTCGGCGGGGGTCGGGATCGTCGTGGCGGTGGCGCTCATCCGCGGGATCATCGGACGCAGCGGCAAGGGCCTCGGCAACTTCTGGCACGACATGGTTCGCACGATCCTGTACGTGCTCGGGCCGCTCTCGGTGATCAGCGCGCTCGTGATCGCCTCGCAAGGGGTGATCGCGAACATCTCCACCTACCTCACAGTTCACACGATCACGGGCCTCGAACAGAAAATCGCGATGGGGCCTGTAGCCTCGCAGGAGGCGATCAAGGATCTAGGCTCCAACGGCGGCGGGTTCTTCAACGTCAACGCGGCGCATCCGTTCGAGAACCCGTCGGGATTCACCAACTTCTTCCTGATACTGCTCGTGCTGCTCGTCCCCGCCGCGATGATCTTCATGTACGGGCGCATGACCGGCAATCGCCGTCAGGGGTACGCGATCTTCGCGACGGTGATGGTGATGTTCATCGGCGCGGTGGCCGTCGCGTACATCGCCGAGGCGCACGGCTCGCCGGCCCAACACGCGGCAGGGCTGCACACGGGGGTGATCGCCGGCTCGGGCGGCGGCAACCTTGAAGGCAAGGAGCAGCGCTTCGGCATCGCGGGCTCAGCATTGTTCGACGTGTCCACCACCGTGACCTCGAACGGCTCGGTGAACAGCTCGATCGAGTCCTATACCGGGATCGGCGGAGCCGTGCCGTTCGCGAACCTGTCCGCGAGCGAGGTGATCTTCGGGGGCGTCGGCACCGGCCTGTACTCGATCCTGCTGTACGTGTTGCTGGCGGTGTTCCTCGGTGGCCTGATGGTTGGACGCACCCCCGAGTGGCTGGGCAAGAAGATCGAGGCGAGAGAGATCAAGCTCGCCGGTCTCGGGATACTGATCACTCCGCTCGCGGCGCTGTTTGGCACCGCGCTGGCGGTCGCGACTCAGGCGGGTCGCAAGTCGATCTCGGAAGTGGCGACCTCGGCCGGCAAGCTCGGCATCCACACGCCGCAGGCCTTCTCCGAGAGCTTCTACGCCTATCTGTCGCAGGCGAACAACAACGGCTCCGCGTTTCCCGGCTACACGGGCCTGATCCAGCCCAACGCCGGCAATCTTGGGGCGCACGGGATCACCTTCGCCGACGTGCTCGGGGGCTTCATCATGCTGTTCGCGCGCTACGCGCCGATCCTGTTCGCGCTCGCCGTCGCCGGCGCTCTCGTCGAGAAGCGGGTCACGCCCGCGGGCCTCGGCACGATGCGGACCGACAACGGCACGTTCGTGGTGCTGCTGATCGGCGTGATCATCCTCGTCGGCGCGCTCACCTTTTTCCCCGCCCTACTGCTCGGACCGATCGTCCAGGGCCTGACCGGACACCTCTACTGACATGAAACCCTGGCTGCGCGAGACCATCACGGCGATCCTGGCACTCATCGTCTTTGCGATCCTGACCGGGCTCGTATATCCGCTTGCGATCACCGGCATCAGCCAGGTGGCTTTCCCTGGCGATGCCAACGGGCAGAAGGTCTACGTCGATGGCAAGCTCGTCGGCTCGAAGAGCATCGGCCAGAACTTCGGCACACCGGTGCTCGAAAAGAACGGCAAGGCCAAGGAAGTAAAAGGCGCCGTGGTGACCGAACCGGACCCGCGCTACTTCCAGTCACGTCCGTCGGCAACCGAAGGCGGCGCGTATAACGCATCGGCGAGCACCTTCTCCAACCACGGGCCCAACAGTGTCAAGACCAAGGAAGCCGACGAAGAAAACATCAAGGCGTATCTCGAATTGAACAAGAATCCCACCACCAAAACCGAATATGACCCGGGCCTGACAGTGGGCAAGATCCCCGTCGACGCGGTCAACAGCTCGGGGTCGGGCCTTGACCCGGAAATCTCCAAGGCGAACGCCTGGATCCAGGCCCACCGGATCGCCGCCGTGCGCGACTTGTCGCTCCCGACCGTCGACAGCCTGATCGCCAAGTACACCTCGGGGCGCGGGCTCGGCTTCTCCGGCGAAGAAGGCGTGAACGTGCTCGAGCTCAACCTCGCACTCGACCGCCTGACAGGAGCCAAGAGCTGATGTCCGCCCAGATTCCGGCCACCCACGAGCGCCAGGCGATCTCGCTGCTCCAGCGCGACATCGTCACACGCGCGCTGATCGACAGCTTCAAGAAGCTCGACCCCCGCGTGCAGGTCCGCAACCCGGTGATGTTCGTGGTGGAGATCGGCGCGCTGATCACGACCGTGACGTGGCTCATCCAGCTCGGGGGCGGCGAATCTCTCGGCGGCAAGGAGCCGTCGTGGTTCACGTTCACGATCTCGATCTGGCTGTGGCTGACGGTCGTGTTCGCGAACATGGCCGAGGCCTTCGCCGAGGGCCGCGGCCGCGCGCAGGCGGAGACGCTGAGGGCGATGCGCAAGGAGACGGTCGCGATCATGCGCGACGGTTCGACCAAGGCCGCGGCCGAGCTCACGCGCGGCGACGTCGTGGTCGTGCCGGCGGGCGAGCTGATTCCCGGCGACGGCACCGTGATCGAGGGCATCGCCACAGTCGATGAGTCTGCGATCACGGGCGAGTCCGCGCCGGTGATCCGGGAGTCCGGCGGCGACCGCAGCGCGGTCACAGGCGGCACACGGGTCACCTCGGACGAAATCGTCGTAGAAATCACGCAGGAGCCCGGGCAGTCCTTCCTGGACCGCATGATCACGCTCGTCGAGGGTGCGGAGCGGCGCAAGACCCCGAACGAGATCGCGCTGAACATCCTGCTCGCCGCGCTGACGCTGATCTTCGTGATCGTCGTGGCGACGCTGCGCCCCTTCGGCCTGTTCGCGCAGACGACGATCTCCGAGACCTCGCTGATCGCGCTGCTCGTGGCGTTGATCCCGACGACGATCGGCGCGCTGCTGAGCGCGATCGGGATCGCCGGCATCGACCGCCTCGTGCGGCGCAACGTGCTCGCGCTCTCCGGTCGTGCCGTAGAGGCCTCCGGCGACGTGGATGTGCTGCTGCTCGACAAGACGGGCACGATCACGATCGGCAACCGGCTGGCGTCGGAATTCGTGCCGATGCCGGGCGTCCCCGAGTCCGAGCTCGCGGAGGTCGCGCAGCTGGCATCGCTCGCCGACGAGACGCCCGAGGGCCGCTCGATCGTCGTCCTAGCCAAGACGTACGGCATCCGCGAGCACGACATGACAACGCTTCACGCCGAGTTCGTGCCGTTCACCGCGCAGACCCGCATGAGCGGCGTCGATATCGACGGCCAGCAGCTGCGCAAGGGCGCCGGCGACGCGATCATCGAGCTCGTCAAGCAGCGAAGGCGGCTCGCCGCCGCCCGAGCTACAGGCCGTGCTCGACCGCATCGGCAACGAGGGCGGTACGCCACTCGCGGTCTCACGCGACAGCCAGGTGCTCGGGGTCGTGTATCTCAAGGACACGATCAAGGAGGGCATGAAGGCGCGCTTCGACCAATTGCGCGCGATGGGCATCACGACCGTGATGGTGACCGGCGACAACCGCCTGACCGCCGCCAAGATCGCCGAGGAGTCCGGCGTGGACGACTTCCTCGCCGAAGCCACCCCAGAGCGCAAGCTCGCGCTGATCCGCGAGCAGCAGCAGGACGGACGCCTGGTCGCGATGACCGGCGACGGCACCAACGACGCACCGGCGCTGGCCCAAGCGGACGTCGGCGTGGCGATGAACTCCGGCACGCAGGCGGCGCGCGAGGCGGGCAACATGGTCGATCTCGACTCTAACCCGACGAAGCTGATCGAGATCGTCGAGGTCGGCAAGCAGCTGCTGATCACCCGCGGCGCGCTGACGACGTTCTCGATCGCCAACGACGTCGCCAAGTACTTCGCGATCCTGCCGGCCGTCTTCATCGCGACCTACGCGACCAGCTCGGGCGGCAAGGGCCCGCTGCACGTGCTCAACATCATGGACCTCGGCACCCCGGAATCGGCGATCCTCTCGGCGATCATCTTCAACGCGCTCGTGATCCCGGCCTTGATTCCGCTAGCGCTGCGTGGCGTGCGTTACCGACCGATCGGCGCGAGCGCGCTGCTGCGGCGAAACCTCTGGATCTACGGTTTCGGCGGGATCATCACACCGTTCATCTTCATCAAGCTGATCGACCTGATCGTCCACAACCTGCTCGGGGGATGAGCGGCGAGCGCGTCGTGGGCGGCGCGAGCGCGACTTCACTGCCATGGCCACCCCCGCCGAGCCCAGCCGCGGTCGCCTGAAGGTCTTCATCGGGATGGCGGCCGGAGTCGGCAAGACCTACCGCATGCTCCTGGAAGGCCATGCCGAACAGGAGGCCGGTCGCGATGTCGTGATCGGCCTGCTCGAGACCCACGGCCGCGCTGAGACCGCTGGGCTGGCCGAGGGCCTGCCGATGGTTCCGCGCAGGCGCGTTAGATACCGCGACACGGTTGTCGAAGAGATGGACCTGCCGAGCATCCTGCGCCGCGCGCCCGAGCTCTGCCTAATCGACGAGCTCGCCCACGCGAACGTCCCCGGCACTGAGCACATCAAGCGCTTCGAGGACATCGAGGTGGTCCTCGACGCGGGGATCGACGTCCTCTCCACGCTCAACGTGCAGCACCTCGAGTCGCTCAACGACCACATCACCGAGCTGAGCGGTGTGCGCGTACGCGAGACGATTCCCGATGCGATCCTCGGTCGGGCCGACGAGGTCGTGTTGATCGACCTGACGCCGGAGGCGCTGCTCGACCGCCTGCGCGCCGGCAAGGTCTACCCGACGGAGCGCATCGACGCCGCACTGAACAACTTCTTCAAGATCGAGAACCTGTCGGCGCTGCGCGAGGTCGCGCTGCGCCAGGTGGCCGAGGAGGTCGGCGCCAAGCGTTTGACGACGGAGCTCGTCGGCTCGCGCGAGGAGAGCCTGGCCGCGGATGCCCCCCAGGCAGTGGGCGAGCGCCTGCTGGCGCTGATCGAGCCCTATCCGGGCGCCCAGCGTCTCGTGCGCCGCGCGTGGCGCTCGGCGCAGCGTCTCGGCGCGGGGCTCGACCTGCTGTGGGTCCATGTGCCGGGAAAGCAGCTCTCAGACGAGGAGCAGCGATCGCTCGCGGCGCTGCGCCAGCTCGCGTCGGTGCTCGGGGCGCGGATGATCGAGGAGGAGTCCGACGACCTGACGAACTCGATCGTCGAAGTCGCCGCGCGGCGTGGGACCACCTACATCCTGATCGGCGGCTCGCGCCCGGCGCGCGGGCTTGCGCGTCTTCGCACGCCCCTGCCGCAACGGCTGATGCAGCGGCTGCCCGGGGTCGACGTGCGCATCGTCGCCGACCGCTCACGGCGCGCGAACGGCTCGAGCGGCTCGAACTTGGAGAGCCTATGAGCGTCGCCGTGGTCGTGATCGTCGGCTGCGCCGGCGCCCTACTCGGGATCGCCGCGGGCTACTGGCTGCCGCCGCATGGGCGCCGGCCGGCACGCAACCGGCTGCCGGAGGGTCGCCGGATCCTGCTGCCATTCACCGGTGAAGAGATCTCCCGACGCTCGTTCGAGGCGGCCGTGCGTCTGGCGAAGGCCGAGGATGCGATCATCATGCCTGCGTTCCTCGCGCAGGTGCCGATGAGCCTGCCGCTGGAAACGGCGCTGCCGGTGCAATCCGCGCGCGGGATGCCACTGCTCGAGGCGATCGAGCAGCGTGCCTCCTCGCAGGGCGTGCCCGTGGACTCGCGTGTCGGTCGCGGGCGCTCGGCGCGCGACGCGCTGCGCAAACTGCTCGATCAGGAGCACTTCGATCGCATCATCGTCTCGGCCGACGAAGACCCGCGCGTCGGCTTGAGCTATGAGGATCTGCGTTGGATGCTCGACCGCGTGCCGGCCGAGATTCTGATCCTCCGTCCCGCCCCCGACGACGATCGGACGATCTCGACCGAGGCGCTAAAGGGGCACTTCTGAGCGAGGCGATGGCGACAGCGAGGGAAGCGCTGTGGCTCGGCGTGCCCGTACCCGACTGGTGGGAGCTGCTCCTCGACACCCTCGACCGCGGCGAGGAGCCACGGCGAGCCTTCACGAAATCGTTATGGCGACAGTGCCACCTGTAACACGATCGTAATCATCGCGGTGACAGACTCGAAACGATGAACGGCCTGCACGCGATCCCGCTACACCGCCACAGTCGCGCGGCCTCTGCTTCAGCACGTGCGCCGGTGAAACTGAGGCTGAAGGTTTATGCCACGCGTGGCGCACTCGGCCGCCAGATCGCCTCCGGGCGCCCGTTTCTATTCACGCTGGCGCTGGCATTGCGTGCGCAGCAACTCGCCGAGCCGCGCACCAGACGCCGGATCGCGCGTGCCCAGGTGCTGATCACCGACGGCCTGAGCCCGTTGTTCCACAGGAACTCTCCGCGAACCGTGACCCAGGCGATCTACGAGGTGCAGGACGCACTGGAGGATGAGCTCCCTGACGTATTCCGCGATGCAGCCGCGCTCTGAGATGAGGCTGCGGCATCGACGAGCAGATCCATCCGCACGCGTGTGCGGGGCAGGTAGTAGCCGACCGGAAGTCCCATCTCGAACAACACGCACCAGTTTCACTGGTCTGCGCCCTCCGACGAGCGTCGTTACCGACCCGCTGAGCGCCGCAGCGGTCGGACTCTCGTGTTGGCGGCATCACGGGGCTTCGACGGGCCGGCTTTCAGGGCGCGCATACGCAACCAGCTCGCGGGTCGCGGTCAGCGCTTCGGAGGTCAGTCGACTCGAGTCGATGCCCTTGCCGGCCGAGGTGTCGTCCCGGCCCACCGCCGCTACCGTGCGCGTAGCTGCCGTCGAGCCGGGAGCCTGCGAGAGCCAGGGCACGCCCCCAAACGCCGGGATGTGGCCCGCCATCACGTAGATCGTCACCAGCAGGGTGGCGAGCCGCAGCGAGCGGCTGCGCCCGAGCGCGGCGAAGGGGAGCAGCCACACCAGATACCAGGGCGCGAAGGATGCGATCGCGGCGATCAGAGCCAGGAAGGCCCAGCCGGCGGCGGTGACCGCGTCGGCGCCGCGCCAGGCCGCCGCGAGGGCGCCGAGCGCGACCAGGCCCGCGGCAGCGGTGGAGACCGTCCGGATCGCCGGGGTGATGTGAGTCCCAAGCGCAGCGGCAAGACGGTCGGGGCCGCTGAAGAGCGTGTCGAACAGCGGGTCCGTCGCGATCCGGTGGACCTGGTCGAAGAAGTGCGAGCCGAACAGGACGAGCGTCGGCAGGCCGAGCAGCACGGTCACGATCGCCGCGCCGCGGACTGCCCGGCCACGCCGGCCGGCGGCGATAACGAGAAACGGGACGGCGAGGCCGACGGTCAGCTTGATCGCGGCCCCGGCGACGGCGGCGCCGGCTCCCGCTCCATCCATTCCGCGCAGGACGAGCGCGAGACCGATCACGACCAGGCAGATCGCGAGCAGGTCGTTGTGGGCGCCGCTCACGGCGTAGAAGAGGACGACCGGGTTCAGCCCGACGAAGATCGCGGCACGCGCAGGGTCGATACCCCGCTCACGGGCGACCGAGGCGACGATGAAGGCGACCGCGACGCTTGCTGCGCCTGCGGCGAGCTTGTAGGCCCACAGGGCCACCGCGCCTGAGGCGAAGCCGAGGGGCACGCTGGTGAACGTGAACAGCGGGCCGTAGGGGCTCGGCTGGTGCTTCCAGTAGACGAATCTGAGGATCGCGTCGTGTCCAAGCGCCAGCGGCGGTGAGACGTAGGGGTCGAGGCCGTGCAGAGCGAGCTCGCGGGCATAGGCGATGTAGCCGAAGACGTCGGTCGAGACGATCGTCGGGCCGAGCGTGAACGCCAGGTTCGCCCCCAAAACGGCGCCTAGCGCGACCCTGGTCGAGATCGATCCCGCGCAGGCCAGCGCGACGAGATAGCCGAGCACCAGGACGATCAGGCTTGCGCTCAGCTGGGGGGGCTGGAGCCAGTTGCCATCGCCGGCGATGTTTCCGAGCAGGCCCGAGATCCAGCCGGGCCGGACGCTGGTCGGCAGCTCGAGCAGGTAGTTCCCGCCGGCCGCCCCGATCGCCAGGAAGAACGATCCGGCGACTATCGCTGCGAGCGCTACGAGCCCGGCTGCGATCGTTGCCCGGCCGAAGCGCGAGCGCTCGGCGCCGGCACGGCCGTCGGCGCGAGCGGGAGTCGGCGAGGCCACTCCGTCCGGGGCGTCCTTGCGGGGGCCGAGCTTGAGTTCCTCGACGGCCGGCGATGGCACGCGGAGCACTTCCGGGAGGGTACGGAGGAAAAGCTTACGTCGAGCGAAACTCGCGATCCTGCCCGGCCCGTCGCCCGCCCGATCGCCTAGCTTTGGCGGGATGGCGCTCCGCAAGCCCCCGGACTCGAGCCCGGTGGCCGTCCGCGTCTGCGTCCGCGTCTCGCCGCGAAGGCTGGTGCTCGAGGGACTGCTCGCAGCAGCGGTGGCTGTGCTGTGCGCGGTCTGGGTGCTCCGCTTGTGGCGGGCGGACTTGAGCCTGCCGCTGCGCTACTCGCCCGTCGACGACACAAAGTTCTATCTGATGCTCGTCAAGGGCATCGTCGATCACGGTTGGTACGCGACGAATCCGAGCCTCGGGGCACCATTCGGCCAGCAGCTCGTCGACTACCCGCAGGGCGCGGACAGCCTCAACCTGCTGCTGATCCGCCTGCTCGCACTGTTCTCCTCGAACGCGGCGCTGATCGTCAACCTGTTCTTCCTGGGGACGTTCGCCCTGTGCGCCTTCACGGCCCATCTGGTGCTTCGGGTGCTCGGGGTCAGCGCTCTATCCTCCGGCGTCGCGGCGGTCCTCTTCTCCGTGCTCGCCTACCACTTCTTCCGGGGCGAGTCTCAGGTGTTCCTGTCCGCCTACTATGCCGTGCCGCTCACGGCCTATCTGTTCCTGCGCGTGCTCGGCGGCGACGCGCTCTTTGCGCGGCGGGGCGCCACCGGGAACCGGGTCCTCAGCTGGGCGTCGGGGCGGACGGCGCTGACGCTGGTGATCTGTGTGGTGATCGGCTCGGACAACCTCTACTACGCGACGTTCGCCGTCGTGATGCTTGTGGGTGGCGCCCTGATCGGCGCGTTGATGCGCCGCAGGCCGTCGTTGATCCAGGGGCTGGCCGTGGCGGCCCTGATCGTCGCGACGGTCACCGTGAACCTCGCTCCCAGCCTCATCTACCGGCGTGAGCACGGTGCCAACGTCGCCCTCGAACGGTCTTTCGCTGGGAACGAGAGCTCCAACGAGGCCTTCGCCCTACAGCTCGCGAACCTGCTGTTGCCGGCCCCTGGCGCGCGTATCGCGCCGCTGCGAGACGCGACCGAAGAATACGACCATGCGATCGCGCCCGGATATTGCGAGGCCTGTTACGCGAGTCTCGGGACGGTCGGTGACGTGGGCTTCATCTGGCTGACGCTGTGCGCCCTGCTCGCGATCACCGGCCTCGCGGCGCTCACGGCGCGGGGCCGCCTGCTGCGCGATGCGTCGATCGGCGCCTGGCTCGCGTTCGCGGTCGGGACCGTCGGCGGCCTGGCGAGCCTTATCGAGCTGATCTTCACACCCGACGTGCGCGCCTGGAACAGGATCTCGGTGCTGATCGCGTTCTTCTCGCTGATCGCCGTGGGGACGCTGCTCGACGCGCTCAGACGGCGCCTCCGACCCGCACGGCACGGGCACGCCCTCGGCGCCGCGGCGCTGGGTGCTGTCTTGCTGTTCGGCGTCTACGACCAGAGCAGCGACTCCTACATCCCGCCCTACCGGGCCACAGCGAGACAGTGGGGGAGCGACGAACGCTTCGTGCGCGAGATCGAAGCGAGGCTTCCTCTCGGCGCCAGCGTCTTTGAGCTGCCCTATGTCCCCTTTCCCGAGGGATATCCGGAAACACCCGTGAGCGACCAGGTCGCGACCTATGCGACGAAGTACGAGCCGCTGCGCGGCTACCTGCATTCCCGCCACCTGCGCTGGAGCTACGGCGCGATCAAGGGGCGGGCCTCCGACTGGCCCGCCGCGCTCGCCGGGCAGCCGCTGCCCTACGTCCTGGCCGCTGCCGGGACGGCCGGCTTCACGGGGCTCTGGGTCGATCCGGCAGGCTTCGAGCCCGCCAAGGCCGCCCGCCTGCACAGCGCGCTGCGCGCGAGCCTCGGCGAAGACGGGTTGACGAGCCCGGACGGCGACCTCTGGTTCTTCGACCTCCGGCCATACCTCGCGCGGCTGGCGCGGGTGCACACCGATGCCGAAGCCACGCTGCTACGCGAGCGCTCGCTCCATCCGCTGCTCAGCGCGTGCCGCAAAGGCGGCCTCGAACTGGTGAACCCGAGCACCGCCCCCGTCGCGGCGACCCTGAGTGTGCGCCTCGCACACCCTCCGGCGGTCCACGAACTGCCCGCGCTGACGTTCCCCGACGGCCGCGTCAGCGAACAGGCCGGCAGCTCGCCGGTCACGGTGCTCGAGCGGCTCACGCTCGCCCCCGGGCGCACGGTGATCGCCGATCCGCGCTCGGCGACGGGCGCGACACAGGTGCTGTACTCCTCGCTGACCGACGACAGACTGGCCTCCTATGCGGCCGACCTAGCCGCGTCGAGCACGCTCGTCCCGGGCCTCACGGGCCCGCCCTGCGAGAGCTGAGCAGATGACGACCGACACGCTCCTCGCCCCGGGCGTCTCCGACAGACGGCGCCACGGCGCCCTCTCACGCGGCGCCTACTCCGGCCAGGCGTTGCTCGCAGCGGTCTCGCTGGCAGGCCTGGCCGGCGGCAGCTTCCTGATCGTGCTGATGGCGGCGGAGCGGCCGAGCACGTTCACCCCGACGAGCGCTGGCGACTACTTCCCCGCCTGGATGGCGGGGCCCCTGCGCGGGCTGCTCCCCGGGTTGACGCACAACGACAACCGGCTCGCGTGGCTGCTGAGCGGGCTGATGCTCGCGATGTACCTGCTCTACGTGCTCGCCTTCCGGTTTGTCGCGCAGCTGCGGGCCCGCTGGACGATCGCGGCGCTCCTGGCGGTCCACCTGGCGTTCCTGCTCGCTCCGCCGCTTCAGTACACCGACGTCTTCAACTACGTCCACTACGGGCGGATGGGGGTAATGAGCGGCCTCAACCCCTACACCGTCGTACCTGCGCTGGCGCCACGCAGCGATCCCAGCTTCGCGCTGAGCAACTGGCATCACCTGCTGAGCCCCTACGGCCCCGCGTTCACCCTCTTCACCTACGTGCTCGTCCCGCTCGGGGTCGCGGGCTCGTTCTGGGCGATCAAGCTGGCCGTTGCGCTGGCGAGCCTTGGAACTCTGACGCTGGTGTGGCGCTGCGCGCGGCTGTTGGGGCGCTCACCGGTGTCGGCGGTCGCCTTCGTCGGCTTCAACCCGATCGTGCTCGTCTGGGTATTGGGGGCCGACCACAACGACGGTCTGATGCTGTTCTTCGTCGTCCTCGCGGTGTACCTCTGTCTGCGCTCCCCGCCGATGGCACGGGCCGCGGGCGCGGCGCTCGTGCTCGCCGTCTCCATCAAGGCGTCGGCGGCGCTGCTGGTGCCGCTGGTTCTCGCCGCCGGGAAACGCCGTGGCCTGATCCGTGGCGGCCTCGCCGCCACGGTCGCGCTGGGGGCGGCTTCGGTGATCGCCTTCGGTCTCCATGCGCCCGGTCTATCGACCCAGAGCAGCCTCGTCACGGCGGTGGGACTGCCGAACCTGCTGGGTCTGGCCCTGGGGCTGGGCGGGGAGACCCCTGCGCTGCACCTCGCCGTACAGGTCGCGCTGCTGGGCGTCGTCGGGGGATGCACGGCGGCGGTCGCGCGGGGCCGGCTGAACTGGCTGACGGCGGCGGCGCTGGTGCTCGGTGCCCTGACAATCTCACTCAGCTGGGCGGTGCCCTGGTATCTGCTTTGGGTGCTCCCCTTCGCCGCGCTCTCGCCAGCGAGGCGGATCCGGGGGGCCGTTGTCGTGCTCGGCGCCTACTTCCTGATCGCGTTCATGCCGGCTGCCTACCTGCTCGCGCAGGACATCCACTTCGCTCCCCAGTCCACCAGCCTCGGCGTCGTGCACCGCCGCCAGGTCGAAGCCCTGCTGCGCTAGCGGGGATACGTAGGATGCGCGGGTGAGCGTCGGCGTCATCACGGGCTCGGGCACCTATGCCCTGCCGGGCCTCGAGCATTCCGCGACTGGCACCGTTGAGACCCGCTTCGGCCAGGTCGAGGTGCGGACGGGGCTTTGGCACGGGGTCGAGGTCGTGCATGTCTCTCGCCACGGAGAGGGCCACCTGCGACTCTCGAGCCAGGTCGACCACCGCGCGAACGTACTCGCGCTGGCTGGGGCCGGCGCGGAGGTCGTAGTGGCCGCGACGATCTGCGGCGCCGTTGATCCCGCCCTCGAGCTCGGCCAACTGGTGGTCTTCGACGACCTTCACTTCCTCGCCAACCGGCTTCCAGACGGGTCGCTCTGCTCGCTGTATGACCGGCCCGGTCTGCCCGGACGCGGACACTGGGTCTACGAGTGCCCTTTCTCCGAGCCGCTGCGGCGTGCGTTGCTGGCGGGCGCTTCCTCAGCGGGGCTCACGGCTCGCGACGGCGGCTGCTACGGGCACGTCGATGGGCCACGCTTCAACACGCGCGCCGAGGTCCGGATGCTGGCCTCGTGCGGGGTCAGCGCTATAAGCCAGACGGCGGGTCCGGAGACGGTTCTATGTGGCGAGGCTGAGTTGCCGTACGCCCTAGTCGGCTATGTCACCGACTATGCCAACGGGGTGATGGAGGAGGCCACCCCGGTCGAGCAGCTGACGGAGCTGATGAGCAAGAGCACGGCGGCGCTCGGCGCGAGCCTGGCCGGTGCTCTAGCCCTGATATTGCCAGGCGAGGTGCCCGCGACAGGCACCCACATACGTTGGCAATGACCACTGCGGAGGCACCATGCCCGAGGTGATACTGCCCGTCCTCGACGAGGCCGCGGCGATCCCGGGGGTGCTCGCGGCGCTGCCGGGCGGGTACGGGGCGATCGTCGTCGACAACGGTTCGAGCGACGGCTCAGGGGAGCTCGCGGCACGGCTGGGGGCGAGAGTGGTTAGCGAACCGCGCCGCGGCTTCGGCGCGGCGTGCCACGCCGGCCTTGAGGCTGCCGAGCAGGAGATCGTCTGCATCATGGACTGCGACGGGTCGCTGGATCCCCGCGAGCTGCCGGCGCTGGTCGCAATGCTCGAGAGCGACGAGGCCGACCTTGTTCTCGGCCGACGCCGGCCGACCCGGGGCGCCTGGCCCCTGCATGCGCGGCTCGCAAACATCGCGCTCGCGGCGCTGCTACGACGCCGCACCGGCCTTGCGCTGCGGGACCTCGGCCCGATGAGGGCTGCGCGGCGCACTGAGCTGCTCGGGCTCGGCCTTGCCGATCGCGCCTTCGGCTATCCGCTGGAGATGGTTGTCCGCGCCGGCGCTGCTCACTGGCGAGTGCGCGAGCTGCCGGTCGTCTATCTGCCGCGGGCGGGGCGCTCGAAGGTGACGGGCACCCTGCGCGGGACGGTCCGGGCGATCCGCGATATGACGCGGGTCCTTGCCGCGGCAGAACCACGATGATCCTCGTCACAGGAGGGGCAGGCTTCATCGGCTCGCACATCGTCGACGCACTGCTCGCCGAAGGACGCGAGGTGCGGGTGCTCGATTCGCTCCTGGCGCACACCGCTGTCCCCGACTATCTCGCGCCCGAGGCGGATTTCATCGAGGGCGACGTCCGCGACCCGGCGACCGTCGCGCGCGCTGTCGCCGGGGTCGAGCACATCTGCCACCAGGCGGGGATGGTCGGCCTCGGCTCCAACTTCCTCGACATCGCCGACTACGTCAGCCATAACGACACAGGCACAGCCGTCCTGTTGCGGGCACTCGCCGCCGCAGGGTTCTCCGGGCGCCTCGTGCTGGCGTCGAGCATGGTCGTCTATGGCGAGGGCCGATATACGTGTCCCGATCACGGCGTCGTGCGCCCGGTGCCGCGCCGTGCTGAGGAGCTCGACGCGGGCCGCTTCGAGCCCAGCTGCCCGCACTGCGGCCGCGAGCTCGAGGGGCAGCCGATTCCCGAGGAGGCGGAGCTCGATCCGCGCAATGTCTACGCCGCCACGAAGCTACACCAGGAGCACCTCTCGTCGGCCCTCGAACGCGAGGCGAAGGTACCGGTCACGGCGCTGCGCTACCACAACGTCTATGGGCCGCGGATGCCCCGCGACACCCCCTATGCAGGTGTCGCCTCGTTGTTTGCAAGCGCGCTGGCCGCGGGTGAGGCGCCGCGGGTGTTCGAGGACGGTGCGCAGCGGCGCGACTTCGTCCACGTCCGCGACGTCGCACTCGCGAACGTTGCCGCCCTGACGTCCCCAGAGCCGGTGACGGGACCGCTCAACGTGGCCAGCGGGCGGCCGCGCAGCGTCGGAGAGATGGCGCAGGCGCTCGCCGACGCGTCGGGCCCCGACGCGCCGCGCCCCATCATCACTGGCGAGTACAGGCTGGGGGACGTCCGCCACGTGTTCGCCTCACCCGACCGCGCGCGGGAGCTGCTGGGGTTTCGCGCGCGCGAGGACTTTGCTCAGGGCATGCGCGAGCTGGCGCGGGCCGAGCTGCGCACGTAGGCCAGCCCTGACAGCAGGAAGAGGGCTCCCACGACGATCAGGTAGCGCGAGAGGTAGACGTCCTGAGTGTGGCCACTGGCGAGGTGGAACGTTGCGTTTCCTTCGCGCAGGATCTCCGCGCCGAAGACGAGCAGCAGCAGTGCGCTCAGGATCAGCGGCACGCGAACGTACACCCAGCCCGGCGAGCGTGGGGGTGCAGTCTGCGCCGCTTCCTGCTGGGACGCAGCCGGCGCGGCGCGGTGTCCGTCGGCGCGACGCGAGAACGCCAGTGCCAGACGGTCCAGCGCGGAGTAGAGCGGCAGCAAGATCAGGTCGTGGACGATGATCGCGCCGAAGAACCAGATCAGGATGTACCTGATGCTTATCGCAGGTTCGTCGAGCCAGCCTTTGACGGCGACGCCCGTGACGGCGATGCTCGCGATAAACGCGAGCAGATGCAGTGGGCTTGCGCCGTAATGGCGGCGGCACATCGCCATCAGCCCGGACACCCGCTCAGGCCTCGCTGAACTGCATCTTGGAGACCCACTTCGTGCAGTGCACGCCCGGCAGGGCGGGTCCGATGATCCGTGCGGGGTAGCCGTGGTCGAGCGAGAGCTCGACGCCGTTGACCTTCAGGGCGAGCAGCGTCCGCTCATCGGCGATCTCGGTCTTGGAGAGCGTCGCCGCGGTGAAGACACCGTCGGTCTCGATCGAGATGTTCCTGACGGTCGCCTCTCCGCCGATGCCCGCGAGCTTGGCCAACTGCGCGACAGGGACGCCCGTCCACCGCTGCGTCGTCGACCAGCCCTCGACGCAGGCGATCGGCAGATCGTAGGTGTGCTGGGGCATCGCCAGGAGCTGATCGCGGGTCAGCTTGATCGTGGGACCGGCGCCGTCCAGCTCGAGCTGCCAGGCAGCGCCGACCTTCTCGGGGGTGATCTGTGCCGCGGCGGCCGTGCGGTTGACGGCGAAGCCGTTGGGGCCCGAGCCGGCGCGGTCGCGTGGCCCGAAGATCGCCAGTTCCCGGAGCGGTCCACCGATCGTGTCGCCCGCGCCCTGGATGAACAGGAACAGCGAGCCCACGCCCATCGTCCCGATCAGCGCTCGGCGGGACATGGTCGGCGCCGCCGGCGCCGCTGCGATCAGCGAGCTCTGCGGTTGGCCCTGTGGCTCGGGGCGGGTTTCGGCGAGGTTCTCCATCAGCGGCTTCAGGACGCGCCTGCTCGCAAGCGCCTTTTTCATCGTCGGCAGCTTGATTGCCGTGTGGAAGATGAAGGCGACCGTGAAGATCCAGGCGCCGTAGTAGTGGGCGTTGGTGAAGAAGAACTTGAACAGGTAGGCGTACTGGATGTCGAGGATTCCGGTGGCGAACTCGAACAGCGCGCCGGCGACCAGGAACGCGAGCGAGAGGCGCTCGAGCGCGTGCGCGGCCGAGGGTACGGGCGGCCACTCGAAGAGCTTCGGGATGACCGACCACAGCTTGAACAGCAGGATCGGGGTCGCGGCGAGTCCGAGCGTGATGTGCGTGCCCTGGGTGAACGCGTACAGCCAGGAAGGGTGGGTCGGCCAGTTGAAGAGATAGAAGTCGAGCGGCCCCAGCATGCGCCCGACGGAGTTGCCGGGCAGGCTGGGGTTGTAGGCGTCGTTTGAGAGGAAGCCCGTCAGCGCGATGAGTGGGATCGCGATCAACAGCAGCAGCCCCAGCAGCGATGTCAGCCACGGCCCGCGCAGCGGGCTGCGCCAGAAGGCCGGCCTGAACGGGCCGGGCGGCGGGCGGTCCGGGTCCGGCAGCGGCAGGCGCACTGTCAGGCGGCGGGAGCGGGCAGGCTGAAGCGGACGCTCGTTCCAGCATGCGCGTCCTCGATCCAGATGCGCCCGCCGTGAGCCTCGACGATCGCCCGCGAGATCGCGAGCCCGAGCCCGGCGCTGCCGTTGCTGCGCGACGCCCGGTCGCCGCCCTGCACGAAGGCCTTGAAGACCAGCTCGCGCTCGGCCTCGGGGATGCCGTGGCCGGTGTCGAGGACCTCAACCTGCACGGCGTCCTCGATGGAGCTTGCCCGGACCGTGACACTGCCATCGGCCGGCGTATGCCTGATCGCGTTCTGGATCAGATTGAACAGGACCCGTTGGATCTGCTCGGGGTTGGCTCGCGCCGCCTCGAGGTCCCTTGTCAGTTCGGCGCGGACGGAGACAGATCCGGCCTCTGCCTGCGCGCGCATCGCGTCGACGGTCTCTAGCACCAGGTCCTCGAGCGGCACGCGTTCCATCGTCCAGCTGATGTCACCGGCCTCTAGGCGCGAGAGCTCGAACAGGTCATCGATCATCGCGCTCATGGCACGCACGTGGACGCCGATGCGCGAGACGTATTCAAGTCGCGTCGCCCCGTCGACGATGTCGTCGGCCAGCGCTGCACTGAGTAGCCGCAGCGAGGTGAGAGGCGTACGGACATCGTGCGAGATCGCCGCCAGCAACTGACCACGAGCGTCCTCGAGTGCGGTGCGGGAGAGTTCCTCGCGCTGCAGGGTCGCCGCCAGATCCTCGATGTCCCGGGCGACCAGCGCCAGCTCGTCGCCACCCTCGGTCGCGATCTGCACGTCTCGCTCGCCTTGGGCGACCGACTGCAGGCCGCGCCTGAGCTCGTCGATGTCGCCGAGCACGCCACGCGTGATCGCGCGCGCGCTCCACGCACCGACTAGGCCAGCGTAGAGAGCGAGTACCGCAGTGAAGAGCGCATCGGGCGCCGAGTGCGTCATCAGCGCCACGAACAGCCCGGCGGCGAGCAACAGCTGGCCGACGACGATCGCCCCGCCGACCGCGAGCTGGCGTCGCATCCCGCCGAGGCGCGAGCGGACCGCGAGGAAGCGCTCCACGACCAGCACCGTCAGCAGGCCCACGGGCGCGAGGATTGCCAGGCACGTCCAGCCGGCGTGGCTGCCGTAGGCAAGCAGGCAGACAAGCGTTCCCGCGAGCGCAGTGGCGAGCGCAACGAAGATGCCCGCCGCAGTGCCTCTTAGGGCATCTGCGCTCACGGCTGGAACCGGTAGCCGACACCCCAGACCGTCTCCAGGAACCTCGGTCTCGCCGGGTCCCGCTCGACCTTGGCCCGCAGGCGGCGGACGTGGACGGTGACGGTGGAGGTGTCCGTGTAGAAGGAGTAGTGCCAGACCTGGTCGATCAGCTCGTGGCGGGTGAAAGCATGGCCGGGGTGGCGTGCGAAGAACAACAGCAGCTCATACTCTCGCTGGGTCAGGGAGACCTCCTCGCCGTCCACCAGGACCCGCCGTCCCGCGGGATCGAGCGCAAGCCCGTCGAACTCGAGCACCGGGCCGCCGTCGGGGGATGTGTCGAAGCGGCGCAGGACGGCATCGACGCGGGCGACGAGCTCTTCGGGGGAGAACGGCTTGACCATGTAGTCATCGGCGCCCAGTCGCAGGCCGACGACGCGGTCGGACTCCTCGCCCTTCGCGGTCAACAGGATTATCGCGACGGGCTCCCGCTCTCTGTCGCGCACGCGGCGCATGACCTCGAGGCCGTTGAGCCCCGGCAGCATCAGGTCGAGGACGACCAGGTCGGGGCGACTCTCCGCGACGAGCCTTAGCGCTCCTGGGCCGTCCGCCGCGGTGCGCACCGCATAGCCCGCCCGGTGCAGGTAGCGGGAGACGACCTCGGCGATCGTGGGCTCGTCGTCGACCACAAGAACCGACCCGCAGGCGTGGCGATGGCCGTCGGCTGCGAGCGCCTCCATCGACCCATTGTCCCATCCGGCCGAGTCAGCGGGGGCGGGCGCGTGGCATGTTCCGAATTCCGTAATGTGATTCGCGCCCGCCTCCGCGTAGGTTTGGCGCTGTGCAGGCCACCCCTCCCCGAGCAGCGCTGCTCGTGATCGCCAAGGCGCCTGTGGCCGGGCGCGCGAAGACGCGCCTATGCCCGCCGCTCTCCCCTGCCCAGGCAGCGGAGCTCGCCGAGGCGGCCCTCTGCGACACCTTGGAAGCAGTCCTGCAGACCCGGGCGGCACGGCGGGTGCTGGTACTCGAGGGGCCGGCGGGTGATTGGCTGCCACCGGGCGTCGAGGTCATGCCGCAGCGTCCCGTCGGCTTCGCCGAGCGCCTCGCCGGGGCCTTCGAGGACGTCGGCGAGGCCGCATTTCTGATCGGAATGGATACGCCCCAGGTGACTCCTGGGATGCTCGACTCGGCGCTCGAGGGACTCCGCGCGCCGGCAAACGACGCCGTGCTCGGCCTGTGCGAGGACGGTGGCTATTGGGGGATCGGCTTGCGCAGGGCGGACGCGCGCGTGTTTGCGCAGGTGCCGATGAGCACAGGGCGCACCGGTGAGTGCCAGCGGCTGCGCCTCGAGGAGCTCGGGCTGCGAACCGGTGCCCTGCCGGTGTTGCGCGACGTGGATCGTCACGCGGATGCGCTCGCCGTCGCCCGCCAGGCGCCCGCGAGCCGCTTCGCTCGCGCCCTTGCGCGGGCGAACGGCTGCTCGGCAACGGCCCGGGAGGCGGCTTGAGCGCCCGTCCGCTGAGCCGCCTGGCGGCGATCGATCTATACGGCGCCATACTGCTGCGTTCGGCGTCCCAGCCCGAGGACGCGAGTGTGCTTCGGGTCGTGGATGAGCACGGCGGCGAGCTTCCCTTCCCCGTGCGCCGCTATCTCGAGGCGCCCACGGCCGAGGAACACGGCGTCCTCGCACGTGCGATCGGCCCCGTGCTCGACATCGGCTGCGGCCCCGGGCGCCACGTGGTCGCGCTGAGTCGGCGTGGTGTGGTGGCCGTCGGGGTCGACATCTCGCCGCTGGCGGTGCGCCTCGCGCGGACGCGAGGCGCAAGAGTCATCGAGGGGTCGATCTTCGACCGTCTGCCGGGGGCTGGGGCGTGGGGAAGCGCGCTGCTGCTCGACGGCAACATCGGCATCGGCGGCGCTCCCCGCGAGCTCCTGAACCGCGTCGGAGGGCTGCTCGCGCCGACGGGCGTCGTGCTGGTGGAGGTGGAGGGCCCCGGTGTGCCCACGGGCACGCTCCGGGTGCGGCTCGAGTCCGAGCAGACACAAAGCCAGTGGTTCCCTTGGGCGCGGATGAGCACCGAGGCGCTGCCCGAGATGGCGGCCGACGGGGGTTTCGACGTTCGTGAGCAGTGGCACACCGGCGGGCGCTGGTTCGCGACCCTCCAGCGCGCCTAACTCACGGCACGCTTGAACAGCCTCACGTGACGGTCGAGCGGCCCGCCCGCAAAACCCTGTGGCCGGCCGCCCTGGGCGTCGATGTAGGAGAGCTCGCGCGAGATGTCACCGATCCCCGCGTCGGGCGCGTGGTCGATCATCCAGGTCTCCAACGCGGCGGCGCTCGGTCCCTGATCGATCAGACGCAGCGCCCTCAACTGCTGCGGGAAGTCGATCAGCGAGCAGGTCGAGATCAGCCAGAACCCGCCCGCCCGACTGGGCCGCGGTGTGATCCGGCTGCGGTGAGTGTGGCCCGAGAGGGCCGCGATCACGCGTGGCGCGCCGTCGAGCAGAGCGAGCAGCCGCTCGCCGCCCGCGCTGCTCGTGAGGGGCTGATGCGAGGCCACGATCACCCAGCGATCACCGGCGGAGGAGAGCGCGGCCTCGAGCGCGGCGGCCTGCTCGGGGTGCACGAGCCCGCCCGAGCCGCCTTCGCGGCGGACCAGGTCGAGCACGATCACCCGCAGGCGCGCCCCGACGTCGAAGCTGTAGTCGAGCAGCGCCCCCGATCCCCCCCGGCCCCCGGCGCGCAACCGGGCAAGGACCTCGGCGACACCCAGCTCCTCCCTGGCGGGGTCGGCCGCGACCGGCACCGACGCCGCGGCCTGCAGCTGTTCGATCAGTCCTTCCAGCAACGAAGGCTTGGCGAGCGAGTCGGGTGAGCTTACGGGGGCGGCGGCGGACAGCGCGAGCCCGCGAGGCAGCTGCAACTCGGTCGGGAGATCCCAGATCGCCCGGTCGCCGAGCGCGATCGCGCGGGTGAGGGGGGTTGGCACGATGACGCCCTGCACGAGGATGTCGTGGTCTCCGAGGACTGGGTAGACCGGTGCGGTTGCGCCCGGGCTTCCAAAGCGCGCGACCGCTTCCGCGAGTAGACCCGGGTGACGGGGGGCATCGAGGTCCGGACGGTAGTAGAAAGGGTCCGGATCGGCCCGCGACTGGACGCCTTCATACGCGGCGTTGCCGCTACGGGGATCGACCTGACCCCCGCGCAGCAGCGCAAGCGCCCAGTCGAGCTCGTTGCGCTGGGCGTTGTCGATCAGGTCGCCGCCCTGGATCACCGCGTCCGGTCGCAGCGCCGCGACCGAGCACAGGGCGCCGGCGAGGACGCGCTTGCTGAGAGCCTCCTGGGGCCTGAAGGTCGAGTTGAAGGGAGCGCCGAGGCGACGGAGGAAGGGAACACGCGCGGGGGACTCCTCGTCCATCACGTGCGTGTCGGTCAGGTGGGCAAGCAGCGCCACCGCGCTCCCCGCGCCACCGTCGGGAGCGAGGTCGGTGCGATCGATCAGCGTGGTCCCCGGACCGGGTTCGAGTTGCCCCTCACCGTGCGGGTCGCCCCACGTCGACTCGAGCGTCGAGCCGTCGGCGGCCGCCCGCCGTGTCGACGCTCCGCCGCAGCCCGCGAGCAGGAGCCCTGCTCCACCGAGGGTGAGCTCCGCGATCGCCTGGCGGCGGCTGAGGGTGCGCCCGGTGCGTGGAGGAGGCTCCACCGGAATCATCCGCGCAGCGCTCCGACGATTGTCTCGGCGATGCTCAGGCGGGCGACCCAAATGACGGCGACCGCGGCGAAGAGCGCAAAGCCGACCAGGACGATCGCGATCTCGTCGGGGCCCGCGCCCAGCGCGAGCGAGGCGTAGCCGGCGGCCAGGCGCGCGAGGGCCGGGCCGAGCGCGAGGCGCTCGAGCAGGATCCCCGCGAGTGCGGCCGGCATGACTACCGTTGCCGCCGCGCCCGCCAGTAGGACGCCGACGGCTCCCGCGCCGGCCCCGCAGGCACGAAGCACGCCGATCGTCGCCCGGCGTTCGCGCGCCGTAAGTACGAGCGCCTGGATCAACGCGTACAGGCAGACGAGGCCGTTGACGATCGCGACGACCCGCAGGATCGATGTCAGGGCGCCGATCAACGTCTGGCCGGTGCCGACGGCCGCTGACGTAGCGGCTGGGGTTGCGCCGAGTGCCTGCAGTCCGGCCGTCACGGCCGCGCGATCGGCGTTCGGGCGCAGACGGATCGCGATCTGCTCCCCCGCCGCCGGTTCGGCCGCGAGCAGGCCTGCGGCGGAGACGTACGCGATCCGGCCGTCGTGCTGCAGAGAGTTGACGATTCCGGCGACCCGGAACCGCGCCTCGCGGCCCGACGGGAGCTGGACGGCGAGCGTGGAGCCGACTTGCAGGCCGAGAACTTCGGCCAGACCGAGTCCGACCTCCGTTTCGTGTGGGCCGCGCAGGCGCCGGCCCGAGGCGAGCGAGGGCGCCTCGAAGACCATGTGGTCGCCGGGGTAGCCGATCAGGTCGATCGTCTCGCCGAGCGAGTAGGAGTCGAGCGCCTGCACTTCATAGCGCGGTGCGGCGGCGGCGA
Organism: uncultured Solirubrobacteraceae bacterium; assembly: GCA_963827455.1. Classification (GTDB taxonomy): domain Bacteria; phylum Actinomycetota; class Thermoleophilia; order Solirubrobacterales; family Solirubrobacteraceae; genus Palsa-744. The sequence continues at coordinate 261,121 of CAWHAW010000005.1, read as the reverse complement.
CACCGGCCAGGGCGGCGACGCGCGGCCCGCTCGAGGCGGGCAGAGCGGCCGTCAGCTGGTAGCGCTTGCCGAGAGTCGCCGGGTTGTTCGCCAGTTCACTCAGCTCCGATGCCAGTGCCAGCATCAGCAGGATGAACGCAACCGAGCTGCCGAGCACGGTGAGCGTCAGGAGCAGCCTCATCCGACGGGCTGTGACGAGCCGAGAGCCGAGGACGAGCGTGCCGCGCGGGCGGGGGAGCCGGTGCGAGCGGTGCTCCTTGGCGTCGTGGGACCGAAGCTCGAGCCCCGTGATCAGCGCGATGGGGGGGCGTGAGCCGGACCGCCACACGGGCCAGGCCGAGGCGAGCAGCGGGATCGCGGTCGTCAGCGCGAAGCAGCCGACGAGCGGCCAGAAAAGGGCCCCGCCGGGTGGGATCTCGTTGAGCACCTCCAGCAGGCGGTCGGTGGGCCCGCGGGCCAGGAGCGTGCCGACCAGCACGCCGACTGCGCTCGCCGGAACACCGACGATCAGCGCCTCCAGCGCCTGGGCGATCGTCACATGAGTACGCGTCGCCCCGAGGGCGCGCCTGAGCCCGATGCCGGCGAGGCGGCGCTGGACCTCGGCGCGGGCCGAGCTGGCGAGCATCACAGAGGCCGTCAGCAACGCGATCGCCGACAAAGCGACCAGCAGCGCGATGACGATCCCTGCTGCTTCGTCGAGCAGGACCTTGACGCCCGCGCGGGTGACGAAACGCAATCCGCGGACCCCGTAGCTGGTGTCCCGCGCCTGCACGAGGACTTCATCGAGACGTGCAGGGTCTCTGACCCACAGCTCGACGGTGTTCACGTCGGGATCGGCTTCATGGCCGAATCGCGCTTCGGTCGTCCGCCGCGACACGTAGACCCGTGGAGCGGCGAGCGGGAATGCGACGTTGTCGGGGGACTCGGAGATACCGACCACCCGAACCGGGCCTAGCGCCTGCATGTAGAGCGTTGAGCCAGGATGGAGACCCCAGGAGCGCGCGAGACCCTGCTCGATGAGGACTTCGCCATAGCGAGAGCCGACGGAGCGCCCGGCGAGGATCGCGAAGCCGCGCCGGCCGGGGCCGATCACCTCGATGCTGGCGTTGCTCGACCTGTGCCCGGCGGCGGCAATCGAGATGTTCGTCACCTCGAAGCGAAAGCTCGTCGCCGCGAGTCCCGGCAGTGCGCGGATCCGCGATTCGACCCGGCTCAGCGGCTGTTCGTCGAAGCGGGCGATCACGTCCGGCAGGTCGGCCCTGGCGGCGCTGCGGTCGAAGCCCGTGTGCAGGCTGTAGGCGACGACGACGGCCGTCGCGAGCATTGCCGCTGCCAGCGCGATACCGGTCGCTGTCAGCAGCATCCGGCCCCGGCGCTGGGCGAGACCGCGCAGCGCCTCCTGCCAGATGCCTCTCATTCGAGCCGGCCGTCGGCCATCTCGAGGACGCGATCGGCGGCCGCTGCGATTTCGGGCTCGTGGGTGACCATCACGACCGCCCGGCCGCGCCCAGTCATATCGCGAAGCAGGTGCAGGACGTCGCCGGCCGCGGTCGTGTCGAGGTTCCCCGTCGGCTCGTCGGCGAGAACCAGGACGGGGTCGTTGACGAGCGCCCGGGCGATAGCAAAGCGTTGCTGCTCGCCGCCGGAGAGCTCGTGCGGCGAGTGGTCGGCGACGGGACCGACGCCCAGTTCCGCGATCAGCTCTCGCGCGCGCGCCGCCCCGCCACGCGGCGCTCCTGGCAGTTGGGTCGGCAGGAGCACGTTTTCTTCGCCGCTGCACTCGGCGATCAGCTGAAAGGACTGGAACACGAAGCCGATCCGCCGCAGCCGGATGCGCGCCAGGCTGCGCTCCGAGCGGCCCGTCAGGAGCTCTCCGCCGACTGAGATCTCGCCGCCGTCGGGTCGGTCGAGGGCGCCGAGAAGATGCAGGAGCGTCGACTTGCCCGAGCCTGACCGTCCCAGCACGGCGACCAGCTCGCCCTCCTCGACCTCGATGTCGAGCCCAGAGAGGACGCGACGGGCCGCTCGTCCGGTGCCGACGCTCTTCGTCACTCCACGGGCCTCAAGGACGGACACGGGGCCACGGTAACGCGGGTGCCGGAGCGGGGCGCCGGTGAGCGCGGTCGCTAGCCGATCGCCCGCAGCACGCCATCGTCACCGCCCACGAGAAGCGTGCCGTCGGCGGCAATCGCCGGATAGCTGTCGAATGTGCCGCCGGCGGCGATCGTGAACAGACGCCGTCCGTCCGCGGCGAAGCCGTAAATCTCGCCGGTTCGCGAGGCGAAGTAGACATCGCCTCGCACGTCCACCGCGGCCGCCGTCCAGATCTGTCCCATCCCGCGGTCGATGCGTGTGGGCGAACCGTCCCGGGCGTCGAGGATCGTCATCTCGCCGCTGTGGTTGCCGTAGATGACTCGGTTGCCGGGCAGCGCCAGCGGGGTCGAATAGGTGTAGTTGCCGATCTGGTGGCGCCAGCGGATTGTGCCGTTCGGGCCGATCCCGTACTCGATCTTGTCGTCACCGCCGAACACGACGGTGCCGTCTTCGGTCAGAGCCGCCCCCGTCTCAATCGCCTGGGGGATCGTGAACTGCCAGCGCAACCGCCCGTCCGGGGCGATGGCCGCCAGCACGTGGCCCGCGGTCACATAGGTGGTGCCATCGCTGCCGAGGGCGGGGTTGCCGAAGCTTTCCGCTCGCAGCGCCCGCGTCCACAGCTTCACCGGAGCGGCGTTGCCGCTACCGAGGCGGTAGCCGCTCACCGTGCCGGCCGTGTCGGCGATCACAAGCAGCCGGCGGGATTCCTCCACGGCGGGGGTCAGCGGCTCGCCGGAGCCAGCCACACTCCAGCGGACATGTCCGGCGTCGTTGACGGCGACGACGTGATCGCCGCCGGCCGGGAACAGGATCGTCCCATCCGCCAGCACGGTCGGCGAAGTGGAGAGATCGGCCGTGCTGCCTCCGGGGCCGCCGTTGAACGTCCAGAGGTCGCGTCCCGACGCGAGGTCGATGGCGTGAAGAATGCCCTTGGTGCTCGACACATAGGCGACGCTTCCGCGGGTGACGGGCCCCTGGACGATCGGCCCCTCGAGCTTGCGCTGCCAGCGCACGCGAGCCGTTTGCGGGCCGTCGGTCGGCGAGACGCCGAAGTGCGAGGCGCTATCCAGCAGCGTGCTCCAGTCCCGGCCCTCCGGCGCGAGCGGCCTGCCGCTCGCGGCTCCGGCGCTGCCGGACGTCCGGCCGAGAGCCGCCGCCTGCAACTTCTTCGCTGGTGCACTCGTCGCCGAGCTCTGGGACCCGCACGCAGCGAGCACAAGCGCGGCGACTAGTGCCGGGCCCCAGATCAGTGGGTGGCGCTTGGGAGTTGACGGGTCGGCGATCACGAGGGCTCCGGCAGTTCAGCGGGTTGAGTATCGACGGACGGGCGGCTCAGATGGGCGCGAAGGGACGCCCGTAAGGGAATGTTCAGACTCCTTAATTGCCTCGAATGGCGCCGTCGAGAATCCCACCTCACTCGCCACTCGCGATCCCGACGCCGCGCGCGTGTCCGGCTGAGGGCTTCGATGAAACGCCGGAGGTCCTCCAACTTGACAGTCTGCGATCGGAGGAGCTAGGCCCTCATGTCCGGCTCTTGGTCCAGCAGCCGCTGGATGGCCTGTCCAAGGGCCATGAGGACCGTCCCGATCACGATCGCGGCAAGCGCTCCCGCGAGCTCGACGGTGGCGCCAATCCCCGCGTGCCCCGACGTGGCGCCGAGGACAGCGGAGGCGACCCCAAGCAGGCCGCAAAGCAGCCCCAACACGCTGCGCAACCGCCAGCAGACCACGACAACTGCCAAGCCGGCCGCGCCGAGCACGACTGCGGCCGCCAACACCAGCGTGGGCATCTCAGCAGCCACTGCGCGCACTGATAAGCGCGTGCCTGCTCGGCTTCATTCTCTTCATGTGCGTTCGACCGGCTTCCGCACGAATCGATTGCTCGAGGACTGTGCTGGTGCGGGTTTCGCCTGTCATCGCCGGTCCTCAACCGCAGAGACCAGGAAGCGACGGAGGAGGCGAGCGGACGAATAGCCACGCGTATGACGTACTATCGAACTCGGGTATCCGATCCAGCGACAGACCAGGCTCACATGGCCGAAAAGCTCACTCTCAAGGACGTGCTTGCCGCCGACTCCACAGACCCTGGGTGTGAGGCGGAGCTCGGGCTCATCGCCCGGTACGTTGAGCTCGAGCTGACCGGGGAGGACGCCGCCGCCAACCTTCCCGGGCTCGCGGCACACCTGCGCTCGTGTCCCGCGTGCCGGACCGATCACGATGGAGTTCTCGAGGCAGCGCGCGTCTTGCCCTGAGCGGTGCCGGTTTGCGTCAGCCCGGTAATCGGGCTGAGGAACCGTGCACCACGGAGCTGTACGACGGCGGCACCGCCGGCCGAGACCGTCTCGGCGTTAGCCGGGGTTGTGGACGAATCGGAGGGTTTGCGCGCGAGCCTTCTCGGCCGCGATCACAAAGCAGACCCGGTCGGCACCTCGGCTCGGGAACCGGGCGCCGGTGTACTTGATCGAGATCGGGTCCATGTAACGGCAACCCTGATCCGGACGCATCTCGATCACGCGGCCCTGGATCGCGGCCATCCGGTACGGGTTGCTCAGGTCGGAGACGGACAGACCGACACGCGCGTCGCGACGCATGTCCCTCGCCTTCCAAACGGTGTCGGACGTGCAAACGAGGATGAGGTCCTCCTCCAACCCGACCCACACGACCCAGTTGCGGGGCGAGCCGTCCGCCCGCACAGTCGAAAGATGCACGTAGTTGGGGGCCTCGAGCAGCGCACGAACCTCCTCAGGCAGGGAAACCATCATGCGAAGGTGGTTTCCGCTCGCGCGTGGCGATGTGGGGAGGGGGCGGACGTGGTTGGGGAGATGGGGTAGCCGGCCGCCTCCAGGGAGGCGCGAAGCTTACGTCTGGTGTCGAACAGCGTCTTGTACACGGCGCCACGATTCGAGCCGAGTCGCACCGCCAGCTCGTCGATCGGCGCTTCGTTGAGTGCCACAGCGATGAACACCTGTCGCTGACGCTCTGTGAGCTCCTGTTCGACAGCCTTACGTAGCGCGCGCATGATTTCGCGAGACTCCGCGGATGTATGTGGGTCACTCGAGAGACGATCGGGCAGCCGCTCCCAGTCCTCGTCGTCCATCGTAAGCGGAAGCGGTCGGCGGGTCCAGCGGGCGAGCTTTGTCGCGGTCGTGTTGATCGCGAACGCGTAAGCCCAAGTCGTAAAGCGACTCTCGCCTCGATAGCTGCCGATCTTCGCGACGACCGCCAGCAAGGCGTCGCCAGCGATCTCCTCGGCCAGATCGTCGCGATCCTTGCCGCCGACGCCGCTCCCGCCGGCGCGGCGGCGAGCCAGCTCGTGCCGGGCGGCCCGCAGCAGCAGCTCATGTAGCTCAGCGAGCTTCCGTACACCACGGGTGCCTGGGGCGCGGAGGCCGTCAAGCCAAGCGCGTGAGGCTGGGTCGAGGTCGTCGAGGTCGTGGGGTCGCGGCGAGGTGTGCTCGGCGAGGGCGGTAGCAGCCATGGAAGCAGTTGTAGTCGGTGACCGTTACAAACGCGCAACAAGGCTCGCCTGAGCCCAGACTGGTATGCTCAGTCCAAAATTTGGGGGTAGCGGCGTGCCTAACAACCAGTGGCTTGCGATCGACGCGACAACGCGACCGGTGAAGCGAGCCCGAGAGCTGCGTCGAGCGTGGGAGCAGTTCGTCGGCGCCGGCGAGACCGCGGCCGACGAGGCCGTGGCAGTACAGGCGGCCGGCGGCCCGCGCGAGCCGATCGCCGCGTCTTGGCGGCGCTCGCAACAGGCGGGCGTCGACCCGTTCGTAGATGAAGGCGCGCGCGTGGTCGCCGACGGTGACGAGGTTTCGGCGCGGTGGAACGTCCATCCGCTGGCTGCGGCAGTGCCCCTGATCCGCGAATGCGTCGGCACGATCGCCGACGAGGCCGGATACCTCATCGTCGTCAGCGACGCCGATGCCGTGCTGCTTTGGATCGACGGTGATCCACGCCTGCGGCTCGCTGCCGCCGACATGATGAACTTCGCGGAGGGCGCGACCTGGGACGAGGCGAGCACTGGAACAAACGCGATCGGCACGGCGATCGCCGCCGAGCATGCCGTCCAAGTGTTCGCAGCCGAGCACTTCAACGAGGCTGCCCAGGCGTGGACCTGTGCGGGAGCGCCGATCCACGACCCGGAGAGTGAGCAGCTCCTCGGTGTCATCAACATTTCAAACCAGATGGCGACGGCGCACCCACACAACTTCGCCTGCGCCGTTGCCACCGCGCAGGCGGTCGAGGCCCATCTCCGCTGCGCAATGCACGAGCGCGACGGGCGATTGCGCTCACGTTACGGGGAGCTGCTCGCGCGCGGCGGACGGCGGGCGCTCGTCAGCGTCACCGGCCGCGTCCTGAGCGAGGGCCCGAAGGACTGGCTCGCCGGGGGGAGGGTCTCGCTGCCTGAGCTCGGCGGCGAGCTGGTGTTGCCCTCCGGGATGCACGCCTATGCAGAGCCGATCGGCCGCGGGCAGGGCTACCTCCTGCGTTCCACCGATGACACCGACGCCCGCGCCCGTCCGATACTCAAGCTGCGCGTTCTCGGCCAAGACCGTGCGACGGTCCAACTGCGCAGTCGAACTATCCAGCTCAGCCGTCGTGACACGGAGGTTCTCGCGCTACTGGCCTCGCATCCTGCAGGAATGACGAGTGAAGAGCTTGCCGCCGACCTGTATGGCGATGTAGGCCAGCCTGCCGCCGCCCGCGTCCAGGTATCCCGGCTGCGCAAGGCGCTGGGCGGCGGGATCGATCCAGAGTCACACCGTCTCGCGATGGTTGTCGAGTCCGACTCTGCCCGTGTGCGCCAGCTTCTGGATCGCGGCGACGTCCGCAGCGCAGCCGAACAGTACGTCGGCCCGCTGCTCCCCCACTCGGAGGCGCCGGGCATCGTCCGCGACCGTGACGCGCTCGAGAGCTGGCTGCGACACGCGGCGATGACGGCGGACGATCGCGAGGCGCTGTGGGCGTGGGCGCAATGCCCGTCGGGCCACGACGACCTTCCAGCATGGAAGCAGCTGCTCGCACAGCTCGAGTTCCGCGATCCTCGTCGTAGCTTCGCGGCTGCGCAAGTGCAAGCGCTGCGCTCAGCGTACGCGATCACCTGATCGGCTCTGTTGAACCGAAGAGCGACGTCGCTAGCCGACTTTGTTGCAGTGTGCGAGTGCCTGCTCCTTGGGCACGGGCGCGTCGCTAATGATGCCGACACACGCTTCACGAGTGACTTGCTCGAGCGTTGCCGGGTTGCCGCTGGCTTTGAAGTCATCGATCGCTCGTTCATGACTGGCGGACGCCATGTGGGATTCGCGGCGGAGCTCAAGCCAACTTGTGGTGTCTATGCGAGCACCCGCGGACGCTGGGGGGTCAGTGTCCGCGGGTGTCGCTTGCGCTGTCATCGCTGGTCTAGGGAGAGCGACCTGCGTGACGCTCGCGGTCTCCCTACCTCGGGGGGAACTGCGAGTTGGGGACGACTTCCTCGAGTGCTTCAGTCGGGGCCGCCGCGGTGTAGCCGAGGACGGCGCAGTTGATGTCGACACCGGCTGATCCGTACGGCTCGGGTTCTCCCGTCGCGGGATTGACTCCCGTCAACAGGTCGGGGTGTTCCTCTGCCAGGTTGAGCACCGTGTTCTCGTCGATCTGGCGCTTGTTGAGCCCCAGTGCGATCGCCTTCGGCGTCCACAGCCCGAGCTGCGCATCCCACAACGGGCTGTAGGCATCGGCGTGACGTGGCGAGGCCAGGGTCGGGAAATCGCCGAACACGTTCAGCAGATCGCCGCCGACGCGCAGGGAATTAATGAACTCCGTGTTTTCCTGCGATGCGTTTTCGCCAACACTGCCGTCGAGCGCGAGGTGCTGGAAGCCCTGCGCCTGCGGGTTGTTGGCGCCCGTCTGTCCGTTTATGAAGCCGAACAGACGCTCGCGGGCGGACCCGAGGAAGTCATCTCCGCCGTTGAAGGACACATTGTTCAGCGCCGGCACGTAGGTCGAGCGCTCGAGCACCGAAGTCAGTGGCTGCCCGGCGTCGGTGCTGAGATACACGATCGGCTGGCCCGAGTCGAAGCCCTTCACGAACAGCAGATCGACCCAGGACTCACCGAACTGCCCCGACGGCGCGTGCTGTTCGGTGCCGATGTGAACGGCGAGTACGCGATCCTCGGTGTTGGTGTGCTTGGTGACATCGAAGGGGCCTTCACCTACCGCGACGATCGGCGCGTTGTAGATCACATCCGACCCTGCGATGCGAATAAACGGGCTGTACGCGTCGCCTGCCGGCACGTCGGAGCCCGGTTTGAACGACTTCAGCGGGAAGCCCGTCGGTCCGGGCACCGCTTCGCGTTCAGGACTGAAGTCCGGCGCACCGGCGAAGTGAATGCCAGCCGGACCGAAATGGTTGCTTTCCGGGCTCGGGTTTTCCTCAGTCACCGTCTGCACGCATTCCGGGCAGCTGATGCCGATATCGGCGAGCTTCGGGGCATAGTTGACGCCCAGGTCGTCCGCCAGACCCTTGTCGGATGCGTCCTCCAGGATGTACCAGACTTTCTCTGTCTGACTCGGGTTCGTCGGGTTGGGCGCCGTGCCCGGATAGATCGGCAGACGCGCATACTCCTTGCTGAGATTGATTTCGAGCGCGCTTTCGAGCGTGAGTTTGCTCCGAGGCAGTACACCGTTCAACTGCCCGAGGCCCGTCGCGGAGCCGGTGTTGCGAAGCTCTTCCGGTTCGCGATGATCCTGCTTGCGTGCGCGAAAGTGCTTGCTGTGTCTATGCGTTGCGCTGCTCCGATGCGTTGGGTGGCCCCTTCGCGCTCGGTGCTTGGCAGCGGCCGCAGCCGGCACGGCGGCCAGCGCGGCGAGCGCTGTTAGCAGCCCAATCAACTTGAGATACCGACTTTTGATGGATCCTCTGTACATGCCAAAACCCCTTGCTCGGTTGCTGGTCGCCGCGCGACGCCGGGTTGGGATGCCCTGAGCGATGCGAGACGCGTTTGACCTACCTCTGGTTGGTGTTTGCGCGCGGCCGCTTCTTACGTCAAAAAGGCGCGGCGCTACCAGGTAGTACGACCAGCGCGCCCGGCGTTACGGTGACAGCTGCGAGTCCGCGTGTGGCGGCTCGCGACCGCTCGTTTGGTGCCGGCAGGCGGCAGGCAGCAGAGCGTCAAGCCGCTGCGACCCCCGGGACAAACAGCTGGATCGCGTCGTATGCGCGGTCCTGGATCTCCGGCGTCTGCTCGCTGAGTCAGGTGACTAACTTGAACTAGCATGATCGGCACGCTGCTCGAGCGCTGGATCGACTCGTTCGGCTGATATTCCGTCCCGCCATACGAAGCGACGACGACAGAGAGGAAAGACATGCCCACCGGACTCGAAGACAGAACCGCTCTCGTTACGGGAGCCGGTCGCGGTATCGGGCGCGCGATCGCCATCGGTCTGGCCGACCGCGGCGCACGCGTGGGACTGCTCGCACGGACGCGCAGCGACCTCGACGAGGTTTTCACCGAAATCCGCGACGCCGGCGGCGAAGCCACGGTGCTCGCCGCGGACGTGCGCGACGCCGAGCAGAGCGGTCGCGCACTCGAGCGGCTCCTCAGCGAGTTCGGTCCCGTCGAGGTGCTGGTGAACAACGCCGCAGTCGTGTGGCCCGTCGGCCCCACCAAGGATGTCGATCCTGAGGCCATCGTCGCTGCGCTTGCGATCAACGTTGTGGGCCCGATGCGGCTCACCCGTCGCGTGCTCCCAGCGATGCTCACGGCAGGCTGGGGACGAATCGTCAACGTCTCGGCCGCGATCGCCGAGCACCCCGGAATGCTCGTGGGCATCAACACCTACGCCGCATCAAAGGGCGCTCTCGAGGCACACACCCTCAACCTCGCCGCCGAGCTCGATAGAACAGGCGTCACGGCGAACGTCTACCGACCCGGCCGAGTCGACACATCTATGCAGGCCTACATCCGCGACCAGCCGCGCGAGCGAATCGGAGGCTCGCTGCACGACGTCTTCACCGGCATGCTCAGCTCCGGGACGCTCATCACCCCCGCATCGTCTGCGGCGAGCCTGCTCGCGCGGCTCGCCGGTCCGGACACCGGACAGGTCTGGGACGTCGAGGACCAGGTCTCGGCCTCGTAAGACCCGCAGGACGGCGAACACAGCAAACGCGCCGGCTCACTGACAGTCAAGCGACTAGCTGACAGACGAGGAGCCGTGGCGAGGCGGTCGAGACATGCTACTTGACTGCGATCACGTCGATCGGTTGGATGTCGGGCTCGGAGGCGAGCAGGTCGCTGGCGACCTGGGCCATGGCTTTTGGTATCTCGCCGTTGATGTGGGCTTGGCGGGCGTCCTCGGTCTCGAAAGTGTCGAAGATGCCGTAGTGGGTGTCGTCGAGCTTGAACGCGTACCACGTGACGGTCCCCTCCTCGGCTACCGCCAGCGCGCGTCCGCTCTTCAGGAACGCCCCGAGCTCGTCGCCCTTGCCGGGCTTTGCCTCGAGTCGTGCGAGTAGTCCAAGTTTCACGGCCATGTCGTCTCCTTTGTGTTGGTTTCGATTTGCGGTATCAGGGTGGTGTCGCGGTTAGTCTGAGACGCTCCAGATCTGTCCAGTGCCGCCCGTGCGAAGGCGCTCGAGAAGTGCGCTCGCCGATTGCTCGGGGGTGAGTAGCGTCCCGCTCTTGTGCATTGCGATGAAGCGCTCGTGCAGGTCGCGGCCGATCACGGCGGGATCCTGCTCGCGTATCCAGCCCTGCATTGCTGTGTCCACGGCGCCGGGTCGGAAGACGTTGGCGGTCACACCGCTCTCGCGCAGCTCGGCCGCGAGGTTCAGTGTGTGTGCCTCCAGAGCCGCCTTGGTCGCGGTGTAGGCGTTCCCGCCGATCATCCCATCGGGCTTCGCGGCGACGCCGCTTGAGACATTGACGATCCGGCCCCACGCACGCTCGATCATGCCGGGCAGTATGGCGATGGTGAGCCGCACGGGCGCGAGCAGGTTGATCTGCGCGGCCAGCTCCCACTGCGCGGGGTCGATGGTCGAGGTGACGCCAAGTGGCCAGACGACGGCGGCGTTGTTCACCAGGATCTCGATCGGGCCGAGCTCTTCGCTGACCGTCCTGATTGCCTTTTTTGCTGTGGTAGCGTCGCCGATGTCGGCGGTCAACACGAGCGCAGTGTCGCCCAGGACATTGATCTCGTGGGCGACACCGTCGATCTCCTTGGTCGTGCGGGCGAGCAGCGCGACGCGCGCTCCATCTCGCGCGAGGCCCAGGGCGATCTCCCGCCCGATACCGCGGCCGGCGCCCGTGACGAGCGCTACCCGCCCTTGCAGCTGCACGTTCACCTGGTGATCGCGTCGAGCGCGGCGATGCCGACGCTGCGCGCCGGGCCGTTGCCCGGGTCGGTGAGGACGGCGAAGCCGAGGTCGTTCTTCCCCTGCATACTCAACTCCCGTCTGGCGTCTGCGGGCTGGCGGGCAACAAGCGTGACGCCGCGACGATCGAGCTCGCCCAACAGCTCGGCCTGGTAGGCGTTCAGAGCAAACGCGCTCTTGACCTCGGCTGGGAGTGCCGCTGCGTGGCCCTCTGCGAGTCCTCGTACCTGCTCTGCGATCGTCATCTGGCTCCTTCAGGTCGCTGATCCTCTGCCCGGACGCGGCGGGCTTGTTGGATATGAGTGTCCGTTCACGGGCCGGTCTTACCCGCTCAATCTCAGAAGTGCGTTTTCGGTCGCACCTGGCCCTCGCCGTCGAGGGACACATCGACCTTCTAGTCGTAGAAGGCGATCAGCCCGGCGATCGGCAGCAGCCGCGCACATATGGGCTGCGGGAATGCACGAACACCTGCTCGTCCTCGTCACACCACGCCTCCAGCGCATCCCAGTCAAAGCGCACCATCCCAACGAGTACGGGAATCGTCGGCTACACGTATCGACGTCCCGCGGCCGGCCGCTCGACATCGCCGGCTCGGAGACCAATCGTCGCGACCATGCCGCGGCTGACGCGGTGCGGTTGCGCCTGCCTGGCCGTTGGGCGCCTCGCGGGGAGGCTGGGCCAGGATCGAGACGGGTCGCGTGCCTTCAGTCCCGGCTAGCACGCGCGGGAAGGACACCGACTCAAGAAGTTAACAATCGTTTTCGGGTCAGCACGGTCCTACCGACCGACATCGAGAGTGCCCGCGAGGGAGAACCTGGGTCGACTGGTCACCAGAGAGCCTAGCCGTATCCGTGAATGGGTCACTCTCGACCACAACAATGCATAAGGAGAAATGATGCGCATTTTCAACCGCCTTCTCGGGCGTATCGTGCTGGGACCCGTCGTCTTGGGCCTGGCGGCTTTGGGAGCCTTCGCGCTCCCGGGATCGGCCCTTGCGTCGAACAGCAGCGGCCATGTCTACCTCGACGGGAACACCGCTGGGGCCAACACCGTAGCGGCCTACAACCGCGCCGCCGATGGGTCGCTGACCCCGACGCCTGGTTCGCCATTTCAGGTGGGCGGGGCCGGCCTCGGCAAAGGACTTGGCTCCCAGGGCGCGATCCAGCTGTCTGACAATAACCAGTACGTGCTGGCGGTCGACGCCGGCAGCAACCAGATCTCGGTTCTGCAGACCAACGCGGACGGATCGCTGACGCCGGTCCCAGGCAGCCCGTTCTCTTCGGGCGGCGTGGAGCCGGTCAGTATCGCCGTGCACAAGAATCTGGTCTATGTCGCCAACGACGGTAACTCCACGCACAGCGCGAACTACACCGGGTTCACCCTCACCGCGCAGGGCCAACTGATTCCGCTACCGAATTCGACCGTAAACGCGCCAGGCGCCGCCAATGATCTGGGCGACGTTCTGTTCGACCACACCGGCCTCAAGCTGGTGGGCACCGAGGTCGCCAGCTCCCTGATCGACAGCTTCCGCGTTGATCCACAGGGCTATCTCCAGGCCGCTCCGGGCTCGCCCTACGCGGGTCAGGGCCTGGGCGCGTTCGGCAGCGCCTTCCGGCCTACCAACCCCAACCAGCTGTTCGTGACCAATCCGCACAACGTCGGCAACGACGTCGGCACGGTTTCGGCCTTCGATGTCGCCAACGACGGCTCGTTGTCCTCGATCGGCGCCTCGCCGTTCGCCGACCTGCAGAACGCCCCCTGCTGGGCGGCGATCACACCGGACGGGAAGTACCTGTTCGCCATCAACACCGGGTCGGGAACGGTTTCGCGGTTCTCGATCGACGGCAGCGGGAAACTGACCCTGCTCGGCAGCACGCCGGTCAACGACGAAGGCGGCGTGGGCGGAACCGATCCGTCCATCAGCCCCAACGGCCAGAACCTGTACATCAACGAGACCGCGGCCCATGGGGTCGCCGAGATGACCATCACCGGCGGCAGCCTGACGGAGCTGCCGGGCTCTCCGGTCGCGCTTCCCGCGAGCATCACCGCCTCCGCGGGCGCCACGTCCAACTAAGCCAAGGACCACCAAACGGAGTGGCACTACGAAGCCGGGGCCTAACCAGCCCCGGCTTCTGTGCTATTCGCGCATCGCGAATCAGTCGCGTCGCGATTTGAAGAGTCGAGTGGGCGCGCGCGTTCGGTCCGGTGCCAGCTAACTAATGAACCGCTCCGCCGACGTCTCGCCACCCCCAGCCGGTGGATTCAGGATGAGACCGGCCCGTCGATTAGACCGCCTTGAGGTCGCGCAGCTGCGTGCGCGATCGAAGGCTCGTGGTCTGTCCGCTGGGCGGCCGTCCACAGCGCATCGTCGCCGAGGGCGTGGCGCAGGGCCCGGCCGTCCTGGACGAGCTCTAGGAGCGCGTCCTCGGCGTCGGCGCGGTCGGGTTGATCGTTGCCGTGGGTGAGCAGCGCGGCCACCTCCTGAGTCGTCAGGCCGAAGTCGAAGAACTCGAGCAGCATCGCGGGGTCCTTGGGTGGCGCCCTGCGCTCCAATGTCGGGTCGAGGTTCGCCACCAGGACGTCGTACGCCTCGACCGGCTGGAAGCCGCCCGCCTCCAGCCGCCGGCCGTCCTCTGTCTCGAAGAGCAGCGACGGCGCCGTGTAGCGGACCGCTCCGTCGCTGTTGCCGGCTTTGCCCTGCAGGGCTGTCGGCGAGCCCGATGCGGTGCGGGTCTCGGCCTTGTCCTGCTCGTAGGCGGCCCACACGTCGGCGGAGTCGATGAGCTCGACGATCCCCGCGGCGGGGACGCCGGGTACGGCGCTCAGCGCGTCCAGCATCTGCTCGTCGTCGTCGAACAGCAGCGGCGTGTTGAAGTTGGCCAGCTGCAGCGCCCGGAAAACCCGCCACTCACTCCCGGGCGACTGCTGGCGTGCGGCGATCACGGCGCGGCAAGCCCGTGAGGAGGCGCTGAGGCGCGGCTTCGGATCAGGCGCAAACGGCATCCCGTAGCGTTTCCGAAAGCGCAGGCCGCTGCGCGCCATTCGCAGCGTCGTGAAACCGCTCTCGGCGGAACGCGAGGTGTCCTCGCTCAAACCGACGAGCACCAGGCGCCAGTCCAGCTGATCGCCGTAGCGCCACTCGATCACGCGCAGCGCGGGACTGGCGGAGTATCCCCACGGACAGGCCGGATCGCCATACATGGTTATCGAGATCATGTCGACTCCACATCAGCTATCGATTGTTGGATCGCCTCATCGCCTGCCACCTGCGCGGACTCTCTTGAGAGCCCTGTCACGCGTAGCGCTGAGGGGTCCACCGGTCTCAGGAGAACCGCCTCGGGGAGGCGGTCTCTGGCACGAAGCGCCCGATCGCCGCATAGGCGTGGTCCTGGATCGTCTCGTCGCGCAGCTGCGGCACGATCTCGGCCTGATCACTCACCGGTCCCGTGATCGTCTTGGCGGCGCTGGCATAGAACACGCCGCTAGTAAGCGAGGCATTCGTGACGGCGTCTACGAGCCGCCCGGCGCCGACCTCGAGCTTGTGACCGATCCCGAGCGCCGGCATGACGTACGGGAGAACCAGACGACTGGCGATTATCCGCATCGGCGCCGGCTGATCGCGCAGCGCTTCCGTACCCGCTGTGTTACCGGGCGACATCGTGATGAACCTGAGCTCCCGGTGCCTGCGCGCCATCGCCGCGATCCACAGTGCCCCCAGATACTTGACCTGGCCGTAGGCCAGCGTCGGGATGAGCTTGCGCTCGCGAAAGAACGACCCGTCGATCACCGAGACGAACTCCTCGACGCTCGACTCGTCGAACGCCGGACGCGGGATTCGCAGCTTGGGAACACCACGCGCCGCCTCGCTGCCGGTGAGCACGGCAACTTCGGTGAGCGCGCCGGCGCTGATCAGCTCCTGCAGCAGGACCACGTGGCCGAGCACGTTCTGCGCGAACACCTCGGTCACGCCGTCCCTGGTGAGGGCCATCGCAGTCCGGCCACCGATGCCGCCAGCGTTCAGAAGCACGGCATCGAGTGGGCGCTCGATCGCCGACGCCGCCGCGCGTACGGAGTCGAGGTTCGAGAGGTCAAGGACCACGACCTCGAAGATCGAGCGTCCGGTCACCCGCTCCAGGTCGCGCCGGGCCTGCTCAGCCTTGGCCGGGTTGCGGCAGCCGAGGTAGATCCACTCGAAATCCGATCGCAAGGCGAGCTGGCGGGCCACATCCTTGCCGAGACCGACGTTGGCGCCGGTAATCAGGACCGTCTTTGCTGGTTGCTTCACGTCCTGTTGGTGGCATGGGGGAGGCATGTCTTACCTCCCCCACGAGGAACTGAGCGTCCAGGAGCCGGTCGCCGCGCCGGCTCGTGGCCGTGACCCGGCTCGGGCCGGTTAGAATCCTCGCCGTGCGCTGCGCGACACCCGCGCCCGACCGCCAGACCTCGACCGATGAGAAACTAGATCGCGAGTCGGCTGAGTGGCTGCGCTCGCTCGCTGGCGCCGGACCACCGAAGGAAGCGGCCGTGGCCCGACTGCATCGGCTGCTGCTGAAGGTCGCACGCGCCGAGGTGAATCGGCGTCGCTCCCGATTGAGGCTCGCTGGCCCCGAGCTCGATGACCTTGCACACCAGGCCGCGGCGGACTCGCTGATGGCGATCACCGGCAAGCTCGATGACTTCCGTGGAGAGAGCCGCTTCACCACCTGGGCCTACAAGTTCGTGATCCTCGAGGTGTCGACGAAGATCGGTCGGCATTTCTGGCGCCACCCCACAGTGGCCATGGGCGCCGAGGACTGGGAGCGTCTACCCGACCGCTTTGGCCTGGACCCGGCTGGGAAAGCTGAATGGCAGGACCTGATCACGGCTCTGCGAAGGGCGGTGGACGACGTCCTCTCCGACCACCAGCGGCGTATCTTTGTTGCGATTGTGATCGCTGGGGTGCCCGTGGAGTCGCTGGCCTTGGAGCTCGCCAGCAACCGCAACGCCATCTATAAGACGATGTTCGACGCCAGGCGTAAGATCCGGGCCGAGCTCGCCGCAAAGGGATATCTTGACGCTCGGACCGCGACCGGGAGGCCCGGATGACCGGCTGGGACGCACTGGACCAATTTCTCGACATTGACCCCGAAGACGTGGGGTGTGAGAAGGCGATGGCACTGCTACACGTTTATGTTGAGCTCGTACGCGCCGACCCGGAGACCGCAACGGAGCGTTACGCCGGCGTGGAGGCTCACCTGCGCGCCTGCGGCCCATGCGGCGAGGACTTCGAGGGACTCCTCTTCGCCGTCTCAGCCGAGCACCGACAGAAAGTCGTCTAGAGCCCAGGCATACGACTCTGCGCGGTGGGCAGCGAGCCTGTCGCCACGCTGACTATCTGCCGGCGCTTCGTCAAGACGCTGCGACGCTAGTGGGCCTACGACAACTACTGGCTGGCGGCTGCTGCATGCTCGGTGATATGGCGCACGAGGCCGAGGACGTCCTCGGGGAGGAGCCGGCCGATCGCCCCGCTCGAGTAGACGCTGACGATCACTCGACCGTCGGGACCGAGCACGAAACCCGTCGACTGGAGGTAGACGGGATCGTTGTTGACGAAGGCCCCCGTCGCCTCAGCGATGGCGTGCGCATCTGCGCTGTGTCCGACCGGGAAGGTCAAGCCGTGCTTTGCGACGAGCTCCCGGGTCGCGTCGAGGTCGTCGACCGACAGCGCGACGACGTCGATGTTGCGCTCCGTGAGCTGCTCATGTGCGCGCTGGAAGGCACGCAGCTGTGCGTTGCAGTAGGGGCACCACGCTCCCCGGTAAAACAGCACGACACCGAAATGCTCGCCCAACGCCGCTGGGAGCTCGAACGGCGCGCCGCCGACGGGGGTGATCGTGATGGCACGAAACTCGGCGCCTGGCTGCAGCAGTGACATGAGATTCTCCGATGGTTCGAAGGGTGGGCCCAGCAATCCGATGATTGCTCCAGACGGTGAGCGGCGGGTTCGACGGGTTTTCTTACCGATCAGACCAGCCCGCCAAGTCGGCCGCCACCAGGTCGGGGTCCTCGTCAGGGCCGACGGTATGGTGCAGTCACTGTAGGCGCAGGTCGCCGGGGGGAGCGGAGTGGCTGCTCGCCATCCCGCGAGCTCGAACCGCGTTCCCGCCCCCACCTCCCCAAAGGCGATTGTCCCGCGCTCGGCGCGGGCGGGTGTCCGCCGATTTGCTTGGTCGACTCACCTGAGTAGCCAGGGCTTTAGTCGTGCTTGCGGCGCAGACAACACGTCTCAGAATCGCCCGAGCTGGAACGGCAAGCGAGGAGATCTCCGGCCCCCGCCTCCGTCGCAGACCGGAGCGGATCTCGATGTGGGCCTATCCAGGCACCGTAAGTGGCGGGGGCGCTCGAAGCGGCAGGGTTTGCCTGCGGGGGCGATGGCGTCGAAGCGGACGGCCAGCCAACCTGAGCAATCTCCGGCGTTGTTCTTCTCATGCTGTGTCTGTCCGTCCGTGACGAACTCCAGTAACAATCACCATATGTTTGGCAACATCGCGCCCTTCGAGGTAGGCATCGCGTCATCCTCGTTGTGGTGACCCTCGATCTGTAATTAACTCGCCCCGCCGGTCATCCGGCGCTGGGGCAGCTCGCGCCACTCAGGCGTCAGATCGAGGGCTAGGAGGATCACATGTTGAACCGAGCGGCGAAGCGTCGCTACAAGTTGATCGGACAGAGCGCTGATCGCGCAGCCGATCAGGGACTTGCGGCGGCGGAGTGGTACCACCCCGAGGTACCGCGAAAGCGGATGAAGGAACTGATGAAGCGCAAGGATGGGCCGGCTGTTCGTGACACGGCTCTCTGGCTGGCTTTGCTTATCGCCGTCGGCCTCGGCGGCTATTACTTCTGGGGCAGCTGGCTAAGCATTCCCTTCTTTGCTTGCTACGGGCTGCTCTACGCATCGGCGTCGGACTCCCGCTGGCACGAGACGGGCCACGGCACCGCGTTTCGCAGCGCCTGGCTCAACGACTCGGTCTACCAGCTTGCGTCGTTCATGAACAAGAAGGAGCCGACCTACTGGCGCTGGAGCCACGCGCGGCACCACACCGACACCATGATCGTCGGACGAGACCCGGAGTTCGTCGTCATGAGACCTCCCGACGCGGCCAAGGTGCTCCTCAATCTGCTGGCGATCCCGGACACGATCTCGACTGCGATCAGCGTGATCCGGCACGCGTTCGGGCACCTCACGGCCGAAGAAAAGACATTTATCCCGGAGATGGAGAGATCCAAGATCTTCTGGGAGGCCCGGGCCTGGACCGCGGTCTATGTATTGGTCTTCGCGGCTGCCATCTATTTCGACAGTTTCCTGCCGCTGATGTATTTCGTACTTCCGACGATCTACGGACGATGGCTGCTCACTCTGTTCGGGATCATGCAGCACTCCGGCCTCGCGGAGAACGTACTCGATCATCGGCTGAACACCAGGACGGTGTACATGAACCGGGTATTTCGATTTCTCTATTGGAACATGAACTACCACCTTGAGCATCACATGTTCCCGATGGTTCCATACCATGCGCTCGGGGATTTGCACACCGAGATCCGCGGCGACCTGCCGCAGCCGTATTCGAGCACGTTGTCGGCCTATCGGGAGATCGTCCCTGTGCTCTGGCGACAACTCCGAAATCCGGACCACTATGTCCACCGGAAGCTACCTCTGTCGGCGCAGCCCTTCCGGCCGGAGCTCCACCAAGCCGCCTTCGAGGTCTGAGTCGATGGACGGTGTCGATACGGACGAGTCAAGGCCTGAATGGGTCGATGTGTGCGGTACGGAGGAGATCGAACTGGAGGACGTGATTCCTTTCGAGCATGGCTCGTCGAGCTTCGCGATCTACAGGAGCCCGGACGACATGTTCTACGCGACGGATGGAGTCTGTACGCACGAGCACGCTCACCTTGCCGACGGATTGGTCGTTGGCAACCTCATCGAGTGTCCTAAGCACAACGGGCGCTTCGACTATCGCAGCGGTGAGGCGAAGCGCGCTCCGGTGTGCGTGAACCTGCGGACCTACAAGGTGCGTGTCGATGCCGGCCGTGTGTTGATCATGCTTCCGGGCTCGAGCTGACATGGCGATCGTCGTCGTCGGTGCCGGGGTAGCGGGGATCTCCGCCGCCCGGGCTTTGCGCGAGCGCGGCTACGAGGGCGAGGTACGGCTGCTGGGCGCCGAGGCAGCCTGGCCGTACGAACGGCCGTCCCTGTCTAAGCAGTTCCTTGCGCAGGCGGAGGTCGGACATCCACCGCAGCTGATCGGGGAGGGGGAAGTGCGCGAGCTCAGGCTTTGTATGGAGCTCGGCGTCTCGGTGCAAGAGCTGCACCGGAACACGTGTTCACTCGAGCTCTCCGACGGGAGATGTATCCGCTATGAGCGGCTTCTGATCGCCACCGGCTCTCGGCCCAGGCAACTTCGGCTTCCAGGTGCGAATTGCGTCGGCGTTCATTATCTGCGTGATGTCGCAGACGCGCGGGCCCTGCGCGCCGAGCTGTCGCGGCGCTGTCGGCTGGTCGTTATTGGCGGAGGGGTGGTGGGCCTCGAGGTGGCGGCGAGCGCATCGCAGGTCGGTGCGAGCGTCATCGTGGTCGAGGCGGCGGAGCACGTCATGGGACGCGTCGTTCCGGGCGAGCTCGGGCGTGCGCTCGAGGATCTTCATAGCTCTCGCGGCGTGAGATTCGCACTCGGCCGACGGCCCGCGGAGTTAGTCGTCGACCGCGGGCAGGTTACGGGCGTTGGATTGGAGGACGGGACGGTGCTCGGCGCGGATATCGTCGTCGTCGGGATCGGGAGTGAGCCTCGCACCGAGCTCGCCCAGGCTGCGGGACTGAGTGTCGCGAACGGGATTCTCGTCGACGATCGGCTCCGAACTGCAGACGACGATCGGATCTTCGCGGCCGGCGACGTCGCCTGTATCGCTCGGGGCGCCGATCGCCTCAGGACCGAACATTGGCGGGCGGCGGAGGAACAGGGCCGTGCTGTCGCTGCAAGTCTTCTCGGGCAAGGAGTCCCGTATTCGACTGTGCCGTGGATGTGGTCCGATCAGTTCGACTTCCACCTCCAAGCGACCGGATATGTCTTCGCTGGCTGCGAGATCGTCAAGCGGGGACGCCTCGCCGAGCGTACCGGTGTCATCTATCTTGGTCTATACGAGCGGCGGCTCGTGGCGGCCTGCGGGTTGTCACATGGAACCGGCATATCCCGGCAGATCCGGGCGGCCCGCGCCCTGATCGAGCTCGGTGCGCCGGTGGATCGTGAACAGCTGGAAACCGTGGCCGAGATCAGTCGACTCGTCAAAGAAGGTCCCCGCTCCTCACAGCCGTAAACGTGGGGAGATCGAGTGGAGGGCGCGAACTCGCCGGTGCCGTCGCTCGACCCAAACCGGCTCTATGTGCAATGCGGACCCCTCACGCCTCCCAGAGTGACGCTTGCGTCACGCTGGTCGGTCAGGGCAGGATGAGAAGGGCATCCTGCCCTGAGTCGCAAGCGTCATGTCGACCAACTCAACATCGCCATCAAGGCTTCGAACGCACCGTCCTCGACACCGACGGCGCCGAGAAGACCGCCGGCCGATCTACGTGGCCGGTGGATGCAGGTGCTCTCGTCCCTCACTCCCGGGGGGCGAATCTCAATCGCCTCCCGGGAGTTCCACCCGTCGAAATGAAGCCCGTATTGGCTGCCCGGAGACGAGACCGTGACCGCGGGGAACTCCGAAGACTCACCGGCGGGTGAAGACGGCCGAGGGCAACAGCTTCGCGCGATCTGCTTCAGGTGCGGCCTCGAGCGGACGGACATTCCACTGATGCGTTGCGATCGGCCTGCCGCGTGCTTGGCATGTGGGGAGACTCGAATGATCATCGACACACAAGTAGGGCGGCCTGCCGGGGACTCGTCGACTGGGCGCGCTGCACCACCCCGCCCGAGTCAATCCAACCGATAACAGCGGGCCCGTCCCAGGGCCGGGCGAAGCGTGCAGTCCGACCGACGCGATTCTCACGAGTCGTGCCTTGCCAACAGGTCCAGCAAGCGCCATGCTCGTGTCGTCAGCCGGTGGGTCCCGACGACCATCGGTGCTCCACCGAAAGACGGTGTGCGGTGCCGTCCAGCGCGACCGCTGCGAACACGACAACACTCAACTCGGAGGCGGCCGTGAGCACCATCTCGATACAGCGAACGATCGAACACCTCATCGGAGGAGAGCCCACGGCGGGCGAGTCGAAAAGGACGTCCGTCGTTTGGAACCCGGCGACAGGAGAGCCGCAGGCGCGGGTCCTGCTTGCTGAGCCGGAAGACGTCGACCGCGCGGTGAAGGCGGCCAGGAAGGCCTTCCCCGCCTGGTCTGAGTCCTCGCTCGCGCAGCGTTGCCGCATCATGTTCGCGTTCCGCGAGCTACTGAACGCTCGCATCGACGACCTGGCAGAGCTCATCGCGTCCGAGCACGGAAAGGTCGTCGAGGACGCGAAGGGCGAGATCAGCCGCGGGCTAGAGGTCGTCGAGTACGCCTGTGGGCTCACGCACCTGCTCAAGGGCGAGTACTCCGAGCAGGTCTCCAGCGGTGTGGACGCTCACTCGTTCCGTCAGCCGCTCGGCGTCTGCGCCGGGATCACGCCTTTCAACTTTCCGGCGATGGTGCCG
Source organism: uncultured Solirubrobacteraceae bacterium (assembly GCA_963827455.1). Taxonomy (GTDB): domain Bacteria; phylum Actinomycetota; class Thermoleophilia; order Solirubrobacterales; family Solirubrobacteraceae; genus Palsa-744. The sequence continues at coordinate 239,012 of CAWHAW010000005.1, read as the reverse complement.
ATGTGGATGCACCCGGTCGCGATCGCCGCCGGCAACACCTTCGTGTTGAAGCCCTCGGAGCGCGACCCATCAGCCGCCAACTTCATCGCCGAGCTCTACCGTGAGGCCGGGCTCCCCGACGGTGTCTTCAACGTCGTCCATGGTGACAAGGTCGCCGTCGACGCGCTGCTCGACCACCCCGAGGTGGCTGCAATCTCGTTCGTTGGCTCGACACCAGTCGCCCGCTACATCCATCAGCGCGCCGGCAGCGCGGGCAAGCGGGTCCAAGCACTCGGCGGAGCCAAGAACCACGCCGTCGTGATGCCCGACGCAGACCTCGAGTTTGCCGCAAACCAGCTGACCGCCGCAGGGTTTGGATCGGCCGGCCAGCGCTGCATGGCGATCTCCGTCGTCGTCGCGGTCGGCGAGGTTGCCGATCCTCTGGTCGAGCGGCTCTCCGCCAAGGCCCAACTCGTCAAGGTCGGGGCGGGCCTCGACCCCGAATCAGAAATGGGCCCGCTGGTCACACAGCAGGCGCGCGAACGAGTCACCAGCTACATCGCTCAGGGAGTAGATGCAGGGGCCGAGGCCACGGTCGATGGCCGCGAACTCGATCTCGCAGGCGATGGCTTCTTCATCGGGCCAACCCTGTTCGACCGCGTCACCACGGAGATGTCTATCTACACCGACGAGATCTTCGGTCCGGTGCTCGCGATCGTGCGCGTTGCCTCCCTCGAGGACGCAATCAGGCTCATCAACGAGAGCTCCTTCGCCAACGGGACCGCGATATTCACCTCCAGTGGCGAAGCGGCACGGCGCTTCGAACGCGAGGTCCAGGTCGGAATGATCGGCGTCAACGTGCCGATCCCCGTGCCGATGGCCTACTACTCCTTTGGCGGCTGGAAGGACTCCCTTTTCGGCGACCACCACGTTCATGGTCCCGAGGGATTCCGTTTCTACACCAGGGCGAAGGCGGTCACCACACGCTGGCCCGAGGATCGCTCCTCGGCAAGCCACGCCCTCCACTTCCCGACATCAGCCTGATCGCGCTGCTCGGCGGCGCCGGCGCCGCGCTGTGCTTCGCAGTCTCGAGCCTCGGCGCGACCGTGGCCGCGCGCAGTATCGGCGGTGGCGCGACACTCGCTTGGATCGCGGTGATCGGGTGCCTCGTCCTCGCCGTACCGATCGCGCTGCTCGCGAGCCCGCACGAACTCAGCGGGAACACCTGGTGGCTGCTCGCCCTGGCGGGACTCGCCAACGTTCTTGGTCTGCGCCTCGAGTACCACGCCTTCACGCGAGCGCCCGTCGGGGTCGTTACCGCGATCGCCTCCGCAGAGGGAATGGTGGTCACCGTCCTGGCCCTCATCGCCGGTGCCAGTCTCGCGCGCTACACGGTCTTGTTGTTGGTCATCATCAGCGTCGGTGTCGCGGTCACGGCGGCGCGGCCCGGCGACTCCTCGCCCCAAAGAGGGCACGTGCCCATGCCGCTCGCGGTCGCGCTGCCGTGCGTGTTCGGAGTCGGGCTCTATCTCACCAGCAAGGGTGCCGCCCACCACGCCATTCTCTGGGCTGCGCTTGCCCCCAGACTGGCGGGCACGCTGGTGATCACGGGGCCCGTCCTGGCGCGAGGCCAGCTCCGCCTCACCGCCCGCGCAGTGCCGATTGTCGCGCTCGCCGCGGCAGCTGAGGCGTGCGGCTTCATTTGTTACGTCCTCGGGGCGCGCCAGGACGCGGCGATCAGTGCAGTCGCCACATCGCAGTTCACGGTGCTGGCCACCGTCGGCGCATACCTGATGTTCGGCGAGAACCTCAGCCGCAGGCAGTTTGTGGGCATCGGAATGACCATCCTCGGCGTCAGCGCACTGGCCGCCACCAGCGTGTAGGAAGTTCGGCGCGGCGTCTCGAAGCAGCTGATGTCCGGAATGTGCAGAGTCGCTGGAGCAGCCTTCGCGCGAGGTACCTGGCATGCGTCCAGCCGCAGGAGGACGATGCGCACAAGCGTGAGCTCTCCTCGTGTAGACCCCGTGCCGCCTGACCTGGCGCCAGAGAGCCGCGCGATCTTCGCGCTGGCCGGCGAGCTCGGGCTGTTGGGGCAGGAGCCGAGCACGGTCGAGGAACTACGCTCGCTGGCCCGCGCCGAGCGGCCGATGATGGGGACGGCGCCGGAGGTCGGTGATGTTCAGGACAAGCAGATCGCCTCGACCCGAGGGTCGCTGCCGATCCGCATCTATCGGCCGCGCGGCGAGCCGCCGCGGCGTGCGATCCTCTGGCTGCACGGCGGAGGCTGGGTGGTCGGCGATGTCGATCATGCCGATGTCGACTGTCGCGGGCTTTGCCTGGAGACCCGCTCGACGGTGGTGTCCGTCGACTACGGTCTGGCGCCAGAGCACGTCTTCCCGGAGGGGCTCAACGACGCTTATTCAGCGCTCAGCTGGCTTGGCGCCGAGCTCGCCTCGGTGCCTGGACCGCGCCAGCTGGTGGTCGGCGGAGACAGTGCCGGCGGCAACCTGGCGGCGGCACTCTGCCTAATGGCGCGCTCGCGTGGCGGGCCGACGATCGACAATCAGCTGTTGCTCTATCCGGTGACCAGCTACGAGTGCGACAGCGCCTCCTTCAGGGAGTTCGCGGAGGGATATCTGCTGACCAGGGAGATGATGCTGCGTTTTTGGAGCCTGTACACGAGCGGGCCCGACGCGGGTCGCCATACCTTCGCCTCGGTCCTGCGGGCGCCGGAGCTGCGTGGTCTGCCTGCCGCGACGTTCGTGATTGCCGGCTGCGACGTGCTTCGCGACGAGGCCGAGTCGTACGCGGAACGCCTCGGTCTCGCAGACGTTCCCGTCGACATCCTCCGCTACCCCGGCCAGCTGCACGGCTTCTGGACCTACCGAGCCGCCTCGGACCTCCCGACGGCGGTGAACGCAGAGATCAAGGCGAGCCTCGATGCAACAGCTATCGCCCCGTAGGCCACAGGCTGCGATCCTCCAGGCTGCGACCGTGGCAGGCCGACCCTAGCCGGCCAGCCACGTGCAACACGACTTCTGGCGTTTTCACCAATTGTGTCTCGTTCGCACGAACCGCTCCGCACCACACTCACGATCAAAGGGTTTCGAACGGAGGGCCTGAAAATGCAGCGCACGGGAGGGCAAATAGTCGTCGACCGCCTGATTCGCGAGGGTGTGGAGAAGGCTTTCGTGGTGCCCGGCCACGGCAACACTGCACTGCTCGACGCCTTCGTCGAGCGGGCCGATGAGCTCGAGGCCGTACCGGCGATGCACGAGCAGGGCGCCGCACACATGGCCGACGGCTACTACCGGGCCTCCGGCAAGATTGCGGTCTGCTGTACTTCGATCGGCCCCGGTGCGACCAACGCCCTGACGGGCCTCACAACGGCGTTCGCCGACTCGCAGCCGTTCCTCCTGATTACGGGCGGGGTACACACCTATCAACAGAACCGCGGCGTCCTTCAGGAGATCGACCATCCGCATGGGGACAACTTCCCGCGCATGTGCGAGCCGGTGGTCAAGCGCTGGTGGCAGCCCCAGAGGGTTGACCAGATCTCGACAGTCCTGTCGCAGGCCTTCAACACGATGCTCGACGGGCGCCGAGGGCCGGTGCTGGTCAACCTGCCGCAGGATCTGCAGGCGGAGTTCGGCGAGTACGAGCCCGAGGATGGGCGCCGCCGTCGTGCCTCCGGCCGCGTGGCTCCGGACCCGAGCCTGATCGAGTCCGCCGCCGAGCTGCTGGCTGGCGCAGCGCGCCCGGTGATCCTCGCCGGCGGAGGCGTGATCGCCTCCGAAGCGACCGAGGAGCTGATCGCGGTGGCCGAGCTGCTCGGCGCACCGGTGACCCACTCCTTCATGGGCGACGGAGCGATGCCCGCCGACCACCCGCTCTACGCTTGGCCATGCGGCGACATGGGGTCGGTGTCGGGCAACGGCGTGACCCGTACCGCCGACGTCATTCTCGCTCTCGGCTGTCGCTTCAGCGACCGCATAACTTCCTCATACCGGCCCGGCATCACGTTTGACATACCGCCGACCAAGCTCGTCCAGATCGACATCGACGGTTTCGAGATCGGTCGCAACTATCCCGTAGCCGTTGGCATCGTCGCCGATGTGAAGGTCGCGCTTCAGGCCCTTCAGACTTCGATCGGCTCGCGCGGCGCGCGACCCGCGTTCGACTCGACGCCGTACTTCGAGGAGCTGCAGGACCTCAAGCAGCAGTGGCTCGACTACCTCGCGCCGATGCGGACCGAGGACCGACGGCCGATGACGAACTCACGAGCATTGGTCGAGTTGCGCGACGCGATGCCGCGCGACGCGATTCTGGTCACCGACTCCAGCAACCCCGCCAACCAAGCGTTCAACGAGTTTCCGATATACGGGCCGAAGCTCAACATCATCCCCGGCGGCATGTCCGGGATCGGCTTCGGCGTGCCCGCCGCGATCGGTGCGCAGATCGCCGCTCCCGGGAAGAAGATCGTCGCCCTGGTCGGTGACGGCAGCTTCCTTCAGACCGGGACCGAGTTGGCGACGGCAGCGATGTACGACCTGCCGCTGGTCACCGTGGTTTTCAACAACGGCGGCTGGGAGGCGATCAAGGACCTGCAGATCAGCCTCTTTGGCGAGGGACGCGAAGTGTCGACCAACTGGCAGCGCAGAGGCCAGCCGTACTTCGTCGACATCGCCGGCATCGCGCGATCGCTCGGCTGCGAGGCCGAACGCGTAGAGGATCCGGCTGAGCTCGCGCCTGCCGTCCGCCGGGCGCTCGAGACGGCTACCGGCCCGGTCGTCATCGAGGCGATGACCTGCCGCGAACTTCCGTGGAGCCTCATGCATCCCACCGGTTGGTGGGACCTGACTGTGCCGGCGTACCTTGGCGAGAGCCGCAAGGACTACGTCTCCAAGCGAGGCTTCTAAACCGCAGCGCCCCCAGATGCACGGATTGTGCAAGTGGAGGCTGGGATCCGCGCACCTTGGCACTTGCTGCACGTTCGGAGGCTACCTAGAGTCGCGTACCTGCCGCTGGTAGACCTGCGTTGGACGAGGTTCCAGAACTTCTGGATGTCCTGACCTCAAGCGTGACCAAAGTCCGGGGAGGAATCTAATGTCAAGTAGTAATCCAATCGAGTCTCTCGCCAGTTCCGAGATGACCCGACGGCGGCTGCTCCAGGGCGCCGGTAGCAGCCTGTTGGCCGTCGGCGGCGGCAGCCTGCTAGCGGCCTGCGGCGGCTCGAGCAGCGCCGCCAGCTCAGGAGCGGGCGGGGCAGCAGGAACGCCGGTCGCCGGCGGGATCCTGCGCATCGGCGCTCAGGGTGGATCGAACACCGACACCCTCGACGCCAACGGCGTCCTCACCAACACCGACTTTGCTCGCGCAGCGCAGCTCTACGATCCGCTTCTACGTTTGAGCGTTGAAGGTCATACGGAATACGTACTCGCGACGTCGGTGACGCCGAACAAGACGGCGACGGAATGGACCATCAAGCTTCGAGAAGGCGTCAAGTGGCAGGACGGCACGGAAATGACCGCGAAGGACGTTCTCTATACGTTCAACCGGGTGATCACCGGAAAATACTCGGCGGCGGTGATCCTCGGCTCGCTCGACCTGAAGGGAAGCAAGGTCGTCGACCCACATACGCTGGTCCTCAAGTTCGGTAGCCCCTACTCGTTCTTCGCCGAAGCGATCGCCGCCCGCTTTGAAACTCTCTACATGGTCCCGATCGGCTACAACCCGAAGAAACCGATCGGCTGCGGCCCGTTCAAGCTCGTGTCGTTTACGCCCGGGCGCGAAAGCGTCACCGTCAAGTTCGACGAATACTGGGACCACCCGCGGCCCTACCTCAACGAAATACGGACGATCAACGTCAACGAGGAATCGGCTCAAGTCAGCGCGCTGCAGGCGGGGCAGGTCGACTGCATCGACAACCTGACCGCCGCGTCCGTAGCGGCGCTCGAATCCGCCGGTCAGGTCGTCAGCATCGCCAAAACTGCCGGCTGGACTCCTCTCTGCATGAATGTGACGAAGGCACCATTCACCGACAACCGAGTGCGCGAAGCCTTGAAGCTCGCGATAGACCGAAAAGGGATGATCGAGAGCGTCTTCAGCGGCCATGGCAATATCGCCAACGACTACTTCGGCACGCTCACGCCGGCGGTGCAGACCGTGCATTTGCCCCAGCGCGAACAGGACATCGAAAAGGTCAAGTCGCTGCTCAAAGCGGCGGGCCAGTCGAACCTCAGTATCCAGCTCTTCACCTCCGAAATCGCGCCGGGCATGGAGCAGACGGCGGAAGTGCTCTCGACCCAGGCCGAAGCCGCGGGTATCAAGATCGCGGTCATCAAGCAACCGAGCACGGAATACTTCGCTCGCAGCTACCTGAAGGTTCCCTTCGGGATGGACTACTGGCCATATCAACCCTACCTCGTCGCGGCAGGTCAGGCCGACGTCACGGGTGGCGTTTTCAGCTTCACGAAGTTCAACTCCCCGACCTACGACAAGCTCTACAAAGAAGCAACCAGCACTCTCGACGCGAGCAAACAGGAAGAAATCATCCACGAAATGGTGAAGATCGACTACTCCGAAGGCGGGAACATCATTCCTTACAACTTCCCGATCATCGACTCGTGGTCCAAGAAGGTCCAAGGCTTCAAGCCGTCAGTGCTCGGCCAGCCGCTGGGGAACTTCCAGTTCAAGAACGTCTGGTTCTCGTGACGTGAAGGTCCTCGGCATCGACCACATGTCGTTCACCGTCAGCGACTTGGACGAGGCCAACGCGTTCTTCGCCAAGCTGGGCTTCGAGCCGGTGAGACGATACGTCTCCTCGGGGCCCGCGGCCGATGAGGGCACCGGCACCGAGAATGCCGACGTTGATATCAGCTGGCTCAGCCATCCACAGGGTGGGCCGAAGCTCGAGCTGCTTCGCTACCAGAATCAGCCGAAGGGCACGGCGGCTCACAACTCACAGGTCGGCGCCGCGCACCTGTGCCTGCGGGTCGAGGACGTCAACGCCGAGTATGAGCGTCTCAGCGGCGAACGGGTGAGCTTCGTCTCAGCGCCGCATGCCGACGAATTCGGCGTCGTGTGGGTCTACATGCGAGACCCTGACGGCAACGTCGTCGAGCTGGTCCAGGAACCGTGAAGCGCGACCCCCGGACTGTGCAACGGCCCGCAGCGTGCTTCGCACCCTGTGCGTTGACGGACCGTCCCGCCTGAGGCAAACATTCTCTCGATGACCCGCTACCTCACATCGGCCGATCGGACTCCCACCGCGGTCGACCCACAGATAACGAAAGTCGTCAGAGAGATCCTGCTGGAAGTCGAGAAGCGCGGCGTCGCCGCCGTGCGCGAGTACTCCGAGCGCTTTGACAGCTGGAGCCCGCGCCGCTTCACCTTGACGGCCGAGGAGATCCAGCTCGCCGTTGACGCGGTGCCGCGCGAGCTGCGCGACCACATCGACCGCGCGGCGGAACAGATCGGCATCTTCGCCGAGGCTCAGCGCGGCAGTCTCTCGGAGATCGAGGTCGAACCGAGCCCCGGCGTCGTCCTCGGCCACCGACTCGTCCCGATCGGCTCGGTCGGTGCCTACTCGCCCGCCGGCCGCTACCCGCTGATCGCGTCCTCGCTCATGACCACGGTGGTGCCGAAGGTCGCGGGCGTCGAGCAGCTGATCGCCTGTGCGCCGCCGATCTCGCCCGAGGGCATTGCGCCGGCGATGATCTACGCGATGGCCTCTGGCGGGGCGGACCAGATTCTCTGCGTCGGCGGCGCCCACGGTCTGGCGGCGCTCGCCTTCGGGATCGAGGACATCGAGCCCGTCGACATGATCGTGGGCGCCGGCAACGTTTACGTCGCAGAGGCAAAGCGCCAGCTCTTCGGCACCGTCGGCATCGACCTGCTTGCCGGTCCCACCGAGATCCTCGTCGTTGCGGACGAAACCGCCGATCCCGAGTTGATCGCCTCCGACATCGCCGGCCAGCTCGAGCACGGCCCGACCTCGGCGGGCTGGCTCATCTCCACCTCGGCCGACGTCGCCGAACGGGCGCATCAGGCGATCGAGCGGCGCATCACCGAACTGCCCACGGGCGAGGTCGCCCGCGAAGCCTGGGAGCGCTACGGCGAGATTGCGATCTGCGACAGCGTCGCGGAGGCAGCCACGCTCGCCGACAAATTCGCCGCTGAGCATGTCGAGATCCACACCGCCGATCCCAGTGAGTACCTGAGGCTGTTGCGCAACTACGGTTCGATCTTCCTCGGCGAGAACACGACCGTCCCGTTCGGCGACAAGGGCATCGGCACCAACCACGTGCTGCCGACCGCCGGCGCAGCGCGTTATACCGGAGGCCTCTGGGTCGGCAGCTTCCTCAAGACGCTCACCTACCAGTCCGCCACCGATGAGGGCAGCCGCAATACGGCCCCGATGGTCGTGGCGATCTCCGAAGCCGAACAGCTGCCGGGCCACGCCCGCAGCGCGCAGGACCGACTCGGCCAGATCACCCTGCCCTCCTAGGCGCGATGACGGCGTTGTCGGAGATGGCCATTGAGCTGCCGGGCCGCGCGATCTTCGGCCCGGGCTCGAGCAGGCAGATCGGCGAGGAGGTCCGCCGTCTCGGCGCAACGAGCGTGCTGCTGGTCACCGACGAGTTCATGCTCAGTTCCGGTCCCGCCGAGCAGCTCGAGGAGGCGATCGATGTGGCCGGACTTCGCTGCACGGTCTTCGCCGACGTTCAGCCCGACCCCACCGATGTCAACGTCGCCGCCGGGCTCGAAGCGGTCCGCGCGTCGGAGCCGGATGTCATCGTCGCCATCGGTGGCGGCAGCGTGCTCGACGCGGCGAAGATGATCGCCGTGCTGGTTACCAACACCGAGCCGGTGCGCGACTATCGCGGTTACCACCAGATCCCCAACGCGGGACTGCCGCTGATCGCGATTCCGACGACCGCGGGTACCGGCAGCGAGGCAACCCGGGTCGCGGTGATCACCGACAGCGGACAGGACGAGAAGCTGATGATCCTCGACGGCAACCTCGTCCCGGCCGTCGCGATCGTCGACTACGAGCTGAGCGCCACGATGCCCCCGGCCCTCACCGCGTTCGTCGGCATTGACACCCTGACCCACGGGATCGAGGCCTACGTCTCGACACTGGCCAACCCGATCACCGACGCGCTGGCGATCTCCTGTGTGCGCCTGGTCGGCGAGAACCTCGAGCGTGCCTGGAGCGACGGTCGCGACCTCGAGGCTCGTGCCGGGATGGCCCTCGCCGCCTACGCAGGCGGCGCAGCCTTCGCGAACGCGAGCGTCGGCTTGGTCCACGGCATGAGTCGCCCGATCGGCGCGGTCTTCCACGTGCCCCACGGCCTCTCCAACGCCGTCCTGCTGCCGACGGTCACTCGGTTCTCCCTGTCGGGACGCCTCGAGCGTTATGCCGAGCTGTCCCACGTCCTCGGCTTCGCCGCGCCCGGGGACGAGGACTCGGCCGCCACCGACTGCCTGGTCGAGGGTCTGATCGCCCTGAACGAGCGCCTGCAAGTGCCACGGCTCGGGGCGCTCGAGCAGCTCGAGCTTGGGCGTTTTGAGGCCAGTGTTGCGAAGATGGCCGCGGATGCCCTCGCCTCGGGCAGCGCCGAGCGCAACCCCGTCGTGCCCGGCGAAGCGGACATCATCGCCCTCTACAGGGAAGCGTGGTAGCCGATGGGTGAGGTCTATGTCGGGATCAATCTGGAGTTCGGCCGTCTCGAAGGACGATCGTTTCGCTCCTCGATAGCGACGGCCGCCGACATGGGATTCGCCTTTGTCGAGCCGATGGTGCATTGGGGCCGCGAGTTGCTGAGCGCCGCCGGCTACTTCCACAGTGTCTCGCTGCTCGACGACCCGCTGCGGATGCGCGAGGAGATCGAGAGCCACGATCTGCGGCTGTCGGCGCTCTCGGCCCACAGCCCCCTTTGCCTGCCCGACGTCAGCACCGACTATCTGCGTCAGGCGGTTCGCTTCAGCGCTGAGGTCGGTTGCCCGATCGTGATCACCGACGACGGCCCCGCCCGACCCTCATGGGGAGGACCGGAGGAGCATCACGTGCTGATGAGATACGTGCTGGAGGAGGCAGCTGCCGCTGCCGAGCCACGCGGGATCACGATCGGGCTCGAGACCCACGCCGAGTACACCGCGACACCGGCCGCGCTCGCCCGCACCAGAGGTCTCGTCGACAGTCCCGCAATCGGACTGAATCTCGATACCGGGAACAGCTTCCTCAGCGGCAACGATCCTCACGCCTGGCTCGAAGATTCGATCGCGGATGTCGTCCACGTCCACGCCAAGGACATTTCCGCCAAGGACGCCGATCGCTACCGCGGCAAGGTTCGCGGGATGCTCGGCTGTGCATGTGGCGACGGCGTGCTGGACTGGGCACGGATTGTCGAGGTCTGCCGGCGGGCGCCACGCGACCTGGCCCTCTCGGTGGAGTGCGGGTCTGTCGAGGACGCCGAGCGCAGCCTGGAGCATCTGCTCTCGGTGGGGGCCGAGCGTCGGCCCTGATCGCGGGCGTCACCTTGGGAGTCTCGAAGCGCATCGAGCAGGACATGCTCGGGACTCGGGAGGTCCCGGCTGACGCTCTCTATGGGGTGCACACGATGCGGGCGCGGGAGAACTTCCCGCACGGGCGGCCAACCGTCGGCGAAGTGCCCGAGTTCTCTCGCGCGTTCGTGATGGTCAAGCGCGCGGCCGCCCGCGCGAACATTGAATGCGGCGTGCTTGATCACGTCATAGGGCGGGCGATCTTGGCCGCATGCGACGAGCTCCTCGAGGACGCGCAGCTTCTGGCCGCGAACCTGCCGCTTCCCGTCGTCCAGGGCGGGGCGGGCACCTCGACCAACATGAACGTCAACGAGGTGGTCGCCAACCGCGCCCTGCAGCTGCTCGGACATCAGGCCGGGTCGTATGAGCACCTGCACCCGAACGACCATGTCAATCGGTCCCAGTCGACTAACGATGTCTACCCGACGGCGCTGCGGGTCGCGTTGGTGCTGCGCAACCGCTCGGTCGAAGCGGCGCAGGAGGGACTCGCTGGCGTCCTCGCTGCGGCCGCTGAGGAGCACCGAGACGCCGCCAAGCTGGGCCGGACCCAACTGCGGGACGCACTGCCGATGCGTGTCGGTCAGGAGTTCGAAGCCTGGGCCGACGGCTGCCGCCGGAGCGCGATCGAGCTCGACGGCGCGGTCGAGCGGGGGCTGCTCGAGGTGAACCTCGGCGGCACTGCGATCGGTACCAGCCTCGGTGCCCCGCCTGGGTACGCGGAGCTGGCGGTCGGCTTTCTTGGCGAGGAGTCGGGAATCCTGTTGCGCTCGGCGGAGCGACCGATCTCGGCAACCACCGATCCGACGGGCCTGCTCGCCTATTCGGCGGCGCTGCGCTCGAGCGCGGTGCGCCTGGCGAAGCTGGCCAACGATCTACGCCTGCTCTCCTCGGGGCCGAGCACGGGCCTGGCTGAGCTGCGGCTTCCTGCCGTCCAGGCCGGCTCCTCGATGATGCCGGGCAAGGTCAATCCGGTGATTCCAGAGTACGTCAACCAACTCTGCTTCCGGATCCATGGGCTCGATCTGACGACCACGCTCGCGCTCGACAGCGCCCAGCTGCAGCTGGGCGCGATGCTGCCGGCCGCAGCTGCCTCGCTGTTCGACTCGCAGGACTGCCTGCGTGTCGCCTGTGAAGGGCTGACCGACCGCTGCGTCCGTGGCATATCGATCAACGAAGAGCGGCTGAATCGGTATGCAGCAGCCGGCCTGGGGGAGCTGACCGAGGCTGCCTCGGTGCTCGGCTACGAGGAGAGCTCGCGGCTGGCACGCGATGCCGAGCAGGCCCGCATCTCAGGGATCGAGGTGATCCGTCGCGAGCCGGCCGATCTTTGACGCTATCGAGCAGGAGAGGGGTGGATGTTGGAACTCTGTCTGATGATCGAGGGCCAGGAGGACGTCACGTGGGAGGACTGGAAGGCGTTGGCCGGCGCATGCGAACACGCCGGAGTCAGCACCCTCTTCCGCTCTGACCACTACCTGAGCGTGGTCGAGGGGAGCCGTCGCGGGTCCCTCGATGCGTGGGCGACCATCTGTGCCCTCGGGGCGATCACGGACCGGCTACGGCTCGGGACCCTCGTCTCGCCGGCGACCTTTCGCCATCCTGCGGTGCTGGCGAAGATGGTCACGAGCGCCGACCACATCACCAACGGGCGGGTTGAGCTCGGGATCGGGGCGGGATGGTGGAAGGGAGAGCACGACGCCTACGGCTTTCCGCTGCCGCCGATCGGCGTTCGTATCGACGCCCTCGAAGAGCAATGCGAGCTGATCGTCCGGCATTGGCGCGGCGGTGCCTTCTCCTTCCGCGGCGGGCACTACACCGCCGAGAATGTCGAGCCTCTGCCGGCGCCGGTGCAGTCGGACGGACCGCCGTTGATCCTCGGCGGCACCGGCAAGCCGCGAAGCGTCGCCCTCGCCGCACGCCTCGCAGACGAGTACAACGTCCCCGAGATGACCGCCCCGCAGATGGCGGTGGTCAGGACAAGCCTCGATGCCGCGTGCGAAGCGATCGGGCGCGATCCGGCCTCGCTGCCGCTCTCCTTGAACACCGGCTGGATCGTCGGCGACGATCCAGCCGAACTGGAGGACCGACTGGCGCGCCTGGCCGACTGGGAAGGCGCGACGAGCACCGCCCGCTACCGCGAGGGCCTGCTCGAGAGCTGGATCGTCGCGACCACCGGGGAGGCATTGGAGATCGTAGGCGAACTCGAGGCCGCGGGGGTCAGCCGGATCATGGCGCAGCAGCTCCTGCACCGGGACCTCGCCGCCGTCGAGGTGCTCGGCCGGCTCGCCAGTGCGTTGGCTCCGAGCATGCGCCCCGCGGGCTCGGACTACGTAACCTGAATCAATGCTGATCAAAGACCTCCTCGAGATGGAGCTCCTCGTGGACGCTGGGACGGAGATCCTCGCCGGTGCCGATCACCTGAACCGGCAGGTCAGCTGGGTCCACACCGGGGAGATCGCCGACATTGCGCAGTACCTCTCCGGCGGTGAGGCCTTGCTGACTGCAGCGACCGGGCTCAGCCAGCAGCCGGAGCAAATGCGCCGCTACGTGCGTGAGCTCGCCTCGGCGGGCGCGGCATGCGTGATCATCGAGCTCGGCCGTAGCTTCCGCTCGGTCCCCGCGTCGATGGTCGAAGAGGCCGCCCGACACGACCTGGTGTTGGTCTCGCTCGCGAACGAGGTGCCCTTCGCGGCGGTGACGCGCAAAGCCCACACCGAGCTGATCAGCTCCGCCCACACCGCACTGCAGCGAGCGATCGCCATCGACGACGCGCTCAATGCGTTGATCCTCGAAGGGGCGTCGTTGTCGGCGGTGCTCGAGCTGCTGGCCGAGCGGCTGGAGAACCCGGTGGTCCTGGAGGACGGCGCCCGCCGGGTCGTCGATTACGGCCGCTCGGCCAGCAGCGTCACCTCGTTGTTGCGCACCTGGCAGACGCACTCCCGCCAGGGGCACCAGCGCAAGGAGTCGGCGGCCGTGCTGGAAGTCGACGGCTCGCCCCGCTGCATGTGGAGCGCGATCATCGTCAAGGGCGAGGAATGGGGTCGCCTGCACGTGATCGAACTCGACACCCCGCTGGATGACGCCGTCCGCCTGGCTCTCGGGCGCGCCTCGGCGAGCGTCGCTCTGTACCTGATGGCCGAGCGAGACGCCGCCCTCAGCGACGCCACCGAACACTCGTTGGTCGGAGCGCTGTCGCGCTCGGAGGGCTTCAGCGGTCAGGATTTCCTTGCCCGAGCGGGGGGCCTCGGCGTCAATCTGGACGGAGAGCTGCTGATGATGGTCGCGGGTCGGCCCGACGCGTCCGAGGACGCCGATCCCGAGGACGCTGATCCCGAGCGGGGCGCCGAGGAACTGCGCCACAGCTTGCGCGTGGCGCGCTGGCCGGCGGTCGTCGGCGCCGTCGACGGCCTGCTGACCGCGGTTGTCACCTACCGTCCCAACACTGACCTGCCGCGACTGATCCAGAGCACTCTTGAGGAGGTCGAGGCCGTGCCGTACAAGGGGAAGAGCCATGCCGGGATCAGTCGTTCGTGCAGCGTCGCGCAGCTGCCACAGGCCTACCTCGAAGCGCTGGCAGCCTACCGGCTCGGGCCGTCGACCAATGGTGGACGGGTCCACTTCTACGACGACCTGGTCCTCTATCGACTGCTCTCGCCGCTCGGCACCGGCCCAACGCTCGCCAACTTCGTCGAGAGCGAGCTGAAACAGCTGATCGAACACGACGACCGCCAGAACGGTGAACTCGTACGGACACTCGACGCCTACCTGCGCTCGAACGGAAACAAGAACCTCACCGCACGCGCGCTGCAACTACAGCGACGATCGGTCTACTACCGACTCGAACGCATCGAACAGCTGATCGGCGGCTCACTCGACGACCCAGAGCAGCGGGTGCTGCTCTACGTCGCGCTCCGAGCTCGAGAGATCTTGCGCGCCGATGGAGGCGTTCGGACCTGAGGCCGCTGGACGAGCTCGATGCACAGGGTGCACCGCAGTCCCAGCCGTTTCACAGTCGGACCATTGCCTGTGTCGCCGAACATCCTTAGAACTCGCGGATGAGTCAGCGTGGCAATTCCATCTTCGCCGAGGGTGCCCCGTCCGTCCTCGCCCTCGATCACGCCGGCGACATCGAGTGCGACATCGCGATCATCGGTGCCGGTGTCGGGGGCGCGACCCTCGCGTGGGCTCTGCGCGAGTCGGGTGCCCGTGTGCTCGTCATCGAGAAGGGAGACTTCCTACCGCGCGAGCGCGAGAACTGGTCTCCCCGCGCAGTCCACCGGGAGGGCCGCTACAAGAACTCCGACCTTTGGCTGGACGCCGACGGCGGCGAGTTTCAGCCCGGCACCTACCACTACGTCGGAGGCTGCAGCAAGGTCTATGGGGCGACGCTGCCGCGCCTTCGTGACTTCGACTTCAGCGAGGTGGAGTTGCACGACGGCACCTCACCGGCCTGGCCCTTCGGGTACGGCGAGCTCGAGCCCTTCTACGGCCGCGCAGAGACCCTCTACTGGGTCCACGGTGGCGAGGGCGACCCGACCGAGCCGTGGCGCTCGACGCCCTTTCCCCACCCGCCCGTGCCCCACGATGCGGCGATCGCGAAGCTGGCCGACGGCTTCAGCCGCCAGGGACTGCGCCCCTACTCGCTGCCGCAGGCGGTCGACTGGCGGGCCGGCGGCAAGTGTGTCCTCTGTGGCACCTGCGATTCATACTCTTGCCTCGTAGACGCGAAGGGCGACGCAGACGTCTGTGCGATGCGACCGGCGCTCGAGCACGAGACCGTCAAGCTGATGACCAACGCCGATGTCCGCCGGATCATCACCAACGCACCGGGCAGTGCGGTCGAGGGGCTCGAGGTGATCCGCGGCGGGTCGCGCATCAACGTGCGCGCGGGCCGCTACGTGCTGGCTGCCGGGGCGGTGAACAGCGCCGCGCTCCTGCTTCGCTCGCGATCCGACGGCGTCGCCAACCGATCCGACCAGGTTGGTCGTAATTACATGGGCCACCCGACCACCTTCATCATCGGCTCGCGGCCGGGACGTGACCTCGGGATCGTCTTCGAGAAGACCGTAGGCCTCAACGACTGGTACGCGGCGGGTCCTGAGAACGCCTACCCGCTCGGCAACATCCAGTCGCTGGGCAAGCTGTACGGCGAGACGATCAAGGCCGCGCGGCAATGGGCCCCGACTGGACTGCTCTCGGCGATCTGCCGGCGCTCGGTCGACTTCCTGGCCCAGAGTGAGGATCTGCCGCTGCAGAGCAA
This sequence comes from uncultured Solirubrobacteraceae bacterium, assembly GCA_963827455.1. Lineage (GTDB taxonomy): Bacteria > Actinomycetota > Thermoleophilia > Solirubrobacterales > Solirubrobacteraceae > Palsa-744. The sequence continues at coordinate 223,204 of CAWHAW010000005.1, read as the reverse complement.
CCGCGTCGAACTCGACGCGAGCGGGCAGATCCGGCTGCGCTGGCGCCCGACCAGCCTCAAACCTCATCTCGAGCTGGTCGAGAAGGCCCGCAAGGCGCTGCGCCGAGCGGGGTTCCCATTCGTCTTCACTCAGAGTCTCGGCATCGCGGCCACCTCGCACCAGTGCGGGACGGCGCGGATGGGAGAGGACGCCTCGAGCAGCGTCGTCGACCCAACCGGGCGCTGCCACGGTGTCGAGAACCTCTGGATCGCCGATAGCTCGGTGTTCCCATCCTCGGCGGCAGTCAACCCGGCGCTGACGATCGCCGCTCTGGCGCTGCGCACCGCCGAGCGCGGTGGGCTCGTCTAGTTCGCTGCGCGCTTTGCAGCAGAGCACGATCAGGCGGGCCGCCATTCTCATCCTGCGCAAATCGCGCGATCGAATTTCACTGCATGGACGTTGCGGCGGGATCGGTAACTGAGGACGATTCGGAGTCGAGGGCAATCGAGGAACTGGAGATGCGGTGCCCAAGCTGACCGGCGGCGAGATCGTCGCAGACCGCGTAGAAGAGCAGCATCGATAGGGACCGGGCGCCGCCGTGCCAAACTACACTCAGAACCCCCGGATGGCGCACGAAACAACGGTACTGGTCAGCCCCGAGCACGAGACCCATGGCGACTGAACCGGTCCAAGGCGTCCCCGCGGGCAGCGCTCGCACCACTACTCCGCCGAGCCTGTGGCGGCGCTCCTCGGAGGCCCTCGCTGCACGGCCGATCTTCTCGATGGTCATCACCCGCCTGGCCCTCGGCGTCGGCACGATCGTGCTGATCGCGATCATCGTCTACGCCGCCACGACGGTCCTCCCGGGCGACGCCGCCACCGCGATCCTCGGCCGCAGCGCGACGCCGGGGCGGGTCGAAAAGCTGCGCATGGAACTCGGCCTAAACGAACCCCTCCTCGCCCGGTTCTGGCACTGGGCAACGAACGCGATCCAGCTCAATTTCGGCAACTCGCTCGGGGAAGCGGCGCCCGCCACCTCGCGCGGCACGGTCGCGAGCAACTCGGTGACCAGCCTCGCCAGCGAACGCATCGAAAACAGTGCCGTGCTGGTCCTGATCAGTGCGGTGATCTCGACCGCGCTCGGCCTGTTCACAGGGGTCTACGCCGCCTACCGTCGTGACGGCTTCTTCGACACCGTCGGCTCGGTCCTCTCGCTCATCGCCAGTGCCCTGCCGGAATTCGTCGTCGCAATCTTCTGCGTGCTGATCTTCGCCACCAGCGTCTTTCAATGGTTCCCGGCCATCTCCGTGCTCGCACCCGGGGTGTCGATCCTCAGCGAACCGGAAAAGCTCGTGCTTCCCGTACTCGCGCTGGTGATCGTCGTCACCCCCTACATGTTCCGGATGACGAGGGGAGCGATGATCGAGGCGCTTGACAGCGACTACGTCGAGTTCGCCCGCCTCAAGGGTGTCTCGACGGCGAGGATCGCCCTCGTTCATGCTCTGCCCAACGCGCTCCCCCCGATCATTCAGGTCGTCGGCCTAAATCTGCTCTTCCTCGCCGGGGGCATCGTCTTGGTCGAGACGATCTTCACCTATCCGGGGGTCGGGCTGATGCTCGTCAACGCGATCAACGGCCGCAACGTGCCCGAGATCCAGTACATCGTCATCTTGCTCGCGGTCTTCTACGTCCTGCTCAACATCGTCACCGACGTCTGCGTCCTGGTCGTCACACCCCGAAGGAGGTATCCGCGCTGATGGAGGCCGCATCGATCTCCGCTTCCGAAGCTCCGACGACGGGACCCGCGCTGGGGGGCCGGCTCGGCCGCATCGTGGCCGAGGCCCTGAGGACGTGGCGCGGAAAGGTCGGTCTCGGGCTGACCCTGTTCGTCGTCGCCGTGGCGTTTCTCGGGCCGCTCGTGAGCGGCGCCAGCCCGCTCGCCCTGAAGGGCGCGCCATTCGAAGCGCCGGGCCATCTGGCCGGCCTGCTGGGCGGTGACGCACTGGGACGCGATGTCCTCGCGCGCGTCCTCCATGGCGGTTGGCGCCTCCTGCTCGTCGCCGCGGCCGCGACGATCCTGGCCATCGTGGTCGGGACGGCGGCCGGAGTCGTCGCGGCCTACCGTGGCGGCCGGGTCGAATCTTTGATCATGCGCTCGGTCGACGTCCTGCTGGGGGTTCCCCAGCTCGTGTTCGTCCTGATGTTGCTCAGCGTGATCGGTGCGAAGACCTGGCTGGTGATCGTCGCTGTCGGGCTCACCCAGGCTCCACAGGTCGCCCGCGTCCTGCGTGCGGCTGCCCAGAGCGTCGCCGAGCGCGACCACGTGAAGGCGGTCGCAGCTTGGGGAGTGCCGCCGCGAACCGTGATCCGACGCCACGTCGTCCCCAGCCTGCTCAGCACGCTGATGGTCGAGAGCGCGTTGCGTCTGAGCTTCTCGATCATTCTCGTGGCCGGCCTCGCCTTCCTCGGCCTCGGCGTCCACCCTCCCACAGCCGATTGGGGCGTGATGATCAATGAAAACCGAGTGGGCATCGCCGCCAACTCGTGGGGTGTCCTGGCTCCCTCGATCCTCCTCGCCGCGCTGGCCGTCGGCACGAACATGTTCTCCGACGCGATCGCCCGCTCCAGCCTCTCGTCCGGGCGGACCGGCGACCCGTCGCTCGAGTTGTTCGCGGTGAGCGCGACCGGCCCCAGCGACTCCGTGCTTCTGGAGGAGATGCCGAAATGAGCAGCGCCGTCGCCGCCGTAGGTGAGACGACGGTCGTCGAGGTGCGCGACCTGTCGGTCCGCATGATCGCCACCAAGACCCCGATCGTCACCGGGGTTTCGTTCAACGTCGCCGAACGGCAGACGATGGGGCTGGTGGGCGAGTCGGGATCGGGCAAGAGCACGGTTGCCGTCGCACTGCTCGGCTTTGCCCGCCGCGGCCTCGAGATCTACGAAGGCAGCGTCCGGGTCGGCGACGTGGACGTGTTGCAGCTGAGCGGCGACAAGCTGCGTGATGCTCGCGGACGCCTGGTCTCCTACGTCCCGCAGGACCCGACCGCGGGCCTCAATCCCGCTCACCGAATCGGCAGCCAGCTGCGGGAGGCCTTCCGCGTCCACGAGAAGGTCGACAAGAAGGAGCTCGAGGATCGGATCTCCGACCTGATGGAGGCGGTGAATCTGCCGAGCACCAAGCAGTTCCTGCGCAGCTACCCGCACCAGCTTTCGGGTGGGCAGCAGCAGCGGGTGGCGATCGGGATCGCCTTCGCTTGCCGGCCCCGCCTGATTGTCCTCGACGAGCCGACAACGGGGCTCGACGTTACGACCCAACGCTACATCCTGGAGAAGATCAACGAGATGGCCGCGGATTACGGTGCCAGCGCGGTCTATGTCAGCCACGACCTACCCGCCGTCGCACAGGTGGCGAGCAAGACCGCCGTCATGTACGCGGGTCGCATCGTCGAGGTCGCCGACACAGTCAAACTCTTCCGGCAGCCCAGGCATCCCTACAGCGCGGGCCTGCTGAAAGCGGCGCCGTCCGCCGAGGAGACGAGCCGTCTGGTCGGGATCGAGGGACGACCTCCACGGCCCGGGCACTGGCCCTCCGGTTGCAGCTATGCGCCGCGTTGCCCGCGGGCCGAGGAGGACTGTCTGCGCGAGGTACCGCTGCTGTCCCCGGTGGACGGTGACTCGCTGGTCCGCTGCCTGCATCCGATTCCGCTCGAGGCTGGCGGGGCGTTGGCGCTGACGGCGGTGCCGCGACCGGAACCGCTGGAGGGTACGGCCGTGCAGGTATCCGCTCTGAGCGCCGCATACGGTCCGAAGGAGATCCTCCACGATGTCGCCTTCGGGGTCCCGCGCGGAGAGTGCACCGCGATCGTCGGCGAGTCCGGCTCGGGCAAGACGACCCTTGCCCGCTGTCTGGTCGGCCTGCACTCGAACTGGGCGGGCGAGATCAGACTCGACGGCGAACCGCTCCGTAACGGCGCCCGCGAACGACAGCGTGATCAGCTGCGACGGATGCAGTACATCTTCCAGAATCCGTTCGGCTCGCTCAATCCGACGATGACGGTGATCGAAAACGTCGAAGAGCCGCTCCGCCATTTCGAGCGCCTCTCGGCACGGGATCGTCGCGGAAAGGCCCTCGACATCCTCGACACCGTCCAGCTGGGCAGGGACTTCGCCGACATCGTGCCGGGCACGATCTCCGGCGGCGAGCGCCAGCGGGTCGCCGTCGCACGCGCGCTGGTCGTCGCGCCCGAGGTGCTCGTCTGCGATGAGATCACCTCCGCGCTCGATGTTTCCGTGCAGGCGCTGCTGATCGAGCAACTGCGCGACCTTCAGCTCGAGCGCGGCCTGACGATGGTGTTCATCACCCATAACCTGGCCGTGGTGAGAAGCATCGCTCAGAACGCGATCGTCCTACAGACCGGAACGATCGTCGAGGCTGGTCCCACCGACAGGGTGCTCGACGATCCGCAGCACCCGTACACGCGCCAGCTGCTCGATGATCTGCCGAGAATGGAGCGCTGGGAGCAGGCGGCAGCCTCCGGCTGATTCCAGGCGGCCATGCCACAGTCACAGCTCCGTCCGATCGACCTCGAGGGTCGTGTCGTCCTCGTCACCGGCGGCCGCGGTGCGACCGGAATCGCGATCGTCGATCTGCTCGGCTCGGCCGGCGCCGAGGTGGCGGTGGCCAGCGAGCCCGGCGTGGCGCTCGAGCAAATGGCGATCCGCCTCGGCGTCGCGACCTTCGAGTGCAATTTCTCCGACCCCACCCAGCTGGGTGGGGTCCTCGCCGCGGTCGGCGAGCGCTTCGGCCGTCTCGACGTGCTGGTCTGTGCTCACGGCTCCGAGCTGCAGGCGCGGCCGCTGTTGGAGATCTCCTTGGCGGATTACCGACGGACCGTTGCGGTCAACCTCGACTCGACCTTCTTCGCCGTACAAGGAGCAGCCCGGGCAATGCTCGCGGGTGGCCGCGGGGGCCGGATCGTCGTTATCGGCTCCTCTGGCGGGTTTGGCTCGCGTCCGGCAGGTGCCGACTTCGAGGCCTCGCAAGCGGCACTCCGGGGTCTGATCCGCGCGGCCGCGACTGACCTCGCCCCAGAGGGGATCACCGTGAACGGCATCTTCCACGGCTCGCCCCATCCGCTCTCCTCAGAGGACGACCACGAGGAGCAGGACACACGGCCGTCAGATCGGCCCAGCCTGCGCGCCGAGCCTGCGGACGTCGCGCGGGCAGCCCTGTGGCTGGTCGACCCCGAAACCGCCCACGTCACCGCCAGCATTGTCACGGTCGACGGCGACCGATAGTCGCAGCTGGCTGAGCGGCTCAGAATGTGCGAGCCGGGACGTGAAGTTCTCGCACTCTGCCCCGTGCCGGGATGAGGGGGGGTCGGCCAGACTACGACGATCGGCCTCGGCAACCCGATCCACATAGCGCTGCTGCTCGTAGTCATCCTGCTGGTCTTCGGTGCCAAGCGGCTTCCCGAGCTCGGGCGCTCACTCGGCGCCGTCAAGCACGAATTCAGGCGCGGGATCGCGCCCCCCGAGGGACCCCCGCCGGCACGGCCGGCCTTGGTGGCGATCGACGAGGGCAGCCCGAGCTCTTCGAGCCCGAGCCCGGGCGACGGCCATCGGCGCTGATCCGCTCGGACGCCTGGGGGTTGTGTACCCGGCCCACGGAGCTCCGCAGGACTTTCTTCCGTTTGTTGCGCGGGTCGAGGAACTCGGCTTCGCTCACCTGTGGGTGGTCGAGGACTGCTTTTTGACCGGGGGACTGACGCTCGCGGCGTCGGCCCTCGCGATCACCGACACGCTGAACGTCGGGGTGGGACTGATGCCAGTCCCGATGCGCAATCCGGCGGTTGCAGCGATGGAGATAGCGACTCTTGCCGGCGCGCATCCGCGCCGCTTCACCGCCACGTTTGGTCATGGGGTGCGGTCGTGGATGCAGCAGATCGGAGCCGCGCCCGAGAACCGGCTCGCGGCACTCGAGGAGACCGTGCAGGCCGTCAGGGCCCTGCTCGATGGCCAGACCGTGACGAGGCATGGCACCTACGTCAACCTCGACCAGGTCGAGCTCGAGAGACCTCCGACCGTCGCGCCCAATCTCCTGATCGGATCGACGGGGCCGATAGGGCTCCAGCTGGCCGGCCGAGTTGCCGACGGCATGCTTCTCCCGGAGGGCTGCGGTCCGGACTTCGTGCGCTGGGCGATCGAGCAGATGACCACGCGCGCTCGACTGCCCGACACGGCGACAGCAGGACGACGCTGCGTCCTGTACTCGTGGCTTGCGCTCGACGACAGCCCTGAGCGAGCCCTGAGCTGGCTGGCGCCCGCGCTCGAGGAGTGGGCGGCTTCGCCGCACTACCGTTACCCCAAAGCGCTCGCTGGCCTCGAGGCGCACCCCGCCGACGGTGCTCCGCCAATCGAGGGAGATGCGCTCCCCGAACTCGCGGCAAGGTCGACAGTTTGCGGCGACCCGGCGACTTGCGCGGGCGCGATAGCGGCCCTTCACGACGCAGGAGCCGACGAGATCATGCTGGTTCCGCAGGGGCCGGACCGGCTTTCTCAGCTCGAGGCGTTCGTCGAACGGGTCGCGCCTCTGCTCGAGGTCCACTGATGCGAGTTCACGAATGGATCGTTCGCCCGCAACGGGATCCCGATCTTGCGTCCCACCAAACGCCTCCGGTGGGGCTCGAGGGGGTGGCGCTCGGCCCAGCCATTCCAAGGTGCCGGGTCGAGCGACCCACCCTGTCCGGGAGAGATCCTCCAGTCACGGGTCGCCGGCGGTCACCTGCCTAAGGGGTTGGTGGCGTCACGGTGGCTGACGCTCGCCACCAGGGCGCCGACCGTCGTCGCGGACAGCTTCGACTTCGACACGAAGCCGATCGCCGGGCTCTCGGCGACCACGTTGGCGAAGTCCGCCTCGTCGTGTGTCGAGATCATGATGGTGTGCGGCGAGCGCGCTCTGTCGCCGCGGTCCGCCAAACGTCGCGCGAGCTCGAACCCACTCTCCGGGCCGAGCATGATGTCCACCAGCACGACGTCCGGATCGAGCTCGGCGATCAGCGCCAGCGCCTCATATATGGAGCTCGCGAGCCCGACGACCGATATCCCCTGGCTCTCCAGGAGGTTGCTCACGGTTCGGAGCAACGCTCGGTTGTCATCGACGATCACACATCGCAAGCGCATCGCGTCAGAGGGCGGCGCCCGCGACGCGCGCAGATCGGCCCGGGGCGCGCCGCACCGCCTCGCTGGTCTCGCCGACGGGATGCCCCGAGGCGGCCATGTGCGCCCGCAACGTCTGCCTCGCGTCGAACAGGTTCTCGTAGATGGCGTTACGGTTGCTACTCAGCTCGAGCGCCAGAACGTCCATCGGGATCTCGTTGAGCGGGACGGACACGAACACGCGCGGCACGTCAAAAAGGCGTGGGCCGAGCTTCTCTTCAAGGACGAGTATCCGCCCATCAGAGGCGATCGCGTCGCCAAGGCGAAACACTCGCCTGAGGCCAAGCGCGACGCGCGCTTGCACCCGGGCCTAGATACCCGATCGATCGCGCAGGCTGTGGCCGAGGTCAATCCACCTCGCTTTGCCAGCGCCTGAAGACGCTCGTCAACTCCCCGAGCATCTCAACGGTGAGATCATCGGCCCGCAGCCGGCCCGTCAATGCGATCGTCGTGCGCATCTGCTCGAGGTACTCGGTGCAGTTCGCACAGCCGGCGAGGTGCTTCGTTAGACGCCTCCTCTGCTTGCGTGGCAGCGCGTTCTCGAGGTAGTCAGTGATGAGCTCGACTAGCTCCTGGCAGTCAATCTGGCCGCCTCTGAGACTGAGCATGGTCATGCCGCCGCCAGCTGCGCCTCGATCGCTTGGCGCAGGCGAGTTCGACCTCGGTGAAGCAGCACGCGCTGATTGGCCGCGCTGATATCGAGCAGCTCGCACGCCTCGTGGCCGCTCATCCCCTCGACATCGCGGAGCAGCACAACCTCGCGCTGGTGCAACGGCAGCTCCTCAAGCGCGGTCTTGAGCGGCGCCGAGAGTGCCTCGGCAAAGAGGCGGTCGTCGCTGTCCTCGACCCAGTGTTGCGGCGGCGAGAGCCAGTTTCCCGAAGAATCGAAGCGCGAGGTCTCCACTGCGGGGCCCGGGGCCCCGATCGCGATGCTTCGATGCTCGCGAACGCCAGTGCTTATCGCACGGTTGAAAAGAATGCTCAAAAGCCAAGTCCTGAACGTAGAGCGTTCAGCGAAGCCGTCCAGGCCGCGTAGAACGCCGAGCCACGTATCCTGGGCCACCTCCTCGGCCACCTCGCGGCTGTTCACATAGGTGCGGGCGAGCTGCAGAAGCAAGCTGTGATACCGGCAGACGAGCTCCGCAAACGCCTGCTCCTCCCCCGCTCGCACCCTTGTTAGCAGCTCGCTGTCCGGACAGACGTCCGCGCGAGCCGCCTCGCTAAGGGTGGGACTGCGGTTCCCGCCCGCGCGTGGCGGCTGGAGCCTGTCTCGACGCGGCGCCGGCGCAACTGTCGAGCCGGGTGTACCCGGGCCGCGCCGTGCGTGCTTCATCAGCTGAACTTGGTGTGCGGGCGCGCCTGCAGCTCGCCGTCCACCTCGATATCGAGCTTCTCGTTGTAAAACGCGATCAGGCCCGCGACCTTCTGGCTCTCGGGCAGCGGCGCCGGATAGGACCACGCGAGATCCTCGTGCAGCGTCGCACCGACGCGAACGCTCCAGGTCTGCGCCCGGCCCTTGTACGGGCAGTGCGTCACGGTCGGCGACAGCTCGAGCAGATCCATTCGTACGTGTGTGCGCGGTAGGTAGTAGCGCACCGGAAGGCCCGTCTCAAACAGCAGCCTCGGGCCGCTCGACTCGGCGATCTCGACGCCGTCCACGCGCACTCTGATCCTCCTGGAGCTCGCGAGGATGTCGACACGGGTGTAGGGGTCGCGTGCGTGCGTGTAAACCTCCTCGTCCTCCTCGAACCACGCTTCCATCGCATCCCACTGCAGCCGCACCGCTCCGCGAAGCTCCTCGATCGGGCTGTCCTCGTAGCGGAGCGCCGCACCCGGGACCCGCGAGGCGCCAGCCACGACAGTCAGCGCCGCCGCATCCCCGCGGCTCGGTGAGTGGACGGCTGTTGCGCGCTCGTCGAGCAGTTCGGCGCCGACGTCAGCGCCGGGGAAGTAGTAGGTCGGGTAGTAGGGGACCTCCCACACGAGCAGAGGGGAGATCGTGTCGGCAACGAGCTCGCCCCCGAGATAGACGCGCACGCGCTTGCTCCCGCGCTCGACTTTCACCTGTCCCCGCTGCTCGCTCACGGCGCGCCACCATCGATAATGGGAGCAGAGGTGTTCCCCGCACCGCCCAGACGCTCGAGTGCGCCGAGGATCGCCTGAACCTCGGTGCGCTGCGTGTAGTCCGCGCAGGGGTCGACGAACCGCACGGTGCGGTCGGGGTCGATGACGAGGACCGTCGGTAGCGGCAGGTCCACCGTGGCGTTGACCTTGGTCAGGTCTAGCCCGAGCGCTCGCTGCGCCCGAAGCACCTCCGGAGTAGGCGTGTAGCCGATCCCGAGGCGGTAGGCGAGGTCCGCCCCGGGGTCCGACAGCACCGTGAAGCTCAGCCCTGCCTTCTCGCTCGTGCTGAGCGACTGGTCAGGATTCTGGGGGCTGACGGCGACGAGGCGCGCACCGTAGCGCGCCAGCTCAGGGAGGAGCTCGGCCTCGTAGGTACGCAACGCCAGGTTGCAGTACGGGCACCAGCCGCCGCGGTAGAAAACGACCACCGCCGGGCCGTCGGCCACGAGCTCGCTGAGCGTGACAGGCGAGTCCGTAGCGTCAGGGAGCGTGAAATCGTCGATCCGCTCATCCCGGCCGACGATCCCGTCGGGCTCGCCACGCTCGCGCCATCCACGCTGCTCTTCGGCGAACACACGGGCCAGCGCGGACGGTATCTGGCTAGCTGTCGCCGCAGAGATCTCTGCCGATCGCCCGGCAATCGACCTCATCTGCCGCCATGCCAAGATTGGATTACCCAGTCCATTCTAGGCGCCATCCAACCACACTCCCATTGGATTGTCAAGTCCAATCGCGTACAATGTCGCTATGAGCACACAGGCAGGGAGCACCGCGAAGGGTCAAAGGACCCGCGAACGCATCGTGCAGGCGGCTGCCGAGCTCGTCGCGGAAAAGGGAGCGATGGCGATGAGCCTCGACGACGTCGGCACGCGCGCGGCGGCGAGCCGCAGTCAGCTCTACCACTACTTCGAGAACAGGGCCGACCTCATTAGGGCCGTCGTGAATGCAACCTCCGACGCGATAGTCGGGGGGCAGGACGAGCTGCTCCTCGACGTGGCGGACTGGTCGGGACTCGAACGATGGATGGACGCGCTCGTGGCGATGCAGGTTCAACGCCAAGCCCGCGGGGGCTGTCCGCTCGGCTCGCTCGCCGGGCAACTCGCCGAGCGCGACCCGCTGGCGCGCGCCGCGCTAGCCGAGGGACTCGAGCGCTGGCAGGACAGCATCCGCAGGAGCCTGGAGGCTCTCCGGGCACGCGGCGAGCTGCGTCCTGACACGGACCCGGCCGCACTTGCCGTAACGACGATGGCGCTGATCCAAGGCGGGCTGCTGCTCACCCAGGTCCGGCGCGACCCGCAACAGCTGCGCGCCGCGCTCGACGACGCGCTCACTCTCCTGCGCACACACGCCAGCTGAGCCCGTCGAGCTCGACAGTGGATGTTCGGAATCGCCGCGAGAGCGCTACGAGTTGCGTCTCGTAGCAACGACAGCGAGTTGGAGGCTGGTGAGAAGAGCGTAGAGAGCTGTCGCGCGAACGAACTCAGCGGCCATGCCTCCCAACCGTGGATCTCGCTGAGCAGAGCGACGGCGCCGACCGCCGTGCAGACGGCGAACCAGTTCAGCGTGGCAGCGACGATGGTTCCGAGCGCCGTCCTCACTGTACGTTTCGTCGTCCATGATTCGTCTATGCCTCCGGTTCTCAACGGTACTCCGGGTTTGGGTGCTCGCTCTGCCCGAGGTTCCAATCGCGCGTGGAGTTGCCATAGGCTGGGAAGCCCCCGCCATCCTTGAGCATCCGTGCCAGGTGCAGCATGTTCCAGGTCATGAATACCGTGTTGCGAGTCGTCCAGGCGTTGTGCTGTCCGCCGCCGTTCTGGTCGAGGTAGGAGGGGCCCGGGCCGGCCTCCCCCACCCAGTAGCTGTCTGACTGCGGCGGGACCGTCAGCCCAATGTGCTGGAGGGCGTACAGGACCTGGGCGCTGACGTGCTTGCCGCCGTCCTCGTTGCCGGTGCTCAGCACGCCCCCGACCTTGCCGTAGTAGGACCACTGGCCTCGGTCGTTCATCTCGCTGGAGTATGCGTACAGGCGCTCGATGATCGTGCGCGTCTGGGAGCTCTGATCGCCCAGCCAGATCGGGCCCGCCAGCAGCAGGATGTCGGCGGGCTCGACGAGCAGGCGATAGATGTCGGGGAACTCGTCCGCCTCATAGCCGTGTTCGCGCATGTCGGGCCACAGGCCTGGGGGCATCGTGCGATCGACCGTGCGCACCTCATCGCAGCGTACGCCAAGCGTTGAAAAGATCCTGCGCGGGATTGCGAGCAGGCCGTCCGTATGGCTCAGCTCGGGCGAGCGCTTGGTTGTGCCATTGAAGATGACAACACGCAGGTCGTCATAGGACACAGGCGCTCGTTCGGCCTGAGTGTCGATGAAGGCACAGATCGAATCGGGGATGGACATCGGGCGCGGGGGTCCTTTCGGTTTGCTGTCACACGAGCCCGGAGTCGCCGATGGCCTCGACTAGCGCCGGTCCGTCATGGGCGTTCGCTTCTCGATCATGCCCAGCGATTCGGTTGACTTCGTCATCACGATTTAGTCGCGTCGGGCGAGCGTGGCGTTACGCCGGGTTGGTCACGTCCGCGTGCTGGCGCAGTCCCGCAACATCATCGGCTTGGGCGGCTCGGGCCCGGGACGCGCCGTCTGCCGGGAGGATCAGCAACGCAACCAGCAGGCCGAGTGCGAAGAGGCCGGCGGCCCCCCAGAACGCCGTCGTGTAACCGTGGAGCGATGCGGCGTTGCTGAGTCCGGCGGCCTTCGCGTGACTGGATGCGTATGTGGCCACTGCACTTGCGAAGATGGTGCTCAGCAGTGCCGTACCGACCGAGCCTCCGACCTGCTGCGAGGTGTTGACCATCGCGGAGGCGACACCGGCGTCGGTAGGCTTGACACCGAGTGTCGCGGTTGAGAACGCAGGCGCGAAGATGCAGCCGACTCCGAGGCCGGTAAGGAGCAGTCCCGGCAGGACCTGGCTGGCGTAGTCACCGTGGGGCGTCAGGCGCGTGAAGAGGAACATGGCGATCACCCCCAGCGTCGTCCCGGCGATCACGAGAGGCCTTGCTCCCGTACGGTGCAGCACTTTGGTCTGCACGGTGGTGGCTGTGAGCACGACCATGCCGGTCATTGGCAGGAAGCCCAGACCAGTCATTATCGGCGAGAAGCCGAGGTTCTCCTGCATGTAAAAGGTGAGAAACAGGAACACGGCGAAGACGCCTGAGCCGACGAGCGCGATCGACGCGTACGCGCCTCCCCGCGCCCGGTCCCACACGATGTGAAGCGGCAGCAGAGGGTTTGTGACAAGCCGCTCGCGGACGATGAAGGTCGCCAGCAGCACCACGCCCGCAGCGAGCGCGACGATTGTCACGGGGGATGACCATGAGCGTGTCTCGGCATTGGAGAAGCCGTAGACCACGGCGAACAGGCCAGCCGAGGCAAGGAAGACGCCGGGCAGGTCGATGCGAGGACGCTCGGATTGGCCGTGGTTGCGCAGCAGTCGCAGAGCCATGATCGCCGCGGGCACGGAGATCACGAGATTGACATACAGAGACCATCGCCACGACAGCGCCTCGGTGAGCACACCACCGAGCAACAGCCCGACGGACGCGCCCCCACCGGCGATAGCGCTGAAGATGCCGAACGCCTTGGCGCGATCGGGCGATCCCTGGAACGTAACGGTCAATAGCGAGAGCGCCGACGGCGCGAGCAGTGCGCCGAAGACGCCCTGCAGTGCGCGGGCACCAACGAGCATCGTGAACGACTGCGCGAGCCCTCCGATCGCCGAGGCCAACGCGAAGCCGACTAGCCCGACGATGAACGTCCACTTGCGGCCGAACAGGTCGCCGAGCTTTCCGCCCAGCAACAACAGGCTGCCAAATGCGAGCGCGTAGGCGGTGATGACCCACTGCCGGCTGTCGTTGGAAAAGTGCAGCGCCTTCTGCGCGGAGGGCAGCGCTATGTTCACGATCGTCACATCGAGCACCACCATCAGCTGTGCAACGCCCAATAGTGCTAGCACCGCCCAACGATTTGGCTCCTTGGAGGGGCTGTCGCTGGGAGCGTCCATCACACCGCGACCCGCCCGCCGTCGGCGGGAAGCACAGCCCCGTAGATGAAGCTCGCCTCGTCCGAGGCAAGGAACGCGACCGCGGCGGCGATCTCCTGCGCCTCGGCTGGCCGCCGCGCGGGCAGCGTGGAGGCCATCTGGTCGAGCGCGCCGCCCATCGGCTCGGTGCCGGGCGTGCGTGTGGGACCGGGAGCTACGGCGTTGACCCGGACGCCGTGCGGCCCGTACTCGTCCGCCCATGCCTTCGTGAGGAGCTCGATCGCGGCCTTCGAGGCGCCGTAGGCCGCCATCCCGTTCAGGCCGATCGTCGCGACCATCGTCGAGATGTTGATGATCGCGCCCCCACCGCGCGCAGCCATCTTCGGCGCGATCGCGGCCGTCAGGAAGAACGGCGCCTTGACGTTCACGTCGAAGGCGAGGTCGAAGGCCTCCTCGCCAGTATCCTGCGTGGCGCCGAATGGGAACGCGCCGGCGTTGTTGACGAGCACATCGACCTCGATGGCCGCCGCCGCCAGTCGCTTTACATCGTCGAGCTGGGCAAGGTCCGCCTGGACGAAGTGCGACGTCCCGCCGGCGGCGAAGATCTCTGCGACGACCTGCTTGCCGCGGGCCTCGTCGCGCCCGGAGACGATCACGCCGGCGCCTTCGCTGGCGAGCCGCTCGGCTACGGCGCGTCCTATGCCTGATGTGGCGCCCGTGACGAGCGCCGTCTTACCATTTAGCGACATTTCCATTCTCCTTCTGTTCGACAGGCCCGCTGTGGGGGGCGAGATCGAAATGAGCGGGCCGCCGGTCTCGGCGTAATCCCGATTGGTTGACCTACGAGCCGCCGGCAGGCGACGGCTGGGATTCGAGCTCGGCGAGCGCCGAGAGGATGGCTGGGACCTCGGTACGAGTGGCGTAGTCCGGGTGCACGTCGACGAAGCGCACAATGCGCTCGCGATCGACCACCAAGACGGTCGGCATTGGGAGCTCGGTCGAGCTCTCGGCGTTGCCCTCGCTTACGTCCAGGCCGAGGTTGAGTTGGGCCTCGCGTGTCTCCGGGGAGGGCTCGAAGGCGATGCGGAGCCGGTGCGCCAGGCGCAGGCCGGCATCTGTGAGCACTGGGAACTGCAGTCCGTGCTTCTCGGCGGTGCTCAGCGACTCGTCGGGCTTCTGCGGGGTGATCGCGACCAGCGTAGCCCCACGGTGCTCCAGCTGCGGCACGAGCTCGCCCTGGTAGTGGCGCAATGCGAGATTGCAGAACGGGCACCAGCCACCGCGATAGAAGACGAGCACCGCGGGCCCATCGGTCAGGAGCTCCGACAGCGACACCTCGCCGCCGGTTGCGTCCGGGAGCGTGAAGTCCTCAAGCACATCGCCCGCGGTAACGGCGTCTGGCGCGCCCCGGGCGATCAGGGCTTCACGGTCGCGTGCGAACGTTTCGCCGACCTCGGCGGGCAACCGTTGCGCAGCGGCGGCCTGCATCTCTTGTGACTGCTGCTCGATGGTGGGGCTCATCCCGTGTTCCTCGCGATCGGTTTCATTGGACTATTCAGTCCACTAAGTAACGCCAGTAAAGCAGGCGCGCAGTGGACTGTCAAGTCCAATCGGTCTAGACTGTGGCGATACAGCACCACGGGGGCTCCAGCCTGTGGCGAAACGATCAACCGAATCGACGCCGGCTGGGTCTAACTTCGAAGCCCCCAAACGCCACACACGATGTCGCGATACTCCCATCTGAATCCGAGCCTTCCGCAGCCCTATCGTCTGCGCAACCAGCACACCGGACGTGAGCTCGTGATCGCCGCTCCGTACGCGGTGCGGCGACCCGAGGGAGAGCGCGACTGATGCGACTCCCTGGACGTAACGATGCCCACATATGGTCTCAGCAGCACCTCTCGCATTATGTGGAGGGTGATCTGAGCTGGCTCGCCCGCCGGCGCCTCGAGCTCCATGCTCAGGAGTGCCCCGACTGCAGCCGTGGGATCCGCGCCGTACGCAGCCTCTTGCGTCTTCTGCACGGCTCCACCGAGCCGAGCGACGAGCCCGCGCCGGCAGCCATCTTCGACCGCGTCCGGGCCGACGCCGCACACGCGAACAGCGGCGCCGATCGGGCAGACGAGGCGTGAGCCGCCTGCGTCGGAGCGCCCGCGCTGCCCAGACCCCGGAAGCCGAGCTCATCCGTCGCGCGCAGGCCGGCGATCTGGCGGCGTTCGAAGAGCTGGTCGGGGTGCACGCCGACCACCTGTATCGGGTCGTGCTGCGCCTGGTCGGGGATCGTGGAGAAGCCGAAGACGTCGTTCAGGAGACACTGCTGCGGGCGTGGCGAGGCATCCAGCGTTTTCAGCGGCGAGCAATGATCTTCACGTGGCTGTACCGAATCGCGGTCAACGAGTCCAACCGCGCTCTGGAAAGGCGCACGCGACGCGACAGAACCGTTCCGATCGACGATGAGGCCGTACAGATCCCGGCCCCGGCGCGCGAGGGACCGGCCAAGCGAACAGAACAGCGCGAGCTGCGCGCCGCGCTCGAGCTCGCGATCGCCGATCTTGCCCCGCCGTATCGCATCGCGCTCGTGCTGCGCGATGTCGAGGGCCTCTCCACGCGCGAGGCGGCGGAGATCATGGGTCTCGGCGAGGCGGCCTTCAAGAGCCGGCTGCACCAGGCGCGACTGAAGGTGCGCGCATCGCTGGGCGATGCGGCCCTGATAGCCGCCACCTGACGCGGCCTGCGCGAGCTCAGCGCAGCGTGACGGCGCACGCGGCGCGGCCCTGCTTCTCGAAGTAGCGCTGGTGATAGTCCTCGGCGCGATAGAACGCTGATGCGGGGACGATCTCGGTCACGATCTGCTTACGCAGCGAGCCCTGGGCGTTATCGCGCGAGCTCATCGCCAGCGCCTGCTGCTCGGTGTCATGGCAGAAGATGGCCGACCGGTACTGGCTGCCCACGTCCCAGCCCTGACGGTTGCGCGTCGTGGGATTGTGGATGCGCCAGAAGGTCTCCAGCAGCTGCTCGTAGCTCACCTGCCCGGGGTCGAACCACACATCGACGGCCTCTGCGTGGCCGGTGCCGCCGCGGCAGACCTGCTTGTAGCTGGGATCGGCGACGCCGCCACCGGTGTAGCCGACGGCGGTTTCGAGCACCCCGTCGACGTCGCGAAGCGCGGCCTCTACGCCCCAGAAGCATCCGGCGGCGAAGGTCGCTCGCTCGGCTCCCTGCGGCCCGGGCGTCTCAAGGGGAGGATGCAAGGTCGGCGGGTGTTGGACGGGCTTGGCGAAGATGCGGTCTCTGAGCTTCGGCATGTCGATCCTTTCAGTTCGTTCGGTAGCGATGGATGATCAGTCGGAGAGGGGCGTCAGCTCAGGCGGCGAGCGCCAGCGACGCGCGCTCGGTGTGCGCGTGCGCCAGCTCGGCCTCGCGCTTCTCGAGCAGCTTCAGCCAGACCTCGCTGCGAGTCGGGAACGCAGGTATCGCCTCCCACAGGCGATCGGCGGGCACCTCGGCGACGATCGCGATCGTCGCGGCGTGCAACCAGTCGGCCACGTCGGTGCCGGTGAACGTCGCGCCGAGAACCAGGCCGCTGTCCTCGTCGATCACCAGCCGCGCGGTCCCAGGCGTGTTGCGCCCGTGGAAGCTCGCGCCGGCGGTGCCCGAGCTCGGCACGTCGTACGCCTGCGCATTGAAGCGCCGCTCACGGGCCTGCTGCAGGGTGAGGCCGACGGCGGCGATCTGCGGATCGGTGAAGACCACCCGCGCGACAGGAACGTCGCCGTGGAGCTCAGGCGCGTTGGCGCCCTCGATCACGTCGGCGGCGACGTGCGCCTGGTACTTGCCCATGTGTGTGAGCAGGGAGCGCCCGTTGACGTCTCCGATCGCGAACAGCCACGGGCGTCCGGACACCCGAAGCGCGTCGTCGACGGCGAGAAATCCTCCCGGCTCGAGCCCGACGGTCTCGAGCCCGATCTCGTCGGTGAGGGGGCGGCGCCCGACCGCCACGAGAAGCTCGTCGCCGGCGAGCAGCTGGCCATCGCTCAACTGAACCGTGACACCCGTCTCATCGCGCTCGACGGCCTGCGCTCTGACCCCAACGTGAACATCCACGCCGCGCTCGACGAGCGCATCGCGCAGCTCCGCGCCGGCGAATGGCTCCTCGCGGGGCAGCAGACGCGCTTCGGCCTCGACGAGTGTCACCTTCGAGCCGAGCGAGCGGTAGGCCTGCGCCATCTCCACGCCGACGGGGCCGCCGCCGAGCACGATCAGCCTGCCAGGGATCTCGTGTGCGGTCGTCACCTCTCGGTTCGTCCACGGCCTTGCATCGGCGAGACCGGGGATCGGCGGCAGCGCGGCCCCGCTGCCTACAGCGACGACAACCGCCAGGCGCGCCTCGTAGAGGTCCTCGCCGACCCGCACGTGGCGCTCGCCCTCGAGGCGACCGTGGCCGCGAATCAACGTGATACCTCGCGCCTGCAGCCAAGGTAGCTGCTGGGAGTCATCCAGATCGTTCACGATCTGGTCGCGACGCGCCAAGACGGCCTGCACGTCGAGCTTGCCGCTGACCGCCTCCGCGGCGCCCGGAACACGGCGCACCTCGGCGAGCGCCTCGGCCGGGCGCAGCAACGCCTTCGACGGCATGCAGGCATAGAACGAGCACTCGCCGCCGACGAGCTCGGACTCGACGACCGCGACCTCGCGACCGCGTTCCCCAAGACGCCCAGCCAGGACCTCGCCGGCGGGGCCCGCGCCGATCACTATCACATCAAAAGTTGACATGGTCCCCGTCCTTCCGCTGTTGTTATCGATGACGTTCATGAAAGTTCGACCGCGGGTTCACAGAAACGGTTGATGTTTGCGTGTGGGCGAAGCCCGCCCGATCACGCCGCCCAGGGCGCGGGATCCGAGCTCGCGGCGGCGTCGAAGGTGGACGGCGCAGGCTCGGCCAGGAGACGCTTGATGACTCGCTCGGTCTGCCCGTAGCCGCCCTCACCGATGTGGCGGTGAACGATCGCCCCCTGTCGGTTCACCACGAAGACGGTGGGCCAGAACGCGACGCCATATAGGTTCCAGCTCGCGTAGGAGTTGTCGAGTCCGACCTTGTAGCGGAGCCCGTGATCGGCGAGCGCCTCGCGCACGGCGTGCACGCGGGTTTCGTGAGGGAACTCCGGCGTGTGAATTCCCAGGACCACAAGCCCCTGGCGGCGGTAGCGCCTGTCCATCTTGACCATGAATGGGAGCGTGCGAACGCAGTTGATGCATCCGAACGTCCAGAACTCGATCAGGACGACCTCCCCGTACAGCCGATATAGGCTGACGGGGCCGTCGCTGTTGAGCCAGATGCTCACGCCGGCGAGCTCCGGCGCAGGCGGCGACGCGGCGTCCTGCGCGTGCGCAGTCGCGCGCGAGCGCACCAGTTTCACTGGTCTGCGCCCTCCGCCGGCTGGAACGACAGAGCGGCCGAGTTGATGCAGTAGCGCTCACCGCTCGGACCGGGTCCATCGGGGAAGACGTGGCCGAGATGGCCGCCACAGCGGCGGCAGACGACCTCCGTGCGCCGCATGAACAGGCTGTTATCAGGGCGCAGCTCGACCGCGGCGGCGAGCGCCGGCTCGGTGAAGCTCGGCCAACCGGTGCCGGAATCGAACTTGGCGTCCGAGGCGAACAACTCGCTGCCGCAGGCGGCGCAGCGGTACGCACCGGTCTCGTGGTTGTAGACGTACTCGCCGCTGAACGGCGGCTCGGTGCCCTTGCGACGCAGGATGTCGTACTGCCTGGGAGTCAGCTCGACCTTCCACTCTGGATCGGACTTCTGGACCTCCGCTGTCGAGGTGTTGTGGGTCTTTGGAGTGCTCATGGCGTTCCTTCCTTCGTGGCTGTCAGTGGTTGGACCCGCGAGGCGGAGGAACGGTTGCGGCCCGCTCGCCCGGGCGCTCACCCAGCACCTCTATTGACGGCCGGTCGGGGGAGCCCGGTATCGTTGGCCGCCGGTGAGCCGGGAAGACTGGTCGGCAGCGCTTCGTGCTGTCCGAACGTGATGCCCGAGCAAACCCACCCTCCGACGCCACACCCGCGACTGCCGCTGCGCGCAGCGGCTGGCATGGTGTGGCGATGAGGTTCCAACTGCCGCTGCCCTCGGCCTGGCGCCGTGAGGCGCTGCGCACGAACCTGTGGCTCGTGCCGACGGTCGAGATCGTGCTCGCGGTCGCGCTGTTCGCCGGCACCTACGCGCTCGACCGGGCTGCATACGACGGCACGCTTCACTTCCCGTCGTGGGTGATCAGCGGCACCCCCGACGCGGCGCGCCAGATCCTGACGACGATCGCTGCCGCGGTTATCACGGTGGTGACGCTCGTGTTCTCGATCACGATCGTGACCTTGACGCTCGCCTCGACCCAGTTCGGGCCGCGCATGCTGCGCAACTTCATCCGCGACCGGATCACCCAGCTGACGCTCGGCAGCTTCGTGGCGACGTTCGTGTACGCGATTCTGGCGTTGGTCTCGATCGGTCCCGGCGCGCACGGTGAATTCGTCCCGCATCTCTCGATCACCGTGACGATGGCGCTCGTGCTCCTCGACGTCGGCGTGCTGGTGCTGTTCATCGACCACATCGCCAAGTCGATCCAGCTGCCGCAGGTGATCGCGAGCATCGCCGGCGACCTGTCGCACGCGATCGAGGCCGAGGTCCCACCACACGCACCGGACGCGCCGAAGACCGGTCCGTCGCTGTCGGAGATGCTCGTGCGCCTGGACGAGGACAGCGCCGTCGTGAGCGCGCCGAGCAGCGGCTACCTGCAGTACGTGAGCATGAGCACGCTGATCGAGATCGCCAGCCGCAGCCACGCCGTGATCCGCCTGCTGCGCCGCCCGGGGCACTTCGTGGTCGAGGGCGAGCCGCTCGCGAACGTGTGGCCCGCGACCGCGGCGTCAGGGGTCGCGCGGGCGCTCGGGGGCGCACACGCGACCGGGCCGCACCGGACACTCACGCAGGACCTGTCGTTCGCGGTCGATCAGCTCGTGGAGATCGCGATCCGCGCACTGTCAGCCGCCGTCAACGACACCTTCACGGCGCTTGCATGCATCGACTGGCTCGGCGACGGTCTCGGCAAGATCGCGAGCCGCTGGCACCCTGCCACCGTGCATCGTGACGCGGCGGGACGAGTGCGCGTCATCGCCGTCACCGTCGGCTTCGAGCGCCTGCTCGAGCGCGCACACGACAAGATCCGTCAGGCCAGTCGGGGCATGCCTGCCGTGATGATCCGCCAACTCGACGGCCTCGCCAAGGTGATGGCCTACACGACCTCGCCCGAGCAGCGCGGGCTGGTGCTCGCGCAGGCGGACATGATCATGCGGTCGTGCGAGGAGTCGGTGCCCGAGCGCTTCGACCGCGCCGACGTCCGCCGCCGCTATGAGACGGTCCTCGCCTCGATGTCCTCCGCCGCTGGGTCGCCCGAGGACTGAGGGCTCGTGTCCTCGCCGGGCTCGCGGCGCGCCAGCCACCGGACCCCTGGCGTGGCGCTCGCGCCGTGCATCAGGATCGAGGCGAACACGGCGAGCGCCGCGAGGTTGAAGATCCGCCCGGCGGCATCGATCTGGCGCGAGAGCACCAGCAGCGAGAACGCCATCGTGGCGACGCCCTTAGGGCCGAACCAGGCCATGAATGCCTTGCTTGCGTTGCTGATCCGCGTGCCGGCGAGCGCCACCCAGATGGCGATCGGGCGCGCCACCAGGAACGTCGCCGCGACGACCGCGATCGCCGCCCAGCTGTCACCGAACAACCCATCGATCGTGAGCAGCGAGCCGAACACGACGAAGATGCCGAGCTTGACGATCTCGACGACCTCCTCGGTGCGCTCGGCGAAGCACCGGCGCAGATCGGCGCGGCGGTTGCCGACGACGATCGCAGCGACGAACACCGCGATGAAGCCGTTGCCGCGCGGCGGCAGCACCGCCGCGCCATAGGTGGCGAACGCCAGGCCGAGCCCGTAGAGCGCCTTCTGGTGAGGTGGAATACGCGCTTCCGCGTCGCCGCCGCCTTCCGGGATCAACAGCGATCCGATCACGCCACAGACGAGCCCGAAGGCGAATCCGAGCCCCACGTCCTGGAGTACGAAGTGCCACCACACGAAGTGCGGGCTGTTCGGTTCGAGTGCCGCCGCGAATGCCAGCACCGCGGGCAGCGCGAGTCCGTCGTTGAGCCCCGACTCGAGGTTCAGCGAGTGGCGCACGACGCGCGGGACACGTGGGTCGGTGACGACGCTCGAGGACAGCACGGGGTCGGTCGGGGAGAGCAGCGCGCCGAGCAGAAACGACTCGGTCCACGAGAGCCCCACACATGCCCGCGCAACCAGCGCGACGAGCACCGCGGTGATCGGCATCGCGATCACGAGCTTGCGCAACGGCAACTGCCACTCGCTCTGCAGCAGCTCTCCCTCGACCTCGAGCCCGTCGCGAAACAGGATCACGATCAGCGCGACGCTCGCGAGGTCGCGCACCAGCCCGGAGCTCGCCTTGAAGTCGAGCACGTCCGTGGCGCCGTGCCCGAGCAGGAAGCCGGCGAGCACGAACACGGCCGTGAGCGAGAGCATGCTCCGGTGGGCCAGGCCGGAGAGCAGCGCGCCGACCATCAGCAGAACGCCAAGCACGGCCGCCCCGGTCTCGAACGAGGTCACTTCGGTAGCGTCCCATACGCCTGCGATGCCCGACGAAAAAGGACACCTAAAGGTCTTCATCGGCATGGCACCCGGCGTGGGTAAGACCTACCGGATGCTGCAGGAGGGCGTGGCCGAAGCCGACAGCGGGCGCGACGTGGTGGTCGGCTACCTGGAGACCCACGGACGCGCGGAGACGCTCGCGCAGGCCGAAGGACTCGAGGTCATCCCGCGCCGGCATCTGCGCTACCGCGACACGCCGCTCGAGGAGATGGACCTGCCGGCGGTGCTGGCGCGCGCGCCCGAGCTGTGCCTGATCGACGAGCTCGCGCACACGAACGCGCCGGGCGTCGAGCACGAGAAGCGCTACGAGGACGTGCGCGACGTGCTCGAGGCGGGAATCGACGTGTTCTCGACGGTCAACGTCCAGCACCTGGAGAGCCTCAACGACCAGGTGGCCGAGCTGACGGGGGCGCGCGTGCGCGAGACGATCCCCGACGCGGTGCTCTCCGCCGCCGACGAGGTCGTGCTGATCGACCTGACACCCGAGGCGCTGATCGCGCGCCTGCGCGCCGGCAAGGTGTACCCGCCGGCGCGCGTGCCGGCTGCGCTGAACAACTTCTTCAAGATCGAGAACCTCGCGGCCCTGCGCGAGACAGCTCTGCGGCAGGTCGCAGAGGACGTCGAGACCAAGCGCCTGGTGCGCGTGCCCGACCCGGTGGTGCGCCGCGACGAGGAGGGGCTGCCGTCGAACGCGACGCCGGGGCCACAGCCGATCGCGGAGCGGCTGCTCGCGCTGGCGACGCTCGCGCCGCACTCCGAGCGGATCGTCAGGCGCGCGTGGCGCTCGGCGCAGCGCCTGGACGCCGAGCTCGACGTGCTCGTCGTGAGACCGCCCGGCCGTCCCCCCAGCTCTGACGACCGCAGGCGCCTGGAGGAGCTGCGGCGGCTGACGGCGATGCTCGGCGCTCAGCTGCGGGTGCAGGAGGGCGAGGACGTGGCAGCGGTCGCGATCGAGGTCGCGCGCTCGCTGGGCGCGACGTACGTGTTCATGGGCACGCCATCCGAGCGCC
The DNA here is from genome assembly GCA_963827455.1 of uncultured Solirubrobacteraceae bacterium. Lineage (GTDB taxonomy): Bacteria > Actinomycetota > Thermoleophilia > Solirubrobacterales > Solirubrobacteraceae > Palsa-744. The sequence continues at coordinate 200,127 of CAWHAW010000005.1, read as the reverse complement.
GTGGCCTTGGGCGCCTGGGCGCCGGCTCCGAGCGATCGCTGGTGATGCGCCTGCTGCGCGGCCTGCCGGGCGTGGACGTGCGCGTCGTCGCGGATCCCGCGCTCCGCGGCCAAGGCGGCGAGCAGCTCGCCGAGGCGGCGGGCGCGGACTGATCGGAATCGGCCGCAGGCGCCAGGCTAAAGCGCCGACTTAAAGTTCACGCCGCGGGGCAGGGGGACGCCTAAACGCCTGGTAAGAGTGTGGGACGCCACGCAACCATCGACCGCCTACCCTGTTGCGCACCCATATGAGAACACTTCCCCGCCTCCTCACCGCCCTCCTCGTCTCGCTGCTCGCGGGCGCGCTCGCGTTCGGCGCGATCAGCCAGGCCGGCGCGGCGCCGAGGGCGAGCTCCGCCGCCCGCGCCCACGCGGCCAGCTCGCATCTGACGGGCATCGGTAACGAGAACCCGAAGATGTTCAAGAACTCGCTGTACACGCAGCTGCACACGAAGATCGTGCGCTACGTCGCTCCCTACGACGCCGTGGCGCACCCGTACTCGCTGGACCAGGCGATCAACTTCATCAAGGCCGCAGAAGCTGCACACGAGCAGGTGCTGGTCGCCTTCTACCACTCCGAATACTCGCCGACGAAGCTGCCGAGCGTCTCGGTCTACCAGCGTGACGTGCAGAAGTTCGTGAAGCTCTTCCCCAACGTGCGCCAGTACGAGTCGTGGGACGAGTCCAACCGCGGCAACGTCAAGCGCCAGTTCTCGAGCCCCTCGGGGGCTGCGGCGGCCAAGTACTACCAGGCGCTGCTGCGCGAGTGCAAGGGTTGCAGCGTGATCGGGCTCGACGTGCTGGACGCATACGACATCAGCCCGACACTGCGCTACATCTCGGAATTCAAGCGCGAGATCAGCCGCCTGCAGACGGTGATGCCGAAGATCTGGGGTCTGCACAACTACTCGGACGTGAACCGCCTCGAAAGCTGGCGCACGCGCCAGCTCGTCAAAGCGCTCGGCGGCCAGGTCTGGCTGACCGAGACCGGCGGGCTCGTGAAATTCGTGCCGAGCTTCCCGAACAAGAACGGCGCAGGGCTGACACGGGCCGCGAAGGTCCTCAAGTACATGTTCTCGCTCGCGTCCGCGCTGCCTCAGATCAAGCGCCTGTACGTCTACGCGTGGACCGGCGGCACCAACTCGACGCGCTTCGACGCCGGTCTGACGAACGTGCACGAACAGCCGCGCGCCGGCTATGTGGTCGTGTGCCGCGCGCTGCACGCGGCGAAGTGCAACGTCAAGACCGTCAAGAACTGATCACCCGCTGAGTGCCGGCTGCGTGGGCGAGCCGGCGCCCGGGCCGGCGTCGCGCCGGCGCGAGCGTTCACGCGGCTGGTTGCGCGCCAGTCGCATCGCGCCCAGGGCCAGCAGGCCGGCGACGACGGCGGTCGGGGCGAGCGTGTCGAGCGGGTAGGAGGCGCCCGAGTGCAGCGGCAGGTTGAACGCGGTGTGGTCGCCGGCCCCGTAGATGCTCGCCAGGCCGGCGTGGTCGATTCCGAGCACGGTGGGCGCGAGCGCCGCGAACAGGCCCCACCCCGCGAGCGCCACGACCCCCCACCAGAGCGTCGCCGTAGACAGCCGCAGACGCGGAGTCGCCCACACGGCAAGCACGACGGCACCGCCCGCGGCCACGAAGAACGGCCAGATGCCGCCCCATCCGCGCCCGAGTCCGTAGGCGGAGGCGATCGTGGGCTGGAAGAGCCGATTTGGAGAGGTAGCGCATCCACGTGACCGTCTCGTTCTCATAGCCCACGAGCGGGTGGGTGGTGGTCGCGATCACGGTGGTCGTGATCGAGACGGCGGCCAGCGCGATCGTCGGTCCGGGATAGCGCTTCAGCGTGAGCGCGACCGGGAACGCGAGGAATGGGAGCATCGTGTCGAGGAAGCGTGGGCCCATGAAGCCGCCCCCGAATGGCAGGTAGTAGCCGGAGTTGTAGAGGAGGTAGCACGCGCAGATGCCGGTGATCGTGAGCGCCTCGGCGCGCCGGCCGCGCTTGTAGAGCATCACCGTGCCGATCGCGCCCATGATCAATATCGGCGAGAGCGTCAGCAGGCCGCGCGAGTCGAACAGCAGCGTCGCCAGGACCTTCAGGCTGGGCGCGCCGATCCCGAAGAAGCCTTTCTGCTGGCGCGGCACGTCGGAGTACGCGAGGTGCGTCCAGGACCGAAAGGCGTAGTGGTTGTAGAGGAGCAGCGGGATGATGCCGACGAGGCCGCCCGCGAGGTACGCGCCGCCGCGGCGCAGAACCCCGAGCGCGGTGAGCGAGTCCCTGCGCGAGAGCAGGAACAGGCCGAGCACGATCGCGGCGAAGAACGTCGGATACTCCGACGAGAACGCATAGCCCATCGCAAGCCCTGCGAGCGCGAGCAGCAGCATGCTGGGCGGTCCGTCGCGCTCGCGCAGCATCAGCCAGAAGGCGGCGAAGCAGAGGAACGTGGTGAACATGTGCGAGAACAAGAGCTGGGAGAACGGGAGCACCATCGTGCCGAGGCCGAGCGCCACCGCGGCCGCGACGCCGTAGCCCGGCTCGAAGCGATCTGCGACGCGCCACACGAGCGCCACGAGCAGCAGTCCCGGCAGCACGTTGCCCCACAGGCCAATCAGGTAGATCATCTCATCGCCCGGGTGCTCCGGCGCGGCAACGTGCGCGTCGGTCCACGATTCGGCGCCAACGAGGTTGAGCGTGTCGTAGAAGGGCAGCGAGAACAGCGCCAGGCCGGGGGCGCGGGCAGAGTAGTAGTGCCCCTTGTACAGGACCTTGTCGCCGGTGTTCGCCTGGTAGGGGTCGATCGTCGTCTGATCGTTGTTGAGCGCGCGGACCAGGTCGTAGTGAGACGTCTGATTCCAGGAGAAGCTCTGGATCATCACCGCGGAGGCGAGTCCGACGAGCAGGACAGCCGCCAGTGCCAGGCGCGGGCGCGTCATCAATCGGTTCCGTGCAGGGCCTTGGGCCCAGGCCCGATCTCATAGATCACGAGCGAGCCGGCTCGCCGGCGTGTGACGCCGAGGCCGGTGATCGGCTTGGCCGCTGCGGCGACGGGGTTTGCGGGGGTTGGGGTGACAAATCCCATCTCAGGCGGCAGCCCCTTCGGTAGCACCGTATGCAGAACGACGGTGCGAATGCCATAGAAGCGGAGCTTCTCGACGCTGGCCTTGTCGGGGAACCCAGCCATGCCGCCGCGCAGGTCGTCGATCTGGGGGATGTCGAACGTGCTCACCCCGATGGGGATCTTGTAGAAGCCGTCGGTCGAGAAGTACTGCCAGACACGGTCGAGCGCGCCGTCGGTGGGCAGGTCGAGCAGGGGCCCGGGCAGGCCGATCTCCGCCTTGGTCGGCTGCGGTACGACGGGGTGGCCGAGGTGCCCGGCGCCTTCGCCGAGGACGCCGATCAGCAGCGCCGCGCCGGCCAGCACCGGCAGACCCGCGGCGGGCAGCGCCGTACTCAGCCGGTGTTGCGCGTTCCACGCGCGCAATCGCCCGACGAGCACCTGCGCTCCGGCTCCGGCGAGCAGCGCGTAGAAGAGCGTCGCAAGCGTGAAGACCCGTCCCGGCACGCGCACGCCGTCCCACCCGGGTGCGTAGTCGTAGAGCAGCCTGTACGGATAGCCCGCGCCGGTGATGCCGAAGCCGAGCGCGAGGATCGAGACGACGACGACGCCGGCCGCGAGGCCGACGCGCAATCGGCGCGTGTACGCGCCCGCGACGAGGCCGATCAGCGCCAGCACGAGGATCAGGCCCCCGGGGAAGAACACGCTCTCGTTCTTGGAGCTGACTTTCGCGCGCATGCCTTCCGTCGCCGAGCCCCATACGCGGTTCTCCGAGGACGCGGCTACCAGCGCGGCTGGGCCGGCGGAGTACCTCTCGACTTCGGCGAGCGTGCGTTTGGCTGTCGGATACTCGGCTGCGACCTTCAGGTACGGCCGAGCCTGATAGACGGTGACGGCGCCGAGGAGTGCGAGCCCGACGAGCGTCACGCCCAGCAGGTGGCGCGGGAGCAGCGGACCGCGCGTGGGGGGCGGCTGCGTGCGCTGCCAGGCGACCCCGGGGTTCAGGCGTCCGCGCCACCAGAACACGAGCACGAGCAGCGCCAGCACGAGCAGCAGGTAGCAGTACTGCAGCCCGAGTGTGAAGCCGAGGCTGACCTGCCACGCGGAGAGCAGCCAGCCGGCTAGGACGAGCTTGCGAGAGTCGCGCCGGTAGCCGCGCAGCAGCAAGAACAGCGCGAGTACGAATCCCCCCGAGGAGATCACGTGCAGGTGTCCGGCCTCGGTCACGCGGTAGGGCGCGTAGGCGAACGCGATTCCGGCGGCGGCGGCCCCGAGACGCCCGAGGCCGAGCTCGCGCGCGAGCAGGTATGCCCCGAAGAAGCACAGCGACCACGCCCCCAGGAACAGGAGGTTGTAGCGGACCAGCGCGGCGACGGTGCCGGAGCCGAAGAACGCGGCGGGGCCGTAGCCGAGGAGCGAGTCGGAGAAGGCGAGACTGAGCGGGTGCGGGTAGAAGGTGTTGGAGTCGAACAGGTGCAGCGGGCTGTGGAGCATCGAGTGCCCGACCCACGCGATCTCCCATGCGGTGCGGATCGGGTCGCCGAGATCGGGCGAGATGCGGCTGGACATATGCAGCACGAGGGGCCAGCTCGTGAGGATCGCGAGCAGCACGCCGGCGAGCGCAGCCAGCGCGATCTCACGACGGCTCAGTGTCGGCGAAGGCGCCCAGCGCCCGGGGTGCGCGTCGGCGCGGGTTCGTGCATGGCCCGACGCCTCGGCGGGCCGGGCGCCGTCGCCGGGCGCGGGCGCGGGCGCACCCCCAGGCGTATCGGCTGACGTGCGCGGCGGGCTGGGAAGGCCAGTGCTCATCCGGTGCTCATCCGGGGTTGACGGTCTCCTGTGTTTGGCACCGCGCGGATCGGCGCAGCATACGGGAGCCGCCTGCTGCGTTGCGGAGTACGGACGGCTCCAACTTGTGACATCCCAAACTTGCGCGTTGCGTCAGACTGGCGGCATGAAGATCCTTGTCGTCGGGGCCGGCGGCGTGGGAGCGGCGTTCGCCGCGATCGCGCAGCGAAGGCAGGTCTTCGAGCAGGTTGTGCTCGCCGACGTGGCGCTCGAGCGCGCGCGTGCGGCGGTGGATCGGCTCGGCGAACCGGACCGTTTCGTCGCCGAGCGCGTGGACGCGTCCAGTCGGGAGGAGCTCGTCGAGTTGATCACTCGCGTGCGCCCCGATGCGGTCCTCAACGCCTGTGACCCGCGCTTCAACGAGCCGATCTTCGGCGCCTGCTACGACGCCAGGGTCACCTATCTGGACATGGCCATGACGCTCTCCCATCCCCACCCCGAGCGCCCCTATGAGCTCACGGGGGAGATGCTGGGGGACAGGCAGTTCGCCCGCGAGCAGCAGTGGCAGGAGGCTGGCCTGCTCGCGCTCGTGGGGATCGGTGTCGAGCCTGGCCTGTCGGATGTCTTTGCGCGCTACGCCGCCGACGAGCTGTTCTCGAGCATCGCCGAGGTCGGCGTGCGCGATGGCGCGAACCTGGTCGTCGAGGGCTATGACTTCGCGCCGACGTTCTCGATCTGGACGACGATCGAGGAGTGCCTGAACCCGCCGCTGATCTGGGAGCGCGAGCGCGGGTTCTACACGACGGCGCCGTTCTCCGAGCCCGAGGTCTTCGACTTCCCCGAGGGCATCGGCAGGGTCGAATGCGTGAACGTCGAGCACGAGGAGGTCGTGCTGATCCCGCGCTGGGTGGAGTGCGAGCGCGTGACCTTCAAGTACGGACTCGGCCAGGAGTTCATCGACGTGCTCTCGACGCTGCACAAACTCGGCCTGGACTCGACCGAGCCGGTGTCCGTGCGCGGCACGAAGGTGGCCCCGCGCGACGTCGTCGCGGCGGCGCTGCCCGACCCGGCGACGCTCGGCGAGCGCATGAGCGGGCGCACGTGCGCGGGTACGTGGGTCCGCGGCGCCGACAGCGATGGCGGGCCCCGCTCGACCTACCTGTACCACGTGGTCGACAACGAGACGACGATGCGCGAGTACGGCAGTCAGGCGGTCGTGTGGCAGACGGCGGTCAACCCGGCAGTCGCGCTCGAGCTGCTCGACCGCGGCGAGTGGAGGGGGGTCGGCGTGCTCGGGCCCGAGGCGTTCCCGCCGAAGCCATTCCTGGAGCTGCTCGCGGAGTACGGAGCGCCGCACGGGCAGATGGAGCTCGCTGACTGACGCCAGAATGGAACCGCGCCCCGGCATGGGCGGCGCGTCGGATTGAGGGGGTATGACCGATGGGTCCCTCGCACCTCAGCGGCCCACGGTAGTATGTCATACTACTGATATGAGTAAGCGCCTTCAGGTGGTAGTGAAAGACGAGGAACTGGAGCGCTATGAGCAGGTTGCGGGCGCGCTCGGTATGACCGTGTCCGAGTGGGTGCGCCAGTCGCTTCGCGCTGCCGAGCGCGAGGTATCGACAGGCGACGTCGAGCGCAAGCTCGCGGCGATCCGCAAGGCGGTCGGCCTCGAAACGGAGGGGCGCGAAGTCGATATAGAGACGATGCTCGCTGAGACAGATGCCGGGCGCCTCGCCGAGATCGAGGCGGGAATGGGCGGCGGCGACATTTGATGTTCGTCGACGCGAATGTCCCGATGTACCTCATCGGACGTCCGCATCCGCACAAGCTCGACGCCCAGGTGACAGTCGAGCGGCTGATCGCCGGACGCGAGCGGATGGTTACCAGCAGCGAGGTCTTTCAGGAGATCATGCATCGCTACGTGTCCCTCGATCGCCGCGACCGGATCGGGCTGGCGTTCGATGCACTGCAGGAGATCGTCGACGACGTGTTCGCGGTGGAGAAGGACGATGCGCTCATGGCCAAGGACATAGTCAACGCTCACCCCAGGCTCGCCGCACGCGACGCTGTTCACGTCGCGGTGATGCGCCGGCGCAAGATCGCTCGGATCCTGAGTTTCGACACCGGCTTCGACGAGGTCGCCGGGATCGAGCGGCTGCCTGCGACCTAGACCCGGAGGGCGTGACCGGCGGCCGGCTGATCACAGCGGCGGGCCACCCGGCGGCGGGTCGTCCTCGCCCGCCTCGGGCTCCAGCAGGTGCACGCCGTGCGTGACGGCTTCGGGCCCCATCAGGTGCGTGGGGGCGCGTTCGACAGGGGCGTCGAGGAGGCCCGCGGCCGCGACTTCCGGCTTGCGTGAGAAGTATTGGCGGAACGAGGGCCGCAGGGCGAGCATCACGACTGCCCCAAGAACCATCCCGATCCCGCCCAACCAGATCGGGAGCGTCAGATGCAGATACTCTTTGCCTTCGGCGTTTTCCTTGTGGCCGTAGTAGATGATCGCGTAGACGCCGATCCCGTACATGATCACCCCGCCGAGCGCTGGAAGCAGGCCCACGAGCACGAACTTGCGGGCGCTGTCAAACAGTTCGCGGCGGTAGTACCAGGCCGACGCGAAGCCCGTCGAGCCGTAGTAGAAGGTGACCGGGATCCCCAGGGCGACGACCGCGAGTTCCAGCACCTGGCTCGAGATCAGGATCAGCGGGACCGCGACGGCGATCGAGATCAGGCCGAAGCCCCAGGTGGAGACCGTCGGCGTGAGGTAGCGCGGATGGATCTTCCCGATGATGCCGGGGAGCGCGCCCCACTTGGCCATCGACAGCGTCGTGCGGGCGGTCGGCAGGATCGTCGTCTGCGTCGACGCCGCGGCCGAGGTCAGTACCGCGACGATCAGGAACTTCACACCCACCGATCCGAGCACGCCTTTGCCGAGTGCGTTGAGCACGTCTTCGCGGTGACCTTCGTTGGCTTCGCCGATGAAGAAGCCGGCCCCGTGATAGGAGGCGGCGCTGGCCGACACGAGCAGGTAGATCGCGACGAGCACCAGCGTCGAGACGACGGCGGCGCGGCCCGGCCCCTCGTTGGCGTCCTCGGACTCCTCGTTGACGGCGACGCCCGAGTCCCAGCCCCAGTAGATGAAGATCCCCAGCAGCAGCGCGACGACGAGATCGTGGAAGTTCATCGCGAAGGGGTTGAACCAGGAGGCGCTGCGGTTCGATTGCGTGCGTTCCGCCGTTGCCGGAGTACACGTCCACGAGCGCGACCACCGAGAAGACGACGAGCATGATGATCTCGAACGTCAGCAGCAGCTGCTGGATCCGCGCCGACAGCTCGATGCCGCGGAAGCAGATCCACGACATCACGAGGATCCAAAGCACGCAGCCCACCAGCGCGGCGCCCTTGTGGGTTTCGGCCCAGGTCCAGCCGAACAGCTTGAACGTGTACGTCGCCGCGATGAACCCGAGGGACGCCATCACGAGCACGTCGGCGAGGAAGATCGCCCAGCCGTTGATCCACCCGAACGCCGGACCGAACGCGCGCGTCGTCCAGGCGAACGTGGTGCCCGCGTCGGGGTCGGCCTTGTTCAGGTAGCGGTAGGCCAGCGCGATCAGCAGCATCGGCACGAACGCCACCAGCAGCACGGCCGGTCCATGCGCCCCCACCCCGGGGTCGGCGATGATGAAGCCGAGCGTCGCCGCGATCGAATAAGCGGGCGCCGTCGAGGCGACGCCGATCACGATGTTCGAGAGGTACCCGATCGCGTTGCGCTTCAGGCCCTTGCTCTCGACCCGCCCGGTGGCGGGCGCTCCGGCCAGGGCGGCGCTCTCTGTGGCCATCAAGGCCTCCTCTCGTCAGACGCGGACACGGCCTGCTGCTGTGACGAAAGGTACATTCGCGGTCGGCGCCCGCGCAATGGGCGCGATCCCCAAAACCTCGTGGGATGCTTGGCCAAGTCGTACAATGCGTTCAGCAGTTGTTGACCAGGCAGCGCATTGAGTGGGCCATGGTGAGCGGTTAGCGTTGTCCCGAGTGTCTAGTCAGCGACCGAGAGGGCGTGTGTTCGATGTCTGGTGATCTCCAAGAGCAGGCCAAGCGGCATCTGTGGATGCACTTCACGCGCATGGGCTCCTTCGCGGAGCCCGGTCACGAGGTGCCGGTGATCGTGCGCGGTGAGGGCTGCTACGTGTACGACGAGCACGGCAAGCGCCATCTGGACGGGCTGTCGGCGCTGTACTGCGTGAACGTCGGCCACGGCCGCGCGGAGCTGGGCGAAGCGGCGGCGGCGCAGTCGAAGGAGCTGGCGTTCTACACGAACTGGAGCTACGCGCACCCGCGCTCGATCGAACTGGCGAGCCGCATCGCGGAGCTCGCGCCGGGGGACCTGAACCGCGTGTTCTTCACCTCGGGCGGCTCGGAGGCGGTGGAGTCGGCGTGGAAGCTCGCGAAGGCGTATCACGCAGCCCAGGGCGAACCGCGCAGGCACAAGATCGTCTCGCGCAACCTCGCCTACCACGGCACGTCGATGGGAGCGCTGACCGCTACTGGCCTGACGGCGCTGCGCGTGCCTTTCGAACCGCTGACGCCGGGGGGCGTGCGCGTGCCGAACACGAACTCGTATCGCTGGCAGGAAGACCGCGACGTGCTGTGGGCGGCGGACGCGATCGAGGAGGCGATCGAGTTCGAGGGGCCGGAGACGGTGGCGGCGGTGATCCTCGAGCCGGTGCAGAATGGCGGCGGCTGCTTCGTCCCGCAGGAGGGCTACTTCCAGCGCGTGCGTGAGATCTGCGACCGCCACGGCGTGCTGCTGATCTCAGACGAGGTGATCTGCTCGTGGGGCCGGCTCGGTTACTGGTTCGGCTGCGAACGCTACGGCTACGAGCCCGACATGATCACGACGGCGAAGGGCATCAGCTCGGCGTACGCGCCGCTGGGCGCGGTGATCGCGTCGGACCGTGTGGCGGAGCCGTTCCTGCACGGCAACGCGATCTTCAACCACGGCTTCACGTTCGGCGGTCACCCGGTGGCGTGCGCTGTGGGCCTGGCGAACATCGAGATCATCGAGAACGAGGACCTGTGCGGGCGCGTGCTCGCGAACGAGGGCGCGTTCCGCGAGATGCTGGAGAGCTTGCGCGACGTGCCGATCGTGGGCGACGTGCGCGGCGCCGGCTACTTCCAGGCGATCGAGCTGGTGAAGGACAAAGACACGAAGGAGACGTTCGACGCCGAGGAGTCCGAGCAGCTGCTGCGCGGCTTCCTCTCGGGTGAGCTGTACAACCGCGGGCTGATCTGCCGGACGGATGACCGCGGCGACCCGATCGTGCAGCTGTCGCCGCCGCTGATCGCCGGCGAGCAGCAGTTCGAGGAGATCGAGGCGATCCTGCGCCCGGTGTTGAGCGAGGCCTCAGAGCGGATGGAGCGGTGGAGCTCACTGTCGCGAGCCTGATCGACGAGCTCGGCTTGGAGCTTGTCAGCGGTGCGGAGTCCGCGCAGACGCACGTGCGCTGGGTGCACAGCACGGAGCTGCTCGACCCCACCCCGTTCCTCAAAGGCGGCGAGCTGCTGCTGACGACGGGCATCCAGCTGGCCGGCCCGAAGTCCCAGCGCGAGCTGGTGGACCGGCTCGCCGACCACGACATCGCGGGTCTCGGCTTCGGCACCGGCTTCGCGCACAGGCGGCTGCCGGCGGCGCTGGTGAGGCAGGCGCGCGAGCGCGAGTTCCCGCTGTTCGAGGTCCCGTATGAGCTGCCGTTCATCGCGATCACCGAGCGCGCGTTCGAGCGGCTGCTCGACGAGCGCTACGAGCTGCTGCAGCGGACGATGGTCGGCGACGTGCTGGCGGAGCTGCTGACGGGGCACCTGTATCCGGAGGACCTGCAGGCGCGGTTGCGTCCGTTTGGGATCGGCGAGCAGGTGGCGGTGCTGGCATTCAGGCCACCCGACCCGGCCGCGGCGGCGGAGGTCGTGGAGCGGAGCCTGCAGCGCGAGCGCGTCCCGAGCCTGGTGGCGATCCGCGCGGGGCTGGTGTGCGCGGTGATCGATCCGAGCGCGGCGGCGAAAGGGTCGCCGCCGTTGGCTCCGCCGGAGGTGGCGCGCACGATCCGCGCCGAGCTCGCGCGCCGCTTCGGCGACGTGCACGCGGCGGCGAGTCGTCCGACGGCGACGCACTCGTTGCGGATGGCCTTCCACGAGGCGCGCTGTGCGCTCGAGGCGGTGCGGCTGCGCAACGGCAGCGGCCCGGAGGTCGCGACGTATGAGGATCTGGGTGCGTTCCAGCTGCTGTTGTCGCTGCAGGACGACGATGCGCTCAACTCGTACTGCCGCAGCGTGCTCGATCCGATCGAGCAGGGCGAGGGCGAGTACGGCGACGAGCTGGTGCGCTCGCTCGACGTGTTCATCGAGCACAATGGGCACTGGGAGAAGGCTGCGAACGCGCTGTTCTGCCATCGCCACACCCTGCGCTACCGCATCCGCCGCATCGAGCAGCTGACCGGACGCGACTTCTCCAACGCGCGCGACCGGATCGAGTTCTGGCTGGCACTGCGAGGACGCGAGCTCGCGCGATGAGCGTCGCGCGCGTGCGGATTTTCTATGAGGACCCCCTCCGGGGGTCGGGCGGCGTTCGCGCGGCCATCGACAGCGGATGGAGGCAGTCATGAGGATCGGGGTCCCGACGGAGGTCAAGAGCGACGAGTACCGCGTGGCGATCACCCCGGCGGGGGTGAGGGAGCTGGCGGTCCGCGGCCACGAGGTCCTGGTGCAGCGCGGCGCGGGCGAGGGCAGCGCGATGAGCGACGAGCAGTTCCAGGCGCAGGGCGCAGCGATCGTGGCGGACGCGGACGCGCTGTTCGCGCAGGCGGAGCTGGTGGTGAAGGTCAAGGAGCCCCAGCCGCAGGAGGTGGCGCGCCTGCGCGAGGGGCAGACGCTGTTCACCTACCTGCACCTGGCGGCCGAGCCGGAGCTCGCACGGGGGCTGATGGCCTCGGGCGCGACGTGCATCGCGTATGAGACGGTTGAGGACGCCGACGGGCGCCTGCCGCTGCTGGCGCCGATGAGCGAGGTGGCCGGCAAGATCGCGACGCAGGCGGGCGCGTTCATGCTCGAGAAGCCGCTCGGCGGTCGCGGGATCCTGCTCGGTGGGGTGCCCGGCGTGGCGGCGGCGACGGTGCTGGTGATCGGCGGTGGCGTGGTGGGCATGAACGCGGCGTTCATCGCGATCGGCATGCAGGCGGACGTGTTCGTGTTCGACCGCTCGATCGACCGGCTGCGCGAGCTCGACGTGGCGTTCGCGGGCCGCGCCTCGACGGTGTACTCCTCGTCGCTGGCGATCGAAGAGATGCTGCCGGCGGCAGACCTCGTGATCGGCGCGGTGCTGGTGCACGGCGGGCGCGCGCCGCGCGTCATCACGCGCGATCAGTTGAAGCTGATGAAGCGCAACGCGGTGCTGGTGGACGTGTCGATCGACCAGGGTGGGTGCTTTGAGACCTCGCGCCCGACGACGCACTCGCACCCGACGTATGAGGTCGACGGGATCACTCACTACTGCGTGACGAACATGCCGGGGGCAGTGCCGATCACCTCGACGTACGCGCTCACGAACGCGACGCTGCCGTATCTGATCGAACTCGCGGAGTTCGGCGTGGGCGAGGCGCTCGAGCGCAACGAGGGGCTGCGCAAGGGCCTGAACGTGGACCACGGCCGGATCACCCACCCGGCGGTCGCCGACGCGCTCGGCATCGCGGAGCCGGCCTCGCGCTGATCGGCGGCGAGGACCGCTAGTTGTGGCTAGTTGTAGTTCCTGAGGACGTTGTTCATCCGGGCCTCCTTGGAGGCTGGTGGTGTCGAAGCCAACCAGTCCCAAGGAGGACACCGGATGAGATTGCACGCTAACGCTCGGCTCAGCGTCAAGGGCCGCGAGTTGCTGGTTGATCGAGTGCTCGCTGGCGGCTGGTCTGTCTCGGAAGCGGCAGCAGCTGGTGGTGTGAGTGATCGCACGGCGGCGAAGTGGGTTGCGCGTTTTCGGGCTGAAGGACTCGCGGGCTTGCCAGACCGCTCTTCGGTGCCCGTTCGTCAGCCAACGCGGATACCCGAGGATCGCCGCCAGGCGATCGCAGCGCTGCGTCGTGTTCGTCTCACGGGATGGCAGATCGCGATGGCACTCGGGATGCCGCTTTCGACCGTCTCGGGCATCTTGACCGCGGTCGGACTGGGCAAGCTCAGCCGCCTGGAGCCACTTGAGCCACCGAACCGCTATGAGCGCCGCTCGCCGGGCGAGCTGATCCATATTGACGTCAAGAAGCTCGCCAGGATCGTTGCTGGCGCTGGGCATCGAATCAGCGGGGACCGCAGTCGACGCAAAAGAGGTGCCGGCTGGGAGTTCGTACACGTCTGCGTGGATGACGCCACGAGGCTGGCCTACGTCGAGGTCCTCCCTGACGAGAAAGCCACCACCGCTGTCGCTTTCCTACGGAGAGCTACATCCTTCTACCGCTCCCACGGCATCAAGGTGCAGCGCGTGATGACCGACAACGGGCCCGCCTACCTCTCGATCGCGCACAGCCTGGCCTGCAGAACACTCGGGCTCAGGCACCTACGCACACGGCCCTACAGGCCACGCACCAACGGGAAGGCCGAGAGATTCATCCGGACGATGCTCGGCGGCTGGGCCTACGGAGCGATCTACGCCAACAGCGCACAACGCACCGCCGCGCTCCCAGGATGGCTCGAGGAGTACAACTGGCGACGACCACACGGCTCACTCAGCCACAAGCCGCCCGGAACTCGCCTCGCCGAACTGAACAACCTCCTCGGGTCTTACAGCTAGTCCTCGAAGCTCGCTGGGCGCTTCTCGAGGAACGCGCCCGCGGCCTCGGGCACGCCGTTGCTGAACGTGGCCATGATCTGCTGGCGATCCTCGTACTCGACGGCGGTCTGCTGGGAGGGGATCTCGAGCGCGCTCCACATCCCGCGCTTGGTGAGGCGCACGCCCCACGGCGCGAGCGCCGCGATCTCGGCGGCCGCCTGTGCCGAGCGCTCGAGCAGCCTGTCCTCCTCGACGACGTCGGCGAGCAGGCCGATCCGCAGCGCCTCCTCGGCGTCGAACCTGCGCCCGGTGAGCATCAGCTCGTGCGAGCGCGAGGCGCCGATCAGGCGGGGGAGCAGCCAGCTCGTCCCCATGTCGCAGTTGGAGAGGCCGATGTTGATGAAGGCGGCGCGGAAGACAGCCGTGGTGCTCGCGTAGCGGATGTCGCAGCCGAGGCTCAGCGCCAAGCCGAGGCCGGCGGCGGGACCGTTGACGGCCGCGATCACGGGTTGCGGCAGGGCGCGCAGGGCGAGCACGAGTGTGGACATGTGCTCCTGGTTGTCGAGGCGGTCGCGCGGAAGGTCGCTTTCGTTGTTGGCCGGCGCGGCGCCGTAACCGCGGAGATCGACGCCGGCGCAGAACGCGCGCCCGGCGCCGGTCAGGATCACCGCGCGACAGGAGCGCTGCAGCGCGATCTTGCGCAGCTCGTCGTGCAGCGCCTCGCACAGCTCAGCGGTCATCGCGTTGAGCTGCTCGGGCCGGTTGAGCACGAGCTGCACGACGTGCGGCGCAGGCTCCTCGACGACTACGAGCGGTGTCATCGCGAAGACCTCGCTGTGGCTGGCTGGGACACCGCGCGTATCCTACGCGACCGTCGGTTACGCGGATTCGGCTTGGGCCGTCCGCGCGCAGCTGAGCGCTGTAAGTGTTCGCGAGCGCGCCCAGCTCATAGCCTGCTCCGTACACTGGAGAGGCGCATGGCGAGCACCACCGAGACCCTGAGCAACTTCGTCGACGGCGAGCTCGTGGTTTCATCCGGGGAGACGGAACCGGTGCTCAACCCGTCGACCGGCGAGGAGCTGGCGCGCGCCCCGATCTCGACGGCGGAGGATGTCGATCAGGCGGTACAGGCTGCGCGCCGTGCGTTCGGCGGCTGGTCGAACACGACGCCGGCGCAGCGCTCACAGGCGCTGCTTGCGATCGCCGACCTCATCGAGGAGCACGGCGATGAGATCGCGCGCCTGGAGGCGCTCAACGCGGGCAAGCCGATCGAAGCGGTGAAGGGCGATGAGATCCCGGTGATGGCGGATAACCTGCGCTTCTTCGCGGGGGCCGCGCGCACCCTGGAGGGCAGGGCGGCGGGCGAGTACATGGAGGGCTACACGTCGTTCACGCGCCGCGAAGCTGTGGGTGTGATCGGGCAGGTGACGCCGTGGAACTACCCGCTGATGATGGCGATATGGAAATTCGGCCCGGCGCTGGCGGCCGGCAACACGGTCGTGCTGAAGCCGGCCGAGACGACGCCGATGACGAGTCTCCGCCTGGCGGAGCTTGCAGCGGACATCCTGCCGAATGGCGTCCTCAACGTCGTGGCCGGCCCCGGTGTTCCGACAGGGGAGGCGTTGATCAACCACCCCGACGTGGACATGCTGGCGCTGACGGGGTCGGTGGACACGGGCAAGCACTTTGCACGCACGGCCGCGGACACGCTCAAGCGCGTGCACCTCGAGCTCGGCGGCAAGGCCCCGGTGGTGGTGTTCGACGACGTCAGCATGCAGAGCGCTCTGGAAACGATTGCCGGCACGGGGTACTACAACGCGGGACAGGACTGCACCGCGGCGACGCGTGTGCTCGCGGCGAGCGATGTCTACGACGACGTCGTGAGCGGCCTTGCGACGCAGGCGCAGGGCCTCTTGATCGGCGACACGCTGGCGCCGGAGACGACGCTGGGCCCGGTCAACTCCTCCCGCCAGCGCGAACGCGTCGAGGGCTTCCTCGAGCGCAGGCCCGACTACGCGGAGATCGTCACCGGCGGCAAGGCCGCCGATCGTCCGGGCTTCTACGTCGAGCCGACGGTGGTGGCGGGACTGCGTCAAGGCGACGAGATGATCGAGCGCGAGATATTCGGGCCGGTGATCACCGTGCAGCCCTTCTCGGATGAGGAGCAGGCGATCGCGTGGGCGAACGCGACGCGCTACGGCCTCGCCTCGTCGGTGTGGACGCGCGACGTGGGGCGCGCGCTGCGCGTGTCGAAGGCGCTGCGCTTCGGCTGCGTGTGGATCAACGACCACATCCCGCTCGTCTCGGAGATGCCGCACGGCGGCTTCAAGGAGTCCGGCTACGGCAAGGACCTGAGCATCTACGGCGTCGAGGACTACACCGTCGTGAAGCACGTGATGGCGAACATCCAGTAGCACCCCAGGGAGGCCGAGGCACGGCGCCTGGCGGCGTCCCGGCCGGTGATTGGCTTGCGGGGCCTGGACGAATCGCCTGCTACGGTCAGACTACGGGCGGCGAGGCTGTCCGTGAGGTTCTTTGTCTTTGTTGGCGCTGAAGGGCGCGGATGGGGTCAGTCGAATCTCCATCTGCAGCGGCGGCCACCGGGTCGCCAGAAGGAGCACCAACAACATGAAGCATGCAACGTTCGCCGAGCTCGGCGTGTCCGAGGTCGTCGTAGATGAGCTCGCCAAGCGCGGGATCGAGCAGCCGTTCGCGGTACAGGGGATGGTCATCCCCGACGTGCTGGCCGGTCACGACGTACTGGCACAGTCACCGACGGGCTCGGGCAAGACGCTCGCGTTCGGGGTGCCGCTGGTCGAGCGCCTGAAAGACTCCGACGCGCGCCCGTCGGCGCTTGTCCTCGCGCCGACACGTGAGCTGGCGCTCCAGATCGTCGAAGATCTGCGTCCGCTGGCACACGCGCGGGCGCTGTCGATCGCGGCCGTGTACGGGGGCGCGGGTATCGTCAAGCAGGCACGTCTCGCGGCGCGCGCGCACATCCTCGTCGCGACTCCCGGGCGCCTGCTCGATCTGATCGAGCGCAGGGACGTGTCGCTGGCACGTATCCGCATGCTGGTTCTCGACGAGGCGGACCGGATGCTCGACATGGGCTTTCGCCCGGTGGTCGACAGGATCGTGAAGATGACCGCCGCGGAGCGCCAGACGATGCTGTTCTCGGCGACGCTCGAGGGCGAGGTGGGGCGGATCGCGAAGGCGTACACGTCAAACCCGCGCCGCCACGAGCACGCGCATTCGGCTGAGCGCAAGGGAGACGTGGAGCACCGTTTCGTGACGGTCAGCCACGAGGGCAAGGTCGCGCGTCTGGTCTCCGAGCTCGGCGAGGCCGAGCGTGGGCTGACGCTCGTGTTCGTCCGCACCAAGCGCGGAGCCGACCGGCTGGTCAAGCGGCTGGCGTCGAGCAGCGTGCGCGCGGTGGCGATGCACGGCGACAAGTCCCAAGGTCAGCGCGAGCGCGCGCTGGCCAACTTCGAGGCGGGTGTGGTCGACACGCTCGTGGCGACAGACGTGGCCGCGCGCGGGATCGACGTTGCTGGGATCACGCACGTGATCAACTACGACATCCCGGCGACACGCGAGGACTACGTGCACCGCATCGGGCGCACCGCCCGCGCAGGCGCGAGCGGCGTGGGTGTGACGCTGGTGGCGCACGACCAGGCTCGCGAGCTGGCCGGCATGGTGCGTGAGCTGGGCTTGGACCGTGAGCTGGGGCTCGCGGGCATTGCGGTCGGGCAGCGACCGCGGAGCGCCGGTAGCGGACCGATTCGGCCGAGCGGAAGGGCGAAACGGCCGCGGAGCGGCGCGCGCAACGGGGCGGCACGTGGCGCACGCGCGGCGAGTCGTTCGCGCTAGCCCGCAAACAACCATTTCAGCCGCAATGTCAGCTAACGTCGGCTGCGTATGACGGAATCAGGCGCGGACAATCCGGAAGGCGCGGCAGGATCCAATGGCGGCTCAGCGGAGGCCGGCTCTGAAGCCGACCTGCTGACGAACTACGACATCCTGCTCGTGCGCGCGCCGAACCCGGGACCGCTGACGCTGACGGGGACGAACGCGTGGGTGGTCGGGCGCGAGCCCGCGTGGGTCGTCGATCCCGGGCCGCTCGATGAGGAGCATCTTGACGCGTATGCGCGCCGCGATCGACGGTCGCGGCGGGCTCGGCGGCGTGGTGCTCACGCACGATCATCACGACCACAGCGAAGCCGCCGGTTCGCTGCTCGAGAGCCACCCCGCGCCGCTGGCGGCGGGACGCGGCGCCGTGGATGTGCTGCTCTCCGAGGGTGCGCGGTTCGGCCCTTTTGAGGCGGTCGCCACGCCGGGACACGCCGCCGACCACTTCGCGCTGGTGGGATTCGGCGCGTGCTTCACGGGCGACGCGGTCCTGGGTGACGGCAGCGTGTTCATCAGTCCCTACCGCGGCGCGATGTCCGGCTACCTGCTGGCGCTCACGCATCTGCGGATGCGCGAGGATTTCAACGTGCTATGTCCGGGCCACGGTCCACCGGTTTGGGACGCGCAGACGAAGCTTGACGACTACCTCGCCCACCGCATCGACCGCGAACACGGTGTGATCGTGGCGCTCGCCGAAGGGCGCCGCACTGTGGAGGAACTGCTCGACGCTGCGTGGCCCGAGGTCGCCGAGTCGATGCGTCCGCTGGCCACGGCCACGCTCGCCGCACATCTGGACAAGCTCGACGAAGACCAGGTTCTGCCCGACGGGGTGGAGCGCCCGAAGTTCGAACGGACGGAGTGGTGAGCTCCGCAGTGGGCGCGGCCGGCGAGCCGGCCGCGGGTCCGGTTGGCGCGAGCTCGACGTCGCTTGACTCTCCGTTTCCGCCGATCGCGGAGTACGGCTTCCTCTCGGACTGCCATACGGGCGCGCTGGTCGCGGCCGACGGTTCGATCGAGTGGATGTGCCTGCCGCACTTCGACTCGCCGTCGGTGTTCGGCGCGCTCCTCGATCGCGGCGCGGGCAGCTGGCGCGTTGGTCCGTACGGCATCTACGTGCCGGCGGGGCGTCGCTACATCCCGGGCACGAACATCATCGAGACCACGTGGATGACCCCCCAGGGCTGGCTGCGGGTGATGGACGCGCTGACGATCGGCCCGTGGCACGACAACAAGGAGGGCTCGAGTCACACGCGTCCGCCGACCGACTACGACGCCGACCACCTGCTCGTGCGAATCGTGGAATGCATTCAGGGACAGGTGCAGGTCGAGATGGTGTGCGAGCCGATGCTCGACTACGGCGCGACTCCGGCGCGCTGGAGCGTGGAGAACACCGGCGAGGCCGGCGCGTGCATGATGGACGCGACCAACGACACGAACGCGTTCCGCCTGTACAGCGACGTCCGCATGGGCATCGAGGGCAACCGCGCTCACGGCCGCCACACGATGAGCGAAGGCGAGAAGCGCTTCTGCGCGCTGTCGTGGACAGAGGGGCGAGGCGGTCCTCACACGGTCGAGCAGGCGGAAGAGCACATGCAGCGCACGGGACACTTCTGGCGTTCGTGGCTGGCGGACGGCACATATCCCGACCATCCGTGGCGCTTTCACCTGCAGCGCTCGGCCCTGGTGCTGAAGGGGCTGACCTTCATGCCTACGGGAGCGCTCGTCGCGGCACCGACGACATCGCTGCCCGAGACGCCGCACGGCGAACGCAACTGGGACTACCGCTTCTGCTGGATGCGCGACGCGTCGTTCACGCTGTGGGCGCTGCACGCGCTTGGCTTGAACTGGGAGGCCGACGACTTCGTGCAGTACGTCGCCGACATGGAACGCAACGAGGACGGCTCGTTGCAGATCATGTATGGGATCAGGGGCCAGAAGGACCTGACCGAGACGACTCTCGACCACCTCAGGGGCTACGAGGGCGCGAAACCGGTGCGCGTGGGCAACGGTGCCTTCGACCAGCGCCAGAACGACGTGTTCGGTGCGGTGCTCGACTCCGTCTACCTTCACTCAAAGAAGCGCGATCACATACCCGAGCGGCTGTGGCCGGTGCTGGCCGACCAGGTGCACTGCGCGGCGGCCGTGTGGAGGGATCCCGACCAGGGCATCTGGGAGGCGCGCGGCGAGCCTCGCCACTACGTCTCGTCGAAGCTGATGTGCTGGGTGGCGATGGATCGTGGCGCGCGTCTGGCGGAACGACGTGGCGATGGCGAGAAGGCCGAGCAGTGGCAGGCGCTGGCGGATGAGATCAAGGCGGATATCCTCGATCGCGGTGTCGACAAGCGCGGCGTCTTCCGCCAGCACTACGACACAGACGCGCTCGACGCATCCAACCTGCTGGTGCCCCTGGTGCGCTTCCTGCCCCCGGCGGACGAACGCGTGCGGGCAACGGTGATGGCGATCCGCGACGAGCTCACCGAGGGCGGATTGGTGCTGCGCTACCGCACCGAGGAGACCGACGACGGCCTGCACGGCGAGGAGGGGACGTTTCTGATCTGCTCCTTCTGGCTGGTGTCGGCGATGTCGGAGATCGGCGAGCATCGCGAAGCCGAGCACCTGTGCGACCGCCTGCTCTCCTACGCCTCACCGCTTGGTCTCTACGCCGAGGAGCTCGAGGCCTCATCCGGGCGCCATCTGGGCAACTACCCCCAGGCGTTCACCCACCTCGCGCTGATCAACGCGGTGACACACGTGATCGACGCACAGCAGCAGTCCTGACGGGCGCTGGGGCCGAGGCGATGAGGCGGTCAGGCCCTGCGGACCAGCGATCGCGCCTCTGCGGAGCCGACGACGAGATCGTGAAGGTCGCCGCCCACCTCGAGTCGACTCGACTGTTCGATTCCGCCGGCCTTCACCGGCTCGAAGCCGGCCGTTCGGATTAGCCGTTCGACCTCCTCGCCGGCACGGTCGTCGTCGCTCACGTAGAAGAGGACCGCTGGCTCCGGTGAGCGGCTGCTGGAGGACTCGAAAAGATCGGCCGACATCGTTCCGAACGCCATCGCCAAGTGTGCGCTCGGGGGCAGCCACCCGGCTACGACCGCGCCGGAGGATTGCCCTTCCGCTAGCAGACGTACGACGTTGCCGTTTGCGTCGAGGCCGACCGGGTTGCTCGGAACGACCACGACCTTGTCAGTGAGTGAGTCGGCCATTTCGTCGATGACGCTCTCGAGCACGGTAAACCGCAGGGCGAGGACGGTGGCATCGGCGCCCTGCAACGCGTCGCGGTTGTCGACGGCGACGAGCGCAGCGTCACCGATCTCTGCAGCCAGCTTTCGCGCCGACCCACGGTCGGCGCTCGAGAGGCGCAGGGTCTCGCCGCCCGAAGCGAGCCGGGAGGCGATGGCCGACCCGATGCCTCCCGTGCCGATGATCGCGGTGGTCATGGCCGAGACATCGTCGGCGTCGGGCACTAGCCCGCCGTCGCTCGCCCGAACTCCTCGGCGGACGTACTCGAGGGCCATTGAGCGGGCGCCCAGTCGCCCTCTAGGTCCGTGGTTTGTCCGACCTCGATCAGATGACCGTCGGGATCGCGGATATAGCAGCGGATCTCGTACTGGTGCTGCTTCGGCTCTGTCAGGAATTCAGCACCCCTTGCGCTCCACTCGGCGTACACGGCCGCGATGTCCTTGACCCGGATGTTGAGGAAGCTGCTGACCCGGTCGGGATCGCCTGGCGTCTCCAGCGTGACCTCGGGCTTGTCGTCAGTCGGAGCTCCGCCGACGTTGATGATGATCCAGCAGTTGGATAGCGCGACGTAGGTCAGCCCCCCGGGCCCTGAGAAGACCACCCTCCCGCCGAGTACTTCGGTGTAAAAGCGACGAGAGCGCTCGACGTCGTCGGAGACGATGAAGTGGGCCAGCACAATTCCCTCTGGGCGCGCTGGGAGCTCGGCCATCTGACACCTCCGCTGGTTCGGTCCCGCCTACGACGGGGTCTGCAGCAGATCTTATGACGACCACGAAGCCAGCCCGCCCAAATTAAGGCTGGCCGGGGGGAGAACCGACCTGAAGACGGCTTGGTCTGGCTGGTGGGTCCGACTCATTGGGGAATCTCTCCTGGTGGGTGAATGAGTGGGCGCGCAAAGGCGTGCACGCCCGCTCATCTCATTTGCTAGCGCAGCGACCTGAACGCCGCTCGCATCTCCTCCGCGAAGAGCTGCGGCTGTTCCCACGCCGCGAAGTGCCCGCCCCGGTCGAGTTCGTTGAAATAGATCAGGTTTTTGGGATACGCCCGTTCCGCCCAAGTCCGAGGCGCTTGATAGAGCTCATCGGGAAAGACGCTTATGGCAAACGGGATCGAGACGTTCTTGGCTTCGAAGAAGCCGGCCTTGTTCTCCCAGTACAGACGAGCCGAGGACACCCCCGTGTTGGTCAGCCAGTAGAGCGTGATGTTGTCGAGCAGATCGTCCAGGGTCACATCACCCGGGGGGTTGCCCTGAACGACCCGTTCTACGAGCCCCGGCTGTCCGGCACCGTCACCGTGGTCAAGGATGAACGATGCCAGGTCGATGGGCGAATCCGCCAGCCCGTACAGCGTTTGCGGGCGCGTCGTCATGATCAGCGCGTAGGCGACGTGCTTGGCGTAGAAGTTGCTCAACTGCTGATAGGCGCGCCCCTCGTCGGCGGAGAGACCGGGCGGCGCCGGGTCGCCGTGCAGGAAGCCGTTTAGGAGATCGAGCGGAGCGGTACCAGGCATGTTGGAGTGAATGCCGAGCAGCTGCGGAGCTGCCTGTTCTCCCATTGCCTGCGTGACGGCCGCACCCCAGTCGCCGCCCTGCGC
This sequence comes from uncultured Solirubrobacteraceae bacterium, assembly GCA_963827455.1. Lineage (GTDB taxonomy): Bacteria > Actinomycetota > Thermoleophilia > Solirubrobacterales > Solirubrobacteraceae > Palsa-744. Next base: position 177,700 of record CAWHAW010000005.1, on the reverse strand, counting down.
GACAAACCGTGTGTATCCAAGCCGCTTCATCAGCTCTACCCATGCGCGTGCGGTGCGGGGCGGACCCCACCCGGTAGAGGTGGGCTTGCCAGAGAACCCGTAGCCCGGCAGTGAGGGAATCACCACATGAAAGGCATCCGATGCGCTCGCGCCGTGTGCCGTCGGGTCGGTCAGCCGATCGATGATCTTCAGCTGCTCGATGATCGAGCCGGGCCACCCGTGTGTGATTATCAGCGGCAACGCATCCTCGTGCTTTGAGCGAACGTGAATGAAATGAATGTCCAGCCCGTCGATCTCCGTGATGAGCTGCGGGAGGGCGTTCAGCCGCTCCTGGCACTTGGACCAGTCGTAATCCGTCCCCCAGTAGCGAGCGAGCTCCTGAATCATCGCGAGAGGCACGCCCTGCGAGTCGTCGCTGACGGTCTCCCGCTCGGGCCACCGTGTCGCGAGTATGCGTCTACGCAACTCGCTGACCTCAGCCTCGGGAAAGCTGATCTGAAACGGACGAACGGTGGTCGGGTCGCTGCTCGTCTGTTGTCCTACATCATCTTGGGTGGCGGTCGTGCTCATTGCCTGTGCTCCTTGGCTTGGGTGCGGGGAGAGGACCTCGATTCGACCGGCAACGCAGCCGGGACGGGAGGCTCTGTTAGTAGGCGCAAGACCCCCGAGATCAGGACGAGCCCTGCTGGCTAGATGGCGTTTCTGTCGCTACGCACGAAACAGCCCGTGAGGTCGGCGGGAGACGGCGTCTCCAGGGGCCTGCGCGATAGATCCGAGCAGAAGCGGCCGATAACGGTCCCGCGTGAACGCTACTCGTGCCCTGCGGGTTTCTACGGGCTGCCAACAACGCCGCTGCGGAAAATTGCCGCAAAGAGCGCTGTTTATACAAGGCGAGCCGCGGGATCACGTCGCCCGCGACGCTACGGCGCCTCCAAGCGTTCGCGGCCACGCAGGGTCGGTTGATCCTCCCATTTCTGAAGCCCTCGCTCCCGCGGCGCAAAATTGGCCGCGGGACGCTCACCCGACGTCATCAGGCGACCCGTCGACATCGTCACGGCAGGAATCACCACCGCGGTAGTAGCTAAAGGAGCAGACACGGAGAACAGCGGCCTCCTTCGTCTGGCGTGTGCGGCCGCTCCGACCCGGGGCGGACTCGGGACCGCACCGCGCGCGGCTCGGCACGCGCACGCCCCCCAAGGGCAACCCGTGGTGCCCCCCGCGGCCATCGTGACCGCGGTGTCAAGAAGAGTAAGACGAGGGAGTCGACTGCGGGGAGCGCTTGTTCCATCCGTGAAATTGCGAGTAGTCGCTGGCATCCCACGCTTCGCGCAGCCCGGGCTTGCTTAGATCCCAGTCGGGGCGGATCTCGCCGCTCGCGGCCCGCAGGTCGTGCCAGAGATCGACGAACGAGGGGCGTCCCCAGAACCAATAGCCGTCGTACACGCTGTGGATGATCAGGCCGGGCTTCAGCACGAGCGTGTGGGGGATCATCGGGTTGTGCTCGGGGTCGGTGTACTCCTGGATGTCGAGGTCCTTCTGGACGACCCGCCCGGGGTCCGACAGGAACGTCCACTCCGCGCCCAGAGACGCCCTGAACTCTTTGAGCACGTGGTCGTCGTCGGTGGCGATCGTGGCCACGTGCGTGTAGGCGACAGCGATCTTGGGGTAGTTGGCGGCGAGTTCGAGGTGCTGCTGGTGCTCCTTCGGGCAGTAGTTGCCGCGGGCGAGCGTCAGGATCAGGGGATCGTCGCCTTGTAGCTCGCTGAGCCGGCGCGCGGTTTTGGTGTGATCGGGCAACTCGTAGTCGGGGAAGGTGCCGCCTGGGACAATGTCGCTGCGCATGATCTGCTCCTGTCGATGATCGAGGAATGACGAGAACCATGGCCGTCGTCTCGCCCACTCACGCCCGGTGGTCCGCGGGTTCGGACCCCCGGTCCGCGGTAGGGGCGTGGACCAGCGGTAACCTGGGCGCCATCGGAGTCTTCGGGTCGACATTGAGCGTAGTCAACCGGCGCCGCGGACGCTAGAAAAGGGGGCGATCCCAATCAGTACCCAAACGGCGGTGTGCGAGCTGCTGGGGATCGAGCACCCGATCGTCCAGGCGCCGATATCTGCGGATCCACGTCTGCCCGCCGCGGTCTCCAACGCCGGCGCTCTCGGCACCGTGGCGCTGGCATGGGCCGATGACGCCGGAGGCCTGGTTCGTGAAACGGCGGCGCTCACCAGCCGGCCCTTTGCCGGCAATTTCGTTCTTAGCCGCTCAGATCAGCACGCGCCGACTAGATCAGTCACTTTCCGCTGGTCTGCGGATCGTGCTGCTCTTCGCAGGCGATCCCGAAGGCTACGTCGACCCGGTGCATGACGCCGGAGGTCTTGTTATGCACACGGTTGGCAGTGCCGAGGAAGCGCGGCGCGCAGCTGGATGTGGAGTGGACATCATCGTTGCGCAGGGCTGGGAGGCTGGCGGGCACGTATGGGGTGGCGTGGCAACGCTCCCATTGGTGCCGGCGGTAGTCGACGCGGTGGCACCGGTGCCGATCGTCGCGGCCGGTGGGATTGGCGACGCTCGAGGAGTCGCGGCCGTGCTCGCCCTCGGCGCGCAGGGCGCCTTGCTGGGTACCAGGTTTCTCTTGGCCGACGAGATGCCGATCCACGAGGAGTATCGGCGCCGCCTGATAGCTGCAACCGAGACCGATGCAGAGTGGTACGCCAACCTCTATGAGGTGGGATGGCCGGACGCTCCCCATCGCGCGATCCACAACTCAACCGCCGAGAGGTGGGAGGCCGCGGGCCGGCCACCACCGGGCACTCGACCGGGAGAAGGCCAACTCATAGCGCACTTCGCTTCGGGCGAGCCCATCGTTCGATATGAGCCCGCGCCCCCGCTCGTTGGAACAACCGGCGACATCGAGGCGCTATCGCTGTGGGCCGGACAGAGCGTTGCGCTCGCCAAACAGTCACAGCCCGCTGCGGAGATCGTGGCCGAACTCGTCTCGCGCTTGTAGCCCCGGGGGGTCGGTGTCGTCGTAGATGCGGGCCGCAGCAAGCTTGCCGCCGTGACCGCGCACGTAGACAGCAACCCCGGCCTCGGGCGGCAGCGCCGTCTGGTCCGAGCGCACGACGTTGTACTCCAGCGCACATGAGCGCCCGTCGTCGATCACTGCGCAGTGCTCCAGCGGGATGCCGCCGCCGTTCGAGAACAACAGCTCGTAGAACGAGCGCAGGTCATCGCGACCTCTGTGGACGTGCCGCCCGCCCGACGGCTCGCGGGCGTAGCCGTCCGGCTCGAATGCCGCGACGATCGCGTCGACGTCGCCCGCCGCTAGCGCAAGCTGGTAGTCGCCCACAATGTCTGGCTCGCGCAGCTCCGGATCGGGCTGCAGCAGAGATGGCCGGTTGACGTGGCGGCCTGTGATCGGCCAGCTGCTGAAATAGATCCGAAGCTCCTCGATCCGCAGGTCGGGCCGGCGGTCGGCCACGATCGCGACTGGAAGATCGACTCGCCCGTTCTGACCGTCGAAATGGAGAATGACCTCCTCGAAGCCATGTCGCTCAGTGACGCCGTGCCCCACGTCCTCGACCGAGAAGTTGTGCTGGCGGAGCCATGAGCTCGCTTCGGATACGAACGCCTCGAAGGCCCGTGTGCCCTTGACGCGCCCACGTATGGGGTCGTGCAGCTCGGGCACGCCCGCGAACGACTTGACCAAGGCATCGGGCTCCCCCGCCATCAGGCCGTCGAAGAAGGGGACGCTCACGAGCTCGTGCTCCCGCTTCTCCTCAAGTCTCTCGAGCACCCGCGCGGAGAACAGCTCGGGGGTAAACGGCATTCGAAAAGCGTCGCACAATCCTCGTGAGTGCCGTCCAACCACTCGCGCTCGGGCCTTCCCATGCTGCCTTGAGACTGAGGTCGAGGTCTGGGTCAGCTCAGCTGGCCATCGGCGGTCGCGCGCCGACCGCCTCGGACGCTGCCGTGACCTCGCCCCGGAGCGCCTTCAGCGCGGCGACGTAGATCTCCGAGAAGGTCGGGAACGGCTGGATCGTGTCGGTGAGAACGTCGAGTGAGATGTGGGCGCGGATCGCGAGCGTGGCCTGCTGCAGCCACTCTCCTGCCTCGGGGCCGAGCGCGTAGGCGCCCGTCAGCCGCTCGCCGTCGCTGAGGAGCGTCAGGAACCCGTTGCTGTCGGCGGATGCGCGTGTGTAGGTAGCGGTCTTCGCCACCTCCGACACCGGCGCCGTGGCGCTGAAGCGCCCGGCGGAAGCGCCGACCGCCGCGGCCTGCGGGTCGGTGTAGACGACGCGCGGAACGGCCTCGTAGTTTGCCTTGCGCGGCTCGCCGAGGATGTTCGCGGCGACCACTTCGCCCTGGTACTTGCCGACGTGGGTGAGCGGCCACAGGCCGTTCACGTCGCCGATCGCCCACAGATGCTCGGCGGCGCGCAGGTGCGCGTCGACCGGAACTCCGTGTGCGTCTGCCTCGACGCCGACGGTCTCAAGGCCCAGTCCGACCACTCGCGGACGCCGACCGGTGGCAGCGAGCAGCCGGTCACCGCGCAACTCGCGCCCGTCGTCGAGCTCGAGGACGTAGTCCTCGCCCTCGCGTCGTGCGGCGGTCGCGCTGGCGGACAGGAAGAGCTCAATGCCCTCGCGGCGCAGAACGTCGCCGAGCGCCTCACCCAGCGGCGCCGGTTCGCGGCCGAGCACGCGCTCGGCCATCTCGACGATCACGGTCTCGCCACCCAATCGCCGGACGGCCTGGGCCATCTCCACGCCGACTGGTCCGCCACCAAGGATCAGCAGACGGCGCGGAACGGCCTTCATCGACGTCACCTCGCGGTTGCTCCACACGCCGTCGAGCTCACGCAAACCCGGTACGGGCGGCACGAACGGATCGGCACCGTTTGCGAGGACCACGTGGTCTGCGGTGTGCCGCGCGCCATCGACCTCGACGACGCCGGGGCCGGCGAGCCTGCCGCTGCCGCGCAGCAGGTCGATGCCGCGGTCGGCCAGCCAGCGCTCCTGTCCGGCGTCGGAGTAGTCGGAGACCATGAAGTCACGCCAGGCGAGCGCCGCCCCGACATCGACCTCGGCGCTCGCGGCGGCCTCACGCGCCCCATGGACCGCCTCGCCCGGCCGCAAGAGCGTCTTTGAAGGGATGCAAGCCCAGTAGGAGCACTCCCCTCCAATGAGCTCGCGCTCTACGACGGCGACGCGCAGCCCGCCCTCCGCCAGAGCGCCCGCACAGTGCTCGCCCGGTGAGCCGCCGCCGAGCACGATCACGTCATAGTCCTTGCTCACGTCGGCAGCTCCTCGCCGGCGCGCTCGCGCACCATGTACGACGCGTACCAGTCCGGCCAGTTCGGGTCCGCTTGGCCCGTTCGCTGCTCGTGCTTGCCGTGTGCCTCCTCCGCGCGCCTGAGCGCGTCGGCGAGATCTTCCACGGACTCATACGTCGTCGCCATTAGCCTCTCCTTTCAGCGCAATACCACCACCTCGAGATTAAACTCCCCGGCCTTACCGGTGCGGTGCCCGTCGCGCTTTCGCTGCCCATCTCGATAGTGCTCATCTCGCCTCCATCCGTCAGCGGCGCCCAGATATTGAGCCGCGGTCTCGCCTCCCCGACGCAGCGGGCAACGACGACAGCCGGAAGGCCGACGCTGCGAGCCTGCGCTGCACAGGGGACATAGGCACGCGCCCTTTTCTGGTCGCCCCCCGTGGTGCTACGACCGAGGACGCTCCCGTCGGGTCCCAGACATCTTGCCCTCATCCGAGTGGAAGTCAAGCCCGAGATCTCGAAGCCTGGCCCCCAGGAAGACAGCAGGCCCACTGCGGCGTACCGTTTGCTCCACACATAGCCGCGGTACGGCCCCGCTGACAGGAGCAACCATGAGCAACGAACTTCCAGATCCTCGCCTGCGCAAGGTCTATCGCTTGGAGGCGACGCTCGCACGGCCAGTGGATCTTGGCGACACCGCGCAAGGTCGCCGTCGCATCGTTCCCCTGACCGGCGGAGCATTCACCGGACCCGAGATCAACGGCAAGCTGCTCCCCGGCGCCAGCGCGGACTGGCAGATCCTCTTGGCGGACGGCACCGCACTCGGCGACATCCGCTACACGCTGCAGACCGACGACGGCGATCTGCTCTACGTGCAATCTCGAAGCATCCGGCACGGTAGCGCCGACGTGCTCGCGCGGCTCGGACGCGGGGAGGACGTCGATGCCAGCGAGTACACCTTCCGCACGTCAACCCAGATCGAGACCGCCGCGCCCCGGCTCGACTGGCTGAACAAGGGCGTGTTCATCAGCGTCGGCGGCCGGCAGCCCGCAGGCGTGATCTACGAGACCTACCTCATCGAATGAGCTCGTCGCCCGAGCACAACGACGGGAAGGTCGCGATCATCACAGGCGCCTCGCAGGGCATCGGCGCGGGCCTCACGAAGGCCTACCGTGAGCGCGGGTATGCCGTGATCGCGACCGCTCTATCGATCGGGCGGGCTGAGGACTCCGGCATCGTTGCCGTGGAGGGCGACATCGCCGACCCCGACACCGCGCAGCGCATCGTCGACGCGGCCGTAGAACGCTTCGGCCGGATCGACACCCTGATCAACAACGCTGGGATCTACATCGGCAAGCCCTTCACGGAGTACACCCTCGAGGACTTCAACGCGCTAGTCGCCGTCAACCTCGCCGGCTTCTTTCACATCACGACGCGCACGATCACGCACATGCTCGCCCGGGGTCGCGGGCACGTGGTCAACGTCTCGACGACGCTCGTCGAGCAGGCCGAAAGCAGCACACCAGCCGCTCTGTCCGTCCTGACCAAGGGGGGCCTGGTCGCGGCCACCAAATCACTGGCGATCGAGTACGCCTCATCTGGTTTGCGGGTCAATGCCGTATCCCTCGGCGTGATCAAAACGCGGATGCACGACGAGAGCTCATATGCGGGGATGGGTGCGTTGCACCCCGTCGGCCGGGTGGGCGAGATCGAGGATGTGGTCGGTGGAGTCCTCTACCTCGAGTCTGCGCCCTTCGTGACCGGAGAGCTCTTGCATATCGACGGCGGTCAAAGCGCAGGACACTGACCATGGGACATGTTGCCTGCGAGGGGCTGCGAGTCGGCTGTGCGGTTACGCGGCCTCAGCGGGCATCGTCGCCATCTCAGCGCAGCGCCGCGTCATAAAGGGGAAGCGCCTCCTTCGCCATCGCAAGAGCGCTAGTTCGTCAGCCCCGATCTCGCCCGAGATCAGCGTAGAGGCCGTCGCCAACTTCCTGCTAGCCCGGCCTCATACGCCTGCCCGATCAGCGCTGCCTCATCTCAGCCGCTCGCGGCGACCGCTTCCAGCTCGGCGAGATCGCGGATCTGGGCCAGCCGGATGCTGTTGCCGGAGGGGTCGCGGAATCCGGAGTCGATCCCGTACGGACGCTCCTCCGGAGGTTCGTGGAACTCGACGCCGCGAGCCTTCAGTTCTTCGTAGGTCTTCTGGCAGTCGTCGGTCGTGAGGAACACCGTTCCCGCGAAGCCCTTGGCCATAAGACTCTCGACCTGCTCGGTGGTCTCCGGGTCCATGATTGGCGGACCAGGGACCGCCATCAACACGATCGACACATCCGCCTGGCCAGGGGGCGAGACGGCCAGCCAGCGGAAGCCCCCCAGCTCGGGCAGCGTGACGTCCGCGGCGATCTCCATGCCGACCTTCTCTGTGTAGAAGGCCAACGCCTCCTCCTGGTCCTGGACCCACAGTTGGGCGTTTGTGATTTTGAACATCGGTTCTCCTTTCAACAGGGGATGATGCAGTCAAGCTAGACCGGTTGCTCGCTCCTGTCTTCTCGAAAAGTGCGCTTCTGGGGGCGGCCGTAAGCCCGCACGATGCAGCCTGGAACCAGCGCCATATCGGTGGCCGCCGGGAAGCGCTGGCGGTAGGCCGCCGGAGACAGCCCAAACGTGCGCGTGAAGCTGGTCGTGAACGAGCCGAGACTCGTCAGGCCGACTGACAGGCAGACGTCCGAGATCGAGCGGTCCGTGCTCCTCAGCAGCGCGGCTGCTCGCTCCAGGCGCCGGGTCAGCAGGTAGGCGTAGGGCGATTCCCCGAACGCCCGCCGGAACTCGCGGCTGAAATGCGCCTTTGAGAGCCCCGCTGCGGCGGCCATCTCTTCGACCCCCAATGGCTCGGCGTAGCGAGCGTCCGCGAGGTCCCTTGCGCGCAACAGGTGGCGGGCGGGGGGAGCGAAAGCCATTGCGCCAGTATTGCTCTCCAGCGTCCGGTACGCCCTCCGGCCCTCGTTACAGTGGCCGCGATGCGCGACCTCGGCGCTGTGTTCTCACTTTAGAGCGACTGTGCAGGTGTCGCGTCCTAGGTGTTTGCCTTGGCGAACGCGAATGGCAGGACGATTTCGGGGACGACGTCACCACGACGGGCACGCTTTCCATCGGCTCGAGTGGCGCAACCGACGACTCGTGCGCGCAGTCGGTTCTAAAGAGTCGCCTTGCGATGCGACCCGGCCCTTCACGGCCGGGTCGCCGTACTTCACAGTTTCGGGGGGTCCCGCTCATGCTCGCTTCAGGAACCTCAGATAGAACGCCGCGAACACCAGGACAATCCCGACGTTTACCATCAGGCGCTCCCAGAACCGATGCCTGAAGAACAACACGTCCACGCCGACCACGACAGCTACCAGCGCGAGCACGTAAAGCACGACGCCTGTCTGCTTTCCCATCGTCGCACCCTACTGCTCGAGGACCGCGTCGCGGCCACCCGATGCCGCCGGTCGCGGCGCCTGTCGGGGCATCGGCGGCCGTTCTCGGATCGGGCGCTGCTTCTATTCGGCCGGCAGCGCCGGCGCTGCCTGAAGACGGACGAGTGTTCGCTGACCCTCGGCGTCCTCCACGTCGATGGCTGAGGGCAGAATGGCGTCTGAGGACTCCACGAGGATTCGCTGCGGGCTCGAGACTAGATGCTCCAGCGACTCGGTCGCCCCCCCGGGCGAGAGCCCAACCACCAGGACGTCGTCGCGATCGTCGTAGGTGATGCCGCTGAGCAGGAGGCCTTCAGCCTGCACTTGGGCGCCGAGATCGGGTCCGTCGATCTCGACGGTTGCTTGCATCGTCGCCAACCCGCGGCTCAGATCGTCGAAGTAGCTACGCCAGCGATCGCGCGGTATCTCGTTGGTATCGGCCACAGTGCGTCGCAGCATACCGCCCAGGCCAGGGCGATCGACGACTGTGACCTACGGGCTTCCCCCGAGTCGGTCGATCAGGCGGTCCGTTGTGATTCCGTGGGTAAGTAGCAACTCTCCATCACGGTCGAGATCCACCGGGTGGGGAAGCCAACGCTCGAGGGCCGCAATCGTCTCCGGTGCGACCCCAGCGCGACGAAGCGCTCCGATCACAACGCCTCGCCGTGATCGAGACAGGGCGCTAGTCGGCGCCGACGACCTTGAAGTCCTGGTTGACGAAGATGTGGTGCGGCCAGTTGACACCGATGTTGTGGACCTCGTACTCGCCGTTGCTCAGCTTCACAACACGGTCGACGATGCCCCCGGGGTAGGCCGCCAACGCGGCTCTCGTGGCCTTGTTCGCCGTAGCTCCGCTGGTGATGGTGCCGGACCCCTGCTTGTAGTTCGTCGGGATCTGACCGATCTGCTTCGAGGTCGACGGTGCACCGCGCTTGAAGGGAACCACCTTCGACGACGTCTTGGACCCGCTGTTTGTCGGCTGCACGATGACCTGCGTGGCCGCGATCGTCGTGTTGTCGGTTGTTCCTAGCACGACCGCCGTCTCGCCTTTGGTAACCGCGCTCGCCGACGCCGACTTCGTGCCCTTCTCGTATGTCGTGGACGATGTCTCCGTGACGGTCACGTTCTGCCCTGCCGACGTAAGCAGTCCGAAGCCCGAAGTGGACACGCTGGTGACCTTGCCGATTGATCCGCCTGCGGCCGGTCCCGACCGAGCGTTGGATCCCCCGCTTGCGGGAACGTGTCGCACTGGTGCTGGCGAGGCGGCGGCCGCTCTCGTCGCGGTGCCTGTGCCGGTGCTGGCGGTTGCGCTGACGATGCCGTAGGTACCGCCCCCGATCGCGATGGCCGTGGCGCCGATGGCGATGGACCTGGTGAGTCTCTGGGAGAACATGGGCTGATCCTTTCGGTCGTCTGGTGCTCGTGGTTAGCGGCTATCTCCCACCATGCGCGAGCACCGTGTGGACCGTCTATGAAGAATCGAAGGGTTTCCTATGAGTTGCACGGCGAGCGTGGTCTGTTGGAGCGCGAGGCGAGTGCGCCAGGCACCGCAACCGTCGGCCCGCCGCTGCCGGAGCGGCTGAGCCGGTCAAAAATGATCGAGGGCTTGGCCCGAGCCGGTGACGACGCATGTCAGCGGCGATTTCGCGAGGAAGACCGGAATGCCGGTCTCCGCAGCGACGAGCTCGGGGAAACCACGCAGCAGGGTGCCCCCGCCGGCGAGCAGAATCCCGTCGCGCGCAATGTCCCCCGTGAGCTCCGGCGGAGTTTGCTCGAGTGCGTCCTTGATCGCGTCGATGATCTCGCGCAGCGGGCCGCGAATCGCCGTGCGTACCTCCTCGCTGCGGAGATTTATTTGGGTCGGCAGGCCAGTGATCAGGTGACGGCCCCGGACCTCGGTGGTCTCTTCGGGCTGAATCGGCACCGCCGATCCGATCGCGATCTTGATCGCCTCCGCCGTCTGCGAGCCGATCGCCAGCGAGTGCTCGGCACGCAGGTACCGCGTGATCGCCTCGTCCATCTCGTAGCCTCCGACGCGCACCGAGCGAGACAGCGCGATGCCACCAAGCGAGATGACGGCCATCTCGCTGGTGCCACCCCCGATGTCCACCACCATGCGCCCGATCGGCTCTGCGATATCCAGGCCTGCACCGATCGCGGCCGCGATCGGCTCCTCGATCAGGTGGACACGACGGGCGCCAGCCGCAAGCGACGCCTCCTCGACTGCCCGCTTCTCTACCTCAGTGACCCCGGACGGGGCGCAGACGATCAGACGGGGATGGGCCCTGTTCCGATCGAGCACCTTGCGGATGAAGTAGCGCAGCATCTCCTCGGTGATGTCGAAGTCGGCGATCACGCCATGGCGCAATGGGCGCGTAGCTGAGATCGTCGCCGGAGTGCGGCCGATCATCCTCTGAGCGTCCGCTCCCACCGCGTGGACACGACCGGTCAGCGAGTCCGACGCCACGACGGAAGGCTCCGACACGACGATGCCCCGTCCCCCGACGTACACGAGGGTGTTCGCCGTACCGAGGTCGATCGCCATATCCCGAACCCCAAGAGTCGGAGCCAGATGGCGGCGAGAAACGTCGCGGCGAGAGCCATCTCTGCGGAAGCGCATCAGGAAAGAGTGTCAAAGCTGCGCTGTATCGTCGCGCCGCGGCTCGAGGGCCGCGGGCAGCTGCGACCGGGCAGTTATCCCGAGCTTTGGAAAGATCCGGTATAGGTGCGATCCGATGGTGCGGTGGGAGAGGAACAGCCGCTCGCCGATCTCGCGATTCGCCAGGCCCGCTGCCGCCAGCTGGGCGATCTGGAGCTCCTGGGCGGTGAGCCGGTCGCGAGCGTCCGGCGTGCGCGGCCCGATCTTCTCGCCGCTCGCTCGTAGCTCCTGGCGTGCGCGTTCGCTCCAGCGCGTCGCTCCTAGCGCGTCGAACTGGTTGATCGCGTCGCGGAGAGGTGCGCGTGAGTCTGCGCTTCTGCGCTGCCGACGCAGCCAGCGGCCGAACGAGAACAGCGTCCGCGCACGCAGGAACGGGTAGCTCCGCGACTCTTCAACGAGCGCCGCCATGAAGTGCGTCTCGGCGTGATCGTCGTCGCTCAGCAGCGGTCGCGCGCAGGCCAGACCGGCGCGCAAGATCGGCGCCTCGCTGCGCCTCGCGATCTGGTCGAGCTCGCTCGTGACCTTCGTGACGCGGGCGGCGTGCTCGCCGCGACCGCCGGCCTCGACGAGGTCCAGCACCGCCGGCCAGCGCATGAAGCGGTGATACGCCGGGTCCTCATCGTCGAACACCGGCCAGAGCGCGCGGAATGCGTCATCGTGCCGTCCCTCGCCGAGAGCTGCCGCGCCCCGGGCAAGGTGCGCGGGGGCGAGCAGAGGGCCGCCCCCCATCGTCATCAGCGCTCGCTCCGGCGCGGCGAGCATCGCGTCGAGGTCGGTTGCGCTACCGCGCAGCGCCGCGGCCAGCGCGCCTACGAGCTGCCCGGTGAGTCCGAACTGAGGCTGGCGAGTTTCGCGCGCGAGTGTCGCCGCCTCGGCGCCCGCTAGCTCGGCCGCTTCCCAATCACCGCCGTAGGTGGCCGCCCATGCGTAGTGCACGAGCGCCTGCGTGAGCATGCCGAGCCTGCTCTGCCGGCGCAGCCCCTCGACCGCGCGCGCGAGGAAGCGCATTCCTGCCGCGAAGTCGCCCGCCTTCTCGGCCGCGATACCCACATACATCGCAGCGACCGGATCGGTCATCTCCTGCCGTCGCAGGTGCGCCACTCGGTGGCGCACCGACGGCGCACTCGACTCCGGATTGGCGAGCGCGATGACAACCAGCAGTCGTGGGTCATCGCCCGGAAAACCGATGCCTTCGGCCGCGTCGACAACGTACTGCCGGGTCCGTGCTCGGCACCGCGTCCACCAACAGCGATGCGCGATCGGCACCAGCGACCGCAATGCCGCATCTGGATCGCCGCCTGCGTGCAGCTGTTCCGCGATCGTGACAGACGTGTTGGCGGCGCCCTTCTCGAACCAGACGTCCCCACTGATCATCTGCTGCAACCAGGCCAGGCGGGCGGCCTCGAGCGGACCCACGTCGAGTGACTCCACCTCCCTCAGAAGCCGGCTGACAACGTCGACGCGGCCGAGGTCGTACACGAGCTCGGCCGCCCGCACCAGCCGTTCGCCCTTCCAGCGCGGATCGGCCGTGAGCATGGCGGCGCGCTCGAGTGCGGCCGCGGCGACCATCACAGCGCCGCGCCGGCGCGCGATCTGCGCCTGCTCTTCCAATGCCGACGCGACTTCCTCATCAGGCCCGACTGCGCATGCGGCGCGGTGCCACAGGCGGCGCTCCGGGTCGCGCACGACCGCTGCCAAAGCCGCGTACATCGCGAGCCGCTGCGCCGGCGCTGCCGTGCTCTGCACCGCCGAGCGGATCAGCGGATGTTCAAAGCGCACCTCGGATCCGTGCGCCCGCGCCAGGCCGCGTTCGGCGGCGCTATCCAGAGCAGATAGCGCGACCTCATTCCCGCAGACGAGCATGGCTGCCGACAGAAGTTCCGCGATCGAGGCTTTGCCGTCGAGCGCGGCGGCAAGCAAAACAAGGCGCGTGTGCTCCTCGAGCGCATCGAGGCGCGCGCCGAACGCGCGCTCCAGGCGCGCGGTCAGCGCCGCCGGGGTCGGCGAGAGTAGCTCGACCGGGTCGCCGCCCTCCGGCATGACCCGCGCGAGCTCCATCAGCCCGAGCGGATTGCCGGCGGCCTCGGCCAGCACGCGGCCGCGCAGGTACGGGGACAGCCCCGACGCGACGCGGTCGAGCAGCTTCTCGGAATCGGATGGGGACAGGCGGCCCAGCTGGAGGATCGGCAACCCAGCCTCCTCCAGCGCTGTTGAAAACCCGTCGCGAAGGCCGGCGATGAACACCACCGGCTCGTTGTCCAGCCGCCGGGCGATGAAACTCAGCACGTCAAGGCTCGAACGGTCGAGCCACTGCGCGTCGTCGGCGATCAACAGCAGTGGGCTCGAGTCCGCCGCGTCCGAAACAAGTCGATAGGCGGCAAGGGCAACGCGGAACGGATCCGCCTCCACCACGTCGTCGACGCCGAATGCTGCGTCGAGCGCTTGTCGCTGGGGATCCGGAAGCCTCTCGATATGACTGCCAATCGGCCCAAGCAGCTGGTGCAATCCCGCGAAGGCGAGCTCTGACTCAGACTCGACGCCCACGGACGCAAGCGTGCGAGCACCCAGGGAGCCCGCGCGGCCGCGCGCTCGGTCCAGCAACGTCGACTTTCCGATCCCAGGCTCCCCGCGGATCACCAGAGCTCCGCCGCGGTCGCGGACACGGTCGAGAAGCGCGTCGACCCGCGCAACCTCGTCGTTGCGCCCGATCAGCTCGCTCATCACGTCCGACGGGCTCGAGACGGTCATCTGCCGAGGATAAAGCGCAAGCAGTCACATGACTCAAGCGAAGGGGGCCGGTCAGGGCTACGTTCCGAGCGTGGCAACGAGCCACGACACCTACACCGTGAGACGGCTGAACGTCGAAGTCCCGGGCGTGCGCGAGTTCCAACAGCTCTACGAGCAGGCGGTGCCCGCGAACCCGCTGCAGGAGATCGTCGCGCTCGTGGAGCGCCAAGCGAGCTGGGCGGAAGTGATAGATGCGCACGCCGAATGGGCCCCGCACGGGTTTCTCATCTACTTTCGCAACGACGTTCATCCCGTGATGCAGCTCGCGGGCGACGACAACGACTGCATCGCGTACCTCATGGGCAATGTCACCATCGCTGAGCAGATGTTCCGCCACGATCCCCGCGCCATGCTCTACGCGCCGCTGCACACCGTCATATGGGAAGACGCACACGAACGCGCGTGGTTCACCGTCGACCAGCCCAGCACGCAGTTTGACAGCTTCGGAATCCCCGCGGTCTCAGCAGTCGGGGTCGAGCTCGACAGAAAGCTTGCAGCGCTCTTGGAGGCGCTCCGCGTCGAAGTGCCGATGGCACTGCTCTCCTCGACCGAAGTTGACTGATCAACCTGCGAGAAGCAGTCGCACGACTCAAGAGAACGCAGACGCTACGAGTCATGCTCCCGCCGATTGCACCGGTACTACAGAAAGGGATGAATATGTCTCCGCAGAGCAAACCCAGCATCGTCTTCTGCCACGGCATCTGGGCGGACGGTTCGTGCTTCAGCAAGCTGATTCCCACACTTCGGCGCGAGGGGCACGAGGTAATCGCGTGCCAATACAACCTCGACTCGTGCCAGAGCGACGTCGACAGCGTGATTCGCTGCCTCGGGCGGGTCTCAAGTCCTGCCATCCTCGTCGGCCACTCCTACGGCGGCGCCGTCATTACAGCTGCCGGAACCGACGACCGCGTGGTCGGACTCGTCTACATCTCCGCGCTCGCGCCGGATGAGACCGAGACCCCACAGGGCCAGCAGGACAAGTTCCCGACGACCGACGTGTTCGGACAGATCGAGGTCGCGGACGGGCGTATATGGATGATCCCGGAAGGCATCGAGTCCTTCGCGGGGGACCTGTCCGAGGAGGAGAAGCAGATCGTGTGGGCGACTGCGGCGCCGCCGGCCGCGAACCTGTTCAACGAAAAGGTCCCAGGCGCCGCCTGGAAGACAAAGCCGAGCGCCTACATCGTTGCCGCGCAGGATCACGCCGTCAACCCCGAGCTGGAGCGGTTCTCCGCCGAGCGCATGGGTGCCACGACGTATGAAGTCGAGAGCAGCCACGTCCCGATGCTCTCGCACCCCGAGGTCGTGCTCGACGCGATCCGCAACCTCTCGACGGCCGTCCAGGAGTCCGCAGCCGCTGTCGTGTAGCGCAAGCCGGGATGTGCGCAGCCAGCCATAGAGGTGGGCGTGCGCGTTGACGCCGGTCAGGCAGGCGGCATCCAGGCCGCCTGCCTGACCACCAGAGGATCACCGTCACCGGACGGCGGCTGCCCCGTCACCAGGCAGCGGCTGCCGCCAGAGCCCTGATCGCCCAGGGGGCCGCTGGGCGTCCAGACACGTGGTCTCGCACGGGTTACAGGACGAGACGAATCTCAGCTGAGACGGCCCGTCGCATAGCCCTCGCATTGCGATTGCCGCCACGCGTCAATCGATGATGGGGAAGGAGAATCAGATCAAAAGAGTGCTCCTGCGCCCACGCCGCGAGCGGCGGGCTGGGATGACCGACCAGCACCGTGAAGCTGGCCCGTCTGGCGCTAGCTCCCAGGATGTCCCTTGCCTGACGCAACTCGATCTCGGCCTCCTCGCGCACCGCGATGTTGTACGGACCGGTTCCGCCCTTCCCGCAGCACCGGGAAGGACGTGCCTGCGGTGCCAGGGTCACGACCGACAGCTCGCAACCTGCTTCTGCGAGTTCAGCCGCCTCTCTCAGCGTCGCTTCGCCCGAGTCGCCAGGCTCGAAGACGGCGAGAACGCGTCGCATCGCCGCCGGTCGCTGGGCGTCGAGCGAATCGTCGCCAGACTCCGCGTAAGCGGCCTTCGACACAAGCTCTCCCACGTCGAACAACGTTACCGCGAACTCCCGGGCGCGGTCGACCGTGGCTGGCTCCCGCTCGCGACGTGGCGGCTGCTAGACGCGAGGATTCTCGAGCTTGCCTGGGGCCGCACCGCTGGGCGCGGTCGCTCCGTCTTGCGGTGCGCCGTCTCGCATCCTGACCGGCTCGGCGTGGAGTGCTACAGCGAAGTGGCAGCAGGGACCGCTGGCCAAGATCGCCGTTGCTGACATCACCGGGACCGGGGCCGGGGCCAGCGCGGGGGCCGTGGCCGTTACCGTCGCCGGGGTCGGAGCAGCTACCCGACCGTCATCAGCCGCGGGCGTCGGCGCGGAGGCCCCTAGTTGCACTTTCGAGGGCAGAATGAGCAGCGCGAGCAGAAGCCCGAGCGCGAATATTCCCGCGGCCCAGGAGAACGCGGTGGTGTAACCATGGATCGTCGCCGCGTTCGCCAGTCCAGGTGCGTGGAGGTGGCTGGCCGTATAGGAGGCGACTGAGCTCGCGAAGATCGTGCTCAGCAGCGCCGTGCCGACCGAGCCGCCGACCTGCTGGGAGGTGTTCACCATCGCAGAGGCGACTCCGGCCTCGGAGCCGTCGACTCCGAGCGTGGCGGTGCTGAATGCGGGCGCGAAAATGCAACCCATGCCGAGGCCGAGGATGACCAGGGACGGCACTACGTTGCTCGCGTAGCTGGAGCCCGGGGCGAGCCGAGTGAGCAGGAGCATCCCGATCAATCCGAGCGTCATGCCAGCCGCAATCAGCGGCTTCACCCCCGTTCGGTAGAGCACCTTGGTCTGCACGGTCGTCGAAGTGACGACAAGTACGACGGTCAATGGCAGGAAGGACACACCCGTCTTCACGGGAGAGAAACCGAGATTCTCCTGCAGGTAATAGGTCAAGAACAGAAACACCGCAAAGACGCCAGCGCCTGCAAGCGCGATCGACAGGTAGGCGCCGCCGCGAGCGCGATCGAGCACGATGTGCAGCGGCAGCAGGGGATCGCTCCTGACGCGCTCGACCGCCACGAAGGACGTCAGCAAGACGACGCTCGCTGCGAGCGCGATGATCGTCACCGGGGTCGTCCATGAATGCGTCTCCGCGTTGGAGAAGCCGTACACGAGCGCGAACAGCCCGCCGCAGGCGAGGAGCGCACCCGGGACGTCGATCCTGGGCCGTCCCTCGAGAGGATGGTTCTGCAGCAGCCTCAGCGCCACAAACACGGTAGGTAGCGCGATCACCACGTTGACGTACAAGCACCATCTCCAGGAGAGCGTTTGCGTCAGCACCCCGCCGAGGATCAGCCCAACCGAGGCACCCCCGCCGGCGATCGCCCCGAAGATGCCGAACGCCTTCGCCCGATCCGGGGAGCCCGCGAACGTGACCGTCAGCAGGGCTAGCGCCGAAGGCGCGAGAAGCGCGCCGAACGCGCCCTGGAGCGCCCGCGCGGCGACGAGCATCCCGAACGACTGAGCCAGCCCGCCGATTCCGGAGGCGACCGCGAAACCGACCAGTCCGGCGATGAACGTCCACTTGCGTCCAAAGAGATCGCCGAGCTTGCCCCCCAACAGCAGGAGGCTGCCGAAGGCGAGTGCGTATGCGGTTACAACCCACTGGCGGCTGTCTGTAGAGAAGCCCAGCACCCGCTGCGCGGAGGGGAGCGCGATGTTCACGATGGTCGCATCGAGGACGACCATCAGCTGCGCGACACCGAGCAGGGCCAGGATCGCCCAACGGCGGCTCCCCGGCTCAGAGCTTGCCGCGACGGATTGAGGGCTCGCCGCCGCCATTACGAGTGGCCGGCAGGGCTGCTCGCTGCTCGCCTCATCACTCGCCGAAACTACTCCTCTACGGCGACCAACGCCAGCGAGCCGTCTCGAGCGGTGGCCTCGCCCAAGACCACCGTTGGGGAGCCGCTTATCGCGGGCCATCGCCAACTACGATCTGCGGCTCGCTCATCCCTCGCTATCCCTAGGAGATCCCATGCCCGGACCGGTGTTGTTCTGCTACGACGGATCGGAGGATTCGGCCGCCGCGATGGCAGCCGCCCGTGAGCTGATCGCGCGCCCGGTTCCGGCGGTCGTGTTGACGGTCTGGCAGACCGCAGCGGCGCTGCTCGCGCAGGCTGGAGGCTTTGCCGTCGGCTACGGCGACGAGCAGCAGTTCGATACGGAGGAGGCAAAGCTCGCCTGGGACGTCGCGGAGGAAGCCGCGGCACGAGGTCGTGAGCTCGGATACGAAGCCACCGCGCGCGTCGAGCAGGCGACCGAGGGCGCCGCGCGAACGATCATCGACGTGGCCGATGAGCTCGACGCGCGGCTCGTGGTCTGTGGGCGACGAGGGCGCGGCATCATCAAGTCAACGTTGCTGGGCAGCGTGTCGCAGGCTGTACTTGCCCACGCCGCGCGACCGGTTCTCATCGTTCCCAACGCAAGATCGGAGCGCCGGCCATGAACGGGAAGCCGTGCGCCGTCAGTAGCCGGGCTCGCCGGGCAGCACGATGCGTGCGACCTCGCCCTCGACCAGCACTCGTGGTTGCACGGGTTGCACGTCGCGTCCGCGCGCGTAGGTCATGAGCGACTCCACTGAGTCGAACGCGCCCAGCTGTTCGAGGTGCTTGATCGTTGGGAAGACGAGCATGATCTCGCCGTCGCGGTGAGCGTCGAGCGCGCCGGCCGGCGTGAACCAGCCGAGATCGACGCACTCCTCGCCGTCGATTCGCGGCTCCTGACCGGCTGGGAGCACTGCCAGGAAGAAGTGCGTGTCGAAGCGGATCTGCACCTCCGCCGGGGTGATCCAGCGGGAGAACTTCACGAGCTCGTCCGGGGTGTCGAGCGTGATCGCCGCCTCCTCGCTCAGCTCGCGGATCGCGGCGACGCGGTGCGCCGCATCGCCCTCACCCTCCTGGGCGTCGACGGCGCCGCCGGGGAACACCCACACGCCGCCCATGAACCGCGCCTTGGGCGTTCGCTTGACGAGCAGCACCTCGAGCTGCGCGGCCGCACCGGCGGCGCCACTCGCCTCGCCGGTGCCGTCGCGCAGCACGATCACGCTTGCGGCCTGGCGCGGCAGCGTCGGTGGGCCTGGGTTGTAGGTCTCCCCAGGTGCCGGGCGCTCGCTCTCCCCCGATGCGCGCATCCGCTGACCCTACCGACCGCTAATCTTTGGCGCATGAACGACACCGTCACCGAGACGATGCAGCGCTGGATCTGCGAGTCCTGCGGCTACATCTACGACCCCGACGACGGCGACCCCGACGGCGGAATTCCCGCGGGGACCGCGTTCGAGGACATCCCCGACACGTGGTTCTGCCCCGTGTGCGGCGCGCGCAAGCGCGATTTCACGCTGTACGAAGACTAGGCATCCGGTTGGGCGCCGCGGACGCAGCCGCCCCGTCGGAGCACGACTGGGAGCGACTGCTGGCGCTCGACGCCGAGCGCGTCTGGCACCCCTACGGTGCGCTGCCGGCAGCACTGCCCTCGCTGCCGGTCGTCTCCGCACAGGGTGTGCGCCTGCGCCTGGCCGACGGGCGCGAGCTGATCGACGGGATGGCGTCGTGGTGGTGCGCGATCCACGGCTACCGCCATCCGGCGCTCGACAGCGCCGCGCGCGAGCAGCTCGGCAAGATGGCGCACGTGATGTTCGGCGGGCTCACGCACGAGCCCGCGATCGCGCTCGCCGAGCGCCTCACAGAGCTCGCCCCCGACGGCCTCGAGCGGGTGTTCTTCGCCGACTCCGGCTCGGTCTCGGTCGAGGTCGCGATCAAGCTCTGCCTGCAGTACCAGCGCGCGCTCGGCCGCAGCACCCGCACGCGCCTGCTGACGATCCGCGGCGGCTACCACGGCGACACGACCGGCGCGATGGCCGTCTGCGATCCCGTCACCGGGATGCACAGCATGTTCGCCGGCGTGCTCCCTGAGCACGTGTTCGCCGAGCGCCCGCCGGACGGCTTCGACGCGGGCCTCGACCGGGGCTGGGCCGCGCACGTGCGCGAGCTGGCCGCGCAGCACACCGGTGAGCTCGCTGGCGTGATCCTCGAGCCCGTCGTCCAGGGCGCCGGTGGCATGCGCTTTCACTCCCCCGCGTGCGTCTCGCTGTTGCGCCAGATCTGCGACGAGCACGGGCTGCTGCTGGTGCTCGACGAGATCGCCACCGGCTTCGGGCGAACGGGTGCGATGTTCGCGTGCGAGCACGCCCGCGTGAGCCCCGACGTGCTGTGCGTCGGCAAGGCGCTGACCGGCGGCTACATGACGCTCGCTGCCACGCTCTGCACGCCCGCGGTCGCCGACGCCGTCTCCTCGGGCGAGGGCGGCGGGCTGATGCACGGCCCGACGTTCATGGCCAACCCGCTCGCGTGCGCCGTGGCGCTCGCGTCGCTCGACCTGCTCGAGCAGGACGACTGGCACGGACGCGTGCACGCAATCGAAGCCGAGCTGCTCGACGGGCTCGAGCCGGCCCGCGCGCTGCCGGGCGTCGCAGACGTGCGCGTGCTCGGAGCGATCGGCGTGGTGCAGCTGCACGACGAGGTCGACGTCGCGGCGGCGAGCGCCGCGGCGGTCGAACGGGGGGTCTGGTTGCGCCCGTTCCGCGACCTCATCTACACGATGCCGCCATATGTGATCGACGCTCGAGATCTGCGGAGCGTCACCGGCGCCGTGCTCGCTGCCGCGCGTGCGGGCTCGCGAGCCGAGGCACACGTCTAGGCCGTCCCCCAGCGCGTCGGCTCTAACCCTCGCGTGTCGGCGATTGCGCTCGCACGGCCCCCGCGAGCCAGTCTCGCCAGGGCAGCTCCTCGCCCGCGCGTGCGAGCTCGGAGGACACCGGGCTGCGGACGCGGGGAAGCGTCTGCACCTCGACCTCGCCGACGCGAGCAATCGTCACACGGTTCGAATGCTCGAGCACGCTCGGCTCTCGCGGCCACGGCGTCAGCACGACCGCGCGCACGTCGAGCCCGACGCTGCGCGCGACGCGCAGCGTCAGCAGCGTGTGGTTGATCGTGCCGAGGCCCGGGCGCGCGGCGATCAGCACCGGCAGGCCGAGCGCAACGGCAAGGTCGCACACGCTGTAGTCCTCGCCGAGCGGCACCAGCAGCCCTCCGACGCCCTCGACGATCAGCGTCTGCTCGACGGTGTCGGCCGGCTTTCCCGCCGACCCACGCGCAGACGCCGCGGCGACGAGCAGCTCCGGCTCGATCGACTCACCCGCCAGCTCTGCCGCAAGGTGGGGGGAGACCGCAGGTCCATAGCGCAGGGGGGATACCTCCTCGGGCGCCATTCCGGCGCTCGCCGCGAGCAGCTGGTGGTCGGGTGGCCAGTCGCCGCGCGCCGCAATTTCCTGCGGATCCTCGAGCCCCGTCACCACCGGCTTGAACGCGCGCACCGGTTCGCCCGCCGCTGCCATCGCTGCCAGCAACGCCGCGCTCAGCACCGTCTTGCCGACGCCCGTGTCGGTCGCCGTGACAAACAGCCCGCGCATATTCGAAACCGCTGCCGGGGGTGCCGGCTCTAAGCCGCGCGGACGCCGTGCAGCTCGCGCTCGGCGTCGAACGGCGCGTCCGGCAGCGGCCCATCAGCGGCGCGATCCCCAGCCTCCATGTCCAGCTCGACGTTGAATTCCTGGGTCGGCTGATCAGCTGTGGACGCCGCGCTCGGCAAGGTCTCCGCTCCGATGAGCGCCGGCACGCGGTCCGCGTCGCGCTCCAAATCGAACGGCGCCGAGGACTCCTCATCCGAGCGGGCACGCTCCTGTGTGACCACCGTGAGCTCCGTGTAGCGCGGCGCGTCGTACCCACGCCCCGCAAAGGCCGGCTCGAGCTCGTCGAGTTCCTCGATCGCCCTCTGGCGCTCGGGCAACGCCGGAGTGATCGATGCCGGATCCAGCCCGATCGCGCGGGCAGCGTCGGCGAACACCGTTGCCGCCATTTCGAGCTCGGATGCCGTGTGCGAGGCCATCGCAGTCAGCCGCAGACGCGAGGAGCCCGCCGGCACCGACGGAGGCCTGATCGCCTGTGCGAACACACCGCGCTCGAGCGCCTCCTGGCAGAGACGCGTCGCGGTGCGCTCGTCCTCCACGATCAGGGGCACGATGTGGATGTCCGCGATCTGCACCGGGAATCCCTCGGCTGCCAGCCCGCGACGCAGGGCGCGCGCGTTTGAGCGCAGCCGCTCGACGCGGTGCGGGCGCTCGCGCAGCAGGTTCAGCGCCGCGAGCGCGCCGGCGACGGCCGGCGGCGACGGCGCCGTCGAGTAGATCAGCGGGCGTGCCGTGTTGATCAGGTAGCGCACCGTCTCCGCGCTCGCGCACACGTACGCGCCGTAGGAGCCGAGCGCCTTGCCCAGCGTTCCAACGATCACATCGACCTCGCTCTCGACGCCGGCCTCCGCCACTGCGCCGCGACCACCGGGACCGAGGTTGCCTGTCGCGTGCGCCTCGTCCACCATCAGGCGCGCGTCGTAAGCGCCGGCAAGCTCGGCGATGTCCTCCAGCGGCGCCACGTCGCCGTCCATCGAGAACACCGAGTCCGTCACGATCAGCCGTCGCGCGCCATCGCGGCGACCGTGCTTGCGCAGGCTCCAGTTGAGGTGATCGACGTCGCGGTGGCGGTACACGACCACCTCCGCCCGCGACACCCGGCACCCGTCGATGATCGAAGCGTGGTTGAGCTCATCCGAGAAGACCGTGTCGCCGGCGCCCGCCAGCGAGCCGATCACGCCGATGTTCGCCAGATAGCCCGAGCCGAACAGCAGGCACGACTCGCTGCCCTTGAAGTCGGCCAGCGATTCCTCCAGGCGACCGTGGATCGTCATCGTTCCCGAGACCAGCCGCGAGGCGCCGGCGCCGACGCCCCAGCGCATCGCCGCCTCGGCCGCCGCCTCGCGCACGCGCGGATGGTCGGCGAGTCCGAGGTAGTTGTTCGAGCACAGCAGCAGCACCGGCTTGCCGTCGAGGAGCACCGTCGGACCCTGCGGCCCGCTGACCAGTCGCAGGCGGCGGGAGAGACCGAGCTGCTCCAGTTCCTCCAGGCGCTGTTCGATCTCGCTCATCTCCGTTCTCCCGCTAGGCGACGGCCGCGCCGCTGGGCGTTCTGTTCGGGGCGCCGTCCGGGCGCGGCGGCGGCGCCGCGCGCTTGGCGCGGTAGCGCAGTTGCTTGGACGGATCCCATAGCCGCACCTCCAGGTCGATCTCCTCAGCGGTCGCCGCGCCGTCGCGCAGCTCGCGCACCACATCCGGGGTCTCACCCGCGAGCCAGCCCGAACGATTGTCCGGTCGCGGATTGGCGGCGTTGTCCGGCTGGCGTGCCACGTTCAGCCCCAGCTCCTCGAACATCGCCCTGTCGGTCTCCGGCTCGTTGCCGAGCGTCGTCAGGAAGTTGCCCATCATCACGCCGTTGATGCCGGCCCTGACCGCGAGCCGCTGCAGCTCCGCCAGGTTCTCGACGCGCCCGCCGCACAGCCGGAACAGCGCATCCGGGAGGATCAGGCGGAAGATCGCGATCCACTTGACCGCCTCCCAAGGGTCCATGTACTCGCGGTCTCCGAACTTCGTTCCCGGCCGCGGGTTGAGCATGTTGATCGGCACGCTCGTCGGGTCGATCTCCGCCAGCTCGAACGCCATCTCGACGCGTTGCTCGCGCGTCTCGCCGAGGTTCAGGATGCCGCCGACGCACGTCTCCAGGCCCGCCTCGCGAACCGCGTCGATCGTGCGCAGCCGACCCTCGTAGCGCACCGTGCTCGTCACCTCGTCGTAGTAGCTCTGAGCGGTCTCGACGTTGTGGTGCACGCGCTGGATGCCCGCCTCGCGCAGCGCCCGCGCCCGCTCCGCCGAGATGTGTCCCACCGACGCGCAGCGCTTGAGGTTCGTCTTCTCGGAGACCAGGCGCACGCCCGCTAAATACTTCTCAAAATCTCGCTTCGACAGCCCCTGGCCCTGAGTCACCATGCAGAAGCGGTGGGCGCCGGCCGCCTCCGCCGCGCGCGCGTGCTCGAGGATCTGCTCGGGCTCCATCATCGCGTGCATCGGCGTCTCCGCCTCCGCGAAGCGCGACTGCGCGCAGAAGCCGCAGTCCTCCGCGCAGCCACCCGACTTGGCGTTCACCAGCGAGCACATGTCGGTCGAGTCCGCGAAGCGACCCACGCGCGCCTGCCACGCGCGCTCGATCAGCGCCTCGATCTCGGCGTGGTCTTCGACCTCTCCGAGCTCGACGGCCTCCTCGCGTGTGATCAACGGCGTCACGCGCCACACCGTAGGAGGTGTGGCGGACGGCTATTCCCCGCGCCAGCGAGGCGCGCGCCGCTCGGCGAACGCCCGCATCCCCTCGCGCAGATCCTGTGACGCGAACGACGCACGGCGCAGCTCGATCAGCTCCTCTTCCACGCCCGGCGCCAGGACGCTCTCCGCGCGCAGCAGCGCCGCGATCACGCGCTTGTTGCCCGTTTGCGACAGCGGCGCGTTCGCCGCCAGCTCTCGTGCCAGCTCGAGCGCCACCGTCTCGAGCTCCTCGGCAGCGGCCACGCGGTTGACCAGACCCCACGCCAGCGCGGTCGACGCGTCGATGTACTCGCCCAGTAGGAACAGCTCACGCGTGCGCGTCACGCCGATCGCGTCGATGAAGCGCCGCAGCCCCGTGTGCGAGTAGACGAGCCCGAGCTTCGCCGGCGGCATGCCCAGCTTGATGCCCGACTGCGCCACGCGCAGATCGCACGCCAAGGCGAGCTCGAGTCCACCGCCGATCGTGTGGCCCGGCAGCGCCGCCAGCGTCGGGTACGGAAACGCCTCCAGCGCTTCGATCGCCAGCGTGAACGGGTGCGCCACCAGGCGCTCGGCCTGCTCCTCGAAGTCCTCGTCGGGAATCTCGCCGATGTCATAGCCGGCCGAGAACATCCCGTGCGCGCCCGTCACGATCACGCAGCGCGCGTGGGAGTCCGCCGCCGCGAGCTCCTCGAGCGTCGCGCTGATCGCGTCGAGCAGCGGATGGTCGAGCGCGTTGCGCTTGGCCGGGTTCGAGATCGTCAGACGCAGCACGCCCGCCGCCGGCTCATCGACCAGGAGCTTGCCGTCGGCGAGCTCGCGTGGGGGGGCGGTGGAGGGCATCGGGCCGACAGGCTAGCTGGTGGCGGCGCGGCCTTCGCCGGCTGCCCGGCGAGCCGCTACTCGAGCACCACCAGCGTGTCGCCCTCGTTCACCGACTGGCCCTCCTCGCAGCGGATCTCCGTGACCGTGCCCGCGTCCTCGGCCTCGACCGGCATCTCCATCTTCATCGACTCGAGGATCGCCACCGTGTCGCCCTCCTCGACCGTGTCGCCCACGGCACACTCGATTTTCCATACCGTGCCCGTGATATGAGCCTCGACGTCAGTCATGTGATCCTCCAAACACCGCTCGCCGTCTCCGCCGGGACACTCGCCGTCCGGGCCAGAACAATAGGACCAGGACAATAGATAGCCGCGACGACCGACCCGCGCGCGTAGACGCGATCGTCGTCGCCGCCCACGACGAGGCCGAGCGCATCGCCGCGACCCTCGCGGCGCTCGCCCGCGCGTTTCCTCGCACACCCATCTGGGTCGCCGACGACGGCTCGCGCGACGCCACCGCCGAGATCGCCGCTGCTGCCGGCGCGCGCGTGGTGCGCACCGGAGGCCTGGTGGGCAAGGGCGCCGCCGTCAGCCGCGCCGCGCGCGAGGCCCTGCGCGACGCGCAAGTGCCCGCGGAGGAGCCCTCGGCGAGCACCGGCCATCCCGACTCCAGATCGGTGTTCGTTCTCTGCGACGGCGACCTCGGCGACTCGGCCGCGAAGCTTGGCGCCCTGGTCGACGCCGTCGTGCGCGGCGAGGGCGACGTGGCGGTCGCAGTATTCGCCACGCGTGTCGGTGGCGGCTTCGGCCTCGCGCTCGGCTTCGCGCGCTGGGCGATCCGCGCGCGCACCGGAGGCCTGCGCACGCGCGCCCCGATCTCAGGGCAGCGGGCGCTGACCCGCGGTGCGCTCGAAGACGTGCTGCCGTTCGCCCACGGTTTCGGCATGGAGATCGGCATGACGATCGACGCAGTGCGCGCCGGGCGCCGGATCGTCGAGCTAGACCTCGACCTCGACCACCGCACCAGCGGCCGCACGCTCGCCGGGTTCAGCCATCGCGCACGCCAGCTCGTCGACTTCGTGCGCGTCTACGGCTCCCGGCGGTAGGCCCGGTGCGGGCGCGCCGGGTACTCCCGCGTAACCTTGCAACGTGCAGGAGGTACAGCGTCTGATGAGTGATCTAGCGCCAATGCGCGAGCAGGTCTACACCGACCCGCGGCCGAAGGAGCACTTCGACCGCTTCCACGAGCGCGCGCGCACGCGTGAACCCGACTGGGCCTACGAGCTCACGCGCGTCATCACCTCGCTGTACGCGTATACGTTCCTGCGCGCGCGAGCGATCTCCGTCGAGAAGGTCCCTGGGAGCGGAGCCGTGATCCTCGCCCCCAACCACTTCTCGTTCATGGACCACTTCCTGATGGGCTGCTACATCCGCCGCAAGGTCCGCTTCATGGCCAAGTCGCAGCTGTTCAAACGCCCGGCGCAGTTCATCTACACGCACGGCGGCGTGTTCCCCGTGCGCCGCGGCGCGCACGACGAAGAGTGGTTCATCACCGCACGTTCGATCCTCGAGCGCGGCGGCGCCGTGACCATGTACTGCGAGGGCGGTCGCTCGCGGACCGGCAAAGTCTCCGAGCACGCCAAGCGCGGGATCGGGCGTCTCGCGCTCGAGACCGGCGCGCCGGTCGTGCCGATCGCGATCTACGGCTCCTCGCACGTACGCAACTGGAAGCGCCTGCAGTTCCCCAAGGTCACGGTCCAGTACGGCGATGCCATCCGCTGGGAGCAGATCGAGGATCCCACCCGCGAGCAGCAGCAGGCGGTCGCCGACGAGGTCCTCGTCGAGATCCGCCGGCTGTACGCCGGCCTCGAACAGCACGGCCGCAAGGGCATCCTGCGGCGCCTGCGCGAGCAGCGCCGCGCCGAGAGGCGGTATGCAACAGCGGCTTGACGCCGGCGCGGTGATCCGCCGGGTCTTCCACATCTATGTCGATCAGGCCCCCGTCCTGATGCCCGCGGCGGCGGTGCTGTTCGTGTTCACCGGGATCCTCGCCGACCTGCTCGTCGTCGCCAGCCCCGGGCTCGCGCTCGTGGCGGTGCTGATCGAGCTGGTCGCGGGCACGCTCTTCACCGGCATGGTCGTCGAGCTCGTCGCCGACGTTCAAGACGGGCGCCGCGACGCCAGCCCCGGGCAGCTCCTGCGCGCGGTCGCACCGGTGCTCGGACAGCTGATCCTCGTCGGCCTCGTCGCCGGCATCGGCGTGGTGATCGGTTTCATCCTGATCATCATCCCCGGGCTGTACCTGCTCACGATCTGGTCGCTCGCCGCCCCCATCGTCGTCCTCGAGCGTCCAGGCGTGTTCGCCGCGCTGCGGCGCAGCCGCGAGCTCGTGCGCGGCAACGGCTGGCAGGTGTTCGGCGTGATCGCCGTCCTGTACATCCTCGTCGGCGTGTTCTCGTTCATCATCGAGGGCGTCGCCGACTCCGCCGGCGCCGGTGCCGGCATCGTCGTCAGGGTGATCGTCGGCGTGCTCACCGCCCCGCTCACGGCGCTCGCCTCCTCCGTCATGTACTTCGAGCTGCGCGGCCGCGCGCGCGAGAGCGCTCTCGAGCCAGACCCCTCGGGTCCGTTCCAGGCCGGCGGCTACCCGCCCGCGGCCCAATAGCTACAGCGCGCGCCGGCCAATAGGCTGCCGGCGAGCATGTCCGCGATCGACGCGTCAACGTTGCTACGCCCAGGGCTGCTCGAGCACGTCTCAGTGCTTCTCGCCCTCGCGTCCCACAGTGGCGCCGAAGGCTCGTTTGGGGGCAGCGTCGAGGCGGCGTGCACCGATCTCGGCGCGCGTGTGTGCGAGTGCCAGCTCGTCCTCGACGAGGCGGCAGGGGAGCAGGGGGATGCCATCGAGCGCGCTGCGGCGGAGGCCGTCGAGCGGGCGCTTGGGGACGCCGGCGGCATCCAGCTGCTCGTAGTCGACGCCGCCAGCGTGTTCTCGCGTGCTACGCAGGGGGGCCGTCACCACGATCGGCGCGACGACCGCGCCAGGCACGCGCTCGGTGCGTGCCTCGACACGAGCTGGAACGTGACGCGGGTCGTCGCTGAGCGCGTGTTCCTGCCCGAGTCCCGCGGTGGGCGCATCGTCTACCTCGCGCCGCCCTCCGCTGCCGGCCAGCATGCGGGAGCGGCGCGTGCCGGCCTGGAGAACCTCGCGCGCACGCTCTCGATCGAGTGGGCGCGTCACGGTGTCACCGCCGTGGCGGTCGCGCCCGGCAGCGCGAGCGCCGCCGAGGTCGCCGCGCTCACCGCCTACCTCGCCTCGCCCGCCGGCGCCTACTTCTCGGGCTGCCTGCTCGATCTCCGGGGACCGGCGGCGGGCGGCGGCTGAGCGCCGCTGGCGCGGGGACGCAGAGCACCTCGGTGGCGTGCCGCCGGCTTCTATTTGTTGCTTTGCGAACGCTGTATGACCATCGCTATACAGCGTTCGCGAGACGTCACTATCTGCTCGCCCCCCGACTGCCCCGCCGTGCCTCCGGACCCCGAGGTCAGCCGCTCATGCCCCCGAATAGCCCACCGGTGACGTGGAGGGTCTGTCCGTGAACGTAGTTGGACCAGGGTGAGCAGAGGAAGAAGACGCCTCCCGCTGCCTCCTCGGGCGTGGCCGGACGCCCGAGCGGGATCAGCATCGAGGCCATCTGGCGCATCTGCTCGGGGATGCCGAGCTGGATCTTCTCGCCGTCCTTCTCCATCGTGTTCTCGTCGACCTTGGCCTGGGTCAGGCGCGTGTCGATGAAGCCGAACGCGACGGCGTTGACGTTGACTTTGAACTGACCCCACTCCTTGGCGACGGTTTTGGTGAGGCCGACAACACCGGCCTTACCGGCGGAGTAGTTGGCCTGCCCCGCGTTGCCGAAGGTTCCGGAGGTCGAGGAGATGTTGACGATCTTGCGGAACACCTCCTTGCCTTCTTCGCGCTCTTTCTTTGCGGGCTCGCGCAGGTGCGGCGCGGCGGCGCGGATGACGCGGAACGGCACGACCGTGTGGATGTCGAGCATCGCCTGGAAGTGCTCGTCGGACATCTTGTGCACGGGCGCGTCGAGCGTGTAGCCGGCGTTGTTGACGACGATGTCGATCTTGCCGAAGGAGTCGATCGCCTTCTGCACGAGCGCGTCCGCCGCGCCGGGCTTGGTGAGGTCGCCGGCGAACACGGCGGTCTCGCCCTGGATCTCGCCGGCCGCCTGCTCGGCGACGTCGCCGTCGAGGTCGTTGATCAGGACCTGCGCGCCCTGCGAGACGAGCAGCTCCGCGGTGGCGCGTCCGATCCCACGAGCCGAGCCAGTGACGATCGCCGACTTGCCGTCGAGTACTCCCATAACTTTGTGCTCTCCTTGTAGTGGTGGGGAGCGGAAGTTATATCTGGCTCGCGTCGACGGCCGCGCGCGTGACCGAAGCTAAAGGACGCGTAAGATTCTTGTAAGCTCCTTGGATGTCGTCGACCGCGACCTCAGGGGGGCGCGGGACAGTGGTAGACGAGGCCAGCGTCGCTGACCGTCTCGCGAACACCCATTACCTAGCGCAGCATGAGAAGTCGCCCGATCTCGCGGCGGTCGAGATCGTGGCGCTCGATCCCTTTCTTCGTGGGCTGCTCTTCACCGACGGGACCGTCTCGCGCGCGCTCGAAGCCGAGACGCTGTCGCGCGTGACGGTGGAACCCGTGGAGCAGATCACGGCCGCCGTGCAGCAGCCGGCCGCTCGATACCTGGACGTGCCCGTGGGCGAAGAGTGCATTCGCAGGCGGGTGACGATGAGCATCGCGGCCGAGCACTTGGCCGTGTGGGCGGAGTCCCACATCCTCCCGGAGCGGCTGCCGTCGCGTTTCGTCGGGACGCTCGGGGCGAACGCTCAGGGCATCGGGGGGTCCCTGCAGAAGATGAAACTCGAGAGCTCGCGCGAGCTGCTTCGCTTCGGGCTCGCCGCACCGCCGGCGTGGGCGCACGCCGGGGCGTCGCGGAGCACGCTGACACGTGTCTACCGGATCATCACGCAGGGCCGGCCGGCACTGCTGATCACCGAGCACTTCGTGCTCGAGATGCGCTCCGGCCATTACCACCTCGTCGGCTGCGCCGGCGCGGCTCGCTCCTGAGACGTGCGTTCAGAAATCAGCAGTCGCTGGCAGCCCGACGTAGCTTTCGGCCAGGCTGCGCGCGGCGCCCGGCGAGCGCTCGAGATAGTCGAGGCGCGCGAGCTGCAGGCGCCGTTGGAAGGCGCCCCCGCCGAGGTCGTGCAGCAGCTGGGTCATGTAGTTGGAGAAGTCCTGCGCCTGCCATACGCGCCGCAACGCAGTTTCGGAGTACGCATCGAGCGAGTGCGTCGAGGAGTCCGCGTACCACTCGGCGAGTGCGCCGGCAAGCAGGCGCACGTCGTTGAGCGCGAGGTTGAGGCCCTTGGCGCCGGTGGGCGGCACTATGTGAGCGGCGTCGCCCAGCAGGAACAGCCTCCCGTATCGCATCGGCTCGCACACGAAGCTGCGCATCGGGGTGATGCCCCTGTCGAGGATCGGCCCCTCGTTCACGCGCCAGCCGTCGCTGGCGAGCCGCAGCTGCAGCTCCGCCCAGATCCGCTCATCGGGCCAGTCCTCGATTCGCTCGGCCGCCGGCACCTGCAGATACAGCCGGCTGACGTGCGGCCCGCGCATCGAGTAGAGCGCGAACCCGCGCTCGTGCCACGCGTAGATCAACTCGTCGGTCGCAGGCGCGGCGTCGGCGAGGATGCCGAGCCAGCTGAACGGATAGACGAACTCGTACTCGTTGAGCGCGCCGGCGGGAATCGAGGGCCGGCAGACGCCGTGGAAGCCGTCGCAGCCGGCGATCACATCGCACTCGAGCTGGTGGCGCGCGCCGCCAGCGCTGTAGTCGACGTGCGGCGCTTCGGTCTCGAGGTCGTGCACCGCGACCTCCGAGACGTCGAAGTGCAGCGCCCCTCCCGCACGCAAACGGGCTGCGATCAGGTCCTTGACGATCTCCTGCTGTCCGTAGATCGTGATCCGCCTGCCGGTCAGCGCGGTCATGTCGATGTGTTGGGTACGGCCCTCGCGGCGCAGGTAGATACCGCGGTGGACCAGACCCTCGCGCGCCAGGCGCTCGCCGGCGCCGAGCTCGCTGAGCAGCTCGACGGTGTTGTGCTCGAGCAGGCCGGCGCGCACGCGCTGCTCGACATACGCGCGCGAGCGATTCTCGAGCACGACCGACTCGATGCCTGCACGCTCGAGCATCAACGCGAGCGTCAGCCCTGCCGGCCCCGCGCCGACGATCGCGACCTGCGTCCGCACGGGGCGAGGATATCCCATGGCTAGTGGCCTGAAGAAGCGTGTGCGCGAACGCCTGGCGCGGTTGCGCGTGCAGGGGGCACGGCGCCTCGCGGGCCCCGCCCTGGCGTCGCTCGGCCAGGAGCGCTGGAGCGCGGTCGACGGCTACGTCGCGGGACAGCTCGTCGGAGCCGACAGCGTGACCGCCACGGCGCTCGCCGCGGGCGCCGCCGCGGAGCTGCCGCCGATCACGGTGTCAGCCAGCCAGGGCAAGCTGCTCGAGCTGCTGGTGCGCGTGCACGGCGCGCAGCGGATCCTCGAGCTGGGGACACTCGGCGGCTACAGCACGATCTGGATGGCGCGCGCGTTGCCGGTCGGCGGACGGCTCGTGACGCTCGAGGCGAGTCCGCGCTTCGCCGAGGTCGCCAGCGCGAACATCGCCCGCGCGGGTCTCGCCGAGACCGTCGAGGTACGCGTCGGGCCGGCGCTCGAGACGCTGCCTCAGCTCGCCGCCGACGCGGCGCCGTTCGACCTGATCTTCATCGACGCCGACAAGGCCAACTACCCCCACTACCTGGAGTGGTCGTTGAAGCTGTCGCGTCCCGGCACGCTGATCGTGGCCGACAACGTCATCGGCGGAGGGGCGATCCTCGACAGCGACGGCAGCGAGCCATGGGGGGAGGAGGGCGGAGTGCAGGGAGTGCGCCGCTTCTACGATCTGCTCGCCGCCGAGCCGCGCGTCAGCGCGACGGCGATTCAAACAGTGGGGGACAAGGGCTACGACGGATTCGTGCTCGCGCTGGTGACGACCCCGCCATCGGAGTGAGATGACGCTCACCGAGCGCGGCAACGCGACCCTCGTCCTCGACCGTAACATCGAAGCCGGCCGGGGCGCGAACCTGGCGTACCTCACGCGCGCGGACTCGCTGACCTACGAGCAGCTGCTGGCTCAGGTCAATCGCATGGGTCATCTGCTGCGCGAGCTCGGCGTCCGCCGCGAACAGCGAGTGCTGCTGGTGCTCGACGACACGACGTCCTTTCCCGTGGCGTTTCTGGGAGCCATGCGCATCGGCGCCGTCCCGATCCCGGTGAGCGTGCGCGAGACGCAGGCCAACTTCCGGCATTTCATCGATGACTCATACGCCGAGGTCGTCGTGTGCGACGGCGAGATCCTGCCGAAGCTGCGCGCGGCGCTGGCGGGCACCGACGTGCGCCTCCTCGCGCGCGGCGCAGATGACGGAGCGGACGAGCTCGACGCGGCGCTCGCGGCGCAGGCGCACGAGCTGGACGCGGCGCCCGCGCACCGTGAGGACATGGCCTTCTGGCTGTACACGTCCGGATCGACCGGCAAGCCGAAGGGCGTGGTGCACCTGCACGCCAGCATGGAGGTCACCTGCGAGACGTTCGGCCGCCAGGTGCTCGACATGCGCGAGGAGGACCGCATGTTCTCGACGACCAAGCTCTATCACTCATACGGTCTCGGCAACAGCCTCTCCTACCCGCTGCACTTCGGCGCGAGCGCCGTGCTGCTCGACGGGACGCCGACGCCCGAGCGGCTGTTGGCGACGCTGCGCGAGCAGCGCCCGACGATCTACTGCTCGGTGCCGGCGCTGTACCGGCAGCTCGTCGCCGACCGCGACGCAACAGACGCGTTCGCGTCGGTGCGGCTGTGCGTGTCGGCGGCCGAGCCGCTGCCCGTGCGCACGTTCGAGCAGTGGCGCGAGCGCTTCGGCCTCGAGATCGTGGACGGCATCGGCGCGACCGAGATGTTCGTGACGTTCTGCTCGAACCGGCCGGGCGAAGTCGTGCCGGGCACGACCGGGCGTCCCGTTACGGGCTATGAGCTGAGGCTGACCGACGATGCCGGCAAGCACGTGGAAGGAGCCGGCGTGGGGGCGCTGGAAGTGCGCGGCGGCTCGCGCGCTGCGTTCTACTGGCACCAGCGCGAGAAGACCGCGAGCAGCATGCGCGGCGAGTGGCTCGCTACGGGAGATCGCTTCCAGCGCCGCGAGGACGGGGCGTATGAGTACGTGGGCAGGGTCGATGACATGCTGAAGATCGGCGGGCTGTGGGTCTCGCCGGTGGACATCGAGCAGGTGCTGCTCGAGCACCCGGCCGTCGACGGCGCCGGGGTCGTCGGCGTGCGCATCGACGACTACAACCGTGTCGCCGCATTCGTCAAGTGCAGCGCCGACGCTCGCGCGAACGGGCAGCTGACGGAGTCGTTGCGCGCCTGGTGCAGAGAGCGCCTGCGCGACTACGAATATCCGCACCTGATCCGGTTCGTGGACGAGCTGCCGCAGACGCTCAACGGCAAGCCCCAGCGCTTTCGGCTGCGAGAGCTGATCGAGCAGGAGCTCGCGCCGCCACCGATCGCTGCGGAGGGCTCGCTGACGCAGACACTCGACGGGGTCCCGCCCGCGGATCGCGACCGGCTCGTGAGCGAGCTCGTGCTCGAGCAGATCGCGGCCGTCCTCGGCGAGCCGTCCGTCGGCGCGGCCGACACGCGGCGCTCGTTCGAGGAGCTCGGCTTCGACTCGCTCGCCGCCGTGGAGTTGCGCAACCGTCTTTGTGGGGCGACGGGCCTGTCGCTGGCCTCGACGCTTGTATTCGATCACCCCACGCCAGCGGCGGTCGTGAAGCTGCTGCGCGCACTCGCCGAAGGCCTCGCCCCGGACGCCGCCGACGCCGGCGGCGCAACGCTCGGCGAGGGAGAGCCTGCGGACGGCACTCACGCCGCCGCAGGCGGGACGTATCTCGCGCGTGCACTGGATGCCGCCGGCCGGCCGACGCCTGCGCCGCAAATGCCCCCCGCCTCGCCGGCGATCCGCGTCAAGACCTCGCGATGGCTGCACAGCATCGTGCCTGCGCGCTTCGCGGTGAACAGAGCCGAACGCCGCGGTCGGGAGATATGGGAGCGCAGCGGCGCAGAGCGCGAACGGGCGACCGCCGCGATGGCGACGATCCTCGCTGGCACGCCACGGGCGCCGGAGCTGCCGGAGCTCGCGCGAGCATGGCTGATCGAGGAGAGGATCGAGCGGGCGCTGTTTTGGCAGCACCCCTGGTCGGCCAGGCTCGACGCACAGTCGACGGAGCGCCTCGAGCGCGCGCTGGCGGCAGGCCGCGGCGTGATGCTCAGCGCATGCCACCTGGGCTCCTACTACCGGCTGCAGTGCGTTCGCCAGCTCGATGGCCCCGACACGTATCTCGTGCCGGGAGCATGGTTCTTCGAGTCACCCACTCCCAACTACTGGGGGCGTCGTCTTGCCCGCTGGCACAAAGGCACGCACAGCCGCCTCGTGCCCGCCAAAGGCTCGTTTCGCGTGATCCAGGCGCTGCTCGAACGTGGCGAGCGCGTGCTGCTGTTCTTCGACATGCCCGGCGCGCGCGACACTCGCTTTCTGGGCAAGCCCGTGATGCTCGCCGATGGCACCGCACAGCTGGCGATGCGCGCCGACGCGCTCGTCGTGCCGCTGCGCGCGCGCCGGGACGGCCACCAGGTGTTGGTTGACGCGGCCGCGCCGCTCGATCCCCGGGAGTTCACCGGCGCGGACGAGCTGATCGACGCGCTGGCCGTGGTGCACGAGCGCTGGATCCTCGAGCGTCCGGAGACGATGGCCGACCCTCGCACGTTCGGTTGGGAGCAGGGCGCGAGCGCGCAGTCGTGGGTCGCTCCCGGCACGGGGCCGGCAACGCAGCGGCGAGCTGAGCGCGCTGGCGCTTCCTGAGCGTCAGCCGGCGATGATGACGCCGAAGTCCTGCGTGTAGATCGCGCCCGGCTGGCCGTGGGCGAGCGACGAGGGCGCGTGCGGGGCGACGCCGATGCCGGTTTCGCGATAGCGGGCGTCGAGGATGTTCGCGCGGTGTCCGGGCGAGGCCATCCAGGTGGCGACGATCGCGCGCGGCGTTGCCAGGTAGAGCGTCCCCCAGGCGATGTTCTCGCCGACTTCGTAGCCTTGGCGTGAGCTGGAGATGTAGCCGGCGTCGCGGAGTCGCGCCAGCGGCGTCTGGCCGCTCGGACCGTCGTGTTCGAAGTAGTCGCCGAGCGCCATGCTCTCGGAGTGCGCCTGGGCGGCGCTTCGCAGCCGTTTGTTGGGTCGCAGCGCCCGCTCGCCGTGGGCGGCGCGTTCACGGTTGATCAGGCACAGCGTGGCGGCGCGGATCAGCGGCACGTTGGTCGCGCGGGGGCGCAGCCGGGTGTTGGCGCACATGCGGCGCTTGTGCTTGGGGTTCGTGCGCTGGTTGCAGCTCCCCGGGAGGCCGCCGTTACCCGCGTGGAAGCTCGCGCAAACGGCGCCATGCTGGGCGTTGCTCTGGGCGGCGAGCGCGGGAGGGACCACGGCGGAACCGGCGAGCGCGAGCGCGCCGAGCGCCGCGATGCTGAGGGTGCGTAGCGGGGCCACGAGGGACGTATCGGCCCCGCGACCCGCAAACATGAGCAGGAAGGGTGAGGTTTGGACAGCTTCTTGTGTGCGCTACAGCGCGAGCACCCGCCCGAGCACCTCGCGCATGATCTCGTCGCTGCCGCCGCCGATCGGCCCAAGGCGTGCGTCGCGCGCGGCGCGCTCGATGAAGTACTCGCGCATGTACCCGGCGCCGCCGTGGATCTGCAGGCACGCGTCCATCAGCTCGAAGCACGCTCGCTGGGTGAGCAGCTTGGCCATCGTGACCTCGCGCAACGGCTCCTCGCCCGCGACGAAGCGTCGCAGCGCGTCGTAGGTCACGCAGCGGCACGTGTGCACGGAGGTGGCGAGGTCGGCGAGCTTGTGGCGTATCGCCTGGTGGCCGGTCAGCGGACGTCCGAACGCCTGGCGCTCACGGGCGAACTCGGCGGTCCGCTCCCACGCGAGCGTCATCGCGCCGACGGCGCCGAGCGCCATCGCGAGCCGCTCCCACTGGAAGTTGGCCATGATCAGCTTGAAGCCCTCGTTCAGCTCGCCGAGCAGGTTCTGCTCGGCGACGAACACATCCTGGAAGCTGATCGTGGCCGTGTCCGATGCGTGCCAGCCGAGCTTGTCGAGCTTCGAGGCGCTGACACCGTCGCCGCGATCGACGATCAGGAACGAGATGCCGTGGTGGCCGCCCGCGGTGCCACCGGCGCCGGTGACCACGGCAGTGACGATGAAGTGCGCGCGCACGCCGTTGGTGATGTAGGTCTTCTCGCCGTTCAGCACCCAGCCGCCGTCGACGCGCTCGGCGCGCGTGGTGATCGCGGCGACGTCTGAGCCGGCGCCCGGCTCGGTGATGCCGAGCGCGCCGATCCGCTCGCCGCGAATCGCCGGCACGAGATAGCGCTGCTTCTGCTCGGCGGTGCCGAACTTCCAGATCGGCGGCGTGGCGATGTTGATGTGTGCGCCGATGCCGGCCGCTGTGCCGCCGGAGCCGATCCGCGCCATCTCCTCGCAAAGCACAGCCTCGTGCAGGTAGTCGCCTCCCTGCCCTCCGTACTTCTCGGGGTACTTGAGCCCGAGCAGGCCCTGCGCGGCCAGCTTGGGAAAGACGTCATCGGAGAACCAGCGCTCGTCCTCCCACTGCTGGGCGTGTGGTGCGAGCTCACGCTCGATGAAGCCGCGGATCGACTCTCGCAGATGTTCGTGCTCGTCGGAGAAGGGTGGGAAGGTTGTTGTCATTTGAGGTCGGGCGGTGAGTGTATGCCTATTTCTGCTCAAGCAGGCTATATTGATACCGTGCGACGCACCACATTGGACATCGACGAGGACATGCTCGTCAAAGCCAGAGAGATACTCGGCACGCGGGGGGTCAAGGACACGGTGGGCGAGGCGCTGCGCGAGGTCGTACGCCGCGAGGCGGGCAAACGGCTGATGGCGTGGTACAAGGAAAACGAGGACCTGCACAACCCCGAGATCATGGAACGCGCGTGGCCGCGCCCACCCACCTCGTAGACAACAGCGTCATCGCGCGTGCGCACAAGCCGTCTGTCGCCGCCGCGTTCGAGCCGAAGGTTCTCGGGGGCGTCGTGGCGAGCTGCTCGATCACCGATCTCGAGCAGCTGTTCAGCGCACGCAACGGCGACGAGCATCGAGCGCGATGCGGCGATATCGAACTGCGCTACGCGCGCGTTCCGATTGGCCAAGCGACGCTCGACCGCGCCGTCGAAGTACAAGGCCTGCTCGCCGAGCAGGCGCAGCACCGTGCGGCGAGCATCCCCGACCTGGTCGTTGCAGCTGCGGCCGAGCAGGCCGGGCTCACTGTCCTGCACTACGACGCCGACTTCGAGCTGATCGCGACGGTCACCGGACAGCCCATGGAGTGGGTCGTGCCGCGCGGCTCGATCGACTGAGCCACTCACGGGGTCGCTCGTCGGTGTTCGGCGAACAGCCTCAGCGCGTAGCGGCCGGCGGGATGGGCGCGCGCTCGCTCGACGAGGGCGGCGGTGGCGGGCGCCAGCATGCCAGGCTGCGGCAGCGTGACTCCGTACTCGGGGGGGACGATCACCGGCGCGCAGAGGGCCGCGAAGGTCACGTCCGCGGCGCCGAAGCGCTCGCCGCACAGGTGCGTGCGGCCATCGGAGAGCAGCTCTGCGGCATGGTCGAGCTCGCGGAAAACGGCGGCCTCGTCCTGCGTCTCGACCCCGGGAACTATCCCGAGCGCTCGCGACACGAAGCGCTTCAGCAGCGGCCAGCCGGCTCGCAGCATCGCGTCCTCCCACGCGGGCACGCCCTGGTCGTTGAACGCGAACACGAGCTTTGGCTGGCGGAACATGTGCACGTACATGAGCCGCCGTCCGGCGGGCCCGAGGCCGTCGTCGAGGCGCCGGCAGAGCGCGTCGACTTCGGCGCGCGGGTCGGGCTGGGCGGGAAACAGTCGCCGCTCGGGTGCCATGCGCGCGTCGCACCACACGAGGATCTCCTCCGACTCCCCGATCGCACCCTCCGCGGTGACGAGCACCGGCACCGTCGCGCCGCCGCCGGCGCGACGCGCTGCCACGCGGTGGATGCCCTGGATGTGACGCTCCTCGCGGTAGCGCAGCTCGGCGCGATCGAGCGCCCAACGTGCCTTCTCGCAGTAGTGGCTGATGGGGATCGTGATCAGCCGCAGGGGCGTCGACTCGCTGTCGACCTGCGTGTTCATGGAAGATGTCGCACATGACGAGCGAGGAGATGAGGCGTGCGCCGCGAGCGCGACGTATGCTCGCTGGGGCGCTCGATGCCGCGCTCATGGGTGGCGGGGCCTGGCTGTGGCGTCGTCGGCCTCACCGCGACAGCGAGGGTGCGACACGATGGATGCCGTCGCTCGAGCTGGCGGCTGAGGCCTTTCGCCAGCAGCTGCGCAGCCCCGGGCAGCTGCTGTTCGGGCTGCGCACCGTTGACCGGCGCACCGGCCGGCGCGTGGAGCTGTGGCGCACGCTGGTCGTGGTCGGCGCCGGTGTGGCTCGAGGCGCGCTCCTGCAGCACCTGGCCCCTGCCCCGTTGACGCCCGAGCAGGAACGTGATCGGGGTGCGTTTCTGGAGGAGCTGAATGCGATCCAGGCGCGTCATCCCGACGACGCAGTCGCTCGCGAGGCCGAACGCCAGCGGCTGTTCGCACGCCAACACAATTCGGCCCCGGACTTTCTCCGTCGCACAGCTGCGCCGACGCTCGCAATCGGCCTGCTCAACAGCCGTCTGCGCCGTCGCGTCGCCCCGACGACGGAGGTCCTCGCCGATCGCGGGGAGTCTCACAACCCGTAGGAACGCCCGATCACGTCGAGCATGATCTCGTCGGTTCCGGCGCCGATGCGGTTCAGCCGCGCGTCGCGCCAGGCGCGCTCGACGCCGTACTCGCGCATGTAGCCGGCGCCACCGTGGATCTGGATGCACTCGTCGGCGACTTCGCAGGCGATGCGCGCGGCGTGCAGCTTGGCCATCGAGATCTCGCGCACGGGATACTCGCCGTTGTTGAAGCGCCACGCCGTCACGTAGACCATCTGGCGAGCGCTCTCTATTTTCGTCGCCATCTCGGCGAACTTGTGGCGGATGACCTGGAACTTGCCGATTTCCCGCCCGAACGCCTTGCGCTCATGCGCGTACTGGAGTGTTTTCTCGAAGCATTTCTGCGCTCCCGCGACGCTGCCGGCCGCGCCGATCAGCCGCTCACCCTGGAGCTCCCACATGATGTGGTAGAAGCCCTTGCCGACCTGCCCGAGCACGGCGGAGGCGGGCACGCGCACGTCCTGAAAGGCGAGCAGCGCGGTGTCCGAGGCGTGCATGCCGAGCTTCTCGAGGCGCTTCTCGCGGATCACTCCAGCGCTGTCCATCGGCACGAGGAACAGGGTGAAGCCGTCGTAGCCGGCGTCCGGGTCGGTCTTGGTCACGAGCACGATCACGTCGGCGCGATGGCCGTTGGTGATGTAGGTCTTGGAGCCGTTGACGACGTAGTCATCGCCGTCTGCCACCGCGCGCGTCTTGATGCCCGCGACGTCCGAGCCGGCGTCCGGCTCGGTGATGCCGAGGCACAGGATCGCCTCGCCCTTGATCGCCGGTTCCGCCCACTGGCGCTTCTGCTCCTCGGTCCCGAACGCGAGGATCGGCGGCATCGCCATGTCCGTCTGCACCGCCACGCCCATCGACAGGCCGCCCGAGTTGGCGTGCGACATCGACTCAGCCAGCACCAGCGCCGAGTAGTAGTCGCCGCCCTGCCCGCCGTACGCCTCGGGCTTGTCCAGGCCGAGGAACCCCAGCTCGCCCATGCGCCGGAAGACCGAGTCGGGGAAGGTCGTCTCCTCCCATTCCTCCGCGTGCGGCGCGAGCTCCTTCTGCGCGAAGTTGGTGATCGACTCGCGCAGCTGTTCGTGCTCGTCGGTGAAGATGAAGTGCTTGCGCTGAGTCTTGAAGTCGGGCTTGACGACGCTCTCGGCGGTGGCCATGAGGGACTGA
Source organism: uncultured Solirubrobacteraceae bacterium (assembly GCA_963827455.1). Classification (GTDB taxonomy): domain Bacteria; phylum Actinomycetota; class Thermoleophilia; order Solirubrobacterales; family Solirubrobacteraceae; genus Palsa-744. Next base: position 137,231 of record CAWHAW010000005.1, on the reverse strand, counting down.
TCTCCTTGCTCGGGGTGCGTGGCGGACCGACTTCGGATCGATCTGCGCCGTGTCGCAGGCACGCTGACCGCGGCTGCGAAGTAAATAGTAGAGCTATCTACTTCGGGCTGCGCCGGACGCACGCGCCTCGGGGCGTTCGTGTTCCTGCACTGTCCACCACGTCGAAGCGGTGTCGAGCAGAGCTGAGCCCGACACGGATCGGCTGATCTCGACCATGCTCGGCTCCTGCTGGCCGGGCGGCACCGGTGACCGAACGGAGGCCATGGCGCGCGAGTGGACAAGACGCTGGGGCCCGGCCGGAGCAGGCGCCACTGTGCCTGTGTGCGACTGCGCCGGGGGACGCTGTCGCGTGTGCAACTGAGGAAGTAAACAGTAGCGCTGCTTACTTTCCGCACGAATGCGGATACGATCTGCAGGTGCCCTCCGACAAGGTCTTGTATGACGTCGCCGACTCGGGCATCGCGACGATCACGCTCAACGACCCGGACACGCGCAACGCGCTCTCGCCGGAGCTCCTCGGAGGCCTGATCGAGGCGTTCGAGCGTGCGCGCGAGGACGAGCGGGTGCGCTGCGTCGTGCTGGCGTCCTCGCACGAGAGGACGTTCTCCTCGGGCGCGAGCCTCGGGGGTTTCGGTGCAGACACCCCGCTCGTGGACAAGCACTTCGCCTCGGAGCGCTTCGCGGGCCTGTTCAAGCTGATCGGCGCCCTGGGCAAGCCGACGCTGTGCGTGGCGCGCGGCCACGTGCTGGCGGGCGCGTTGGGGATCGCTTTGGCATGTGATCTGATCGTCGCGTCCGAGGCGGCGACGTTCGGCACGCCGGAGATCAACGTGGGGACGTTCCCGTTCATGATCATGGCGCTGATCTACCGAAACGTCCCGCGCAAGAAGGCCAACGAGCTGCTGCTGCTGGGCGAGCGCTGGAGCGCACAGGAGGCGCTTGCGGCGGGCATCGTCAACCGCGTGGTGCCCGACGCGGAGCTCGACGCGCTGGCGGCTGATTGGGCGGGCAAGCTCGCGAGCAAGTCACCGGTGATCATGCGCCTGGGCAAGGAGGCGATGCGCCGTCAGCTCGACATGCCGCTGGACGACGCTCTCGACTACCTGCGTGCGCAGCTCAGCCTGGCGCTCTCCACCGAGGACATCCTCGAGGGCGTGACGGCGTTCTTCGAGAAGCGCGAGCCGCAGTGGCAGGGCCGCTGATGTCTCCCCGCAAAGCCGCCAAGCTGCCGGCCGAGACCCCGCCAGCCGCCGCGCAGCCGGCGACGTCGTCGCTGCTGCGCCCATTGGTCGAGGACCTCCACGCCCGCCGCGCGCAGATCCGCCTGGGCGGCGGCGAGGAGAAGATCGCCGAGCAGCACGCGCGCGAGAAGCTGACGGCGCGTGAGCGCATCGCCCTGCTCGTGGATGACGGCACGTTCGTGGAGCTGGGGATCCACGGCCGACCGCACTTCTCTCAGCGGGCGATGGACGGCGTGGAGGCGCCGGCGGATGGTGTGATCACGGGCTACGGCAGGGTGAACGGGCGCCTGACGGCGGTGTGCGCGTACGACTTCACGGTGATGGCGGGCTCGATGGGGATGACGGGCGAGCTGAAGGTGACGCGTCTGCGCGAGCTGGCGCTGCGCGAGCGGATCCCGTTCGTGTGGCTGCTGGACTCGGCGGGCGCGCGCGTGCAGGAGGCGGCGGGGGCGATGTTCGCGGGCTCGGGGCACCTGTTCCGCGAGGAGGTGGTGATGAGCGGCGTGATCCCGCAGGTGGCGGCGCTGATGGGCCCGTGCGCTGCGGGTACCGCCTACATCCCGGGGCTGGCGGACTTCGTGCCGATGGTCAAGGGCCGCGGCTCGATGGCGCTGGCGGGGCCGCACCTGGTGCGCGCGGCGGTCGGCGAGGAGGTCACCCAGGAGGAACTGGGCGGCTCGCGCGTGCACTGTCGCAAGTCGGGCGTGGGCGACATGGAGGTGGCAGACGACGAGCAGTGCATCGAACGCATCAAGCAGTACCTCTCCTACATGCCGCAGAACTGCGAAGAGAGCGCGCCGATCGTTGCCGTCTCCGACCCGATCGAGCGGCGTGAGGAGGAGCTGCTGGACGTGCTGCCGGAGTCCAACCGCAAGCCGTATGACATGTACGACGTGATCCGCAGGATCGTCGACGACGGCGAGTACTTCGACATGAAGGGCCAATGGGCGAAGACGATCATCACGTGCTTCGCGCGCTTCGGCGGCAGGCCGGCGGGGATCGTCGCCAACCAGCCCAAGCAGCTCGGCGGCATCCTCGACAACGACTCGGCCGACAAGGCAGCACGCTTCGTGAACCTGTGCAATGCGTTCGCGATCCCGCTGGTGTTCATCCAGGACGTGCCGGGCTTCATGGTCGGCTCGAAGGTCGAGGCCGAAGGCATCATCCGTCACGGCGCGAAGATGCTGTACGCGGTCGCCAACGCGACGGTGCCGAAGATCACGGTGATCACGCGCAAGGCCTACGGCGCGGGCTACTACGTGATGAACGGTCGTGCATACGAGCCGGACCTGATCGTGGCGTGGCCGAGCGCGGAGATCAGCGTGATGGGCGCTGAGGGCGTGGTGGAGATCGCGTTCCGCAAACAGGTCGACGCGGCGGAGGACCCGTCGGCGAAGAAGGCGGAGCTGATCGAGGGCTTCCGCAAGATCTTCGACGTGTACATCGCGGCGGGCAACGACCTGATCGACGACGTGATCGACCCGCGCGAGACGCGTGAGACGATCTGCCGCGCGCTCGAGATGTCTGCGGGCAAGAAGGTCGAGCGCCCGTGGAAGCGGCACGGCGTGGTCCCGGTATGACGATCTTCGCCGACCGTATAACCATGGCGCACCAAAAACAAAATTCAAATACAAACATGCGCCGTCCACAACGGCCGGAGATGAGAACGCGGAGCCGATGAGCCTCGACGACCCAGTAGTGATCACGTGCTCGATCTCTGGTGCGATCGCCAACCGCGAGCAGTGCCCGGCGATCCCGTACACCCCGCAGGAGTACGCGGCGGAGGCACGGCGGATCGTGGACGAGGGTGGCGTGCAGATCCACATACACGCGCGCAAACCGGACGGAACCCCGTCGTATGAGATCGAGGACTTCGAGGCGATCACGGATGCGATCCGCGACGAGGTCGGCGACGCGGCGATCATCAACTACTCGACGGGCACGATCGGCGTTCCGGTTGCCAAGCGCGTCGAATACCTCAGGGCTTGCCGCCCGGAGGTGGCGGCGCTGAACATGGGCTCGATGAACTACGCGAAGTACTCGCGCTCGAAAAAGCAGTTCGTGTTCAACATGGTCTTCGAGAACCCGTTCGACGAGATCATCGAGTTGCTCCAGGCGATGAACGAGCTGGGCATCAAACCCGAGCACGAGTGCTTCGACGTGGGTCACGTCGGCAGCCTGGCGCCGCTGATCGACATGGGCGTGCTGAAAGAGCCGCTGCACGTCGACTGCGTGATGGGCGTCGTCGGCGGCATCCCGCCAACGGCGCGCAACCTGGCGGCGATGGTGGACAACATCCCGGCGGGGGGAGCCGGGGGGGTCTCGAATCACTGGGGCGTGATCGGGATCTCGCGCGACCAGTGGATGCTCGTCTCCGCGGCGCTCACACTCGGCGGCTCGATCCGCGTGGGCCTCGAGGACAACCTGTACCTGACCGATGGGACGATGGCGCGCTCGAACGGAGAGCTCATCGCGAAGGCAAGGCAGATGACCGAGGACATGGGACGGCGGCCCGCGAGCGTGCAGGAGGCCCGCGCGATGCTGGCGATCCCCCAACGCGAGGGGAGTCTCGCATGACCCTCCCGCTCGATGGCATACGAGTTCTCGACTTGTCCCGCCTGTTGCCGGGCGGCTTCTGCTCGCTGCTGCTGGCCGACTTCGGCGCGGACGTGGTGAAGGTGGAGGACACGGGCATGGGCGACTACATCCGCTGGTCGCCGCCCTATTACGCAGGCGCGCACGACAGCGCGAAGTCGGCGCTGTTCCTGTCGCTGAACCGAAACAAGCGCTCGATCCGTCTCGACCTGAAGAGCGAAGACGGGCGCGAGGCCCTGCTCGAGCTGGCGCGCGACGCGGACGTGGTGCTCGAATCCTTCCGCCCCGGTGTGCTCGACCGCCTGGGGGTGGGCTACGAGCGCATGCGCGAGCGCAACCTGGGGATCGTCTTCTGCGCGATCTCGGGCTACGGCCAGGACGGTCCCAAACGCGACGCGTCGGGTCACGACATGAACTATCTCGGGCTGATCGGCCTGTTGGGCCTGACGGGCGAGCGGGGGGGAGAGCCGGTGCAGGCGGCGGGGCAGATCGCCGACCTCGGCGGCGGCGCGCTGATGGCGGCGTTCGGGATCATGGCGGCGCTGCGCGAGCGCGACGGCTCGCCGGCTAGAGATGGACATCCCGCCCACCCCGGATCCGGTGAGGGCCAGCTGGTCGACGTGTCGATGTCCGACGGCGCGCTGTCGTGGCTTGCGATGGTGGCGGCTGCGCACTTCGCCGACGGCACGGTGCCGCACCGCGGCGACTTGCCGCTGGCCGGTTCGCTGATCTGCTATCGCCCCTACGAGTGCGCTAATGGCTGGGTATCGCTGGGCGCGCTCGAGCCGAAGTTCTGGCAGGCGTGGTGTCGTGGCGTGGGGCGCGAGGAGCTGATCGCGAAGCAGTTCGAGCGTCCGGGCTCGGATGCGCACGCCCAGGTGACGGAGATCTTCAAGGCGCGCACGCGCGACGAGTGGGAGGCGTTCGCGCGCGAACACGACTGCTGCCTCGAGCCGGTGCTGGAACTCGACGAGGCGCTCGACTCGGAGCTCGTGCGCGCGCGAGAGATGGTGGTGGAGCTCGAGCAGCCCGGTGTGGAGCAGCCTGTGCGCCAGCTGGGGATCCCGGTCAAGCTGAGTCGCACGCCGGGCACGCCGGCGCGCCTGCCGGGACCGGCGCTCGGCGAGCACACCGAGGAGCTGCTGGCGGCGGCGGGATACACGCCGGAGCAGGTCGCGGCGATGCTGAGCGCGGGTGCGGCGGCGGGGCCGGCGCCGGACGCCGCGGGCGCCGGCTCCGACCCCGCGCCGACGTTCCGGGCTTGAGCCGCCGATGAGCGGAAGATCGACAGCCCGCCCACCCCTGCTGAAGATGAGCGAGCTTGCGGAGCGCTCGGGTGTGAGCGCGGGGACGATCCGCTACTACCTGCGAGAGGGGCTGCTGGGCGCGGGCGAAGACGTGGTGAGGACGTCGCGCAACATGGCGTACTACCCCCCGGACTACGTCGAGCGGATCGCGCTGATCAAGCGCCTGCAGGAGGAGCGGTTCATGCCGTTGCGCGTGATCCGCGACGCGCTGCACGAGGACCCCGATCGCGTGCGCGCGCTGATCGAGCTCGAGGACCGGATACTCGAGCGCGCGCTGATCAGCGCCGAGGACGGCAGCCGGGTGTCGCGCAGGGCGGCGCAGGAGCGCTACGGCGTTCCGCGCAACGTGCTCGTGCGCCTGGCGGAGATCGGCGTGCTGACGCCCAACCAGCGCGGATACGACCGTGACGACGTGAAGATCATCGAGGCGATCGCGAGCTTTCGCGCGGGCGGCTACGACGAGGCGCTGGGGTTCACGGTGTACGACACGCTGCGCTACCGCAAGGCGCTCGAGCCGCTGGTCGAGGAGGAGGTGCAGGCGCTGCTCGAGCGGCTGGCGGGCGAGGTGGAGGTCGAGCGCGCGATGGAGATCGTCGCTGCCGGCACCGAACCGCTGCGCGAGCTGATCGGCGCGATGCACTCCAAGCTGCTGCTCGCGGCGCTGCGCCGCCATCGAGCCGGTGAGCCGCAAGCTCAGCCCGGTAGGCGAACAGGCTCGAAGGAAAGCACCTCGGCGAGCGTGTCGTAGTGGCGGTCTAGGTGCAGGACCGCGGCTTGATGCTGTTGTGCGCATGCTCCGATCAGCAGGTCCGGGATCGGCAGACGATGCCGGCCCCGCCTGCCGAGCTCCTGCTGGGCGCCGACGGCCGTGGCAATCGTCTCCGCGTCCATGCGCAATTCGCGAAACGCCGCGAGGTCGTCCTCGATCCGCTCGTACTCACGGGGCGAGCGTGCGCTGTAGAGCATCTCGAGACGTGTCACTGCGCAGACGCAGATCTCACCGAGATCGAGCGCCTCGGAGGTAGCTCGCTCGAGCGCCGACTTGTCGGCAAGCAGCAGCTTGATTAGCGCCACGCCTGGTCGTCTCTGATCGCGTCCCAGTCCACGGTGCCCTGCAGACCGGTAAGCGCGGCGCGCTGGCGAGCCCGGCGGCGATCCGCCTCCTGCTCGAGTTCGTCGAGGTGTAGCGAGTGATGTCCGGTTTCCGCCAGCCGCAGCAGCAGCTCCTTGCGGCTGTCGATCTCGGGCCAGCGTCGTTGGGCGTCGTCGAGCAGGCCACGCAGGGGGCCGGTGTCGGTGACCGTATAGCGGGGACGGGTCGTCGGCATACGACTAGTGTAGCACCGCTACTTGAAAGTGCAGCACCTCGCGCCCGGGCTCGGCAGAAAACAGATCGGCACGAGCGTTATCCTTCAAACGATTGACTGACCAGTCAATCTAACTCTGTATCCCGGGAGGAAATTGCGCTTGTGAAGGTCGCGGCCGTACAGCTCAACTCGACCGCCGACCAGGTCGCGAACATGGCCCACGCGGATCGGCTCACGCGCGCCGCCGCGGCCGACGGCGCGAAGCTGATCGTGCTGCCGGAGAAGTGGACGGCGATGGGCTCCGAGCAGGATCTGCGCGACGCCGCCGAGACGCTGGATGGTGCCGCGATCGGGTGGGCGCGGGCGATCGCGCGCGAGCTCGCGGTCGATCTCGTGGCGGGCTCGATCCTCGAGCGCGTCGCCGGGCAGCAGAAGCTCGCGAACACCTCCGTGCACGTCAACGCACAGGGCGAGGTGGTGGCGACCTATCGCAAGATCCACATGTTCGACGTGGAAGTCGGCGGGCGCACGTACTGCGAGTCGGCGCTCGAGGAACCGGGCGAGGAGATCGTGCTCTCGCACACCGCCGGCGGCGTCGAGCTGGGCCTGTCGATCTGTTACGACCTGCGCTTTCCCGAGCTGTACCGGATCCTCGCGATACGCGGTGCGCGGATCCTCACGCTGCCGGCGGCGTTCACGCTGGCGACGACGCGCGACCACTGGGAGGCGCTGGTGCGTGCACGCGCGATAGAGAACCAGGCGTTCGTGATCGCCGCCAACCAGGTCGGCGAGCACCCCGGCGGCCAGCATTCAGGCGGACGTTCGATGATCGTGGATCCGTGGGGAGTCGTGCTGGCGCAGGCGCCCGACAGCGAGAGCTACATCGTCGCCGAGCTCGACCTCGAGAGCCAGCTCGCGATTCGGGCGCGCCTGCCCTCGCTCGCGAACCGCCGTCCCGAGGCATATCGTTGGCCGGTAGAGGAGACCGTATGAGTGCCGAACGTGCACCGGCCCCGCGTGCGAAGGCGCCGGACAAGCGCCGGCTGATTCTCGACGCGGCGGTGCGGGTGTTCGCGCGCCAGGGCTTTCACGCGTGCCGAGTGTCTGACATAGCGGACGAGGCGGGCGTCGCGTACGGCCTCGTGTATCACTACTTCGCCTCCAAGGACGAGGTGCTCGACACGCTGTTCCTGGAGCGCTGGGACGTGATGCTCGAGCTGATTCGCGAGGTCGACGCGACGGCGATCCCGGTCCGGGAGAAGCTGTCGGCGATCGCGTCGTTCATCGTCGACAGCTACCAGCACGACCCCGACCTGATGAAGGTGATCATCGTCGAGGTCACCCGCGCGGCGAACTCGTTCGGCAACACGCACATCGACACGATCCGCGAGGCCTACGACCTGATCGGCGGGATGATCGCCGAGGCTCAGGAGCAGGGTGTGTTCAAGGCCCAGATCGAACCGCGGTTTGCGGCGATGGCCTTCTACGGGGCGATCGAGCAACTGCTGACAGGCTGGATCTTCGATCTGCTGCCGCAGGGAGAGGAGCACTTCGAGCGCGCCAAGTGGCTCGTAGTGGAGACGGTGTGCGGCGGGCTCGAGGTCTGAGCGCCGCCGCGGTTCGAACTCGACCACGCTGGGCAATAGACTGACGCGCGCATGGAGAACGAGATCGTCAAGCGGTTGATGTGGCAGGGCCTGCTCGCGGGCGTGAGCGGGCTCGTGGCGATCGTCGCCCACCGCGTAGCCGCGACCGTTTGGCGACGCGTGTTCGACGAGGAGCCGCCGGAGTGAGCGCTCAGCCACCACCGCCGGCGGGGGAGCGGTCGGCAAGCACGGGGCACACAGCGGAGACGCAGAACATCGCGGCGACGATCGCGGAGGTGTCCGAGCGCGCGACGTTGCTCGTGCGCGAGGAGATCGAACTCGCGAAGGTCGAGATGACCGAAAAGGCGACGAAGCTCGTGAGGGGCGCTGTGGTCGGCGCGGCGGCGGGAGTGTTCTTCTTCACGGCACTCGTGTTCGCGCTCGTCGGGTGTGCGTGGCTGCTCTACTACTACCTTCCGATCGGCAACAAATTCACCTACTTCTGGGGCTTCTTCGCGATGTCGGTGATCCTCGTGCTGCTCGGTGCGCTCGCCGGCCTGATCGCGGTGCGAGCCGTCAAAAAAGGAGCGCCGCCGGTGCCGAACATGGCGATCGAGGAGGCGCGCAAGATTCGCGAGAGCGTCTCAACAGGCGCGCCGACGGGCAGCGCGGCTGAGGGCACCGCGACTCCGTACCCCGCAGCTGGCCCGGGGCAGGGGAGCTGATGGCACAGCGCTCGCCGGCGGAGATCCGCAGCTCGATCGAGGCCAACCGCACGGAGCTCGCGCTGTCGGTGCAGAAGCTGCGCGGCGAGGTGACGCGTCTGACCGACTGGCGCGCGCACGTCGAGCGCCACCGCACCGAAATCACCGTAGGCGCGGCGGTCGTCGGCTTGATGATCGGCGCGCGCGTGCTCAGCAGGCGCCGCCGCCGTCGCCGCGACTGATCGACTGGTCTGCCGGTCAGGACAGCAGCGCGCGCGGGATCGCGCCCACGCCGATCAGCCCCGGGCCGGTGTAGGTGCCGATCACGGGTCCCACCTCCGAGGTGAACAGCGGCTCGGAGTCAAAGATCTCACGGCAGCGGTCGATCAGGCGCTCGGCCTGCTCGGGCGCCTGGATGTGCTGCACGACCCAGCCGTCGGCGCCGCTGTCGTGCAGGTCCTGCGCGTAGGCGACCATGCGCTCGAACGCGCGCCCGGCGGTGCGCACGCGCTCGACCGGCACGATCTCGCGCTCGAGCGAGAGGATCGGCTTGATCTTGAGCGTGCCGCCGAGCCACGCCTGTGCCTTGCCGATGCGCCCGCCGCGTCTTAGGTACTCGAGCGTGTCGAGGCAGAACCAGATCCGCAGCAGCCCACGCGCCTCGCGCACGCGCGCGACGACGGCGTCGAGGTCGGCGCCGCCGCGGGCGGCGGCACTCGCGGCGAGCAGCAGCATGCCAGTTCCGCCGCAGGCGGTTTCGCTGTCGATCACAGCGACGCGCTCGCCGAGGCCGCGTTCGGCGAGCAGACCGTGCGCCTGGCGCGCCGCCTCGACGGTGCCCGAGATGCCACCGGCGAGATGGATCGAGACGACATCTCGGCCTTCCTCGAGCAGCGGCTCCCAGACGGCGAGGAAGTCACCGATCGACGGCTGTGAGGTGGTGGGCAGCTCGCGGTCGTCGCGCAGCCGCTCGTAGAAGCTGTCGAAATCGTCCATCGCGAGCTCGCGTTGGGGCTCGCCCTGCCAGCCGACATACAGGCTGACCTGATGGATGCCCTCGTCCTGGGCGAGCGCCCGGGGAAGGTAGTGAGTGCTGTCGGCGGCGACCGCGACTGGGGCCATGCGGCGCGGGACGCTACAGCAACGCCTGCGCGAGCTCCCCCGACTCGTACATCTCGGTGACGATGTCGCAGCCGCCGATCAGCTCTCCAGCGACGAACAGCTGCGGGATCGTCGGCCAGTCCGAGATCGCCGTCAGCTCCTGGCGGATGCGGGGGTCGGGCAGGACGTCGACGGCGGCGAACGGCACGTCGAGCGCCTGCAGGGCGGCGACGGTACGCGCGGAGAAGCCGCACGCGGGCGCCTCGGGCGTCCCCTTCATGAAGAGGATCACCTTGTGCTCGGCGATCGCCTGGGCGATCGCGTCGCGGATCGGGTTTGTCTCCTCGGTCGGCGTCGGCGTCGGCGTCGGCTGCGCGGCGGACATCGGCAGTGGCTGGGACTGGCTGGCGGACATGGAGTGCTCCTGGCTGTCAGTTGGTGGGGATCTTCGAGGGGGCGCGGGTCTTCAGCGCGAGCGCGTGGATCGCTCCGCCGATCTCCCCGCCGAAGATCGCATACACGAGACGGTGCTGCTCGATCCGGCTGAGGCCCTCGAACGCGGGGGCGGTGACGGTCGCGCTGAAGTGATCGCCGCCGCCGGTGTAGTCCTCGACCTCGGCGTGCGCCCCCGCGATGGCGGCCTCGATACGCTGCTTTATGTCCTCTGCGGAGGGCATTCGCCTCAAGAGTAGAAGGTCTGCGTACGTGCGCGAGCGCCCGCCGTCGCACCGCTATACTTTGGAAAGTCTTGAAGCCGTCCACAGGAGCAGAGCAATGATCGAGATCACCGACAAGGGCGCCGAGAAGGTGCACGAGTTCCTCGCCTCCCAGCAGGCGGACGTGAGCGTTGCCGGCCTGCGCGTCGGCGTTCGCGGCGGCGGCTGCTCGGGCTTCCAGTACCAGCTGGCGTTCGACGAGCAGCGCGAGAGCGACGTCGTGTTCGAGAGCCACGGCCTGAAGCTGCTGGTGGACGGCGAGAGCCTGCAGTTCGTGCGCGGCTCGACGATCGACTACGAGGAGAGCCTGCAGGGCGCGGGCTTCAAGGTCAACAACCCCAACGTCGTGGCCGCCTGCGGCTGCGGCTCCTCGTTCCGCGTCGCCGAGGAGGAGCAGGTCTCGGCGGTTTGACGCCCGCTGCCGCGGCGCGCACATCGCGCGCCGGGTGGAGGGAGACGTAGGCTCTGCAGCTCAGATGGCGATCCTGCCCCAGGCGCTTCGTCGCCAGACGCCGACGCGCGTGCGCGATGACGTGCGGCTGCGCGCGCTCGCGCTCGGGCTCGGCCTGATCCCGCCGCGCACGATGCACTCGGCGCAGGACGCGCGCGTCCTGCTCGACGCCGCCCGCGGCGCGCGGCGGGTGGTCGAGATCGGCGTTTATGAGGGCGCCTCGGCGCTGGCGCTGTGCGCCGCGCTGCCGGCGGGGGCCGAGCTGCATCTGATCGACCCCTTCGGGTCACACGCGGATGCGCTGCCGCGCGGCTGGGGCGCGAGCGAGTGGGCGACCCGGCGCGCCGTCGCGCGGGCCGTGCGCGCTCGCGGGAGGCGGGCTCCGCGGGTGCGCTGGCATGTGGCGCCGTCCCACGAGGTGGCCTCCCGCTGGGATGGAGAGGTGGACCTGGTGTTCATCGACGGCGACCACTCGCAGGCGGGGTGCGAGCTCGACTGGTCCTCATGGCAGCGCTTCGTCGCCCTCGGTGGGCGCGCGGTCTTCCACGACGCCCGCGCGGGCGAGCCGGGCGGGCGCGGGCTGCCCGGCCCGACGGCCGTCGTCACGCGCCACTTCCGCGGCGAGGGCACCCCCTGCTGGGAGATTCTCGCGGAGGCCGACCGCACGGTCGCGGTCGGCCGCACGCGCTGAGCGCCGCGGGGCTTAACGGCAGGGTGGCGTCTGTGGTGCGGACGCCGCGATTTGATGTGAAGCGTCGCACGGTGCATCGTGCAGGCCTCCGGCCGGGTATGCTGCCGTGCCGAAGTCAAGCTCGATCGCAGACACGAGGAGGAGTCACCATGCTGAGCTCTCACAGATGCCTATGTCGCATGCTGGTGACCTTCGCGCTCTGCGCGACGATGGCAGGGTGCGGGGCGGCCGGCAAATCCGGGGCGAACGGCAAAACCTTCTCCGGCGAGCTTTGCCACCTGCTCAGCGCCGGCGAGCTCTCGGCAGCCCACATAGATGCCCCCTGCGTGCAGGTGAAGACATCGCATACCTCTTACAAGGCGATCTACTCCGCCGACTGGGGCGCCAACGCCCGGGGTCACGCCTTCCACTCCCTCATGGTGTCGCTCACCAAGTACACGGGGGCGACTGCGTCGCGCCTGCTGGAAGGCTGGAGGCGCAATTTGTTGCCAGAAGGGCGGCCGTTCAACATCAACGGCGGCATTGGGTCCGTGCTCGGCGAAACCTTCGTCACCATCACGGGCCCGCCGGCCAAACCCGGCGGGATCCCCCCCTTCGTGAAGCACAAACGGGGCGAAGCCCGGTTCGTCGTCGGGAATTACCTCGGCAAAATCGTTCTCTACGACGATAATCCCTCGGCGAGTGACAAAGACCTGGAACAGACCCTCATCCCGATCGCCAAGACTGTCGCCGCGGAACTGTAGCGATCGAGCCCGGCGGCGGCTACCTCGCCGCACCCGCCGAGCGTCTCCGTGATCAGCTGGGAGCGCCGCAAAGCGGCAAGCTCGAGCCTCTCGTCAACCCAAAGCTGTCCTAGAGATCGCACCGCCGGAGACGGTCGACGCGTCCTGGGGGTGACCGCTCGCCGGCCCTAAAACCCCCTTGTAATGGGGCGTTACGGCCCCACCGCGCCGGCGAGTCGGGCTCCGGCGACCCCGCTCAGAGACGGGGGGTCAATCTCATCACACAGCGCTCCAGCGATATGCTAGTGTTCCGTCTTGCCAATCGTCGGGCGAGCGGGTAGTGGCGTCCCGTCCGGCGCGAGGGATTCATCATGGAGGAGGGGACCGTCGAGTGAGAGTAGATCGTATCCGCTTGTCGCGGCAGTGCCGTTCACGGATTGCGTGGCGGCGTATCCCCGACGGCTCTTGCCGAGGCTGTGTGCCGAGCGATGGCCGAGGCCACGGTGGGTGCTGGATGTCAGTCTTTCCGCGTCCCAGAGCATGGAAGCGGAACGGGCGCCAGATCAGTACCTCGGAGCGCATGCGCTCCGAGATCATTGCCAAAACAAGGGATCAAAAAACACAAGGAGCGATGGAATGTCGAAGAAGTTTCTCTTCACGAGTCTGACCGCGGTGCTAGCGGTAGTTGCTTTTGCGGTGGTGCCAGCAATGGCGTCTGCGGCGACGCGCGAATATGGAACCTGCGCGTCAAAAGTCCTGCCGGAAACCAAACCGCCCTGCGCCGCAAAATACAAATTCACAGCGTTCAAAGAAGGCGAAGCGATTCCGGTCCTGAACAAGAACGTGGCGCTGACCGGCAAGTTCATCCTGCAGAATGAAGCTGAACCGGCGAACGGTATCGAATGTGAAAAGCTTTCCGGCCAGGGGATCCTCATCAACCTTGGCGGGGTTGGTCACAGCGAATCGACCCTCATTTTCGAAAAATGCAAGGGCACCGGAGCGCTCGCGTTCTGCAACGCAGGTAAAATAAACGGCAGCGAAAAGATAGAGGGCATCGTCTCAGACGAAGTCAACGCGGCCGGAGAAGACGAAGTCACCGTACAAGGCGGCTTCAACATCGCCTGTGAGATTTCACCCGGTTCGTTCTTGGACCTCGGTGGTGTGACAGGTGGAGTCACGGGCCAGGAAGTCCCTGGCAAAGGTTACGAGACGAACTTCAACAAAGCGAAAGGTGAGATTTTCGCCGGCGAACCGTCGACGCAGACCGGCACCAGCGAAAGCCCAGAGGCCTTCGCTCCGAAACTCAAAACCTACGTCAACTAGTACGTCACACCGACCGGAATCACTAGCGCGTAGCGCCGGTGAGTCAATCCGGTAGAGCAGTCGGCTGGGGCCACGAGGATCGTGGCCCCAGCCTTTTTTTGGAGCCTTTCTCGTGGGCGGCGAGCATCCGTCGATCACAGTGACGGTATCGACGCCCCATCCCGCTGATCGATGATATTGTGTGTTCTACGCAGAGGGAGAGCGGGAAGCCACGGAGAGGGCGAGGAGCGGTGCGCATCGGATGAGGGATCAGGGGAACACCAGGATGAGCGATCAGGGGACATCGAGGGGAACATCAGTGCGCGTCTGTGCCGCTAAAGGCCCAGCAGACCTACCACGTGCGGGGCTGAGGGTCCTGGCCAAGGCGCTCCCGGCCTCCATCCTGCTGGCTCTCGCATTCGCCGCCACAGCCATGGCCGCGCCGCTGTGGAACGTCGAGTCCGAGGCGCGGCCGAGCGCCTTTCAGGCCAGCGACGGCGCGGGCAACGACGAGTATCGAATCGAGATCGAGAACCTCGGCAGCGCCTCCAGTGGCAAGATCACGGTGGTGGATCATCTCCCGCCCGGGGTCAGCACCACCGCGACGCCGCGGGACGGCCAGAGTACAAATTACCGTCACAGCGAATGGAGTTGCAGCGAAGGCGCGGGTCAGACGGTGGTTACCTGCACCTCGACGGTCGCTGTGGAACCTGCAACCGGCACCTATGGCCAGCTCGACCCCCAGAAAACCCTGAGCGCTGTGGACCCGATCACCATTCCGGTCACGGTGGCTGGCGGAACACCCCCAGAGACTGTCGCGAACACCGTCACGGTGTCCGGCGGGGGCGCGAACGAAGCGGTGTCGAGCAACACCAATCCGATTGACTCAGGTGCTGCTACGAAGTTTGGCACGTCGTTCTTGAACTTTCGCGCGGTCGGGGCGGCTGGCGAACCATTCGTACAGGCTGGCGGGCATCCCTACGCGCTCACGACCGACCTCGAGTTCAGCCAGGAACTCGAACCCGGCGCGACCAACGCTGCGCTTGCGGAACCAGAACTTCCCAGCGTCTACAAGAACGTCGCTGGTGAGGAAGAAGCCAAGACGATCGTGTCCGAACTGCCGCTCGGCCTGATCGGAGATCCCCTAGCGGCGCCTCAGTGCTCCCAGCGCCAGTTCGGCGAATCGTCAGGGGACAATCTGAGTAGTTGCCCCGCCGATACACGCGTCGGCGTCGCGTTCCTCGACAAGTCGGCCCTTGTCGGGCCCTACCAGATCAACAATATCGTGCCAACGTCGGGGCACGCGGCGGAGTTCGGCTTCCATTACTTGAGCGTCCCGGTCGTCCTCTACGGAGACGTGGTGCACAGCGACCGAGGCTACGTGGTACGCGTAACCGGGCTGGTTCCGCAGGCGTTCCTCAGAGCGGTCTCGATCACGTTCTTCGGGAACCCGGCCGCGGCCTTCGCCACCGGCGAAGAAAAGGAAACGGCCTTCCTGACAAACCCCGTGAACTGCTCGGCCGACGAAGCGGCGCGCACGCTGCAGCTGCACATGGACACCTGGACCGCCCCGGGAATCGGCGATCCCTTCGAACCCAACTTCAGCGACCCCAACTGGGTGCCCGCCAGCGCGACGCTGCCGCCGGTGGAAGGCTGCGGCGCGTTGCACTTCGACCCGTCGTTGAGCTTCGCGCCCGCCGAAGCCGCCCAGGGCGGTACGACCCAGGCCGACGCTCCCTCGGGCTATGAAGCAAACGTGGAAATCCCCCAGGCCGAAGCGTTCGGCGAACTGGCCACCCCGGTGCTGAAGAACACGATCGTCACTCTGCCCGAAGGCCTGTCCGCATCGCCATCGGCTGCGAACGGGCTGCAGGCGTGCAGCAAGGCGCAGATCGCTCTCGAATCGAATCAGCCGGCGACCTGTCCGCTACCCTCCCAGATCGGCACCGTCAAGGTCAAAACACCGGACTTGGAAGAAGAACTCGAAGGCCAGGTCTTCCAGGGCGAACCCGAATGCTCGCCCTGCAACGAAGCGGACGCCCGCGAAGGACGCCTGCTCCACCTCTACATCCAGATTCACTCGGTGGCCCGGGGCCTCACGATCAAGTTGCCGGGGGTTGTGAGGGTCGATCCGAAGACCGGTCGTCTGACCAGCGAATTCGCCCAGAACCCTCAGTTCCCGTTCAGCCACCTGCGGTTCAGCTTCAAGGGTGGCCCGCGCGCGCCGCTGGCCAACCCGCAGACGTGCGGGACGTTCACGACAGTGAGCGAACTCGAACCCTGGAGCGCGCCGGCAACGCCCACCAAGATCTCCGAATCGCCGTTCACGATCACCGGCTGCGGCTCATCGATGCCGTTCAGCCCGTCGTTCAGCGCAGGTACGTTGTCTCCTGCGGCGGCTGCCTACAGCCCCTTCACCCTGACCTTCTCGCGCAACGACGGCGAACAGGATCTCGGCGGCCTCGCGGTGACGACGCCGCCCGGGTTGCTGGGCAAACTCGCAGGGATACCGCGCTGCGGCGAAGCGGAAGCGAACGCGGGGACGTGCAGTGCGGAAAGCCAGATCGGCACGGCGACGGCCACGGCGGGACCGGGCTCTGAGCCCTTCACCGAGACCGGCGGGCGGGTCTATCTGACGGGCCCGTACAAGGGTCAGCCGTTCGGCCTGTCGGTCGTCGTGCCGGCGGTCGCCGGCCCCTTCAACCTTGGGAACGTGGTGTCGCGCTCTGCGATCTCCGTGAACCCGACCACCTCGGCGATCACGGTCACCTCGGACCCGCTGCCCCAGCTCGTTGACGGCGTGCAGCTCAGGACGCGGAGCGTGACCGTCGAAATCAACCGGCCGAACTTCGAGTTCAACGCCACCAACTGCTCCCAGCAGGCGATCTCGGGGACGATCACCGGCGAACACGCGATCGGCAGCTCCGAAGCGGCGAAGTCGAGCGCGGTCTCTAGCCCCTATGCCGCCAGCGGCTGCGCGAACCTTCCGTTCAAACCAAAGCTCACCGCGCTCGCGGCGGGCAAGGCCAGCAAAGCCAACGGGACGAGCTTCAACGTGAAGATCGAATCGGCGGGGCTGGGGCAGTCGAACATAGCCAAGGTCGATCTGCAGCTGCCCAAGGCGCTGCCCTCGCGTCTGACCACGATCCAGAAAGCGTGCCTGGAAGCGGTGTTCAACGCCAACCCGGCGTCGTGCGATGAAGGCTCGGTGATCGGCAAAGCGACCGTGCACACGCCGCTGCTCAACAGCGCCCTGACCGGCCCGGCCTATCTGGTCTCCCACGGCGGCGCTGCGTTCCCCGACGTCGAGTTCGTGCTGCAGGGCGAAGGCATCACGCTCCTGGTCGACGGCAAGACGGACATCAAAGGGGGGATCACCTACTCGCGCTTCGAAACGAACCCCGACGCGCCGTTCACGACGTTCGAAACGGAACTGCCGGCAGGACCGCACTCGGCTCTCACCGCCGACGTGCCGGAAGCCGAAGAATTCAGCCTGTGCAAAACCAGCCTCTCGATGCCCACCGAAATCACGGGCCAGAACGGCGCCGTCATCACGGAGACCACGAACATAGCCGTGACCGGCTGCGGCGGGGTGCTGCCCTTCAAAGCGACGAAGGCGCAGCTGCTCGCGAAAGCGCTGAAGGCCTGCAAGACGAAGTACAAGGGCAAAAAGAAGAAGAGCAAGCGCCTCGCATGCGAAAAGCAGGCCCGCAAGAAGTACGGGCCGAAGGCAAAAGCCAAGAAGAAGACAGGAAAGAAGGCTGCTGTCGGCAAGGGGGGCAAGCGATGAGCACCTCACACAACCTTCTTCACGTGGCCCGCCGGATGGCGGGCCGTGCCGGTGCGCGCGTGGCCCGCGTGGCGCTGGCGGGCGTCCTGGCGTCTAGCGTGGTCGCGCTCGCGCCGGGCGTCGCCACGGCGGCGGGCTCCTGTCCGAACGAAGCGCTGCGAGCCGAAAGCAACGTGGACCCGCAGACCGGCGTTCCGTACTCGATGCAGCTGCCGGACTGCCGCGCCTACGAGCAGGTCACACCGCCATTCAAGGGCACCAATGTGGTGGAACCCAAAGCTGAAGACGAACTCGGGACGGCCATAACCAGGGGGATCTCCAGCGGCGGCTCGCCGCTGCTCGAGCAGTCCGTAGCGCTCCTCGGCGGCGCCGCCGGCGGAGACGCTCAGCTCAATCCGACGGCCTATGAACTGGCACGCGGCGCGTCCGGGTGGACCACGAGCTCCCTGACTCCCCTGGTCTCGGTGTTCCCGTACGCCCAAGAGCAGCTGCCGAGCGCCGCCGATGTCGCTGTCGGGCTGTGGGCGGCCGCGACTCCATCCCAGTCGATAAACGCCGAAGACTACTACCGGCGGGAAGCCGACGGCGCCTTCGTCGACATCGGACCTGTCGCTCCCCCCGCGGCGACAGCGGGACCCCCACACGGGGCGCAAAGCATAACGTCAGGGCCAAACGGATTCAATCGCATAGTTGGTGCGTCAGCCGATCTCTCCGATGTCGTGTTCCAGCTGGACTCGCCCCCCCCAAAAGAGAAGAAGTACCTCTGGCCCGACGATGCCACGGTGGAAGCAAGCCTGCCGTCTCTGTACGAGTATGCCGGAAGCGGTCATACCGGCGAAGACGGAGACGTGCCGGCGCTCGTCGGCGTGGACAACGAAAACAAGCAGATCGGCGTGTGCGGGACCGGGCTGGGCGCAGACGTTGAAACCGAAGTTGTGCACGCTGGCCACGAGGGGGTTTCCGCGGGCGGCTCGACGATCTTCTTCAACGTCGAGGCCAGCAAGTGCGCCAAGGGAGCGCCCGGCCCCAAGGCCGCCCAGGTCTATGCCCGGATCGGCATCCCCGGCGCCCAGACCACGGTGAATGTAGCGGGCACCTCCGAATGCGCGAGCTCGGCGGCCTGCAACGTGACCAAGCCGGTGACCTACGAGGGCAGCTCCGAGGACGGCTCCAGGGTGTTCTTCACGACCACACAGGCCCTGCTGCCCAGCGACACGGACACGACCAAGGACATCTATGAGTGCGAACTGCCCGGTGACGGGGGCGCCACCCCGGCCCCCTCGGGGGTCGTCAATGCCTGCCCGGACCCCAAAGCGGTGTCGGTGACCGGCACGGGCGAAGCAGCCAAGGTGCAGAGCGTCGTGGCGATCTCCGAAGACGGCTCGCGTGTGTACTTCACCGCGGCGGGCGTTCTGACCAGCGAACCCGATCTCTCGTTGTCATCCGGCCACCAGGTTGCGAAACTGGGCGGGCACAACCTCTACGTCTGGGAAGCGCCCACCGAAGGCGATCCGACCGGGCACACGGCCTTCATCGCCACCCTTAAGGGGAGCGAAGCGAGCCCCGAATACGCGCAGGCCACGCCCGACGGGCGCTATCTGGTCTTCACCACCGCCGCCCCGAAGCTGACGCCCGGCGATACGAGCACCGTCGCCCAGGCATTCCGCTACGACGCACAGACCGGTGAACTGATCCGCGTCTCGGTCGGCCAAAATGGTTTCAACAACAACGGCAACACGAGCGAATACCCCGTCGAACTCGCGAGCACCCAGCTGGGCCACATCGATCTGGGCAGACTGACCGTCTCGGAAGACGGCTCCTATATCGTCTTTCAGAGCGAGGACGCGCTTACACCACAGGTTCAGGGCTCCGGCCACAACGTCTACGAGTGGCACGAAGGCAACGTCTACCTGATCTCCGACGGGACGGACACCGAGCCACGGGCGAGGGTGATGGGGATCGACGCCTCAGGCGCAGACATCTACTTCACCACGGCAGACAGGCTCGTGGGCCAGGACACCGACGAAAGCCGCGACGTATACGACGCGCGAATCGACGGAGGCTTCCCTGCGCCGACGCCGGCCGCGAGCTGCAGCGGGGAAGCGTGCCAGGGACCCCCGAGCGGCGGGCCCGCGGCGCCGCTGCTGGGCAGCATCGCGCCGCCCGCGATCGGCAACCTCGCCGCATCGCCCACGGGTGGGGTCCTGGGCTCTACAACGCAGGCGAGCGGCAGCGCTGGCAAAGTGCAGATCACCAAGCAGTCGGTCAAGGGCTCGACCGTCACCCTTTCCGTCAAGGTGCCCGCCGGGGGGGTAGTGTCCGTGTCCGGGTCGGGCCTCCGGCGCATAAGGCGTTCTGTGTCGAAGTCCGCTACGTATACTCTCAAACTCACAGTCACCAAGGCCGGCAGCGCGTCGCTGCGTAAGCACAAGCGGCTGAAGGTCAAGATAGAGGTGCTCTTCACCCCGAGTACCGGAGCGCGCTCGTCAGCTGCGAAGACCGTGACCTTCAAGGCGTAGCCCGGATCATTGATCAACGAGTCGCGCCCGGGGGCGGTTCCGCAAGCGCGCCGCGGCACCATCGAATACGAGGAGTGGATAGCAATGCACAAGAAGTTTCTCTTCACGAGCCTGGCCGCGTTGCTGGCGCTAGCCGCCTTCGCGGTGATGCCCGCAATGGCGTCCGCGGCGACGCGCGAATATGGAACCTGCGCAAAAGCCGCGCCGGAAACCAAACCGCCGTGCGCCGCAAAATACAAGTTCACACCGTTCAAAGAAGGCGAAGCCATACCGGTCCTGACCAAGAACGTGGCGCTGACCGGCAAGTTCATCTTTCAGAATGAAGCTGAACCGGTGAACGGTTGGGAATGTGAAAAGCTTTCCGGCCAGGGGATCATCATCAACCTTGGCGGGGTTGGTCATAGCGAATCGACCCTCATTTTTGAAAAATGCAAGGGCACCGGAGCGTACTCATTCTGCAACAGAGGTAAAATAAACGGAAGCGAAAAGATAGAAGGCTTGGTATCAGACGAAGTCAACGCGGCCGGAGAAGACGAAGTCACCATAAGAGCCGGCTTCTATATAGCCTGTGAAATTTCACCCAATTCGTTCTTGGATCTTGGCCAGCCGACAGGTGGACTCACGGGCCAGGAAGTCCCTGGCAAAGGTTACGCGACCAACTTCAACAAGGCGAAAGGAGAGGTATTCGGCGCCGAACCTATGACCGTGTCTGGCGACAGCGAAAGCCCCGAGGCCTTCGCTCCGAAACTCAAAACCTACGTCAACTAGAATCACTAGCGCTCAGCTTCCACTGGCCCGGATCATTCGTTAACGGTCCGCGCCCCGGGTGCCCCGGGGCGCGGCAATTTCCGACTCGGCTTGGAAAATTGGGGTTGCTGAAGACCTTGTTCCCGAAGCTCGTCGAGGGCGGTTTCGGCTTTCAGCCGATGCTGGCTCTACCCCGGCTCATTCTGCAGCGAGCGCCACAGGTAGCGGCACGCCAGCGTGCGGTGCGGGCGCCAGGGTTCGGCGATCCTGTCGATGGTGGCGGCATCGGGGAGCTCGTCGAGCCCGTAGGCACGCTCGACCGCGCGGCGAATGCCGAGATCCCCCACGGGCAGGACGTCGGGACGTTCGAGGTGGAACATCAGGAACATGTGCGCCGTCCACATTCCCACTCCCTTGACCGCCACGAGCTCGGCGATCACCTCCTCGTCTGAGAGCTCGTCCAGGCGTTCGAGCTCGAGCTCGCCGGAGATCACATGCTCGGCCAGCGAGCGCAGGTAGGTCACCTTCGCGCGCGAGAGCCCCGCCGCGGCGCGCAGCTGCTCGGGGTCGTCCGCGAGGATCTCCTGCGGCGTCGGGGGGCGTCCGTCGAAGCGCGCCGTCAGCCGGCCGTAGATTGCGCGCGCGGCGAGCACGGACAGCTGCTGGCCCGTGATCGCGCGCACGAGCGCGCCGTACTGGTCCTCGCGCGGTGGGCGCCCGTCGCGCGCATCGCCGAGCGGGCCCACGGCGTCGATCAGCTTGGCGAGCACGGGGTCCGCGGCGCGCAGCTGGGCGACCGCGCGCTTAGACAGAGGGGAGCGCCTCGAGCGCGACCGGCTCGCCGTCGAGCGCGTTCAGCGCGCGCTCCAACGACATCGCCAGGCACGTGAAGCTCGGCGTGTCGCGGACGGTATAGCGCGAGGCCTCGGTGCTGCGCAGCCGCTGGACGAGGTCGAGGAAGGTGCCGACGTCGTCGGTGTCGAACGCCACCACGAACTCCTGGTCATCGAGCCCGAACGAGTACGTCGTGTGGTTGTCCACGCCGGGATATTCGCGGCCGACCTGGATGTGGCCCTGCATGATCCGCCAGCGCTCATCCGCCGGCAGCGCGTACCACTCACGCGACTTCACGAACGGATACACGAACACGTAGCGGCCGCGAAACCCGCGCGGGCGCACGCGCTCGTCTTCGGAGTACTCCGAGCTCTTGCGCATCCCCAGGAACGAATACGGGATCTGCGCCCACTGCATCAGGCCGCTCTGCGCCAGCACGACGTGGAACTCGTGGATGCGATCGAGGTTCTCGGCCTCGGAGATCAGCAGCAGCTCGGCGTCGCCCCGCGTGCCCACGAGCGAGAAGCTCTGCAGCAGGTGCCCGTCGGCGAAATCCTCGCACGCGGCCGCGAACTCGCGCTTGTGCTGCGCGCGAGTCTCGCCGTCGAGGCGCCGCCACGCCAGGTCGAGCTTTAGGAACGTGTACTTGACGAAGTGCCGCGCGCTCACGCGCTCGATTATCGCACCGCCAGGGCTGCACGCGACCTCGCCCGTGGATAGAGTGGGCGCGTGCGCATCGCGCTGCTGTCCCCGTACTCGTGGACGTACCCCGGAGGCGTTACGCGCCACATCGAGGCGCTCGCGTCCGAGCTGGCCGCGACGGGACATGAAGCGCGCATCCTTGCGCCGTTTGACCCCGACGACGCGCTCTCGCGACGCCTGCACCGCGGCGCGCGCCCGCAGCGCCGGACCGTGCCGGAGGACTTCGTCGCGCTCGGACGCACCGTCGGGCTGCCCGCCAACGGCGCCGTCTCAAACATGGCGCTCAGCCCCGCCGCGGTGTTCGCGCTGCGCCGCGAGCTGCGCGAGGGCGGCTACGACGTGCTGCACATCCACGAGCCGGTCGTGCCGTTCCTGTCCTGGGACGCGCTGACCAGCGCGGGCAGCCTGCCGCTGGTCGGCACCTTCCACACCTACTCCGAGAACGCGCTCACCAACGGCATCGCCGCGGGCCCGCTCGGCGGCCGGCGGCGCATGAATCGCCTGCACGCGCGGATCGCGGTCTCCGAGGCCGCCGCGTGGACCGCGCGGCGCTTCTACGGCGGTCGCTACCGCATCATCCCCAACGGCGTGCACCTGCTCGACGGCGCCGAGCAGGCCGATGCGTCCGCGCCGCAGCGCGAGCTGCGGATCCTGTTCATCGGACAGGCGGTCGAACGGAAGGGGCTGCCGGTGCTGCTGCAGGCATTCGAGGCGCTGCGCGACCAGATTCCCGCGACCCTCTCGCTCGTCGGCGCGAGCGCCGAGGAGGTCGCGCCGATGATGCTCGACGACCGCGGCGTGCGTGCGCTCGGCAAGGTCTCCGAGGAGCGCAAGCTCGCCGAGCTCGCGCGGGCCGACGTGCTCTGCGCACCCTCGCTGCACGGCGAGAGCTTCGGCATGGTGCTCACCGAGGCCTTCGCCGCCGCCGCCCCTGTGATCGCCTCTGACATCCCTGGATATCGCGACGTCGTGCGCGGCGGCACCGACGGACTGCTCGTGCCCGTCGGCGACCCGCTCGCGCTCGCCGAGGCGCTGCGCGAGCTCGCCCTCGCACCCGAGACGCGCGCGCGGATGGCGATCGCCGCGCGCGAGCGCGCCGAGCGCTTCGCGTGGCCGCGCGTGGCGGCCGAGGTGCTCGACTGCTACGAGCAGGCCATGCGCGTCGGCTCGCCCGCGACCCGCGTCGGACGCGCGGCCGTGCGCTACGGGCTCGCCCCCGCCGACCTGCAGCCGCGGATCCCCGCCGAGCGCCTGCCGTCACTGCTCCCGCCCGGGCCGCCACTGGTCGGCGGCGCGCGACGCCGGCGCACGCTGCGTCGCGCCGGTGTGCTCGCCAGCACGCTCGTGGGCGGCGCGCTCGCTGCGCTTGCGCTGCAACGCGTCGGCGTGACGCGTGTCGCCGCTTCGCTGGTCGCGTCCAAGCCCGGCCTGATCGCCGCGGGCCTCGCGCTGATGTGCGCGGCGATGTTCGCGCGCGCGCTCTCGTGGCACTCGATTCTCGCCGCGGCGCCCACGTGGCGGCCGGTCAAACGTCGCGACGCGATGCAGGGCACGTTCATCGGCGTGCTGATGTCCGCTACGCAGCCGGCCCGACTCGGCGAGCCATCGCGCGCGCTGATCGTCGCGCGGCGTCTCGGCCGCGCGCGCGAGACGTTGCCGATCGTGCTCGGCACGATCGTCTCGCAGACGCTGCTCAACGTGCTCGCGCTGCTGATCCTCGGCGGCGTCACGCTCTCTAGCGCCAGCGTCCTCGACCGCCACGACCGCGCGCTGGCGCTGATCGCCCTCGCACCGCTCGCCGCGCTGCTCGCGCTGGCGATCGCACCGGTGCTGGCGCCGCCCGCCGCGTTGTCGCGCTCGCGACGATTGTGGGCGCTGCTCGCCGCCGCGCGGCGCTGGTTGCTGCGCCTGCGCGACGGCATGCGGGTATTCGCCAAGCCCCGACACGCGAGCGTCGCCACCGTCACGCAGCTCGCGGCGTGGGCGCTGCAGTGGCTGTCCTGCTGGCTGCTGCTGAACGCGCTCGGCCTGTCGCACGCGGGCGTCGGCGCCGCCGCCGCGGTGCTGTTCGCGGTCAACGTCACCGCCGTCGTGCCGGCGACGCCCGCGAACATCGGCGTCTTCCAGGCCGCGTGCGTGCTCGTGCTCGCCGGCGCCTACAACGTCTCCACGCCCGAAGCGATCGCCTACGGCATCGTCCTGCAGGCGGTGGAGCTGGCGAGCGCGCTGATGATGGGCCTGCCCGCGCTCGTCAACGAGGGACTCTCCTGGCGGGAAGTGCGCCTGCGCACGATGCACGCCGCGCCCGTCAAGCTCGGTCCCCTGCCGGCCGCCGCCGTCGCTGCTCGCGGCGGCACGGTTGCATCAGCGGCAGACACGCTGGCATAGCGGTTCGGAATGGCATCGTTCCGAATCTCGGTACTGTGCCGTCAGCCTGAAGCATACACAGCGCAAAGCAGGGTTCGCTGTGGCCGCGGCGTATGAGTCCCGCATGTCCGATGCCTGGGTATATCTCCTGCGCTGCGCCGACGGGTCGCTGTACACCGGCTGGAGCACCGATGTGCAGCGGCGGCTGGCGCGTCATCTCGAAGGCACCGCCAGCCGCTACACCGCCAGCCGCCTGCCGGTGGAGCTCGCGCTCGCGCTGCCAATGCCGGATCGCAACACCGCGATGCGCGAAGAGGCGCGGATCAAGACGCTCGATCGCGACGCCAAGCTCGCGCTGATCGCCGCCTCCCAGGCGCCGGCGCGCTGAGCGCTGCGCTCGGCGGCGAAGCACGAGCGCGCATGCGCGCCGGGTGCGGGCGCCCGTTTAGGGCATGATGGGGGCATGGCCTCACGACCTCCGGCGCGCAGCGTCAAGATCTCGGACGACGAGCGGACCGGCTGGTCCTCGGATCGTCCGCGCCGCGACGGTGCGCCGCCGCGACCGCTCGACCTGACCGTCCACTGCCGCGTGCTGGCGCCGGCGGACCGGCTGCGCTACTCGCCGGGGAGCCTGCTGGTCGTGCTCGGCGCCTCCGCGCAAGAGCGCAACGCCTTCCTCGACCGCCTGGTCGAGGACCGGGCCAGCCTGCTCTCGCTCGAGAAGGTGCGTGCGCTGCTCGCCGGGCGCGTCTCCGAGCAGGAGCTCGAGGCGCGCGCGCAGGAGCTGCTGCTCGCGGCCGCCTCCAAGCGCATGGAGAGCCGCGAGACCGTCGTCCTCGCCGCCTACGGCTTCGAGCCGGCGGAGCGTGAGCCGTTCGTGCGCATCGCAGCGGCGCTCAAGCGTCCGCGCCACCTGATCCTGCTGGAGACCGCGCGCGAGCAGGTTGCCGAGGAGGACCTCCCGGCGCTCAACGAGCTGCGCCGCGCCCTCGACGCCGGCGAGCTCGGCGGCGAGGGCTTCCAGACCGCGCTGCGTCTCGGCGGCGGCACCGCCGGCGAGGTCAAGCGGATCCTGTTCCGCCCGCCGCCGCGCGAGGACTGACTCCACGTAAGTCTCGGCACCCGGTGGCGGCGGTCGGCCGGGGCGGATGCGACGGAACCCGCCGCTCCACGGTCGCGTCCTTGCAAAGGTTCAGTCCGGCGAGCCCGGCGCCGATCTCGGGGCCGTGCAAAGCCCACCGTCGTTCAACGAGGCCGCGCAGGGGCCCATCGGGCGTGAGCCCGTCTCCGGCCGGCGCGCTGGCTTGCCGATGGCGAGCGCGCGCGCGACGTTGATCGACACGCGCCGGGTCCGCGCTGAGCTCGCAAGGCTGGGCGGACCGCGCCCCGGCACCGAGATCCACCGGGCGCGGATGACCCGCTCGAGCATTCCCCCGGCCTCGTGATCGCGGGGCTGACTGCTGGATTGACGCTCGCGACCTCGGACGGGGAGGTCTCACGCTACGCGGCAGACTCGCCCGCCATCGCCGGCTCGTCCTCGGCTTCGACCGCCCCGTCCGGCGGATCCTCGTCGTCGAGCTCGCCGAACAGCGACGGGTCGCGGTTGGAGCCGCGGATCACGTCGTCGGGAGAGCCATCCGGCAAGAGGCGTCCCTGGCGCGTGCCGAAGTAGATCGCCTGCGGGTGGTGCGCGACGAGCGCGAGCGTGGACTGCTCGGGCTCGGGCGCGTAGCCGTCGGTGATGCTCATGCCGATCTGGCCGAGGTCGAGCAGCTTCGCCACCTTCAGGTGCTCGGACTGCTCGGGCACCGCCGGGTAGCCCCACGAGTAGCGCCGGCCCTGCGTGAGCGGGATGTCGAGCATCTGGCGGACCTCGTAGTGCAGCCACTCCGCCAGGCCCTCGGCGGTCTGCACGCCGAGGCCGTGCACGAACAGCTGCTCGGCGAACTCGCCTTCGGCCTCGAGCCTCGCCATCAGCTCGGTCACCTCCGAGCCGACCGTCACGGCCTGCACCGCGATCACGTCGAGCTCCGCCGGCGGCTCGCCCGTGCCGGTGAGCGACGGTCGCACCGTCCGAGCCGACCGCAGGCCGGAAGAAGTCTGCGAGGCAGATGCGATCGCCCTTGGGCTGGCGCGGGCAGACGAAGCGCGTGAGCTCCGTTGTGCGGTCCTCGGGGTCGAGCACGACGATGTCGTTGCCGAGCGCGTAGCAGGGGAAGAAGCCGAGCAGCGCGCGCGGATGCAGGTAGGTCTGCTCCTTCCACATGCGCTCCAGGCGCGGGCGGAAGTCCTCGCGCAGCAGCGTCTGCCACGCCTCGCCTTTGACGCCGCGCCCGCCCCAGTGAAGCTTGAACAGCACGTGTGTGTCGAGGTGGCGGTAGACCTCGTCGAGGTCCACGGGGATCTCCTTGACGCCCCAGAAGGGCGGCGTGGGGATCGGCACGTCGGTGCGCGCGGGGGAGCGCACGGAGTCATCGGCGAAGTTGAGATCCTCCTCGGGCGCGTCACCCTTGGCGCGGAACTCGGTGGCGCCGGCGAGCAGCTTCTGCACGAGCGCGCCGCGTGCGTCCTCATCGATCAGCTGGTCCATCACGGCGAGGCCCTCGAAGGCGTCCTTGCAGTAGAAGACGCCCGGCTCGTAGACAACGTCTGAGTCTTTGCCGCCGGGGTAGAGCGCACGGTAGCTGAAGGCGCGGTTGATGGCGGCGCCGCCGATCAGCACGGGGTAGGAGAGGCCCTTGGCCTGCAGCTCCTGGATGCAGGCGGGCATCTGCTTGGAGGTGGAGACGAGCAGCGCGGAGAGGCCGATCGCGGTGGCGTCGTGCTCCTGCGCGGCGTCGACGATCGTCTGGATCGGCACCTGCTTGCCGAGGTCGACAACGGTGTAGCCGTTGTTGGTGAGGATCGTGTTGACGAGCGACTTGCCGATGTCGTGCACATCGCCGAACACGGTGGCGAGCACGACGGTTCCCTTCGTGTAGCCCTCGATCTTGTCGAGGTATTTCTCGAGTTGGGCGACCGCGCGCTTCATCACCTCGGCCGACTGCAGCACGAACGGCAGGATCAGTTCGCCGGCGCCGAACTTGTCGCCGACCTCTTTCATCGCGGGCAGCAGCACCTCGTTGAGCGTCGGCACGGCGCCGATCTTCTCCACGCTGCGGTCGATCTGGTCCTCGACGCCGTCGCGACGGCGGCGCAGGATGTGGAAGTGCAGTGCCTCCTCTGGCTCCATGCCCTCGGTCGGGTCAGCGGCGCCTTGGCTCACGTCTTCGGGACCCTTGGACTCGAAGTGCTCGATGAACTTCTCCAGCGCGTCCTCGCGTCGGTTGAACACGAGGTCGTCGGCCAGCTCGCGCTCGAGGTCGGGGATCTCCGAGTAGGGAGTGATGTGGTTGGGGTTGACCATCGCCAGGTCGAGGCCCGCGTCGACGCAGTGGTGCAGGAACACCGAGTTGAGCACCGCGCGCGCGCCCGGCGAGACGCCGAAGGAGACGTTGGAGACCCCGAGCGAGGTCTTCACGTCGGGGATCTGCTCCTTGATCGCTTTGATCCCGGCGATCGTCTCCACCGCCGACGGTCGCCACTCCTCATCGCCCGTGGTCAACGTGAACGTGAGGCAGTCGAAGATCAACAGCTGCGGGTCCAGGCCGTGCTCCTCGCAGCACAGGTCGCGGATGCGCTTTGCGATCTCGACCTTCCTGTCGGCGGTCTTCGCCATTCCGACCTCGTCGATCGTCAGCGCGATCAGCGCCGCGCCGTGGGCGAGCGCGACCGGCACGACGCGGTCGAGCTTCGCGCGGCCGGCCTCGAGGTTGACCGAGTTGACGATCGCGCGGCCGGGGATCTGCTCGAGCGCGCGTTCGATCACCTCCGGCTCGGTCGAGTCGACCTGGATCGGCGCGGGCTGCGTCAGCGAGACCTTCTTGGCGAGCAGTCGCATCTGTTCGTCCTCGTCCTGGCGCTCGGTCAGCGCGACGCACAGGTCGAGCACATGCGCGCCGCCGGTGACCTGGTCCTCTGCGATCTGGACGAGCCCGTCGTAGTCGTCGGCGAGCAGCAGCTCCTTGGCCTTGCGCGACCCCTGCGAGTTGACGCGCTCTCCGACCATCGTCGGCGGGGGCTCCTGCTGCAGCGGCGTGGCGGCGATCATCGATGAGAGGTGCGGCGTGCGCGGTGTCGGGCGAGCGCTCACCGGCCTTCTCGCGACGCGCTCCGCGATCGCGCGAATGTGCTCGGGCGTCGTGCCACAGCAGCCGCCGACGACGCCGACGCCGTAGCGCTCGACGAACTCCTGCAGCGCGTCCGCCAGCGGCTCGGGCTTCTCGGGGAAGATCGTCTCGCCGTCGGGTCCCTGCAGCGGCAGGCCGGCGTTGGGGATGCACGCCACCGGCACGGGGCAATATTCACCCAGGAAGCGAATCGCGTCGCGCATGTCCTCGGGGCCGGTCGAGCAGTTCAGGCCGATCACGTCGACCTGCAGCGCCTCGAGCGTCGTGAGCACCGCGGAGATGTCGGTGCCGAGCAGCATCTTGCCGCCGTTGGGCAGCAGCGAGACGGAGGTGTGGATCGGCAGCGTGCGCCCGGTGCTCCTGAACGCGGCGCGCGCGCCGAACACGGCGGCCTTGACCTCGAGGATGTCCTGCGCCGTCTCGATGATGATCAGGTCGGCGCCGCCGTCGATCAGGCCCTCGGCCTGCTCGGTGAAGACCTCGACCAGCTCGCCGAAGCGGATCTGTCCGAGCGAGGGGTCCTCGGATGCCGGCAGGTAGCCGGTCGGTCCGATCGAGCCGGCGACGTAGCGGCTCTCGCCCGCGGCCTTGCGGGCGATCTCAGCGGCCTTCGTGTTGATCTCGACCGTGTAGTCGGCCAGACCCCACTCGCCGAGCTTGATGCGCGAGCCCTGGAAGGTGTCGGTCTCCACGACCTCCGCGCCCGCGTCGAGCATCGAGGCGTGCACGCCCTCGATCACGTCGGGGCGGTTGAGGATCAGCGCCTCGTGGCACTTGCCCTGCAGGCCGCCGTAGTCCTCGCTTGACAAATCGAACTGCTCGAGCGTGGCGCCCATGCCGCCGTCGTAGACGACGACGCGGCTGTGGATCGCGTCAAGGTAATCGCGCATGCAGCCATGCTAGCTAGTGGGGGCCTGCGCTCATCGCCCGCGCGGACCGAGCGGGGGAGACGTGCCGGGCGGGACGAGGGACCCGCCCGGCACGCTGCACCGGGTGCGCTCTGTAGCTGGCTGACCGTCGTAGCCGGTTGGGTGTGGGTGTGTCAGGTCTCGATCATTCGTAGGTGTACTGGTCAGCGGGCCGGTTCACCGGGCTGGTTTTGCCGTATACCTTTGCCCTTACGTCCACTTTTACGGCTTTTTTGGCGGTGTTCGCGGGGGTCGTGACCGTGCACGTGGTGTTCGAGCTGCAGTTCACCGAGGTGCCCGGCACGCTGCCGAACCTGATCGCCGTGACGGTACTCCCGGGAGCGAACCCGGTGCCCGTGACCGTGACCGTGGTGCCGCCCGCTTTGGTCCCGGTGTTGGGGGTGATGCTTTTGACCGTGGGTATCTGCCAGTACTTGACGACGTCTTCAGGCGGGACCTGTTCAAGCTTGCTGTTCATTATCGCCGTGTTGGAGCCGGCCGCTGCGGGGAGCCCGATATCGAGGTCGAGGATCGGGTCGTACACGGCAGAGAGCAGCGGTCCGCCGCATCCCGTGACTCCCGGTGCCGAGAAGCTGTTGTCGACCAGCGAGACGCCGCTGACTTCAAGGATTTGGCCACGGATGTGGGTCGTTCCACGAGATCCCGTGATCGGCGTGTTCGGCGCGGGCGGGCTCGTCGTGCCGGTCGTCAGGTGCAGCAGGATCGGTTCAGCGTCGCTGCCGATGTAGCATTCTTCCCCGAGCAGCGGGTTGCCCAGTTTCACCTTCAGCGGCAACACGATCCCCGGATGGCGCGAGCTGAGCACTTCCTCCCTGTTGATGTGCACGGAGCTGGCCGGCCCGGCGATTTCCGCGGTCGCCGTCACTTCGCTGCCTTCCAGGCCCACGATCCCCGTGAGCCCACCCGGCACCGTCAGCGCGGTTTTCGAGAGCGTGTTGCCATCAGCGGCGGCCACAAGCGTGTTTTCTGTCAGTTCGCTGGTCAACAGGCCGCCCTGCAGCAGGATGGGCGTGGAGATCGGGACCGGCTTGCGGCCGATCTTGAATTCTCCGTCGAACGTCGGGGAGACGACGCACTCCGCCGATGTCGCCACCGGGCAGTCGCTGAACACCTCATATTCTTCGGTCGTTTTGCTCGCCAAAGCCGGCTGCGCAACGCCAAACATCCCAAGCACCACCAGGCCGAGCACCGCCAGTAGCGGTCTCCTCCCGGCACCCAGCCTGCGCACGTCAAGTTTTATCGGCAATGCCAGCATCAAATCCGCCACGCGTGCCCTCATCTCCACTGTCTCCTCCTGATACGAGTTGTCTTGTCTAGCACCCTCTGCACAGCCCTGCCGCGGACTCCGCAACCACCGTCTCCGGCGGATACTACCCGCTCGGCAGGGTTGTCAAACATGTATCCGCTCGGCAGGGTTGTCAACCACGCGCGATGAGCGAGTGGCCGTCGTGAGCTTGTCGGTCGTCGATCGCCTCGGCGACGTTCATGTTCGGTCAGCCGCGAGTCGCCGCGGTGGTGATTCTGCCCGTTTCGGACGGCGCGCTGTCGTCCTCGCCGGACGCGAGCATCGGTAAGACGTCGAACATCTGCGAGGTGCGGGCGCCCACGGAGCACACTGCCACTGACGCTCGATCCGTCGGCCAAAGTCGAATAGGGGGCAAGAAGATGACATCGCAGGATCTGGTTGGGGCACCCGCCAGGGACCGCTTCGAGTGGTCCGCATATGCGCGTCGCGGCGAGCACCTGCGCGAGACGGCCAGCGGCACGCTGGGCGCCGCCCGCGCCGCCAACGCCGCTGAGACCGGGAGGGCGCTCGTCGCCGTCGTGGGACTCGGTCACACGGGCCTGCCGAGCGCGATCGCGCTGCGTCGCGCGGGCGTCCGGATCGTGGGGATCGACACCTCCGCCAGCCGGCTGAGCGAGATTCGCGGAGGACGAGCTGACATTCCGCGAGCGGACTGGGAGTACCTGCGCGCGCACATGGGCGAGGAGGATTTCGAGCTGACCGGCGAGTTCGAGGCCCTCAGCGCCGCCGACGGTGTGCTGATCTGCGTCGCGAACAGGGTTGACCGCCGCGGTGTCGCGATCACCGAGCCGCTCAGGCGTGTGTGCGCGGCGGTCGTGGAGAACGCGCGCCCCGGTCAGACGCTCGTGCTGAGCACGAGCACGTACGTCGGCAGCACGCGCGAGTTGCTCGTCGAGCCCCTCTCCGAGCGGGGCCTATGCGTAGGCGAGGACGTGTTCGTCGCGTTCTCAGCCGAGCGCACCGACGCCGGCGTCGCCGAGCACCAGGGGCCGGTCACCCCGCGGGTGCTCGGCGCCGTCACCGAGACGTGCTTCGGAGCCGCCGCCGAGCTGCTCGCTCCGCTGTGTGACGGGTTTCAGCGTGTCTCCTCGCCGGCGGCCGCCGAGATGGTGAAGCTGTACGAGAGCAGCTTCCGCGCCGTCAACATCGCGCTCGCGTTCGAGATGGCCGACGCCTGTCGCACGCACGCGCTCGACCCGATCGAGGTCACCGACGCCGCCGCCACCAAGCCGTTCGGCTTCATGCCCCACTATCCCTCTCCCGGGGTCGGCGGCCACGCCGTCGGCGTGGACCCGCATCACCTGCTCGCCGGGCTGCGAGAACACGGCCGCCCGGCGACGCTGATCGAAGCGGCGATGTCCACGCTGGCGGCGCGCCCGCGGCGGGTGGCGATGCGCGCGCACGAGCTGCTGCTGCGCTCCGGGCGCCAGCTGCGGGACGTGCGCGTGCTGGTCGTCGGGGTGGCCTACAAGCCGGGTGTCGCCGACGCCACCAACGCGCCGGCGGTCGAGATCATCTCGCGGCTGCTGGAGGAGGGCGCGCAGGTCGACTTCCACGACCCGCTGGTGGGAGCGCTTTGGGTCGACGGCGAGGCGATGCACAGCGTCGATCCCGACCCGCGCCGCGACGCCTCCGGCTTCGGCCCCGAAGACTACGAGCTCGCGATCGTCCTCGGCACACAGCCGGGGCACGACTACGGATGGCTCACACGCTGCCCGCAGGTGCTGGATTGCACCTACCGGGAGCGCACCGGTCGCCGTCAGTTTCTTCTCTGACGGACCGGAATCGGTGAACCGACGGCCGCGATCGGGCCCGCGGCCGTCGCTCACCTTCGCGCACGCAACCGAGGGTGACCGTGGCAGCGAGAACGAGACCGCGGCCGCCGCTCACCACGCGCGCGCCGATTACTTAATAAAAAGCATCTCGGAATACTTCGGCAGGGGCCATAGGTCGTCCGCGACGAGCTTCTCCAGGCGGTCGGCGACCTCGCGGACGTCTTCCATCGCCGGGATCACCGTGTCGCGCATGTACACGGCCTCCTTCTGGGCACCGACGGGGTGGTTCTCGTCGAGGTTTGCGTCCTCGAGCTTGATCTGCGCGAAGTGCAGCTCCTTGACGACCGGCTCGATCTCTGCGATCAGCTCGTCCAGACCAGTATCGCGGAGTTCGTTGAGGTAGCGCACCGCCGCCGGCAGCAGCATCGTGCGCCCCATCGCCGCCGCCGTCTCGGCCTCGATGTTGATGGTCATCACGTACTGCTCGGTGAACACCTCGTAGCGTGCCTCGAGCTCGCGCTTGGAGAGCACCTTGTACTTCTTGAACGCGGCGACGGTCGATTTGTCCACCAGCCACGGCAGCGCGTCGGGGGTCGTCTTGAGGTTCGCGAGGCCGCGCTTCTCCGCCTCTTTGTGCCACGCCTCGGAGTAGTTGTCGCCGTCGAACACGACCTGCTTGTTCGCCGCCCACACGGCCTTGACGAGGCTGGTGACGGCCTTCTC
Organism: uncultured Solirubrobacteraceae bacterium; assembly: GCA_963827455.1. Classification (GTDB taxonomy): domain Bacteria; phylum Actinomycetota; class Thermoleophilia; order Solirubrobacterales; family Solirubrobacteraceae; genus Palsa-744. The sequence goes on along the minus strand of CAWHAW010000005.1, from coordinate 103,587 downwards.
GAGCGTTGCGCCCGATGGTTTCAACGCGGTCTTCAGCTTGTCGGTCAGCTCGTCGACGGACTCCGCGACGATCGTGTTGAGCACCGTGTTCGGGAACGCCGGCGAGGAGCTCGAGCCGAGCGCACGGAACTCGAACTTGTTGCCCGTGAACGCGAACGGGCTCGTGCGGTTGCGGTCGCCTCCGTGCAGCGGCAGCGACGGCAGCACCGGCGTGCCGAGCCCGAGGAACGAACCCGGTTTCGACGCCTGCACCTTGCCGGACTCGATCGCTCCGAAGACCTTTTCGAGCTCCGCGCCGAGGAAGATCGAGATGATCGCCGGCGGCGCCTCGTTCGCGCCCAGACGGTGGTCCTGGCCCGCGCTCGCGATCGACGCGCGCAACAGCGCCTGGTGCTTGTTGACCGCCTGGATCACCGCCGCGCAGAAGAACAGGAACTGCAGGTTCTCCGCCGGCGTGTCGCCGGGGTCGAGCAGGTTCAGCCCGGTGTCGGTGCCCATCGACCAGTTGTTGTGCTTGCCCGAGCCGTTGACGCCCGCGAACGGCTTCTCGTGCAGCAGGCACACCAGGCCATAGCGGCGCGCCGTGTTCTGCATCAGCTGCATCGTGATCATCTGGTGGTCCGAGCCGACGTTCGAGTTCTCGAAGATCGGCGCCACCTCGTACTGGTTCGGCGCGACCTCGTTGTGGCGCGTCTTGATCGGGACGCCCAGCTTCGCCAGCTCCAGCTCGAGCTCGAGCATGTACGCGAGCACGCGCTCCGGGATCGAGCCGAAGTAGTGGTCGTCGAGCTCGTGGCCCTTCGGCGGTTTGGCGCCGAACAGCGTGCGCCCGGTCGTCACCAGGTCGGGGCGTTCGAAGAAGTACTGCTCGTCGATCAGGAAGTACTCCTGCTCGTCGCCGATCGTCGTGAACACGCGCTGGGCGTCCTCGACGCCGAGCAGGTCGAGTGCGCGGATCGCAGCTCTCGACAGCGCGTCCATCGAGCGCAGCAGCGGGATCTTCTGGTCGAGCGCCTCGCCGGTCCACGACGTGAACGCCGTCGGGATGCACAGCAGCGCGCCGTTGGGGTTCTCGAGGATGAACGCCGGGCTCGTGGGGTCCCACGCCGTGTACCCACGCGCCTCGAACGTCGCGCGGATGCCACCCGTCGGGAACGACGAGGCGTCGGGCTCACCCTGGATCAGCTCCTTGCCCGAGAACTCCGCGATCGCCGATCCGTCGCCCGCGGGACCGTAGAAGGAGTCGTGCTTCTCCGCCGTGGAGCCCGTCAGCGGCTGGAACCAGTGCGTGTAATGGGTCGCGCCCTTCTCCATCGCCCATTCCTTCATCGCCTGGGCGACCGCGTCCGCCAGCGAGGTGTCGAGCGCCTCGCCGCGCGCCAGCGTTCGCTGCAGCGCCTTGTACACGTGCTTGGGCAGGCGTCGGCGCTGCACGGCCGCCGAGAACACGTTGGCTCCGAAGACCTGGTTGTCGGCGATCGTCAGGTCTGGCGACCCGAGCGCGGTTCCGTTGGCGCTCCACTGTGCGGCGGTGACATTCTGCTGGCGGGTCCTTGGCATGGGCTCGGTCGATTCCTCCTCGAGAAATTATGGGGGCGCGCCGGCCCCGGCGAGCGCACAGAGCCGCACGCAATCGTAGTGCCAAGCGCGCCGAAAGGGATCACCCAATGGCGAAATCGCGCGGCCGATCTTTCGACAGGCGGCCAAAAGCGGGCCTCCGGCGCCTGCCCGGTCTTTGGCTTCGCCGGCGCCGCGCCTGACGGCGCCTGCCCGGTCATTGGCTTCGCCGGCGCCGCGCCTGACGGCGCCTGCCCGGTCTTTGGCTTCGCCGGCGCCGCGCCTGACGGCGCCTGCCCGGCTAGGGCGTGCTCGGGAACCGGCCCTCTTCGACCTGCCCGGTGTTCGGGTTGACGTGTTTGAGGTTGGGCGCCGCTTTGACGTAGACGTTGAACCGCCCGCGAATGCCGGAGCGCGATTCGAGCCGCGCTTTGGCCTTCCCGGCGAGCCCCGCCGAGACCGCGTAGTGGACCGTGAAGCTGCCCGCCTTCACTGGCACGACCCGCCAGATGAACGTCTTCGTCTTACCTGGCGCCAACGGGCCGAACGCCCACGTGTTGACGTACGCAGTCTGGGCGCCGCCCGGCAGGCTGACGTTCTCGGTTTCCACGGGCGGCGAGGCGATCGCGCCAGGTCCACGTTCGATCGCCCACACCGGGCGCTTGCGCGACGCCAGTTCGGGATAGTTCGAGGTGTAGTTGAACGAGTCGATCGTGACGGCCACGTCGGGCACGGTCCGGGCGCCGGTGTTGCGCACCGCCAGCACGAACCGCGACGGGCGGGCGATCGACTGCGCGGCAGGGAAGCTGGCGAGGGCCTTCATCGGGAACGTGCCCGCGGGTTCGCCCGCGTCCTGGCGGGCGCCGCCGCCGCACCCGGCGAGCGCCAGCGCGGCCAGCGCGCAGGACGCAACGGCGGAGGCTCGCGGCGCGCGCGTGAGGGCCGCGCGAGCGCGACACGGCACCACCCAGAAGCCTTTCCGCCCTCCCCTCACGATCGCGCCACGATACCAGCGGGGGTGGCGCGTGGTGCCCGGCTGCGCGAGGCGCGTGGGCGCCAAGCTGCTGCGTAGGAGTGGCGCATCGCGTACAGTTTGTCCGACCACTGATCGCGACTCGAGGAGGAGTAGGGAGAAATGGTTCGCAGCGTCGCCGAACGGGCGGGCACACCGGCGAGGCATGTGCTCGAGGAATTCGGGGACATGATGATCCTCACCGGCAGGACCATCTGGTCCGCGCTGCGCCCGCCCTACCCGTACGGCGGCGAGCTCGTCTCCCAGTTCCTGTTCACGCTACGGCTCGTGTGGTTCCCGCTGCTCGTCTCGACCGTTGCGATCAACTACGGCGCCCCGGGGTTGCAGGCGGCTGACTTCCTGAGGATCTTCGGCGCGCTGGACCGTCTCGGCGGCTTCTTCGTGATCGAGGTCGTGCGCGAAATCGGGCCGTTCATCACCGCGATCGTCGTCGCCGGGGTCGCCGGCACCGCGATCACCGCGGACCTCGGTGCGCGCAAGGTGCGCGAGGAGCTCGACGCGCTGCAGGTCCTCGGAGTCGACCCCGTCAAGAATCTCGTCGTGCCGCGCTTTTTGTCGCTGATGATCGTCACCGGCCTGTTCGACATCTACGCGCTGCTGTTCGGGATCTACGGCGGCATCATCGCCGAGCTCTACAACGGCGGCTCACTGGGGTCCTTCTGGGGGACGCTGTTCGCGAACGCCGACGTGACCGATCTGTGGGGCTCGGTGCTGAAGTCGACGGTGTTCGGCGCGATCATCGCGATCGTCTGCTGCTACAAGGGCATGACCGCCTCCGGCGGCGCCGAGGGCGTCGGGCGCGCGGTCAACGAGGCGGTCGTCGTCGCGTTCCTCGGGATCGGCGCGTTCAACTACGTCTTCACGCAAACCCTGCTCGCCACGCACCCGCAAATCCTGGTGATCAAGTAATGAACGAAATGCTCGCGCTGCCGCGCGAATGGCTCGCCGCGACCGGCGAGATCGCGCGCTTCACCGGGACGATCGTCGGCGATGTCTTCAGCCTGCGCGTGTTCAGGTTCTTCGGCGAGTCGCTGCGCCAGGCGGGAATCCTGATCATCGGCTCGACGACGGTCATCTGGGGCCTCGTGTTTCTGATCGGCCTCGGCGGCTGCGGCATCCAGGCGGGCTACTTCAACCAATCCACCGGTACGCCGAACTACGCCGGCGTCTTCGCCGCTTGGTGCAACCTGCGCGAGGCCGTGCCGCTCGTGTTCGGGTACATGATGTCCGCCAAGGTCGGCACCGGGATCGTGGCCGAGCTCGGCGCGATGCGGATCTCGGAGGAGATCGACGCGCTCGAGGTGATGGGCGTCGACTCGATGGTGTTCCTGTGTGCGACACGCCTGCTCGCGACCTGGATCGTGCTGCCGTTCATGTACATCACCGCGATCGGTGTGGCGTTCCTTGCCTCCTACCTCGCGATCGTCGATCAGCTCGGGTTCACGTCCAGTGGAGGGTTCCTGCTGATCTTCTGGCAGTTCCAGAATCCCACGGACTTCCTCTTCAGCGTGCTCAAGGGACTGGCGATGGCCACGGCGATCGTGCTGGTGGCGTGCTACTACGGCTACAACGCCAGTGGTGGGCCTGTCGGGGTGGGCAGGGCGACCGCGAAGTCGATGGTGCTAAACCTGATACTCGTGAACGTGATCGACGCATTCGGCACCCAGATCTTCTGGGGCACCAACGCGCGGGCTCCGATCGGCGGCTGACGCAGGATGGCGACGCAGGATCCTGTGCAGGGACAGGGCGAGGACGAGCAGGAGTACCCCTTCCACACCGGAGTGATCCGGCCCTCCAACGCGCCCGACGCGATCGAGTTCGTCGAGGTCCACAAGTCCTTTGGGCGCAACCACGTGCTGCGGGGGCTGAACATGGGCCTGCCGGAGGGCAAGATCTCGATGATCATCGGCCCGTCGGGCACCGGCAAGTCGGTCTGCATCAAGCACATCGTCGGGCTGCTGTACCCCGATCAGGGCGACGTGCTCGTCAACGGAGTCTCGATCCCCAGCCTCTCTGACGACGAGCTGTTCACGATGCGCAGGAAATTCGGCGTGCTGTTCCAGGACGGCGCGCTGTTCGGCTCGCTCAACCTGTACGACAACATCGCCTTCCCGCTGCGTCAGCACACCGAGAAGGGTGAGGATGAGATCGCCGAAATCGTCAACCGGCGCATGAAAGAGGTGGGCCTCGGGGGCGAGGGCGGGAAGATGCCCAACGAGCTCTCCGGGGGCATGCGCAAGCGCGCCGGCTTCGCTCGCTCGCTCGTGCTCGACCCCGAGATCGTGCTGTTCGACGAGCCCGACTCCGGCCTGGACCCGGTGCGCACCGCGCTGTTGTGCGAGCTGATCAAGGAAGTGCACGCCGAGAACGGCGGCTGCTACGTCGTGATCACGCACGACATCATGAGCGCGCGACGCGTCGCCGAGCACATCTCGGTGCTGTGGAAGGGCCGCATCGTCGAATCCGGTCCGGCCGACGAGCTGTTCGCATCCGAAAATCCATTTGTGCGGCAGTTCCTCTCCGGCGAATCAGCCGGCCCCCTCGGCATGGACTAACCCGGGGGCCGCCTCGTCGCCCCTGGCTGCGTCCTCGATCGCTCGTGTGCAGAGCACACTTCGCTCACTGCGTCCTTGCCAGGAACGACGATCCGGCCCCCGGACCATTCGTCAGACGGCTCGTTGTGACCCCCCGCCCGGTTAGCCTTCCTCTGTGAACGCATCGCGAATTCTGTCGGCCCTCGCGGGCGGCGCGGCGCGGCGACCGCGGCTCGTGATTGCGGTCGCGATCGTGCTCGGGCTGGGCGCGGCCGGCCTGGCGCTGCGGCTGCGCCCGAGCGCGGCCACCAGCACCCTGGTGTCGAGCTCGAGCAGCCAGTACCAGGCGACGCAGCGCTTCTACCGCGGCTTCGGCGAAGAGCCGGTCGTGGTCCTGGTGAAGGGCAACCTGCAGCAGCTCGTGCTGAGCTCGGACATCGAGCGCCTGCTCGGCCTCGAGGGATGCCTGTCGGGCAACGTGCCCGCCAAGGCGCTGCCCGCCGAGGGCGGCGTCGACGGGCCGTGCGGGCAGCTAGCGCGCGCAAAGACCGTCAAGGTGGCATTTGGGCCGGGCACCTTCCTCGACGAGGCGGCCGAACGGATCGACGAACAGCTCACGAGCCAGAGCCAGGCGGCGCAAGTTCGCGCCAAGCAGGCGGAACGCTCCATCTACGCCGCCGCGGTCGCGCGCGGGCTGCCGAGCCCGCAGGCGCGAGCGCTGGGACAGCAGGCGGCCAAGGTGACCCAGGCGGAATTCGAGTCGAGTCTCGTGACGCTCGCGCTCGAATACGGCCTGAACGCGCGGCCGAGCATCGAAGACGCGAACTTCGTCTCGAACGTGGTGTTCGACTCGACCAAGCCCGCAGGCACCCCGAAGTCGCGCTTCGCCTACCTGTTCCCGAGCCGCGACGCGGCGCTGGTCTCGGTGCGGATGAAGGCGGGCCTCTCCGAAACGCAGCGGTCCCGGACGATCGGGCTGATCCGCCAGGCGGTGCGCATGCCCCAGTGGCAGCTCGCACACGGCGAGACCTACATAGTCACCGGCGAGCCGGTGATCGTCTCCGATCTGACCAGCTCGATCAGCCACTCGATCGAGCTTCTGCTGATCGCCGTGCTGCTGGTCATGGGCGCGTCGCTGGGGTTGGTCTTCTCCGGGCGCCCGCGCCTGTTGCCGCTGGCGCTTGCGCTGCTCGCCGCCGCGCTCACGTTCGGGGCGCTGTCGGCCGCGGGCGCATCGCTGACGATGGCTTCGATCGCCGTGCTGCCAGTGCTCGTCGGCCTCGCCGTCGACTACGCGATCCAGTTCCAGGCTCGAGTGCAGGAGGAGGCCGAGCGGGCCGGGTCCGGTGACGAAGGCGCCGCGGCCGGCGCCCCGCGCGCCGACGCGCCGATGCTCGTGGCGCGCGCGGCGCGCGCCGGTGGGCCGACGATTGCGACAGCCGCCGCGGCCAGCGCAGCCGCGATGCTGGCGCTGCTGCTCTCGCCCGTGCCGATGGTCCGCGGCTTCGGCGTGCTGCTGGTCGTGGGTGTCACGATCGCGCTGCTGTGCGCGCTGAGCGTGGGGGCGGCCGCGATCTCTCTGGCGGCACCCGTCGCCCCGGCTGGCGCACCTCGCCTGGCGGGCGGGCTCGCCGCGCGCGTGCTCGCGCCGGCCTGGCGCGGGGCGCGCGAGCTCGTCGCCGACAATCCGCTCACGCGTCTCATCAGCAGCGCCGCGCTCGTCGGCTCGGTGCGCCACCCAGGGCGAGTGCTCGGCGTGGGGCTGGCGCTCGCCGCGCTCGGTTGGGGCCTCGACACCCAGACCAAGGTGCAGACAGACATCACCAAGCTCGTCCCCCAGAGCCTCGGCTCGCTTCAGAACCTCAACACCGTCGAGCAGATCACGGGCGTGGGCGGCGAAATCGAGTTGATGATCGAAGGCAACGACCTGACCAAGCCCTCGACGATCGAATGGATGGTCGGCTACCAGAAGAGCGTGCTCGCACGGTTTGGCTACAGCTCGGCCAAGGGCTGCAGCAAGGCGAGCCTGTGCCCCGCCTTCTCGCTTCCCGATCTCTTCGAAGGCCAGGGATCGCGCGGCGCCGGCAGCCCGAAGCTCTCGCAGCGAGAGATCAACGGCCTGCTGGGGGTGATCCCGTCGTACTTCTCCCAGGACGTGATCACGCCCGGCAGGCGCGTCGCGACGCTTGCGTTCGGCATCCGTCTGATGGGCCTCGACGCCCAGCAGCGCCTGATCGAACAGATGCGCTCGAGCCTGCATCCGCCCGCCGGTGTGCACGCGAGCCTCGTCGGGCTGTCGGTACTGGCGGCGCAGTCGGGCTCCGCGGTGGCCGACCCTTGGCGGCGCCTGGAGACGCTGCTGGTGGGGCTCGCAGCGGTCGCGCTCGTGCTGCTCGTCGCGTTCCGCGGCGACCGTCGCCGCGCGCTCGTGCCGATGGTGCCGATCGTCCTGGCCAGCGGCTGGTCGGCGCTGATCCTGTTCGCGGTCAGGGTGCCGCTGAACCCGATGTCGGTCACGCTCGGCGCGCTCGTGATCGCGATCTCGACCGAGTTCAGCGTGCTGCTCTCCGAGCGTCACCGCCAGGAACGGCTCGCCGGCTATGACACGATCGAGGCGCTGCGTCGCAGCTATCGCCGCACCGGTGCGGCGATCGCCGCCTCGGGCGTGACAGCGATCGCCGGGTTCGGCGTGCTCGTGTTCTCGGACATCACGATGCTCCGCGACTTCGGTCTCGTGACGCTGATCGACCTGAGCGTCTCGCTCGTGGGAGTGCTGCTGGCGCTACCCGCGACGATCGTGATCTGCGATGCGGCTGCAGAAGGCGGCCTCAGCAGACGGTCGCTGCCGAGCATGCGACGGCTGGCGGCTTCCCGCGCCGCTCGATGAGCGTGAGCGACCCGCGCTACCGGCGCTACGCGGGTCTGGCCGGCGCCGTGGTCCTCGCGCTCGCTGCGATCTACCTGCTGTTCCTGCGGCCGGCCGACCTGACCGGCATCCCGCCGGGCAGCCGGATCGCGCCGTTCGCCGTGCCGCTGGTGCTGGGCAGCGTGCAGGGTGACGCGGACATCGCCACGCGCGCCGATCAGGGCGGTGCGGGGCGTGTGCCGGCGTGCGCGGAGCGCGGAGCGCAGATCCTGAACGTCTGCCAGCTCTACGAACAGGGGCCCGTGGTGCTCGCGCTGTTCGTCGACGCCGGCGGCTGCACGAAGATCCTCGCCGAGCTGCAGCAGCTCGCGCCGTCGTTCCCGACCGTGCGCTTTGCGGGGGTGGCGATCGAGGGAGACCGCGCGGCGCTGCGCCGGCTCATCCGTTCGCAGCGCCTGACGCTGCCGGTCGGCCTCGACAGCGATGGCGCGGTGGGCTCTCTATATAAAGTGCTGAGCTGTCCGCAGGTGAACTTCGTCTATCGGGGAGGCGTCGTGCAGAGCCAGGCCTTGTTGGCGAGTCCGTCGCCGGGGACGCTGCGCGCACGCGTCAGCGCGCTCGTGGCTGCCTCGCAGGCCCGCACACCGGGGGCGCCGGCGCCTTGAGCGAGCGCGCCGGCTCCGGCGCCGAGCGCGGGCAGTCGGCCCGGGGCTGGCGCGGGCGCGAGCTCGAGGAGGAGCTCCCTGGCCTGTCGCTGTTCATCGGCGAGGCGCTGCACAAGCGCAAGCAAGCGCTCACAGGCGACTCGCCGGCGGAGGTACGCGCGCGCCTGCGCGAACTGTCCAACCGGTTTCGCGGCGCGCACGCAATCGGCCTGCGACGCGAGCCGGTGCCGGGCGCCTACCGCGTCTTCTTCCGCCAGATCGGTCTCGACCCCGACGTCGTGCGCACGCCGATCGAGGCCGCCGTCATGGAGCGGATGCTGCGCGGCGGCTTTGCCACCGAGGGCCTGCTCGCGGACGCGCTGCTGATCGCGCTGCTCGATACCGGTGTCCCGGTATGGGCGCTCGACGCGCGCTCGCTCGACGGCGAGCTCGGTATCCGCGCCTGCAGCGAAGGCGAGCCCCTGGGGCGCTCGCCGGCCGCGCCGGCGCTGCCGGCGGGGCGCCTCGTAGTCGCCGACTCCTCCACGCCGCTCGCAGTCCTGTTCGGCGAGGTGGCGCCCGGGCACGAGCCCGGAGCCCAAACGCAGCAGTTGACGCTGTTTGCGGTCCAGGTCGAGGGGGTGCCGTCGCTGTATGTCGAGGAGGCCCTGTGGAACTGCAGCGCGACGCTCGAACGTAGGTAGAATCGTCTTGCCGGAAGGAGGCGCGTGTGAGCTACGACGAGCGGCAGATCCTCGAGCGAGAAGTCCCGGTCACCGGGCAGATCGACGAGCGCGCCGCGCGCGCCGCGCTACGGGCACAGATCGCACGGCTCGAGCGCGAGCTGTCGGCCACCGTCGCCGAGCGCTTCCCCTACGTCGCGGCCCCGGCAGCGCCGAGCGGCGGAGCGCCTCACGCCCCCGCGCTGCTCGACCTCGGCGCGCTCGAGCGGGTGCGCGATGAGCTCGTCGCGCGCACGCAGGGGTTGCGTACGACGGTGGACGAGCGCGATCAGCGCGAGCGCCGCGCGCGCGAGCAGCTCGAGCGCATGCGGCTCGAGCCGGGCCGCTACAAGTTCGCACGCCTGCCTGTGCGCGAGCTCGGGCAGGGCGTGTGCGGGGTGTGGGAGGTGCGGCCACGGCTCGGCCTGATCGGCATGCTGGCCGGCTGGTGGCAGCTCAAGCTCTCGTCAGGCTGTCCGTTAGCCATGGGGTCGCGGTCCACGCGCGACCCCGATTCACCGAGGTCAACAGCGCCGCGAGCGTGTGACGCTGGCGCTCGGTCATCGAGCCGATCGTCTTCTTCTCGGACATCGGAACCTGGCTGAGGAACTTGCGGCAGCGGGTCTGGCCCCAGCGACGCTGGCTCATCAGCAGGTCCGCGACAGCCATGCTCTGAGCCTGCCAGGGGCATTCGAGGATCACCTCCGCCACGTGCAGATCGCCGATCGCCACGCGTCGCTTGAGCTCCGCGCGCGCGAGTCGAACCTTGTTCGCGCGTTCAAGCGCGCGCATGTACTGTGGGCCGGCAGGGGCAACCGTCGCTGTCGCGTTCATTTCTGCACTCTCCCCGCTCCCGCAGGTCAAGGCCGGCGGGAGCGTGCTTGCTTGATTTTTCGGATACGCGCCCGCAGACGTACGCGGTCCGCCGCGAGAAGTCGCGGCTGTCCCCCCGACTCACCCCTCTCCCGACGAAAGTGTGGAGGGCGAACCTCGAAACGGTCTTGCAGAGCGCATGTGGAAGCTACGCCAGGACGGGGTCGCCGGTCAACTGCATGGCGGGTGCTTCATGCGCTAGAAGCGACCTTTTTCGATCGCGGCCGCACTTGTGAAGATTTGGACAAGTTGCGCGGCGGGCGTTGGGCAGGCTGCCGCGGGTGCCGCGGTGATCGGCTTTACGAACACTGTGTGACCATGGTGATACAGCGCGCGCTACGCGACACTTGTGAGAGCTCTCGGATGCAGTCCGCCGGCGAACGTGGTCAGCTTGTCTCGGGCCCCGGCAGCGGCCCGTGCTCGGCCTCGAACTCGACCTTGACCGACGCGAACACCTCGAGCGCTCGGTCGAGCGTGGCGAGATCGTGGGTGGCCATCACGCTCGTACGCAGCAACGCGCCCGCCGGCGGCACCGCGGGGTGCAGCGCGCAGTTGGTGAACACGCCGCCGTCGTACAGCGCCCGCCACAGGAGGGCCGCCTTCCAGTCATCGCCGACGAGCACGGGGACGATCGGTGTGGTGATCGTCTCGCTCGGGGCGTCGGCGCCGGGCCCCGTGCGCACGGGCTCGCCGGCGAGCGTGCGATAGCCGAGTCGGCTCAGCCCGTCGGCGAGGTAGCGGGCGCGCTCGAGCACGGCGCCGAGCAGTGGCGGGCCCTCGTCCGAGCGGATGATCCGCAGCGCCGCGAGCGCGGCCCCGAGCGCGGCCGGGACCGCCGAGGCGGTGAACAGGAACGGGCGCGAGGAGATACGAAGGTACTCGATGACCTCGGCCGGCCCGGCGACGAACCCGCCGCACGCCGCGAGCGACTTCGAGAAGGTGCCCATGCGCAGATCTACGCGGTCCTCGACCCCCAGCAGCTCGGACGCGCCGGCGCCGCGCGCGCCGAGCACGCCCGCTCCGTGCGCCTCGTCGACCATCACGCGTGCGCCGTGGCGCGCGCACAGCTCGGTGATGTCGACGAGCGGGGCGACGTCGCCCTCCATCGAGAAGACGCCGTCGACGACCACCAGCACGCCGCCGCCGTCCTGCTCGGAGCGCTCCAGCGCCCGCTCGAGCTTGTCCAGCCGGTTGTGGCGGAACGGGCGCATCTTCGCCTTGGAGATCAGCGCGCCGTCGAGGATCGATGCGTGGTCGGCCGAGTCCACGATCACCGTGTCGCTGGGGCCGAGCAGCGTGCCGAGCGTCCCGACGTTGGCCTGATGGCCGGTCGTGAACACGATCGCATCGTCGGTGTCCATCCATTCGGCCAGCTCGCGCTCGAGCTCGAGGTGCAGGGGGGTGGTGCCGTTCAGCAGGCGCGAGCCGGTCAGGCCCGTGCCGTAGCGGTGCAGCGCATCCTCGGCGCCCTTCATCACACGCTCGTCGCCGGTCAGGCCGAGGTAGTTGTTGGAGGCGAGCATGATCCGCGGCGCGCCCTCCATTTCGACGACCGGCATCGCCGGCGACTCGACGGTGCGGAAGTACGGCATCAGGTCTGCGTCGCGGGCGGCGCGCAGCAGCTCCTCACGCTCGTGACCGCGCACCTTTGCAAAGACGTCTATTGAGGTTGGCATATAGGGTTCGCGCCGCGATGGCAGTCGAGATCAGGCCCGTGACGAGCAAGCGCGAGGAGGGCACGTTCATCAAGCTGCCGTGGCGGCTGTATCGTAACGAGCCCAACTGGGTGGCGCCGCTGCTGAGCGACCTGAAGGAGCAGCTCGACCAGACGCGAAACCCGTTCTTCGAGCACGCCGAGGCCCAGTACTTCCTCGCGTGGCGCGACGGACGCGCCGTCGGGCGTATCAGCGCGCACATCGATAGAAACCTGCAGGAGTTCCAGGGCAACGACTGGGGCCTGTGGGGCTGGTTCGAGTGCGAGCAGGACCCCGAGGCGGCGCGCGCGCTGCTCGACGCCGCGGAGAGCTGGCTGCGCGAGCACGGGGCGGGCACGATGATCGGCCCGATGAGCTTCACGACCAACGACGAGGCGGGCCTGATGGTCGAGGGCTTCGAGTCCCCGCCGCTGATCCTCAACCCCTGGCACCACCGCTACTACCAATCGCTGCTGGAGCACGACGCCGGCCTGTCGAAGGTGATGGACATGTACATGTGGAGCCTCGACGTCAGCGGTCGCGACAAGGTCCACCCGGCGATCTGGGAGATGGCGGCGAAGGTCGAGTCCGAGCACGGGATCGTGTGTCGCAACTTCCGCAAGAAGGACCTAGAGGCGGAGGTCGAGCGCTTTCTCGAGGTCTACAACGCAGCGTGGGAACGCAACTGGGGCTTCGTGCCGCTGACCGAGGCCGAGGTGCGTCACTACGCCAAGAAGCTGCGCCCGATCCTCGATGAGAACTGGGCGATGGTCGCTGAACGCAAGGACACCGGCGAGGTCGTCGGCGCGGCGCTGACGCTGCCCGACTACAACCAGGTGCTGGCGAAGCTGCGCCCACGCGGACGCCTGGTGCCGTTCGGCTGGCTGACCGCGCTGCGCGAGCGGGGCAAGATCGACGCGGTGTACGTGTTCGCGCTCGGCGTCAAGCCCGCCTACCAGCACACCGGTGTGGCGGCGCGCTTCTATGAGATGCACTTCGACGCCGCCGAACGCACCCCGCAGCACGGCGGCGAGATGGGCTGGATCCTCGAGGTCAACAAGCCCATGAACCGCGCCATGGAGGGCATGGGCGGCGAGATCAAGCGCCGCTACCGCGTGTACGAGCGCCCGCTGTAGACGCAGTCTGAGGCGCCCTCTACACTCCCCCGGGTGAGCGAGTCCCCCAAGCCAGCGGCGCCGCGGGACGCGCCGGAGCAGGAGTTCGAGGGCGAGGAGGTGGACGGGCTGCCGGTGCTGGTGGAGGCGCCGCGCGTGGTGCGCGTCCAGGACGCCGGCGACGCCCTGTCGCCGCGCCAGCCGGGCACGGTCATGCCGGCGGTGCAGGCCGCCGCCGTCGCCGCCGGCGGGTTTGTCGCAGGCGCCGCCGTCGTCGGCCTGGTGCACCGCCGCAGGCGCCGGGCGAGCGTGCTCGGCAAGGGCGCTCGCACAGGCCGTCTCGCGCGGCGCAATCGCGCATCGGCGCAGCGTGGCAGCGGCAGGGCCGCCGAGCTCGTCCAGATCGTCGGCAGTCGCTCGTTCCTCGTCGACGTGCATCTGCTCGGCGGCTCAGGCGATCGCTGAGGCGCCGGCGCTGAGCCAGCTGGTGGAGTTGCGCGCGCAGGTGACGCCCGCTGGTCCGTTTCGGCTGCCGCGCTGGAACGGCGGCGACGGTTTGGTGCGCCGCCGCGGCGGCGTGCTCGAGCGCCTCCTGCACGACGGCGATCAGCCGGTGGTGGTCCGGGTCGCGCAGCCGGCGCGCGACGTGGTCGTGTTCGGCGCGCGCGCCGCAACCCGGGCCGCGGCGGCGTACGGGATCCGCCGGATGCGCTTCGCGCTCGGGGTCGACGAGGACCTGCGCGCGTTTCTACGCCGCTTCGCTTCCGACCCCCTGATCGGACGCTCGCTGCGCCGGCGCCCGTGGCTGCGCGCGGGGCGCCGCCCGGAGCCGTTCGAGGCGCTCGCATGGGCGATCTGCGAACAGCTGATCGAGTATCAGCGCGCGGCCGCGATCGAGCGTCGCATGGTCGCGGCCTTGGGGCGCCGCGGGAGCGACTGGGACGGCGTGCCGGGCCGCCTGCGCGACCTGCCGTCGGTCGAGCTGCTGGCGGGTACGGCGCCGGCGCGGCTGCAATCCTTCGACCTCGCCGGGGCGCGGGCGCTGGCGCTGGTGCGCGCGGCGCGGGAGGTCGCGCGCGGCCGCGTCGATCTGCACGACGCCGAGCACGAGCGCGGCTGGCGAAGGTTGCGGGCGATCCCCGGAATCGGCTCGTGGACGGTCGAGATGCTTGCCCTGCACGGTCAGGGTCGCCACGACCAGGTGCCGGCCGGTGACCTCGCGCTGCTCAAGCTCGTCGGACGCCTGCTCAGCGGCGGGGACCCGCACGCGCGCGCCGATGAGCAACAGGTGCGGGCCTTCTTCTTGCCGTACGGCGAGTGGGCGGGATTGGCGGCGACGCACCTGATCAGCGGCGCCGCTTGAGCCGCCGTACTCAGCGCCCGCGCTCGCGCGGCTCTCGCTCGAGCACCAGCGCCAGCGTCGGGCACGCACGGACGGCGCGCTGGGCGTGCGCGAGCTGCGATCCCTGCAGCGGCGTATCGTCGACGATCGGATAGCCCCACTCGTCGAGCGTGATCCGCTCGGGGAGCAGCTCGGCGCACATCCCGTGCGCCTCGCACGCGATCGGGTTGACCCTTACCCGCTGGCTCATCGCTGCGCTCGCGCCGTGCGCATCGTCGCTTCATCGATCGGCCGGTAGGGCAGAGGCAGCTCCCCGGGGCGCGAGCACGCGTCGCACGGGCCGTAGCGCGCGTGATCGGCGAACTCCGCCTGAAAGCTGCGCAGCGCGCTGAGGATCGGGTTCAACGCGCCGTCGGGATGACCGCAGGCGCCGCGCCCGGACACGAGCGAGGCAAGGCGATCCATGCGCCCGCCAACCCCGGCGTCTGCGGTGCCGTCGGCGATCGCCTCGAGCGTGCCGGCGAGCGCGTCGAGACCGTTCACGCACGGCCCGCACTGGTGGGCGCTCTGCCCGGCGAGCCAGCGCGCCAGACGAGCGTTCTCGGCGACCGGGCACGCATCCTCGGACAGCGCCAGCACGACGCCTGCTCCGAGCGCCGCGCCGTGTGCCGCCAGGTGTTCGTTGGACACGGCAACGCCGCCGAGGAGCTCTCCGGCGATCCAAGTGCCGGCGTAGCCGCCGATCAGCGCACCGCGTATGCGTGCCGTGCTGCCACCGCCGGCGGCGATCAGCGAGGACAGCGACGCGCCGTGCTCGATCTCGTACACCCCCGGGTGCGCGATCGCTCCGGACAGCGTCACCAGTGCAGAACCTGGCTGCGTGGGGGTCCCGAGCTGGCGGAACCACGGCGCGCCGTGGCGCGCGATCAGGCCGAGATGGGCGAGCGTCTCGACGTTGTTCACGAGTGTCGGACGCCGTCGGATGCCCTGCTCATACGGCATCGGCGGTGTGAATGTGGGGAGCGCGCGTGCCCCGTCGAGGTAGCTGATGAGCGCCGACTCCTGGCCGGCGACATAGTGGCTCGGCACCGTCACCATGCGCAGCGTCGGCGCGCGCACCGATCTCGCCGAGCGCCGTTCGGCAATCGCGAGCGCGAGGCTCTCGCCGGCGTCTCGAGCGGACTCGCACACGCACACGATCACTTCGTCCCCGCCGACCGCCTCGGCAGCGAGGATGCTCCCGTCGAGCACGAGGTGCGGCAGCGACTCCAGCAGCGTGCGGTCCTTGAGGCTTGCGGGCTCACCCTCGGCACCGTTGGCGAGAACGATCGGGCGCCGTCGTGCGCCGGCCACGGCCTGCATCTTGGTAGCCGTCGGGAATGCGGCGCCGCCTCGGCCGAGCAGGCCGGCGCGGGCGACCTCGGCGATCAGCACGTCTGCGCGCTCACGCTCGCGCCGGCGCCCGCGGCCAGCGGTTGACGGCAGAGGTCCGTGCACCGCCTCGTGCTCCTCCAGCGTCAGCGCGCCGTCTGGGCGGATACCGGCGAGCAGCCGTGGCAGCGCCGCCTCGAGTGGCCTGCCCGCGCTCGGGGGCGACTCGCCCGTGATCGAGAGTGCGCCGCTCATCAGCGATCTGCGCTCGATTTTGCGTTGCCAGGATGGTGTGGGAGCAGCGAGGCCGGCGTGCCGGAGCGGCGCGCCCATTCTGAGCCGAGCGGTCCGCCTGGCAGCCACAACACCATGAACAGCCCGAAGGCGCCGGTGCCGACGAGCGCCGCGCTCCGCAGCCTGATGTCCGCGGGCCAGCCGACGAGCACCCGCGTCAGGATCGCGATCGTGACCATCGCGATGCAGAGGATGCTCAGCACCAGCAGCCAGCCGCTGTTTGCGTCGCTGCCGGTGCCGAAGCCGTGCACCAAGGCGATCGGCCAGCTCGCGTACGCGAGCCAGTGCACCGCGCGCCACGTCGAGAAGCCCATGCGCGCGCGCAGCAGGCTCGTGACGATCACCGCCAGCAACAGGTCGAAGGAGACCGCACCGAGGCCCAGCCAGAACGGGCGGTAGGAGCCGATGAACGGGATCAGCGCGTCGGCTATCGAGATCGACGCGAAGCTGTCGAGCACGGAGGTGAGGATGTGCACCACCACGAACGCCAACGCCAGCAGCGAGACGTTGCGGTGCAGCGAGTCGAGCACGAACCGCGGCCAGCGCGGGCTGCTCCAGCGCTCCACGTCGACCACGCCGAGGACGATCGCGAGCGTCAGCAGCAGCAGCGACACCGCGCCGGTCGAACGCGTCAGATACCAGTAGAGACTGGGTCCGGCGGTGGCGATCACGGCGCTCACGCAGCCAACGTCACGGCCGTCGTTTCAGGGGGCCAGCCCGCGACGGCGATGGCGCGCCCATCGTGCTCGACGAGCCGGGCGGGCAGGCCGAGACCATCCAGCCACGCTGCCGCTGCGCTTCCGCGCACGATCGCCGCCGTCGCTGCGATGTTTGCATCTGTGCAGCAGGCGGCCGCGACGCTAACGGTGCGCCAGCCTCCCCGTACGGGGGCGCCGGTATCGGGATCGATGATGTGGTGCATCGTATGGCCCTCGTGACTCCAGCGCCGTACCGCCGTGCTCGACGTGGCAAGGCCGCCGGAACCGATCGCGACGGTCTGACCCGGCGCCGCGACGTCGCTGCGGTGGTCGTCGGTCACCCTGATCCTCCAGCCGCTCTCCGGCGCGTCCCCACTTGTGGCGATGTCGCCGCCGAGGCTGACGAGCGCGCCGCAGCCGGCCGTGGCCGCCGCAGCCGCAGCGGCGCGGTCGGCGGCCCACGCTTTGGCCGTGGCACCGAGGTCCAGCTTGACGCCCGTGGGCAGCCTGATCGTCGAGCTCTTGCGATCGACTGAGATCTGCCGCCACGCCGGGCGCGTGCGCAGCGTGAGCGCAAGCGGCGCTTCACATCCGCGCCCGGGAGGGTCGAGCAGCCGCCAGTCGCGGTCATATCCGGCAAGCTCGAGCGCCATGCCGACGGTTGGGTCGACGTCGCCGTCGGTCAGCTCTGCGGCGCGCAGCGCCTGCTCCAGCGCCTCGATCAACAGCGCGCTGGCGGGCGTCGCCCGGCCCGCTCGTGCGTTTGCGCGCGAGAGCTCGGAGTCGGCACGGAAGCGGCTGCACGCACGGTCGACGGCATCGAGCTCACGCTCGACAGCCGCTCGCGCGAGCTCGAGCCCGGTGGCGTCGGTCACGCGCAGCACGACGCTGCTCCCGAGCGCCTGCCACTGCACCGAGCCCGTAACGCGACGCGAGGGGCGCGCGGAGCGCATCTCAGGAGCCTCCGGACACGACGGGACTTTCGGGTTCGGGTGCGGGGGCTGGAGCGGATTCCTGCGCCGGAGCCGATTCCTGCGACGGAGCGGATTCCTGGGCCGGCGCGGATTCGTGCGATTCTTGCGCGGGAGCCGATTCTTGCGACGGAGCGGATTCCTGTGCTGGAGCCGATTCCCGCGCGGGCGCGGATTCCTGTGTCGGGGTCGTTTTAGGAGCCTGCGCCGGCGGCGCGAGCGGAGGCCCCGACGAGCTGCCGGTGCTTGTATGAGAAGAGCCCTGCGTGGCGCTTCGCGCGCTCGCCGGTTTGGCCTTTTTCCCGGGGAAGGCGCTCGCGGCAGCCTCGGCGAAGGCCGCGGTGAGCAGGACGCTGCCGGCGATCAGCCAGCGATTCACCCGATGCAGTTGGCGCAGCGCTGCATCGCGCTTGTGAGTTGTGTGAACGGCAGCGTCGCGGGTACGCGGATTCCGGGCCACGCCAGCAGTGTGCGAACCGGGGCTAAGGAACTGATAACCCCAGCATGAGAAAACTCATCGAAACATCCGGGCAGGAGCGTGGGCGCGGGTAGCGACGCACGAGCACAAACACCAACCCTCAAGTGCTGAGGCGAACGGCCCGCGCATCGGCGCCTGCGAGCAGCCGGCCCGCGGTCCGCCGCGCGCGGTGAACCGCCATCGTCGGTGCAGCGACCGGGCCCATCCGCTCGAGCACGGCCTCAGCGGCGAGCATCGTCACCGGGCTGGCGGGCCCGGGCGCGGAGAGATAGAAGCTCACCATCGCGGCGAGGATCGTCGCGTGCTGCGCGCCGCGGGGCAGCAGCTCAGCTGCCCGCATCGCGCGGCCGGCGATGACGCCAAGACGGTTGGCCGCGTCCTCGGCTGAGGCGTAGTGGTCGATCAGGCAGTGCTGAGCGCTCTCGAGGTCCTCGCTTCGGTCGACGAGGCTGTCGAGCAGCACGTGCAGCGCGCCGATCCAGGGAAAGTAGGCGTGCTCGGTCGCTGTTGCGTCGCTCCCATGCAGGCACGGTCGTGCCGCGGCGGCGATCAGCGCGAAGACGCTCAACGACGAGGCGGCGCCCGCGGCCGTCTCCCACCAGCGCAGACCGGTGCCTGCCGGCGTAAGGCCCGCGGCCCACCTGGCGAGCGCGCGGCGGGTCTCTTGCGCACCATGATTGAGGCTCTGGTAGGCGACCATGCGCTGCGCCGATCGCAACGCCGGCTCAGCCACCGCCGCGTGTGACGGCAGCGCGCTGAACGCGAGGCGGCATGTGTCTATCAAATTCCTCATATAGCCATTGTCCCGGTTGCCGCAATGATGCTCGTAGTATTCGGGGTGGGCACGGTCCGGTTCGAGGGCGCTGAGAAGCGCCAGATGAAGCTGGCGACCGTTGGCGATCGGGTCGCTGCTCGGCTGCTCGGCGAGGGTGTCGATGTAGTCGTAAGCGGCCTGGAAGGCGACCACCGCGCGAACCACGCGCCCGCGTTGCACGCGCGGCACCAGAACGGCAAAGGCGGCGGCGCCTTCGAGGTTGCCGCGCTCGGCGCGCTGCGTCAGCAGAGCGAGCCGGCGCAGCCCTGGATCGGGTATCTGGTGTGCGCGCTCATGCCAGTGACGCAGCTCTCGCCCGACGAGCGGAAACACGCCGAGCCAGTACCTGGAGGCGGCCCCTGCGAATGCGCCCGCCAGTGTGAGATGACGGCGGGCGGGAGCAACCACCAGAACAGTTTCGTTTCTCTGAGCAGTGATACATAGTCACTCCTGAAGGCTCGCTCGTGCGGGAGCGCGTGCGGCGAGCAGCCCCGGGAGTGCGATCACGGCCAGCGCGATCGCGGCGAGCAGCGCGAGGGTGAGCAGCACGCGCCCGAGCCCAAGCTGGAACGGAGCCGGGAAGCCGGTTTGCAGCCGCAGCCAGCGACTGGCCAGCGCATGGCCGTAGAGACCGGCCAGTGCGCCGACGGCGCAGCCGATGCCGAGCACGATCGTGCTCTCCAGCAGCAGCGCTCGCCACAGCTGGCCGGTGTCGTAGCCATGGATCTTCAGCGACCCAAGGCGCGCTCGGCGCTGCCAGATCGCGGCGCTGAGCGCGGAGGCGACTGCCAGCGCTGCGGCGATCAGGAGCAGCGTGGCGATCTCGCTGAGCGCGTAGAGGCCCTGGCGCGAGTCGGTCGCATACTGAGCCTGGCGTTCGTGGACCGTCTGGACTCCGAGCCCCGCGCGTGGCCCGAGCGCCTGCAAGACCGCGCGCCTGCCAGCCGCTTCGCTCACGCCCGGGCGCAGGTTCACCTCGATGGCCGACGGCTGCGCAGTCTGCCAGTAGCGGCTGTAGTCGAGCGAGCTGATGATCACAGCCCCCGGCGACCAGCCGAGGTTGGTCGTGATCGCCGCGACGCCGAAGCGCCTTTCGCCACTGGGGGTCGGAAGCGTGAAGTAGCTGCCCGGCGCGAGGTCGTGTTCGGAGGCGAAGCCCTGCGAGATCGCCGCCCAGCCCCCGGCGCGCACCAGCCGGGTTGCGCGTCGCAGGTTGCCGCGCAGTAGCTGGCTGGACGGAATCGGCGTGGCATCTCCCGGTGGCCGCGCGACGATCCACATGCGCCTGCGACCCACGTCGAGGAACCCGCCCTGGTAGACGCGTGCCGACGCGACGCCGGGGGCACGGGCGAGGGCCGTGGTGGCGCCCTGCGCATCGAACGCGTTGGTCGTCAGGTCGTTGCCACCCGTCGTCACCCACAACTGCGCCGTGTGCAGATATTCGGCGAAGTTGGCGTCCAGTCCGCGCAGCAGGTCCGCGCGCGCTCCGCCGATCGCGACGCATCCATAGACGGCCAGGGCGGCGATGCCGGCGAGCGCCACCGAGCGCGTCGTGACCGCTCGCAGCTCCGAGACGACGACGATCAGGGAGCTGCTGGGCATGCGTTCGCCGGCCCAGCGGAGCACGCGCGCCACCAGCGCGAACAGGCTCGGGATCGCGAGCAGCGCGGCCAATGCGAGCGCCATGCCGCCGACGATCGTCAGGCCCGGAGCGATCAGCAGCGCCACGGTGATCGACACGAGCAAGGCGGCGCACGCGACGGACAGCTTCATGGGCGTTCCGCGGGCGAGCACCTCGCCGCCGCCGGAGCGGTCGTGGAACACGGCGTCGCTCGGGCGAGTGGGGCGCAGGTCGAGTGCGGGGGAGAGCGAGGCGAGCATCGTCGCGAGCACGCCGCACCCGACCGCGAGCAGAACCGTGCCGAGGCGCAGGGTCTGCTGAGCGCCGATCGGAAACGCCGTCGTCAGATACGCGGGTACGCGACGCAGGAACGCATGTGAGAGCTCCTCCCCGAGCAGCACGCCGACCGCCGACGCGGCGACGCCGAGGACGACGGCCTGAAACGCCAGCAGCACGATGATCTGGCGCCAGTCGTAGCCCTGCAGGCGCAGGTCGGCGACGAAGCGCCGCCGCTCGGGCACCGTGAGCAGCATCGCGTTCAGCGCCAGCAGGAAGCCGACCATCACGCTGATCGCCGCGAACAGCGTGGTCGACTGGTCGTTCGGCTTGACCGCCTGGGCGAGCAGGCTCAGCTCCTCGTCGGCTGCGACGACGCTCACGCGTCCTGCGGCGAGCCTTCGCAGCTCCGCCGCGACAAGGCGGTCCGCGCCTGCTCGCGGCTTGACGAGCACCTGTGTGATGCGGCCCTGCAGACCCGTCAGGCGTTGGGCGCTCGAGAGCAGGGTCACGGCCACGGGGCTCGCGGCGAGCACCCCGAAGGGCGGGTTTTTGAGGACGATCGCGACCGCGCTCGTGTGCGCGGAGCCGAACGCGAGCACGGTGACGTGCCCGCCGGGTTCGGCTCCGACGGCGTCCGCCACGCTCGCCGGCAGGATCAGCCCGCTGGTGAAGCGAAAGCCGCCCAATCCGAGCTCGCGTGCGGCGAAGCCGCCGAGGCGCACGACGGCGGTGGTCACGCCGATCAGCTGCACCGAGCGCCGGCGGCCGTGCGATCCGAGGACCGCGATGTTCTCGCGCAGCACCGGCGCCGCCGATGCGACTCCCGGCAAAGCACGGGTCGCGCTCAGCAGCTGTTCGTCGAATCCCTGTTGTGATCGCGCGGCCAGCTGCAGGCGCGCCGAGCCCACGAGCTGATGAACCAGTTCCCCCGCCGACCCGGTCAGGCTGGCGTTGGCGACGAGCACACCGAGGACGAGCGCGACGCCCACCGCTATGCCGCTGCCGGCGAGCAGCTCCTGCACCGCGTGCGAGCGCAGCCGAACCCTGTAGAGGTGGGCCAGCATGCTCAGTCGGACCCCCGCGATCGGGGGGTTCAGCGGGCTCTTCACGACGATGTCGCTGCCGGCTCCGGGTCCGTTCCGTCGGCCATGTGCCCGTCGCGCAGCGTGTGCACGCGATCGACCAGCCCGGCGGCGTCGAGGTCGTGTGTGACCAGGAGCCCGGGGATACCGCGCTCGTGGCATATGTCTCGCATCAGCACGAGGATCTCGCGGCCGCGCTTTGAGTCGAGGTTGCCGGTTGGCTCGTCCGCGAGCAGCAGCCGTGGCTCGTTGGCCAGCGCCCGCGCGATCGCGATTCGCTGACGCTCGCCCATCGAGAGCTCCTCGGGCGTGTGCTCGGCGCGCGCGCCGAGCCCGACGCGCTCCAGCCACGGCAGCGCGCGACGACGACCCTCGCGCAGGGTGCACCCGTCTCCGGTGAGCTTGATCGTGGCGTTGTCGAGCGCCGAGGTGTGGGGCATCAGGTGAAAGGCCTGGAACACGAAGCCCACGTCCCTGCGGCGATACAGCGCGCTGTCGCGCTGCGATAGCTCTCCGAGGACGCGCCCGTCGAACGAGACCGTGCCGCTGTCGGGGGTGGCGAGCGCAGCAGCCAGCATCAACAGCGTGGTCTTGCCAGAGCCACTCGGGCCGTACAGGGCGACGAACTCGCCGCCGGCGACCCTCAGCGACACGCCGTCGACCGCCTTGACGGTCTCGATGCCGCTCGAGTAGTGCTTGACGACCTCGCGCAGCTCGAGCGTGCTCACCGCCCGCAACGCTCCGCGCCGGCGCGCCGGCGGCCGGACAGCGGCACGACGACGCCCCGTGGCTCGGTCGAGACGAGCTCGCCGTCCGCGATCGACATCATCACCCCGACGCCCTGCAGGGTGACCATTTCCTCGGAGGCCATCAGCAGTGCGATGTCGCGTTCGCTCGTCGCCGCGCGCAGCAGCGCGTTGAAGCTGTCGCGCTCGCTGAGGTTCGGCAGCAGCACCGGCTCGTCGAGTATCAGCAGCCGCGGTTCGCGTGCCAGCGCACGCGCGAGCATCACGCGTGCGCGCTCGTCCAGCGACAGCGACGCGGTCGACTCCTCGGCGCAAGCGGCGCCGATTTCGACGCGGTCCAGCATCCGCATCGCCCTGCGTCGCGCCTCGCGCATCGTCAGCCCCTCGCTGCCGAGCGAGGTGGCCACGTGGTCGACGACGCTCTCCCCGGGGGTCGCGCGCCAGTCCGCCGCCGACATGAACGCGATCTCGCCGCGCAGGAGGCGACCGCGCTCGCTGCCCGCCATATGCGCGATGTCGCGACCGCCGAAGCAGACGCTGCCGGAGTCGGGCAGGACGATCCCGGCGGCGAGCCGCAGCAGCGTCGACTTGCCCGAGCGCCGCGCGCCGCGGATCCCGACGGACGCGCCGGCCGCGACCTGGAGCGACACGCGATCGAGCACTGCGATCTCGCGTCCGCCGTCGGGGTAGCGCTTGCTGACGTTCAGAAAGGAGAGCAGCGGCGTCATCGTGGTGACGCTACTGGCTGCGTTCCAGGAACTCGTTGATGCGTTGACGCGTGCGCGATGCCCACGTGATCTCGACCTCGAGCTGCGCATACACGGCGTCCCGGGTGCAGTCCAGGCACAGCGCCGTCCAGGAGCGCCCGCGCCCGTCGGCGGGGCTCACGAGCTGGGCCAGAATCAGGCACTCGCGCTCGTAGGCCCGCAGCGCCACGAGCATCCGGTGCGCGTCCTCTTCTCGCGCTACCGACAGCTTCGCCTGCAGTCCCAAACGCACGGGCTCGCGCGGCAACAGCGTCTCCATCCACAGGGTCAGCGCCTCCGGGGCGTCCTCGGTGGGGTAGTACACGAGATGCGTGCGGCGGTGGTTGTTGCGCTTGGGCTCGTCGCGCGAGACCGCCAGCCCCGTCTTCTCGAGCTGCTCGAGCAGCCGGTAGACGTCGTTCGTGTCAACCCGCCAGGTCTCGCCGAGCCGTGCGGCCAGGCGGTTGGCGAGATCGCCACCGTGTCCGGGTCGTTCGAGCAGGAGCCCGAGCAGCGCGCCCCGCAACGGCGTCGACGGACCCCGCATCCACCTTGTCTTCTCCGGGCTTACGCTCGCCATCGCTCCTCGTCTCGGCCGAGTTTGGCTGTCTGGACAATACACCACCAGAACAGAGGCCGCTGCCGAATTGTTCCGACATCCTGGCGTCCGGGCGGCGGGCGTCAGGCGCTGGCGGGCGACGGGAAACGCCGTCGAACGCTTGACTCACGACGCTATGGCACGATTACGGCTGCCCCGGTGAAGCGCCCGGCACGCAGATCGTCGAGCGCCGCGTTGGCGTCGGCGAGCGGGTACGTGGTGGTACGCGTCTTCACGCCGGCGCGCGTTGCCAGCTCGAGCAGCTCCTCGCCGTCGCGGCGCGTGAGGTTGGCGACCGAGCGCAGCACGCGCTCCTCCCACAGGATGCTGTAGGGGAAGCTGGGGATGTCGCTCATGTGGATCCCGCCGCACACCACCATGCCGCCGGGCGCGACCGCGCGCAGCGCGAGCGGCACGAGCGCACCGACGGGGGCGAAGATGATCGCGGCGTCGAGCGGCTGTGGCGGCGGTTCCTCGGACGAGCCGGCCCAGACCGCGCCGAGCTCGCGGGCGAAGCTCTGCACAGCCTCCTCGCCGCCGGGTCGGGTGAAGGCGTACACCTCGCGTCCCTGCCACACGCAGATCTGGGTGAGGATGTGCGCCGAGTCGCCAAAGCCGTAGAAGCCGACGCGATGCGCCTCGCCGCACATTCGCAGCGCCCTGTAGCCGATCAGCCCGGCGCACAGCAGCGGCGCCGCCTGCTCGTCGGTGTAGCTCGGCGGTAGCGGGAAGCAGTAGCGCTCGTCGGCGACGGTGTACTCGGCGTAGCCGCCGTCGATGTCGCGCCCGGTGAAACGCGCGTTGGGGCACAGGTTCTCGCGCCCGCTGGTGCAGTAGGCACATTCGCCGTCTGTCCAGCCGAGCCATGGCACGCCCACGCGGCGCTCGCCGGCGGGCTCGCCCGGCGCGCCGGCATCGCCGCCCGACACCACGGTTGCGACGATCTGGTGTCCGAGCACGCGCGGCGGGGAGGGGATCTCGACCTCCCCGTCGAGCAGGTGCAGGTCGGTACGGCAGACGGCGCAGGCATGCACGCGCAGCAGAAGCTGTCCGGGGCCGGGCGTGGGGATCGGCAGCTCGACCTCGCGCAGCGGGCGCCCGACCTGCTCGAACACCATCGCGCGCATGCTTGCAGTCGGCGTCGTCTGCGCCATCGTGCGTCAAGTCAAGCACGTGCCCACGCGCAAGTGCGTGGCGCGAGCGCTCAGCCGAAGAACAGCTCGGCGGTCGCGTACAGGTCGGGGTCCAGCAGCTTCGGCTCGCGCAGCGCCTGATCGAGCGCCACCTCGACGATCTCTGCCCCGCGCGCGGCCACCATGCAGCCGAAGCGCCCGGCGGCGACGGCGTCCATCGCGGCCACGCCGAAGCGGGTTGCCAGCACGCGGTCGAACGCCACCGGGGTACCGCCCCGCTGCACGTGGCCGAGGATCGTGACGCGACTCTCGAAGCCTGTTCGCCGCTCGATCTCCTGCTCGAGTGTCACGCCGATCCCCCCGAGCCGCTCGTGCCCGAAGGCATCGGTCCCGGTGCCCGCGCGCGTCTGCAGCGTTCCTTCGCGCGGTGTGGCGCCCTCGGCGACGACGACGATCGAGAAGCTGCGCCCCCGCTCGTGGCGGCGGCGCAGGTGCGTGACGACCTGCTCGATGTCGAACGGCCGCTCGGGCACGAGGATCGCGTCGGCGCCGCCGGCGATGCCCGCGTGCGTCGCGATCCAGCCGGCGTGGCGACCCATCACCTCGACAACCATCACGCGGTTGTGCGACTCGGCCGTCGTGTGCAGGCGGTCGATCGCGTCGGTCACGATCTGCACGGCGGTCTGGAAGCCGAACGTGACGTCGGTGCCGCCGAGGTCGTTGTCGATCGTCTTGGGCACGCCCACGATCGGAATCCCGTCGCGATGCAGACGCAGCGCGACGCCGAGCGTGTCCTCGCCGCCGATCGGGATCAGCGCGTCGACGCCGCGCACGTCGAGCGTGCTGCGCACGAGCGCGGTGCCATCCCGCCCGTCGGCGTAGGGGTTGGTGCGCGAGGTCCCGATGATTGTGCCGCCGCGGGGGAGGATGCCGGCGGTGCTCTGCATGTTCAGCTCGATCGCGTCATCGGCGAGCACACCCGCCCAGCCGTAGCGAAAGCCGAGGAACTCGTGCCCACCCTCGGCGAGACCGCGTCGCACCACGGCGCGGATCACGGCGTTCAGACCGGGACAGTCGCCGCCGCCGGTGAGAAGACCAATCCGCGCCATCGCCTAGTCGATCACGTCCATCACGAGGTGGAAGCGGTCGAGCCTAGATGCCCTGACCGGGCAGGAACTCGTTGGTGAACGGGGGCAGGCCGCTTGTGTCGGGGTCCTGGCGCACCAGCCCGTGCGAGAGCATCCACCCACCGAACGTGGCCCACGCGGAGGGGTCCTGCCAGCCGAACGGGTCGCTCGCGTTCGCCGGCTGCGCCGCCGGCAGCGTCTGCTTGATCGATTCGAGCTGCAGCTTTCCTTGGAGCGATGGGTTGGCCTTGACCACCAAGGCGGCAGCCGCCGCCGGGTTGGCGCGCACCGCGCGCTCGCCCCGCGTGAGCGCCTGTAGGAACGCCCGCAGGTCTTGCCCGTCGGTGCGCGCCTCGCTTTCGCGCACGACGAGCACGAGCTCGTCGTAGGTCGGCACGCCGGCCTGATCGACGGGGATCACGATCGGGTGCTTGTGCATCAGGCGCAGCTGGATCGCCTCATAGTTCCAGTAGCCGCCGAGCGTCGCGGCGACTTTGCCGGACAGCATCGCCGGCACGAGGTTGAAGCCGACGTCCGCTTCCCGCACGCGCGACGGTTCGACCTTGGCGTGCTGCAGGATCGTGCGCAGCATCGCCGCTTGGTATGGGATCCCGGCGGTGCCGACGGTCTTGCCGGCAAGACTCGCCACGCCGCTCACATGCTGTTCGGGCAACGCGATCAGCGACGTCAGCGGCCGCTGCACGAGTGCCCCGATCGAAACGACCCTGAGGCCCTGATCGCGCGCCAGCAGAACCTCGGGCTCATAGGAGATCGCTACATCCACCTTGCCCGCGGCGAGCAGCTTCAGCGGTTCGGCCGTTTCGGAGGGAACGACCGGCTGCACGTCCAGGCCGACCGCGCGGAAATCGCCTCCGGCGATCGCCGCGTAAAGCGCGGCGTGATCCGCGTTGGGAAACCAGTCGAGCATCACCGTGAACGGCTTGGCGGCAGGCGCGGTGATCACGTCCTGCTTGGCGCCGCACGCTCCCAGCGCAAGGGCGCAGCACACGGCGAGCAGCATCGGCGCGCTGCGCCTGGGGAGCGCGAGGCGGGCTCTCAACGGGTGTCTCCTCTCGGTTGGCTCGCCCAAGGCGCCAAGCGGTGCTCGGCGAGCGCGAGGGCGTTGAAGCACACGATTGCGAATCCAAACAGCACGACGGCGGCAGCGTACGCGCGTGGCGTCTGCAGGGCGGTCAGGTCGGCGTTGATCTCATGGCCCAGCCCGGCGTGGACGGCGGTGGTCGCGGTCTGCGACTCGGCGATGTAGGCGCCGATCACGCCCACCGCGAGCGCGATTCGAGCTCCGCTGAGCGCCGCCGGCAGCGCCGCGGGAAGCTCTGCGAGCCGGAAGGTCTGCCAGCGCGAGGCGCCGAGCGTGCGCATCAGCTTGAGCTGGTCGGGATCGACGGCTGCGAGCCCGTCGACGGTCGTGACGAGCACCGGGAAGAAGCAGATCAACACGATCACCACGAGCTTCGGAAACACGCCGAACCCCCACCAGAAGACGAGCAGCGGCGCGATCACGGCGATCGGCAAAGCCTGCGAGCCGATCGCGAGCGGGTACACGGCCCGGCGCAGGACCGGCGAGAAGTGCAGCATCACTGCCAGCGCGAACCCGAGCGCCAGGGCGAGCGCGATCCCCAGCACGACCTCCTCGGCCGTCGGCGCGAGGTTGGCCGCGAGGAACCCGGCGTTGTTCCACAGCGCGCTTGCGATCGAGTGGGGGGGCGGCAGCACGAACGCGCTCGCCGAACCGACGTCTACATAGATCTCCCAGATGCCGAGCAGCGCGAGCACGAGCAGCGCCGGTGGCAGGATCGTGGCTCCGCGCCTGGGCCTGGCGCTCCGCCGGTGGGCCGGTGGCGCTCCGAGGCGCGCGTTCATCCGACCGGCCTTGCGTTGCACGCGCCGTCCTGCAAGAGCGCGAGCGCGCGCTCGCGCAGGCTGACCACGGCCGCGTCGGTGCGGACCCGCGGCCGCGGCAGGCGCACCTCGAGCGCGCCGACCACACGGCCGGGCCTGGCCGACAGTACGACGATGCGATCTGCGAGCAGGACGGCCTCCTCGACGTCGTGCGTCACGAGCACGACGGTGCGCGGCTCGCGCGTGAGCGCCTGTCCGAGCCATGCCTGCATCTCGGCACGGGTGAGCGCGTCGAGCGCGCCAAACGGCTCGTCGAGGCAGAGCACCGGCTTGCCCGAGAGCAGGGTGCGCAGGAAAGCGACGCGCTGGCGCATGCCACCCGAGAGCTCCGCGGGGCGCGCGTCCTCGAAGCCGTGCAGCCCGAGCTCAGCGAACAGGCTCTCGGCGCGCGTGCGCGCTTGCGCGCGCGGGAGGCCGCCGATGCGTGGCGCGAGCGCAGCGTTCTCGACGGCGCTCAGCCACGGCAGCAGTAGGTCGCGTTGAGGCATGAGCACCGCGGCGGCCGAGCTGACCGAGCCGCTGTCGGGGACCTGCAGTCCGCAGATCAGCTCGAGCAGCGTGGTCTTGCCGCAGCCGCTGGGTCCGACGATCGCGAGCAGCTCCTCGCGCGCGGCGTGCAGCGACACACCGTCGAGCGCAGCCACAGTCCCGCCACCACGCTCGACGTAGGCGCGACTGACGCCGTCCAGCGCGATCGCCGGCGGGTCCTCCTCGGTGTCCCGCGGCGGGGGCGTGACACGAGATTGCAGTTGGCTCGGCACTTCGCTCCCTTCGCGGGCATTACCCCACAGGTTCTAAGGGTCGGCGCCGGGGGAATCGCTTCCGGTGCGCCATCTCAGCCGGCCTTCCCGCCAGCCCCCCTGGTGTCTGCTCTTAGATCGGTGATGCTAGCGCGCACAGGCGGCCGAGAGGCAAGTGAGGCAAGGACGTACCCCTTCGGGGCACAGGCAGTTCGCGTGGCGTGCTTGGCACGCGAGCGACCGAGGACGCCGGCTCACGCCGCCTATCGGACGCCTGCTGAGATGACGGGCCGCGTGAGCGCGCGCACGAAGTCCTCGAGCTGGGCGGTCGTCCAGCACTCGAACGCGGTGCAGTACTGCTCGTAGGAGGCGATCACCGAGTCGCCGTAGTTCCAGTACAGACGCGGCTCGGGGTTCAACCAGAACGTGCGCCCGGCCCGCGCGGCGATCTGGGCGAAGACGTCCGCGCGCGGGTCGCGCCCGTTGGTGCGCGCGTCGCCGAGGACGATGACCGTGGCACGCGGGTGCAGGTCGTCCTCGACCTGGACGAGGAACTCCGACCACACGCGACCATAGTCGGTGTATCCCGAGATGTCAGCCACGCCGGCGTCGCTGGAGATCCGCTCGCTGACGGCTTTGAAGTTGCGCTCGTGTTCGAAGATGTCGGTGACCTCTGAGATGCGCTCGATGAACACGAAGGAGCGCATCTTGCGGAAGGTGTCGTGGAGCGCGTGCAGCACCGAGAGGAAGAACACCGACGCCGACGTGACGCTCGTGGAGACGTCGCACAGGACGTAGATCTCCGGGCGTTTGGGGCGCCGCGGGCGATACTTGAGCACCACGGGGACGCCGCCCGTCTGCAGCGATGCGCGCATCGTGCGCCTGACGTCGACGTGCGCATGGCGGCGATGGCCTCGGTTCTGCATGCCCTGGGTGGCGAGCCGTCGGCGCAGCTGGGCGACGACGCGGTGGACGGCCGCGAGGTCGGCCAGCGGGCCCGATGGCAGCGCACGGTCGAGCTCTCCGAGTGGGCGGGCCGGTGGCAGGCTGCCGGTGCGCTCGATCTGAGCGCGCTCGAGCTCGCGGCGCAGCAGCGCCTCGAAGCGGCGCAGCGCGTCGCGCGGCAGCCCCTCGCGACGCGGGTCCTCCGCGGGAAGCTCCGGCTGCGGCTCCGTGCGCAGCCCGAGCGCGCGACGGATGCGTTGGACGTCGACGCCGATCACTCCCGAGCCCTCCTGGCGGTGGGCGAACGCCGCGATCGCCATCCGCGCGAGATCGCGCATCGCACCCTCCGAGCCGTCGCGTAGAGCGGCGGCGATCTGCGCACGCAGCTCTTCGAGCTGCTCGTCGGACAGCTCTCCCAGCGCCGCCAGATCCTGCTCGCGGACGCCCTCGTGCGAGGCTGCGATCTCAGCGGCGCGGAAGAAGAAGCGCTCGAACACAAGCTCGAAGACGCGCCGATCCTCCTGACTCTTGGCGAGTGTCGCCGCCAGGGCCTCGCGGAAGTCAGCCTGCTCGGTCCAGCTGATCTCGCGCAGCACCTCGAAGGCGTCGAGCATCTCCGAGGTCCCTACGGAGACTCCTTCGCGGCGCAGCTCCTCCCCGAGCTCCAGGATCCGTGCGGGCAGGCCCTCAGGCGACATCGGCGGGCGAGCGGAGCTTCAATCCCACGCGGTCGGCCACGACGTCCATGTCGGTGCGGTGCTTGACGATCACCGACATCGTTTCGGCGAAGATGTCCGCGTCGATGTCCTTGACCCCGAGCAACAGCAGCGCGCGCGCCCAGTCGATCGACTCGGCGATCGACGGCGGCTTCTTGAGGTCGAGCTCTCGCACCATGCCGATCACCTCGACCAGCCGCCGGGCGACGGTCTCTGAGAGCTCGGGCGCGTGCAGGCGGACGATTTCCAACTCGTGCTCTAGCTCCGGGTAGTCGAGCCACAGATACAGGCAGCGACGCTTGAGCGCCTCGGTCAGCTCGCGTGAGTTGTTGGATGTGAGCAGCACGACAGGATGCGTGCGCGACTGCACCCGCCCGAGCTCGGGAATCGAGATCTGGAAGTCGGAGAGCACCTCGAGCAGCATCGCCTCGAACTCCTGGTCGGTCTTATCGATCTCGTCGATCAGCAGCACGACCGGCTCCTCGGAGGAGATCGCGCTCATCAGCGGCCGCGCCAGCAGGAACTCCTCGCCGAAGATGTCCTCCTGCACCGCCTCCCACCCGGTGTCTGACGCCTCGGCCTGGATTCGCAGCAGCTGCTTGCGGTAGTTCCACTCATATAGCGCCTTGGCCTCGTCGAGTCCCTCGTAGCACTGCAGCCGCACGAGCTCCCGGCCGAGATACGCCGCGAGCGCCTTGGCGAGCTCGGTCTTGCCGACGCCCGCGGGGCCCTCGACGAGCACCGGCTTGCCCAGGCGCGTTGCCAGGAACGACACGAGCGCGGTGGACTCGCCCGGGAGGTAGCCCACCTCGCGCAGGCCCGAGGCTACTGCTGCGACGGACGCTGGCGTCGGCGATGAGGGGGCGGGCATCGTCCGCGCAATGATAGGTGGCGGCTACTCCGACCGGGTGGGGGGGTCCTCGAAGGACAGCTGCTCCCCCTCCGGGGACTTCGCGACAGGTGCCGGCGGGTAGCGGCCGCGACCGCGCGCCGGCCCCGGCTCGCGCGCCGGCACCGGTGGCGAGCGTCGCGTGCGCACGCGCCCCGATGTCACGACGGTCGCCTCGAGATCCACCGGTGGGCGCTCATCGACGGGCGCGAGCGGCCCCACCGGCTGGCGGGGAGGCGTGCCGCGTGTGCGCCGCAGCGGCGGCGCGGGCCGTTCCAGCGCACGCATCCGCCCGCCGGCATAGGCGAGCCCGAGCGCGAGCAGCAGCGCGATGAAGATCCCCCACTCGACGCCGACGGTCGCGGTCACGCGGTCGTTCCCCTGCAGGCCGGGCTTGTCGAGCAGCCTGTAGAAGATCAGGAGCGCCGCCCAGCCTCCGGCGATCATCACGACCACGCCGTCGCCGCCGGGTAGCGGAAAGCCGCGGCCCTCGGCCCTGGCGAACAGCGCGGCGAGCACCGCTGCGCTGACGAGCAGCACCGCCGCCTCCACGAACGAGAACGCCTGGAATGCGGTGAGGCTGGTTGCCGTGGCCTTGGCGGCGCCGTGAACGACGAGCGTGTCCGTCTTGCTGTACCAGGGCAGGAGCATCGACACGAACAGCCCGAGCGATGTCAGCGCGGCGAGTCGCTGCTCCGGCGTCAGCGCGCGGTAGGCGTGGGCGAGTCGTGTCACACGCGCTCCCAGCTCGGCCGGCTCGTGACAGTGCGGGGCATCTGGCGCCTAGTCTAGGCGCGGCGCCTGCTGCTAATGCCGGCTGACGAGGACCGTGCCGCTCGCCGTCGAGAAGTTGCCGGCCAGGTCGGTGGCGAGCAGCTGGACCGTGAAGCTGCCGCCGCTGCTGGGCGTGATCCACAGCAATCGCGGCTTACCGCGTTCGACCGTGGCGCGGTTCGTCCACACCACACGTGAGCCTTGGCGCACGGTCAGCGACACGGTCGAGATCTTCGACAGCGAGAGCTGCACGCCGGCGCGCGCTCCGCCGGGCAGCTTCTTCGAGAGCAGCGAGATCACCGGCGGGGTGCTCAGGTCGGTCGTGAAGCGCTGCGCGGTCGTGCAGTAGATCTCATCGCCGGGGATCTGCGTCCCGGTGGCGCCGGCAGGCGTCGCCGGGGAGCCCTTGCGTGTGCGTTCGCACAGATGCTCGAGGAATTCAGTCAGCAGTTCGTGGTAGTTGAGGTTCGATTCGCCGAACTGGTCGTACAGCGACCACGCGCCGGTGTCGTACAGCGGCGTCAGCGCGCGCGCCTCGGCGTCGCCGGCTTCGAACAGCGCCAGCCCCACCGGGTCCTTGGTGGTGGCGGTGTAGTCATACAGGCCGACGAGCGCCTGGATGAAGCCGTTGAGGATCCTGTCGCTGGGTGCGTAGGTGTACTCGGCGTACAGCGCGCCGGTCGGCGTCTGCACACGCACGCCCTGTGGCGGCGCGACCTTGAAGAGGCCGAGAGCTTGCTGGGCTGCGGTGAGGTAGGCGGGTTCCTTGAAGCGCGACCACGCACGCGCCAGCACCTGCAGCGCTGTTCCCTGGGACAGGCCGCTGGTCCATGGGGGTGCGCCGCCGTCGAACTTGAAGAGGTACTCCCAGGCGATCCCGCCCGCGCGCTGGGTGGCGAGCGGGATGACTTCGCCGAGGAGCTGGCGCAGGTTCGAGTTTTCGTGGCCAGAGAGGTAATACCCGTTGGCCTCGCCGAAGGTCGCGAGCCATTGGATCTCGATCCCCTGGCCCGGATAGTGCTCCCAGACGATCTTGCTCTCGGGAAAGCTGACGCGTTCGTCGCCGAAGATCAGCGGTTCGGTCGTCCACCACTGCCGGTTGCGTTCGAGCGTGAGGAACACCGCCGGCAGCCGTGAAGGAATCAGCTCGCCGGCACCGGCCATCGCCTGCACGTTGCCGAGCACGGCGCCGAGTTCAACCTTCCGGGTGCCGCTGAGTCTCCCCAGCGAGCCTTTCGCAGCGACGTACGCGGAGTAGTAGGAGTGGTAGCTCGCTTCGCTGATCGCGCCCGCGTGCAGCAGGCTCGCAAGCGCCGCCGAGACGCTCGGCTTGTGGGCGGCCGCGCTGTGCGCGCGCGCCTGCGCGTGCTCGACGACGTGGGCCGGCCCGAGCGTGCTAGTGGAGCCGCCGGCGACGGCGGCGGTCGGGACCGTGGCGCCGCCAAGGGCGAGCACGCCCGCAGCGAGCGCCGCTACTCGCTTGGCGCCTTGCACTGCGCCGATGCTAGCGCGGGCGCGGCCGGATCACTCCGATTCGAGCCCCAGCTCCTCGACGCCTTCCAGCTCGTCCTCCTCCTCGTCCTCGTCCTCGAGGTCGTCCTCCGGCGGCAGCTCTCCGCCTGCGCCGTGGGAGCGCTGGAAGCGCTCCACCAGCTCGTCGCGCTTGGGTTCGTCGAGCGGGGCATCCTCGGAGATCAGGACCCACTCCTCGGCCTCGAAGTCGCCGGACTCGAAGATCTCGTGGTCGACCTCCGGCGAATCGTCGACGACGATCATGATCTCGGTCTGCGGGTTGAAGTAGGTGCCCGGACGGAGCGTTATCTCATCGAGCTGGAAGCGGCGCGGGTTGGTCATGGCGCGTTTATACACCCGAGGGCGCGACGATTGTGTTACGGCCCGAGCTGCTCGAGCGTGCGGGCAACCTCTTCCTCCACGTCGAGCGGCTCCATTCCTTGGCGTATACGCCGTTCGTTACGCGCCACAACCAGCGTTCGCACCTCCGCGACGAGCTCGGGGTCTGGGGCGTCGTGCGAGTTCTCGGCGGCCAGCAGCCGTGCCAGCTCGGCATCGACGTCGAGCGCCGGCTGGCCGCCGCGGACGAGTCTTTCGCTGCGGGCGTGCAGCATCTGGCGGATTTCCAGCTCACGCTCCGCTTGCCCCGCCGAGGAGTCCGGCGACGCCGCGGGCGTGCCGTCGTATTCGCCTTCCCGGGCGATGCCCCCTGCGCCGATCTGGTCGTAGGCGCTGCCGGCGCCGCCGGTCAGCAGGAAGGCGACCGACACGATCGCGATCAGCGCCACCGTGCCCAGAACCACGAGCGCCCCGCCGCTCAGGCTCAGGCCCAGCAGCACGGTCGCCGAGACGCTTTGCACGGTCTCTGATTCTTGCCGATCGCCCAGGTCTCCGCTACCCTCTAATTGGATTGACTGACCAGTCAATCTACATCCACGTATCAGCCCGTTAGGAGATCCCGAGAATGGTCGATTTCACGCTCACCGATGAGCAGAAGAACCTGCGCGAGATGGCGCACGACTTCGCGGTCAAGGAGATACGCCCGGTGGCCTGGGAGTACGACAGGGACGGCACGTGGCCGGCGGACATCATCAAGAAGGCGTGGGATGTCGGCCTGATGAACTCGCACATCGAGGAGCAGTACGGCGGCGCCGGCGCGAGCTATCTCGACGGCTGCCTGATCGAGGAGGAGCTCTCGTGGGGCTGCTCGGGCATCCAGACGTCGCTCGGCTGCAACGGCCTTGCGACAGCGCCGATCGCGCTGGGCGGCTCGGAGGAGATCAAGAAGAAGTACCTGGGCATGCTCACCGAGGCCCCGCTTCTGGCGTCGTTCTGCCTGACCGAGCCTGACGCGGGCTCGGACGTCTCGGGCATGCGCACCACGGCTGTGCGCAGCGGCGACAAGTATGTGCTCAACGGCTCCAAGTGCTTCATCACCAACGGCGGCTACGCCGACTTCTACACGGTCTACGCGAAGACCGACAAGGACGCCGGGCACCGCGGCATCTCCGCGTTCGTCGTCGAGCGCGACTGGGGCGTGGTCGTCGACAAGAAGGAGGACAAGCTCGGCCAGCGCGCATCAAACACCGCGACGATCTCCTTCAACGACGTCGAGGTGCCCGCCGAGAACCTGCTCGGTGAGGAGAACCACGGCTTCAAGCTCGCGATGATGACGCTCGACCGCACCCGCCCGGGCGTGGCCGCGATGGCGACCGGCATCGCGCGCGCGGCGATGGAGTTCGCGGTGGACTACGCCAAGGAACGCGTCCAGTTCGGCGTCCCGATCGCGATGCACCAGGCGATCCAGTTCATCATCGCCGACATGGCGACCGAGATCGAGGCGGCGCGGCTGCTCACGTGGAAGTCGGCGGCGATGCTCGACAACGGCGAACGCAACACGCTCGTCTCCTCGCACGCCAAGCGCTTCGCGGCGGACACGGCGATGAAGACCGCCACCGAAGCGGTGCAGGTCTATGGCGGCTACGGCTTCATCAAGGAGTACCCGGTCGAGAAGCTCTTCCGCGATGCCAAGATCATGCAGCTGTACGAGGGCACCTCGCAGATCCAGCGGCTCGTGATCGCGCGCGAGACGCTGCTGCCGCGGCGCGTCGAGGAGCCGACGGCGGTGCCCGCCTGATGTTCGTGTTCAAAGCCGCCGTCGTGGGCGCCGGCACCATGGGCGGCCAGATCGCCCAGACCATCGCCGCCGCAGGCATTCCCGTGATGCTCAAGGACATCGACGACGCGCTCGTGCAGGCCGGTCTCGATGAGGCACGCGCCGTGACCGAGGGCCAGGCCGGCAAGCTCGCCGAGCGCGGCAAGATCACCGCTGAGCAGGCCGAGGCGCAGATCGCCGAGGTCCTCGGGCGCATCCAGGGCACGACCTCTTATGAGGGCTTCGGCGAGGTCGATCTCGTGATCGAGGCGGTGCCGGAGCGGATGGACATCAAGCAGAGCGTCTTCGCAGAGCTCGACGCGGCGACGCCGGGGCACGCGATCCTCGCATCGAACACGTCCTCGCTGTCGATCACCGAGATCGGCGAAGCGACGTTGCGCCCGGAGAAGGTGATCGGCTTCCACTACTTCTACCCGGCGTCGATCATGCCGCTGATCGAGATCGTCGAGGGCGAGGAGACCTCCGCGGAGACGGTGGCCGCGGCGATCACATTCGCGCAGTCGATCCGCAAGCAGCCGATCACCTGCGTCGAGGTTCCCGGCTTCGTGGTCAACCGCATCCTGAACTCCGGCATCTCCGAGGTGTGGCGCGAGCAGGAGGAGAAGGGCCTTTCGATCAAGCAGATCGACGAGGGCGTCGGCGCCGCCGGCGTGGTGCCGGTCGGCCCGTACTACCTCGTGAACCTGCTCGGCCTGGACACTGTTCTGCACGTCGCCGAGCACCTCGTCGAGTCCTACGGCGAGGAACGCTTCTACGTCCCGAAGGGCATGCAGAAGCTCGTCGCGGATGGCAAGCTCGGTGCCAAGACCGGCGGCGATGGCTTCTATGACCCGCAGGGGGAGCCGAACATCGCCGGGGAGAACGAGCCCGACATCGCAGAGCTCGTCGAGCTGCTCTCGCTGAAGACGTTCCTGGAGGCGTGCCTCGTGCTCGAGGAGGGCGTCGCCACCCACCGCGACATCGACTTCGGGATGATGGCCGGCGCCGGCCTCGACCCTCGCCGTGGCCTCTTGCCGCCGTTCATGAAGGCAGACAGCGAGGGTCTCGACACGGTCCTGGAGCGCATGGAGAACGCCCAGGAGCGCTTCGGCTCACGCTTCACGCCGCCGACGATCCTGCGCCGCCTGGTCGCGCAGGGACGGCTCGGGCAGAAGAGCGGCCAGGGCTTCTACGCCTACCCGCAGCCGGATGCCGAGCAGCCGGCCGAGGTGGTCAAGCTCGAGACGCGCGGGGACGGTGTGGCGATCGCGTGGCTCGCAAACGGTCAGATGAACTCGACTCTCGCCGCAGGTCGTGGCGGACCTCGGCAAGGTGTGGACGCAGGTCAAGGCTGCCGATCCGCCGGTGCGGGCGCTGGTGATCGCCTCCGCGAACCCGTTCCTGTTCTGTGCCGGAGCCGACATCAAGGCGTTCACGACGATGGACGAGTCCTCCGGCCGCGAGCTGATCGACGGCGCGCACGCGCTCTTCCGCGAGCTCGAATCGAACGGGATCGTCACGATCGCCGCCGTCAACGGCCTGGCCTTCGGCGGCGGCTGCGAGCTCGCGATGGCTTGCGACGTGCGCATCGCCGCGCGTTCGGCGATCTTCGGACAGCCGGAGATCAAGCTGGGCATCATCCCGGGCTTCGGTGGCACCCAGCGCCTGCCGCGCCTCGTGGGAGAGAACAAGGCGCTCGAGATGAACCTGATCGGCGACCCGATCCTCGCCGATGAAGCGTTCGAGCTCGGCCTCTCGAACCGTCTCGTCGAGGATCACGAACTGTTCGACATCGCGATGCAGTGGGCGCGCAAGCTCGCCGGACAGGCGCCGCTGGCGGTCGCGCAGATCAAGCGCGTGTCGGCCGCGGGCGATCTCGACGCGGGCATCGAGGCCGAGAAGCGCGCATTCGCGGAGGTGTTCACGAGCGCCGACGCGCGCGAGGGCATCGCTGCGTTCCTCGGCAAACGCGCGCCGCGTTTCACCGGCAGGTGAACGGGAGCGGTCACCGCCGCGAGCGAAGTTTTTGATTCCCGACGGATACGCCGTATAACCAACGCTATACAGGGTTCGTGGACGAACACTCGACAGCGCTCGCGAGCAGCCACTGTGCCCAGCCGGCGCTCACCCGACTCGCCGAGCTGATCCGCGGCGCGCGCTCGGTGGTCGCGCTGACGGGGGCCGGCGTCTCGGTCCCGTCGGGCATCCCCGACTTCCGATCGCGAGGAACCGGGTTGTGGGAGAACGACGACCCGATGGAGGTCGCGCACATCGACGCGTTCCGCAGTGACCCTGTGCGCTTCTGGGGGTTCTACGGCCAGCGCTTTGCGACGCTCGGCGAGAAGCTGCCCAACGGCGCGCACCGCGCGCTCGTGGCGATGGAGCGGCGCGGGCTGCTGGACGCGGTCATCACCCAGAACATAGACATGCTCCACCGCAGGGCAGGCACCCGCGAGCTCGTCGAGGTGCACGGCAGCATCGCCAGCTGCTCGTGTCCGGAGTGCGGTGAGTGCGTCGCGCTGGAGGAGGTGCGCACGCGGGTGGCGCGCGCGCAGGACGGCGTGCCCCGATGCGAGCACTGCGCGGCGCCGCTCAAGCCTGACGTGGTGCTGTTCGGGGAGATGCTGCCCGCGGGCGCGCTGGATCGCGCGCGCGAGCTGTGCGGGCGAGCGGACGTGCTGCTGTGCATCGGCTCCTCGCTCGAGGTGCACCCGGTGGCGGCGCTGCCGCTGATGACGCACGAGGCCGGTGGCGCGCTCGCGATCCTCACGCGGGGCGCGACGCCGCTCGACGCGCTGGCCGATGTGCGCCTGCACGGGGACGTGGTCGCGGAGCTCGAGCGACTGCTCGTCGCGCTCGACGCAGGCGTTCAGTAGTAGTAGAGGCCGGGCAGTTCGACGGCGGCGGGCGACACGCCGACCCAGCCGGCGGTGTCGGTAGGCGCCAGCGAGCTCACGCCGCCGGTGTTGATGTCGTACACCTGGGGGGAGGTGGAGCCGGGTGCGGGCGCGACCCACTGGGGCGGCACGGAGAACGGGGAGAAGCCGCCGCTAACGCGCAGGAAGGTAGTCAGCGCCGGCGGCGCGTGGTCGCGCGCGAGCGTCTGCAGCTGGGCGACCGTCGGCACGTCCCAGAGGCCGCCGTAGGCGTACGGGCAGGCCGTGGTGTAGCACTGGACGACCCAGCGGCCGACGCTCGTCAGGTAGCGAGCGTGCATCACGGTGGTCGACGGCGCGGTCCACTTGTAGGTGATCTGGTTGACGCCGTCGAACGAGTCGGCCCACGTCAGGTTCGTGCGCGTGTCCACCACCGTGTTTGGGTAGGGCACCCACTTCAGCAGCGCCCGCTGCGTCGCGAGTTCCTTGTCGAAGACGCCGATTTCGCGCTCGATCGTGGCGCGATCGAGTCCCTTGTGGTGCCAGTAGTTGACACGCAGCGTGAGCAGCAGCGCCTCGTACATGGAGTAGTACTTGAAGACCTCGCCCTGGGTCAGCCCGAGGCTGCGCGTGAAGAAGGGGTTGGCGCGCGCCTTCGCCGCCTTGTTGGCGGCGATGAGGATGCCGTCGGCGCCGGGCGCGGGGCTCGTCAGCTGCTTCTGCAGCGTCTCCTGTGCGCTGTAGAGGTCGCCGCTCGGCCCGAGCTGCGCGAACAGGTGCTCTGCGTGTACGGCGCGGTCGCCCGCGGTCTTCGCACGCGCGAGGTTGTCGAGTTCCTTCTGCGCCTTGTCGATCCCGCCCAGCACGACCGATGCCTGCTGTGCGGCGAGGCTGTACTGCGCCTGGATCACCTGTCCGGCCACCGAATCCAGCTGGTTTCGAACGTCGTCGAGACCTGCCTTGATGCCGGCGATTTCTTCTTTGATCGCGTCGAGCTTCGCGCCGTTGCCGTCGGTGAGGAACGGGCCGACGAAGTTGCCGATGCTTTCGCCGACCGGGCCCAGCTCACCGGCCTTCAGTTTTTCCACGAGGTACGGGGCGCCGGCTTTGGCGAACGCGATCGCGACCTCCGTGGCGGCGCCGGCCGCGTGGGCGCGGGGCTGCGCTGCCGCCGCCGACGGTACCGAGACGCCCGGTGCGCCGGTGAAGGTGAGCGTGACGCATGCGACGCAGGTGGCGAGCGCGCGGGCAGCCGAAGCCGATCGCCGGTACGCGTCGGGGTGGCTGGTTGGACGCGGCGATCGCAAGGTGGCGTGTTTCGACCGGCGTGCGTAGCGCCGCGAGTGTTCGTCTCCGACCTGGACCGATGGCGTGAGCCGCTGCTGCTCACGCACGCGCCGAGCGTAACGCGCCGAGCGGACTCCCAGCTCAGCCCGGGAGGCGCGCGAGCGTCAGCAGGTACTCGCCGTCGGCGCTGAAGCTCCCGTCCTGCGCCTGGTTGGCGGCGCTGTACAGGCCGATCAGCTCGGCGTGCAGCTCGCCGTAGCGCCCCTGTGGCTCGAGCGCGGCTTTGGCCATGACCATCGGCCCGAGCGCACGCTCGTTGTATTCGACCCAGCTCTCGGGCGAGTCGTGGGTGAAGGTCACCGTATGGCGCTCGAAGCTCAGCTCGGCGCCGGTGCCGGCGAACAGCTCGGCCACGTGCTCCTCCGTCCCCCACGTGACCGGTGGCTTCAGCTCGGGTGGGGGCGGCGGCATGTAGGAGCCGATCGTCCTGAACATCGCGCCGTTGAGGCCCTCGGGCGTCCAGGCGGTGATGCCGACCGTCGCTCCGGGCCGTGCGACCCTGACGAGCTCGCTCGCGGTCTGCTCGTGTCGGGGCGCGAAGATCACGCCGAAGCAGGAGCTGACGAGATCGAACGAGTTGTCCTCGAACGGCAGCTGCTCGGCGTCGCCCTCGACGAAGCTGATGTCGAGGCCGGCATCGGCGGCGCGGCGGCGAGCCGCCTCGAGCAGCTCCGGCGTGAGATCGAGGCCCGTGACGTCCGCTCCGGCGCGCGCGGCCGCGATCGCCACGTTGCCGCTTCCGGTCGCCACATCGAGCAGTTTGGCGCCGGGGCGGGCACCGACGGCCTCGGCGAGCGTTTCCGCTGCCTGCTCGATCCTGCGGGCGATCTCGGGATAGTCGCCGGCCGCCCACATCGTCTTCTGCCCCTCCTTGATCGCCCTCACGTCCACGCTCATCGCTGCCCCCTAACCCCGGTTGGCTGTTGCCGGGGCGGGACCGCGCAGGTCGCGCCCCGGATCGATCTCCCAGCGGGCGGCGAGCTCGGAGAGCTCGTCGCTCACCTCCCAGCGATCCGCCGTCGGCATCCCCAGGTACTCGGGGTTGGCGCCCTTCAGCGCCATACAGCCACGGTTCTCGCCGATCGCGCTGATGGCCGCGACCTCTTCGGTATCGAGCGGCGACGGCGCCGTGACAGCGGCGAGCTCGGCACGCTTGTCCTCGATTGGCCGCGCGTCGGCGCCGCTCTCCCGGATCAGTGTCGGCGCGACACAGCGGACGCTCGGTCGGGCGAGGTTCCACGCACACGCGAGCTGCAGCATGCTGAGGCCGTGGCGGGCCGCGTAGGGCCGCATCAGCTCGAGCTTCTCGCGGCCCTGCTCGACCCATCCGGCGGGACGAAACGAGCGATGGTCGTAGCGGGGGAACAGGTGCCCGGGCAAAACGTCGTCGTGGAACAGCCCGCCGTAGTCGACGACGCGTGTGATCAGGCTCACGTCGTGTGCGGTGGCGGCTGGAAGCGCGAGCTCGCCTGGCCACGGCTCGAGCGGGTTGAGGATGATCATCGCCCAGTCGATCAGCTCGGAGAAGTGCTCGAAGCAGTCGATCAGGTCGAGTGTGAAGCCGTTGGCGGGCCCCGGTGCGACGCCCAGCCGGCGCGTCAGCCCGTCGTCGCGGACCGCTTGCATGCCCGCCCACACGGCATCGCTGGAGTAGCCGATGTGGTCGGGGTTGTGGAGCAGCAGCACGTCGAAGCGCTCGACCCCGCAGCGCGCGAGGCTGCGCTCGGTCGCCATGCGGATGTAGGCGGCGTAGTCGTCGGGCTCGCGCAGCCGCGGATCGGTGAAGCGTGGGAAGCCCTTGGCCCCGTCGCGCTCGCCCGTGTAGAAGTCGTGGCCGATGGCACCGATCAGGCAGTAGCTGTCGCGCTCGACACCGGCGAGCGCCCGACCGAGGGCGTGGTCGGCTTCACCGGCCCCGTACACGTCGGCCGTGATCACCGTGTCGATCCCGTCGCCGGGACGCAGGAGCGCCGTCAGGCGCTCGTCATCCAGGGGCTCGCCGAAATGCATGAAGCGCCCGCCGCTCCAGGCACCGATCGCGGTGGTGGTCGGGTCCACGATCCTCAGACTAGAGCCCGGCCGCGGTGCGCGCGCGCAGCGTCGCTTCGAGGCGCTCCAGCGCATGCGCGATGACATCCTCGTCGAGCGCGCCGCGCGCTTGATCGTCGCCGCGCGCGTTCGGCGCCGCGTTCTCGGCGGGCAGCGCCAGCTGCGCCTGGGCCTGAACGCCGGGGCGCAGCTGCTCGAGCTCGGCGATCCGAATTGCGAGATCTTGCCGGCTCTCGCCGCGCAGCTCGGGGAGGGCGAGCGCAAGCGCACGGTCGAGCTCCAGCGCGGCATGCGCGAGGCGGCCGTGGTCCAGATCCTGGCGCGCGCGCAGCGCGAGCTCCTCGCAGACCAGCGCTGCTCCGCGGGCGCCGAGCAGCGCCGCGAGGCGCTCCTGCGGACGCAGGGCCCATGACCGATCGCGACCTGGGCCGCGCCGCGAGGCCGCCGCGCCTCGGCCGGCTCTGCGGCCGTCCTGCCAAGGCAGACCGCGCGCGTGCAGCCAACGCCCGTCGGCGACCTGCTCGCCCTCGCCCCAGCCGGCCCTGATCACGAGCGCCTGGGCGGGTGAGACCTCGTGGATGTAGGGATCGGCCGCGGCGATGCGGTGCGAATGGATCACACGATTGACCACCGCTGCAGCGGCGCCGACCTCACGCTCGCGATCGAGCTCGGCAAGCCAGGCGCGCGCCTGGCTCTCGGCGGACAGCGAGATCGGATCGATGACCGTGACGCGGGTGGTGGACACCGGCGCCGGCTGCGGTCCGGCGGGGACGCTGCGTGCGCGCTCGCGCAGGCGCCGCGGCAGCCAGACGCCGCCGCGTCCAGCGGCTGCGGGCGCTCCGATCGGCTTGCCGTTCGCTTCGAGCGTCCCGAGCACCACGACGCGCTCGGGCTCGCCGTCCTCGCTGCGGCGGAGCAGGTAGCGGCCGTCGGCCGGTCCCAGCCTCCACGGGAACTCGAACTGGATGAACACGAACAGCTGCTGCGGCATCGCTGCACCGTATCCTTCCACTGCGGTTCCATCCCATTCGACAGGGGAGTGCACAGAGCATGTCCGACGCGAGCCAAGTCGCCAGGAGCCTGCGTGAGCGCCTGGGCACCAGCACCGAGGATCGACTCGGCCGGGCGCTGTCTGAGCTGCTGGAGAACCCGCTGCTCACCGGGGCGGTCGGGCGTGCGTTCGACGCGCGCGAGAAGGCAGTTCAAGCGCAGGAGGTCGCGATGGGCGCGCTCAACATCCCCTCGGCGGCGGACATCGAACGTCTGACCCGGCGGCTGCGGTCGGTGTCGCTTCGCCTCGAGGGCATCGAGGACGGTGTCGAGCGTCTGGACCGTGCGCTGTCTCCAGCCAGCGTTGACCGATCGGAAATCGTGCAGCGGCTGTCCGCGATCGAGGACCAGCTTCAGCGCGTGACCGACAGGCTCGATCGGGCGGCGAAGCCGGCGAGCAAAGCCGAAGCCTCCAAACGCCAGACGCCGCCTGGCAAAAGCAACGCCAGAGCCAAAACCAGAGCCAAAACCAAAGCCAAAGCGAACGCCAAAACGCGGCCCGCGAAAGCCTGAACGGTCAGCCCGTCAGCGCGGCGATCGCCACCCGGCCCATCGTGTCAGCTGCGCTCAGCATCGCGTCGTCTTGGATGCGTACACGCGCGCCGTGGGCGTCGAAGGTGTCGGAGACGGTCAGCAGGCACGCGACGGGGACCGAGGCTGCGGCTCCCTTGGCGAACAGCGCCGCGGCCTCCATCTCGACGGCGACCGCGTCGGGTGCGAGGTCGCGCGGGTCGGCGTCGTAGAAGAGGTCCATGCTGACGATCGTGCCCTGCAACGCGCCCGGGGCGTGTGCGACGAGTGCGTCGGTCAGGGCCCGGTCGGCGCCGGCGCGCTCACCGGCGCCGAGCGCGCGGGAGGTGCCGTCGGCGCAGATCGCCTCGCGTGCGATCACGAGGTCGCCCAGCGCGAGCCCCTGGGCGAGGGCACCGCAGGTGCCGACCCGGATCGCGCGCTGCACGCCCAGCCCGATCAGCTCGCTCAGCACGATCGCCGCCGATGGCCCGCCCATGCCGGTGGACTGGATCGTCAGCGGCTCGCCGTCGCTCGCCGCGCCGGTGTAGCCCCACAGTCCCCGGTTGTGGTTGAACATCCGTGGCTCGACGAGCAGCGCCTGGGCCAATGCGAGGGCACGCCCGGGGTCGCCGGGCAGCAGCACCCGCTCGGCGAGCGGCGCGGTCGGGTGCAGGTGGATGGGGTCGCTGTGCGACAACGGCGGCGACTTTAGACTTTGGACGGGATGCCCGCCCAGCCCCTCCCAGTCACGTCGCGCTCCTGAGTGGCCGAGTCCGCGGATGACCCCGGCGGCGAGACGGGCGAGCTGACGCTCGCGCAGGTGGCGGCGCGCGCGGGTGTCTCTCGCGCGACGGTCAAACGCTGGGTCGACGGTGGACTGATCCCGGGCTATGCGGGGAGCTGGACCCCGGCGGCGGCGGCGTATGCACGCGTGATCGCGAGGCTGCGCGCCCGCGGACATACGCTCGAGCAGATCAAGCGCGCCGGAGAGAACGGCCAGCTCGCGGTGGGACCGCTCGAGAATCTGCTCAGCAGCCCGGGACCGCGTCATCCGCTGCGCACGGCGGCGAAGCTCAGCGGGCTGG
Source organism: uncultured Solirubrobacteraceae bacterium (assembly GCA_963827455.1). Classification (GTDB taxonomy): domain Bacteria; phylum Actinomycetota; class Thermoleophilia; order Solirubrobacterales; family Solirubrobacteraceae; genus Palsa-744. Next base: position 58,675 of record CAWHAW010000005.1, on the reverse strand, counting down.
ACGTGGAGCTGATCGAGCGCCTGTACTCCACGATGGGCCTCGCGGGACTGCCCGCGGACGGGTTCTCCGACGAGGACGTGCAGATCCTCAAATACGTCGCGGCGGTGCTCGACGCGGGTCTGCCGCTGCCTGCGTTCTTGCAGCTGATGCGCGTATACGGCCAGGCGGTGGCACAGATCGCCGACGCGGAGGTGCGGCTGATCCACCTGTACGTGCACGAGCCGCTGATGCGCTCGGGCGTCCCGAGCGTCGAGATCGCGGACGAGATGGAGGGGCTGATGCGCGACACCCTCCCGTTCGCGGCGCCGTTCATGAACTACCTTCACGGTCGCCTGCTGGCGCAGTTCGTGGAGCAGGACATGATCGGCCACATGGAGGCCGATCTTGGAGCGGAGGCGCTCGAGGAGGGGCGCCTGCGGGTCGCGATTGCGTTCGCCGACCTTGCGGGGTACGCGCGATTGACGATCGAGCACGGGGACGAGGCGGCGCTGGGCGCGGTGGAGCGCTTCGTGAAGGCGGTCGAACAGACGCTTCCGGTCGATGCGAGGGTGATCAAGATGCTCGGCGACGAGGTGATGGTCGTGGGCTCCGACGCGGCGGCATTGACGGGCTGGGCGGTCGAGCTCGGCGCCGGCACGGCTCCTGGTGACCCGCTGCCGCGGATCGGCATCAACTACGGCGAGGTGCTGTACCGCGATGGCGACTACTTCGGACGCGACGTCAACCAGGCGGCGCGCGTGGTGGCGCGCGCGGGAGGTGGCGAGGTGTTGGTGACGCGTGCGGTCCTCGAGCTGGCCGCCGGCGTGGACGGACTCGAGTTCAGGCGCATCGGCGAGGTGCGGCTGAAGGGCTTCTCCGAGCCGACGGAGCTGTTCGCTGCTTCGCGACGGGAGGCGTAGGGGAAGCGATGATCACCGAGCAGGTTCGCGAGTCGGTACGCGCGGGGGCGCTGTTCGCGAGAGACCGTCCGGTCGTGGTGATGCTCTCCGGCGGGCGCGACTCGACGTGCCTGCTCGACGTGGCCGTGGCGCTGCTCGGCTCGGCGGCGGTCAGCGCGCTGCACGTCAACTACGGCCTGCGCGCGTCCTCCGACGCGGACGCCGCTCACTGCGCGGCGCTGTGCGAGCAGCTCGGCGTGGAGCTTGAGGTTTTGCGCATCGAGCGCGCTTCCGTGCCGCGGCCCCTAAGCGCCCCCACGGAAGCTGCCTTGGCGGCGCAGCAGCCGGCGACTGCGCCTGCGCCGCCGTCGGGCAACCTGCAGGCGTGGGCGCGCGAGGTGCGCTACACGGAGGCCGAGCGTGTGGCGCGGGAGCGCGACGCGCTGATCGCCGCGGGGCACACGGCGAGCGACCAGGTGGAGACGATCCTGTATCGGCTGGCGGCCTCGCCTGGGCGCCGCGCGCTGCTGGGGATGGTGGCGAGCGAGGGTAGGCTGATCCGGCCGCTGCTCGCGGTCACGCGCGAGCAGACGGCCGCGTACTGCGTCGCGCGAGGCCTGTCGTGGCGGGAGGACGAGAGCAACGAGGACGAGCGCTTCGCGCGCGCGCGGGTGCGCACCAATCTCGTGCCGGCGCTGCGCGCGGTGCACCCGGCGGCTGAGGCGAGCGTGCTGAGGACCGCGGCGCTGCTGCGCGAGGAGACCGAGCTGCTCGACGGTCTCGTCAGCGACGAGCTCGCGGGGCGCTTGAGCATCGCGCTGGCGCGCCTGCAGGAACTGCCCGCCGCGCTCGCGCGGATGGTCGTGGTGCGCCTCGCCGAGGACGCCACCGGCGCCTACGTGCCGCAGGCGGGCGCCCGCGTCGAGGAGCTGATCGCGCTGGGACGCCGCGGCGGCAGCGCGGAGCTGCACGTCGGCGGCCGCGCGAGCGCCGTCATCCGCGGCGGCGTGCTCGAGATGGTCGCGCTCGAGCCGCGAGCTGCCGCGCGTTCGCAGCCGCACGAGCGGCCGCGCGGGGAGCCGCCGGGCGATGACTAGACTCCGAGGCGTGGCCAGCACAGCGAGCCTGCCCAGCGAGCCCGGCCTGGGGGATGTGCTCGTCAGCGCCGAGGATCTCCAGCGTCGCGTGGTCGAGCTCGGCGAGCAGATCTCACGCGACTACCGGGCCGATCGATCGACTCCGCTGTTGCTGGTGGGGGTGCTGAAGGGCGCCGTGTTCTTCCTGTCGGATCTGATGCGCTGCATCGAGATCCCGGTCGAGCTGGACTTCATGGCGGTTGCCTCCTACGGCTCTGCGACCGACTCCTCGGGAGTCGTGCGAATCCTGAAGGACCTCGACGCTTCGATCGAAGGCCGCGACGTGCTGATCGTCGAGGACATCGTCGATTCGGGCCTGACGTTGCAGTATCTGCTGCGCAACCTCGGCTCGCGCAACCCGCTGACGCTCGAGGTGTGCGCCCTGCTGACCAAGCCGGAACGGCGCAAGGTCGATCTGCCCACGCGCTACGTCGGCTTCGAGATCCCGAACCGGTTCGTCGTCGGCTACGGGCTCGACTACGCGGAGCGCTACCGCAACCTGCCGTTCGTGGCCGCTCTCGAGCGCTAGAACGCGGCACAGGACCCGCCGCGGCGCGCTCTCCAGAGCCGCACAGTTGGGCGGGTGGCGGGGTCCCCAACCGCCGGAAAGACGAATCCTGCATGGTACGCTAGGGCACTGGTTACCGCGACCTCAGTCGGTGCCAAAACCCCCAGGGATCAGCCATGAGCCGTTTCTTCAAGAGCGCCGCATTCCCAATCCTCATCGTCGTGGTGCTGGCGTTCCTCGCGGTCAAACTCGTCAATCCGAGCAGCAACAAGCCTGCGCACAGCTACCAGGCGCTGGTCGCCAAGGAACTCCCGAAACACGAAGTCGAAGCGGTCGAGTTCAAGAACAAGGGCAAAGCGCTCGAAGTCAAGGTCAAATCCAACGGCCACAAGGAAACCTATGAAATCGGGTTCATCGAACAGGCCTCGCCGCAGCTGATCGCGACGCTCGAAAAGGATGGCGTTCCGTTCAACGTCGAATCCGAAAAGAGCAGCGCACTGCTGGGGCTGCTCACCTACATCCTGCCGTTCGCGCTGTTCCTCGGGTTCTGGATCTTCCTGATGAACCAGGTTCAGGGAGGCGGCTCGAAAGTGATGTCGTTCGGCAAGTCGCGCGCCAAGCGCATGTCCGCCGACTCACCCAAGATCACCTTCCGCGACGTCGCCGGGGTCGACGAGGCCGTCGAGGAGCTGCACGAGATCAAGGAATTCCTCGAGAACCCCAAGAAGTTCCAGGCGCTCGGTGCGCGGATCCCGACGGGCGTGCTGTTGTACGGACCCCCGGGCACCGGCAAGACGCTGCTCGCGCGCGCGGTCGCGGGTGAGGCTGGCGTCCCGTTCTTCTCGATCTCGGGCTCAGACTTCGTCGAGATGTTCGTCGGGGTGGGCGCCTCACGCGTGAGGGACCTGTTCGAGCAGGCCAAGCAGAACAGTCCCTGCATCATCTTCATGGACGAGATCGACGCCGTCGGGCGCCACCGCGGCGCCGGCCTCGGCGGCGGTCACGACGAGCGCGAGCAGACGCTCAACCAGCTGCTCGTCGAGATGGACGGCTTCGAGGCGAAGGACAACATCATCATGATCGCCGCCACCAACCGGCCCGACATCCTCGACCCCGCGCTGCTGCGTCCCGGTCGCTTCGACCGCCAGATCGCCGTCGATCGCCCCGACCGCAAGGGCCGGGCGAAGATCCTCGAGGTCCACACGCGCGGCAAGCCGCTGGCGAAGGTGATCGACATCGACGCGCTGGCCGGCCAGACGCCGGGCTTCACAGGCGCCGACCTGTCCAACCTGATCAACGAGGCGGCGCTGCTGTCCGCCCGCACGGGCAAGCGCGAGATCGGCCAGGAAGAGCTCGAGGAGGGGATCATGCGCGTGATCGCCGGCCCCGAGAAGAAGACACGTGTCATGAGCGAGAAAGAGCGGCTGATCACGGCCTTCCACGAGATGGGCCACGCGCTCGTGGGCCACTTCCTCGAGCACTCCGATCCCGTGCACAAGATCTCGGTCATATCTCGCGGGCAGGCGCTCGGCTACACGATCTCGATGCCTCAGGAGGATCGCTTCCTGACCACGCGCGCCGAGCTCGAGGACGCGATGGCGATGACGCTCGGCGGACGTGCCGCGGAGGAGCTCGTGTTCAGCGAGATCACCACCGGCGCCTCCAACGACATCGAGAAGGTCACCGCGACCGCCAAGCAGATGGTGATGCGCTTCGGCATGAGCGAAAAGCTCGGCCCGCGCGTGTTCGGACACGACCACGGCCAGCCGTTCCTCGGCCGCGAGTTCTCGACCGAGCCCGACTACTCCGACGAGATCGCCCGCGAGATCGACGACGAGGTGCGGCGCATCATCGAGGCCGCGCACACTCGTGCCAGGGCGATCCTGACCGAGCACGAGCACGACCTCACCAACATCTCCGAGATCCTCGTCAAGCGCGAGACGATCGAGAAGGAGGAGTTCCTCGCGCTGCTGGACGGCAAGAGCGAAGAGGAAGTCTTCGGCGTCGAGGAAGAGACGAAGCCGCAGCTGCCGGCGCCGCCCGCGGCCGCCGACCGTGCCGAGCGCGAAACGCCCCGCGCGATCCCGCGTCCCGGCCTCGCCGGCGGCACGGCCGAGATCCGCGCAACCGATCAAGAACGCCCCGAGCCCGTTTGACGGGCGCCTCCTCGCGCCTGCCGGCGTCCTCGACCGCTCGTGTGCCCTGAGCACACTTCGCTCACTGCGTCCTTGGCAGCCACGACGATCCGCCCGTCAGATCGCGGCCTGCCCCAAGGGCCTCCTCGATCGCTCGACGAACGCTCACGTGGCTCCAGCGCGCTACTCGTCGAAGTAGACCTTGAAGCCCTCGGCGACCGCGACGAGGCCCATGCTCCGGTAGAACTCGTGCGCCTCAGCGCGATGCTTGCCGGAGATCAGCTGGAGCTTGCAGCAGCCGGCCGCGCGCGCGACCTCGATCAGGTGACCGAGCAGCGCTCGCCCGACCCCCATCCGCTGTGCGCCGGCGGTCACGATGACGTTCTCGACGATCGCCCACGGCCGCCCGCGATGGGTGAGGTTGGGAACGATCAGGAGATCCGCAGTGCCCACGAGCCGACCGTCGAGCAGCGCGACCGTCAGCTCGCGTCGCGGCTCGGCCAGGATCTCCGCCAGCAGCGGCTCAGAGCTCGCGCGGTCACCCGGGGCGGCCGTGAGCTTGCGCCCCGCAAGCTCCTCGTACAACGACAGGAGGGCGGCGAGATCCGACTGCGAGGCGCGGCGAACGACGACGCTTGCCATCCTCAGCAGTTTCCCAGAGGAGGCGCTCGGCGGCGACTCGAGAAACCCGGGTAGGTTGGCCGTGTGAGCGCCGCGTACCGTCTGATGGGCATCGTGAATGTGACGCCCGACTCGTTTTCCGACGGCGGCTCGTTCCTGGACCCGGGTGCAGCGATCTCGCACGCACGCGCGCTCGTTGCCGAGGGGGCCGACATCCTCGACGTAGGCGGCGAGTCGACGCGTCCGGGCGCCGAACCGGTGTCGGCGCAGGAGGAGCTGCGGCGGGTGCTGCCGGTGCTCGAAGGGATTGCCGGCAGCCCGATCGCCGACGTCGGCACGCAACCCGCGGCGATCGTCTCGATCGACACCTCCAAGGCGTCGGTCGCGCGCGCCGCCATCGAGGCGGGCGCCACGATCGTCAACGACGTGACCGCGCTGCGTGGGGATCCCGCGATGGCCGAGGTGATCGCCGACAGCGGCGTCGAATGCTGTCTGATGCACATGCTCGGCGAGCCCCGCACGATGCAGCGCGATCCACGCTATGGCGACGTGGTCGACGAGGTCAAGGCATTCCTGGAGGAGCGTCTCGCGTTCGCGGTCCGCGCGGGCGTGCGCGAGGAGCGCATCATGCTCGACCCGGGCATCGGCTTCGGTAAGACCGTCGATCACAACCTCGAGCTGCTCGATCGCCTCGCCGAGCTGACGACGCTCGGGCGCCCGCTGGCCGTGGGGACCTCGCGCAAGGGTTTTCTCGGGCGGATCATCGGCGGTGCAGACGGCCAGGATGAGCCGGCGGACACGGCGCGGCGTCTGCCGGGGACGATCGCAACCAACGTGCTCGCGTTCGAGCGCGGCGCGAGCGTTTTTCGCGTGCACGACGTCGCTCCGCTACGCGATGCGCTGGCCGTCGCGGCTGCTACGTTGGACAGGCGATGGACGCCGAGGGGGACGACGACGCAGACGAGCTAGAGGACGACGGCGAGCTCGAGGATGATCATGAGGAGACGGCCGAGTCGGTCACGATCGAGATCACCGGCCTGTCGCTGTACACGCACCATGGCGTGACCGAGGCGGAGCGCGAGGTCGGCCAGCGGCTGGTGCTCGATCTGCGTCTCGACGTCGGCGAGACCGACGCCACCGTCACCGACGCAATCGAGGACACCATTGACTACGCCGAGGTGTGCCAGCTGGTGGCACTGGTTGCGCAGCAGCGCTCGCACAAGACGCTCGAGCGCCTGTGCAGCACGATCGCCGACCGCCTGCTCGCCGACTACGAGCTCGAGGGCGTGTGGGTCAAGGCCGCCAAGCCCGAGCCGCCGATCGCGCTGAGCGTGGACGAAGTCTCCGTCGAGGTGTGGCGGGAAGCCGAGGGCTGATCGTGGGCACCGCCTCCGCCTTCAGGACAGCGGTCGAGCGCCAGGACATCGAGGCTGTGCGCGAGCTGCTCGCCGCCGACATCGTCTTCCACAGCCCTGTCACCTTCCATCCGTTCCTTGGGCGCGACACGGTGATGGGGCTCCTGTCGCTGGTGGCGCAGACGTTCGAGGACTTCCGCTACACCGACGAGCTCGCGATGGACGACGCCCACGCGCTGATCTTCAAGGCGAGCGTCGCCGGCAGGGAGCTCGAGGGCATCGATCTTCTGCGCCTCGACGAGCAGGGCTTGATCGCCGACTTCACCGTGATGCTGCGGCCGCTGTCAGGTTTGATGCCGTTCGCTCAGATCATGGGTGAGAAGACCGCCGCCGCCGGCGTCGAGACGACGCGCAGCTGACACGCCGGGCGCTCACCGCGGCCGGTAGCGTCCGGTAGATGAGCGCAAACACGCAGCGCGTCGGCTTGCTCGGGCTCGGCAGCAACGTCGGCGAGCGCCGCCCCCAGTTGCAGCGGGCGGTGGACGCGCTGCCGCGCGCGGGCATCACGGTGCTGGCGTGCTCCTCGACCTACGACACCGACCCTGTCGGCGAGGTGACCGATCAGCCATCCTTCCTGAATGCGTGCGTGCGCGTGCAAACCGCGCTCGAGCCGCTCGCGCTGCTCGACGCCGTCAAGCGCTTGGAGCTGGAGCTGGGCCGAGGCGCCGACGGCGTCCGCCACGGTCCGCGCGCGATCGACATCGACATCCTCCTGCTCGGGGAGCTCGAGCTGACGGACGAGCGGATGACGCTGCCGCACCGGCAGCTGCTGGTGCGTCGCTTCGTGCTGATTCCCGCTCTCGAGCTGGACTTCGAGCTTCGCACTCCTGACGGGAGGCGCCTCGCCGACGCGCTGCCCGCGCTGTCGCTCGAGGAGGGCGTACGCTGGGCGGGACCGCCGCTCGAGCCGCCGTCCGGGCGATGACGTTGGGGCCGCAGAGGTCCCGCAGCTCGCGCCTGCTCAGGCGGCGCTCGTGCCGTGTCCCTGCCAGCTCGCCAGCGACAGCAGCGTTGCGCCGCTGACGCCGTGGCCGGCGACCACGCACAGATGCCCGTGGCGCAGCCACGTCACGACCATCGCACCATTGGTGGCCGTGAGGCGATAGGGGACGCCGTTGCGGTAGCTGACGACCCCACCGCTGAAGTGCGGCGCAGTTTTGCCGGCGACGATCGAGTAGCCGATCGACTGGCCGTGGCGGCCTGCGTAGAAGACGGTCGTGACTGTGCGGCCGGCGACTCTGTCGGTGCGCTCGCCGATCGAGCGCCAGCCGAAGCGGTCTCCCCAGTAGGGAAACGCGACCCCTTCGACGTCCGCCGCAAGCTCCGTTCCGTTGTGCGTGCTCTCAGCCGGGGCAGGCATCGTCGCGGGGCGCTGCGTCAGCGCGACGGCTGTGTGCAGCGTCAGCGACGAGCCGCCGCCCGAGGTTGCGAGCACCAGTGCCACGGCGAGCACCGCGGCTGCCAGGGCGCCGGCGAAACCGAAGCGCAGCGCCGGCTGGCGCCGGCGGCGGGCGTGCGTCCTGTCAGCGACCATCGCCTCGATCCGGCGGTGCAGCTCGGGCGGGGCGGGCACGTCGATCGAGCGCACGAACTCAATCAACTCGGACTCTGTGGGGGGTGATTTCTCGCTCATGATGGGTCTTTCTCACTGTAAGAGACTCCGCTCGCGCTGGTCTGTTCCCGTCGAGTCTCGACGGCCTGCCCGCGCTGGGGCCGGGAGAGCCGCTCGCGATCCTCCGCACGAGGGGTGCCGGGGGCCACGGGGGCGCCCGTCGGCGGGGTGGACGAGGGCGTGTCGGTTCGCGCTGCCGGCGCATCGGTGAGCCCCGCGGCGACCTGCTTTCGCGCTCTGAACAGCCGCGTCGTGAGCGTCGCCTCGCGCACGTGCAGCGCCCGTGCCGCCTCCTTGTAGGAGAGTCCCAGCACATCCACCGCCACCAGTGCCATCCGGAAGTTGTCCGGCAGCTCGGAGATCGCCCCGTAGACCTCCTGAACCTCATATGCCTGCTCAGGCCGATTGGTCGGTCTCGGGTCCGCCGCGACGACGTCCTCGATCACCGCGCCTTTCACCGGCCGTCGCGAGGCCGTGCGCAGGCTCGTCAGGAACGTGTTGCGCAGCACGCGCATCAGGTAGTAGAGCTCGTCGTCTCCCTGCAGCACCCGCGGTCGCGAGAGCACCCGCGCGAACGTCTCCTGAACGAGGTCCTCGGCGTCCTCGCGCGATCCGCACAACGCCCACGCTGCGCGATACAGGCGGTCGACGTGCTTGGTCAATGACTGGGGGTCGAGCGTGCGCATGAGGCCCCGGCGGGCACGCGGCTCACGGCTCCTACGCACACTCGCCACCGCGACTGTAGCGCTGCCAGAGCCCAATCGGCCACTCACGGGCATTCGGCGCCCATCCCGCGGGAAGGAACCCGCTGCTTCGGTGTCCTAGCGGGAGGCGGCGCGATTGCGGGGATGCCCGCAACGCCGGCTGACGGTCCGCGATGTTCGACTACGAGGAAGGGTAGGTGTCCAAATGGGTGTGCGCAAGATCTTGTCGTTTCCTCTCGTCGCCGCTCTAGGCGGCGTCGCGGCGCTCGCGTTGATCGCCGTGGTCGCGGCGTCGAGCTTGGCTGCGCCGTCCGAACTCAAGCTCGAAGTCGCCCAGAACTGCAACACCGGCAACTGGCCGTGCTGGAACCCCACCGGGAACCCCGAAGGAAATGTGGGGTTCTACGAAGTCGCGCCCTTCGAGATCGCCCAGGGCGGCACGATCTCCTTCGAAGACAACGACTCCAAGGCGCCCACCGACGTGGTCTGGAAGGGCGCGGCGCCGTCCTGCACGGGAGTGGTGGAGGCGCCGCCGGCGAGAACCGGCTGGAGCGGAACCTGCACTTTCGCCAGCGCCGGTGAATACGACTTCGAAAGCGTAGGCCTGTTCAACGACGGCACCTCCAACTACACCAAGTACAAGGTGATCGTCGAAGGCCCGGGGGGTGGCGGAGGCGGCACCACCACCGCGGGCGGCGGGGGCGGCGGAACGACGACCACCGGTACGACCACGACGAGCAAAGAACAGACGCAACCGGGGACGACGAACACCTCCACCAGCGGCTCAGGTTCCACGATCCCGACCGCCTCGCTGTTCGTGGGGAGCGCCTCCTCGGCTGTGAAGCTGCCGAGCACCCAGAGGGGCCAGTCGGTGCACGGCTCGGTGGACGTCTCGCAGGCGGCCGCCGGCGGCAAGCTCGAAGTGCAGCTGTTGGCCCCGCGCGGCTCGGTCGCGGGCGCCGGGCATGCGGCGCGTGTGGTGCAGGTGGGGCGTGCTGTGCGTTCGGGGCTGCGCGCCGGCGCCACGCGCTTCGGTGTGCCGCTCGACGCCAAGGCCCGTCACGCGCTGCGCGTCCACGGGCATCTCACGCTGAGTGTGAAGATCGTGCTCACCGCCGCGCACGGTGCTCTGGCGACGATCACGCGAAGCGTCCTCGTGCGCCGTTAGCGCGGCACGATCGCGGGAGCTACGCGCCGGCCGAGGACGCGAGCCACTCGGCCGGCAGCACGCCTGCCGGCACCTCGCCGACCATCGGCGGGAAGTAGCGGACCAGCCGCGCCGCCGGGCGCTCTTCGATCAGCGGGCGCACGTCGCCGATGCTCATCAGGATGCGGATCGTGCTGCCGATCTGCAGGTCGGCGGCGTTCGGCTCCTCGCCGCCGAGCAGCCCTTCACCGAGCCAGCCGTCGATCCGCTCGAGCTGCCGCGCCAGCGCCGCCAGGTCCTCGCGGGCGCTGTCGTCGCCTGCCCTGTTCTTGAGCGCCATCAGCCGCGCGCGTCAGCGGCAGCAGCGGCCGCAGCAGCGCACGGGGCAACGGCAGCTTGGTGTTCGCCGCGTAGCTCTCCATCACCGCCGGGCGGCGCACGAACGCCACATCGATCAGCCGGCGGGGCACGCTCTGGAAGACCTCGTCCCCCCAGCGCTCGGCCTCGAGCACGCGCGCGTAATCGGGACTGCCCGGCGCCGGCAACAGCGGCGGCTCGGGGGCGAGTGCGTCGAGGCGGCGCATGATCACACGGGAGCCCACCAGGCGCTCCCCGTCGATGCGCATACCCGGCACTGTCCTGCCGCCGTAGAGCAGCGGGCCGAGCAGCACCTCACCGCCGGGGAGCAGGTCCACGCGCTTGTACGGCATCGACTTCAGCTGCAATGCCGCCTCCACAGCGGCGCACGGGTGCGAGCCCGGGAGCGCATACAGCTTGGGTTCTCTCGCCTCCATCGTGGCGCCGAGCATAATGCTCGCCAATGCTGCTCGCGGTGGACGTCGGTAACACCCAGACCCATTTCGGGACCTACGAGGGCGAGCGGCTGCTCGAGCACTGGCGTTTCGCAACCGTGCGTCAATCCACCGCCGACGAGCTGGGCGCCGCGCTGAGCAGCCTGCTCGAGCTACGCGGCTACGGGTTCGACGATCTCGACGCGTCGATCGTCTCATCCACCGTGCCTCAGCTCGAGCCGGAGTGGACCGCCGTGGCGGAGCGATACCTCGGACACCAGATGCTCGTGGTCGGCCCCGGCACCAAGACCGGCATGGCGATCCGCTACGACAACCCGCGCGAGATCGGCGCCGACAGACTCGTCAACGCGGTCGCGATCCGCGAGCGCTTCGGTGCACTCGCGGTGTGCGTCGACTTCGGCACCGCGACCACCTTCGACGTCGTCTCGCGCGAGGGCGACTACGTCGGCGGCGCGCTGATGACAGGCATCGAGATATCGCTCGAAGCGCTCTCCGAACGCGGCGCGCGGCTGCCGAAGATCGACCTCGCCCCGCCGCGTAGCGTGATCGGCAAGAACACCGTCGACGCGATCCGCTCCGGGGTGGTCTTCGGCTACGCCGGCGCCATCGACGCGATCCTGCGCCGCCTCTACGACGAGCTCGGCGAGCGCACCCAGGTGGTCGCCACCGGTGGCCTCGCGCGGCTCGTCGTGCCCTACACCGAGGAGATCGAGGAGATCGACGACCAGCTCACGCTCACCGGCCTGCGCCTGCTGCACGAACGCAACAGCTGATCGCCGGCGCCGGCAGGCGCCGTCTTAAACTCGATCCTCTCCCATGCCCGCACCCCCGCGACTTGATGAAAGCTGGTACCTAGGCTCGCTGCGCGTGCCCAACCGCGTGCTGCTCGCGCCGCTCGCCGGCATCGGCAACTGGTTCGTGCGCCTGCAGGCCAAGCGCTACGGCGCCGGGATGGCGACCTCCGAGATGGTCTCCTCGCACGCCATCCACCACCGCAACGAGAAGACCTGCAACGAGATGCTCCGGATCGACCCCCGCGAGCGCGAGGGCGGACCTGTCTCGATCCAGCTGTTCGGAGAAGACCCTGACGTGATGCGCGAGGCCGCCGCCGTCGTCGTCGCGTGCGGCGCCGATGCAATCGACATCAACATGGGCTGCCCGGTGCCAAAGGTGCGCAAGACCGGCGCCGGCGCCGCGCTGCTCGATGACCCGGAGCTGGCGCTCGCCGTCGCGCGCGCCACCGTCGAGGGCGCCGGTGCGCTGCCGGTAACCGTCAAGTTGCGCTCAGGCGTCAGGCCAGGCGAGGACAGCGGCTTCGAGCTCGCGCACAGGCTCGTCGCCGAGGCGGGCGTCGCCGCGATCGGCTTTCACCCCCGCTCGGCCGCCGTTCACCACAAAGGCGCGCCCGACTACGAGCTCGCGGCGCGCCTGGTCCAGTCGCTGCCCGCGCCCGTGATCCTCACCGGCGGCATGGACGACGCCGCTGGCGTGCGCGAGGCGTTCGCCGCCACCGGCGCCGCCGCCGTGATGCTCGCGCGCGGCGCCCTCGGCAACCCCTGGCTGTTCGCCGAGCTGCTCGCGCCGGCGGTCCGCGAGCGCGAACGTGGACCCACCCGCGCGCAGGTGCTCGCCGAGCTCGAATGGACGATCGAACGCGCCGTCGAGCACCTCGGCGAGCAGCGCGCCACGCGCTACCTGCGCAAGTTCTACCCGTGGTACGTGCCGCGCCTGCAGCTCGACGCCGGAGCCGCCTCCGAGCTCCAGCAGTCGCTGCAGAGCTCGCCCACCCTGGCCCACGTACGCGAGCTGCTCGACGCCACATGCGGGCCCGCAGTGCTCGTCTCCTAGGGCCTCCGCAGGCTCCCCCGTGCGGCTGACCGAGGCCTGGCGGCCACGCTATACTGCTGCGCTCGCTGATGCCTCCCGGGCCGGCGAAGCCCCCGCTCGCAGCGGGGTTTTATGTGCCGCGACCGGGCCACCCAACCGGATCTGATTCCCGCCCATATGCCGAAGGACGTCATCCTCACACCCGAAGGCCTGCAGAAGCTCCAGGACGAGCTCGAGCTGCTCTCGACCGACAAGCGCCGTGAGGTCGCCGAGCGCATCAAGGAGGCCCGCGAATTCGGAGACATCGCCGAGAACTCCGAGTACGACGACGCCAAGAACGAGCAGGCGATGGTCGAGAGCCGCATCGCCCAACTGCAGGAGAAGCTGCGCATGGCCACCGTGATCCAGGCCAAGGACCTCTCCACCGACGTCGTGCAGGTCGGCTCCGTCGTCCACGTCAAGGACGAAAAGACCGGGAAATCGGTCAAGTACACGATCGTCGGCTCGGCCGAGGCCAAGCCCGACGAGCACAAGCTCTCCAACGAGTCGCCCGTCGGCCGCGCGCTGCTCGGGCACAAGCGCAACGAGACCGTCGCCGTCAAGGTCCCGCGCGGGCCAGCGCGCAAGCTCAAGATCACCAAGATCGACGTCGGCCTCGAGTAGGTCGCCGCGATGAGCGGATCCGAGGAGCGCCCCCAGTCCGATCGCCCGGACCAGTCGGGCGAGCCGGGCAGGCACGGCTTGGAGGAGCTGATCGCCGAGCGCCGCTCCAAGGCCGAGCGCCTGCGCGAATCCGACGCGAGCGCCTTCCCGCACGCGTTCGGCGGCGTCGAGTCGATCGACTCGATCGTCCCCGCCTATGAGCGCCTGCAGCCGGGTGAGGAAACCGACGAGCGCCATCGTGTCGCCGGGCGCATCGCCGCGCGTCGCGGCGCCGGCAAGGCCGCGTTCCTAGACCTCGTCGATCGCACCGGCAAGATCCAGCTGCACGCGCGTGTGGACGTCCTCGGTCCGGAGCGCTTCGAGCTGCTCACGTCACTCGATCTCGGCGATCTGATCGGCGTCGACGGTTCGGCGATGCGCAGCCGCCACGGCGAGGTGTCGCTGCGCATCGAGGAGTTCCAGGTGCTCGGCAAGGCGCTGCGGCCGCCGCCCGACAAGCATCACGGTCTCACAGATGTCGAGACGCGCTATCGCCACCGCGAGCTCGACCTGATCTCGAGCGAGGACGCGCGCCGGCTGTTCATCGACCGTGCGCGGATCATCTCGGCGGTACGCGGCTACCTGGACGCGGCCGGTTTCGTCGAGGTGGAGACGCCGGTGCTGCAGCCGCTCTACGGCGGCGCCATGGCGCGCCCCTTCACCACCCACCACAACGCGCTCGACCGCGACCTGTACCTGCGCATCGCCACCGAGCTGTACCTCAAGCGCCTGATCGTCGGCGGCCTCGAGCGCGTCTACGAGCTCGGAAAGGACTTCCGCAACGAGGGCATCTCGCACAAGCACAACCCCGAGTTCACGATGGTCGAGTGGTACGAGGCCTACGCCGCCTACGAGGGAGCGATGGCGCGCACCGAAGCGATCGTGCGCGCGGCCGCGGCGTCGAGCGGGTATGCCGGCGAGCTGGACTTCTCCGCGCCGTGGAGGCGGGTCGGCTTCGTCGACGCGATCAGGGAGGCATCCGGCATCGATCTCGCCGAGAGCACCACCGCGGAGGCGTTGGCCGCTCAGATCGGGCGCGCCGGTCTCGAGCTGAAGACGGAGGGATTCGCCTGGTTTCAAATGGCCGACGACCTGCTCTCCAAGTACGTCGAGCCCAACCTCGAGCAGCCGACGTTCGTCGTCGACTACCCGAGGGAGCTCTCGCCGCTCGCGCGGGAGCGCGCCGACGATCCCAAGATCGTGGAGCGCTTCGAGGCGTTCGCGGCAGGGATGGAGATCGCCAACGGCTTCAGCGAGCTGATCGACCCCGACGAGCAGCGCGCGCGCTTCATCGAGCAGGACCGGATCGACACGCTGAGCGACGGCGCGGCTGAGACGATGCCCTACGACGAAGCGTTCGTGCAGGCGCTCGAGCAGGGGATGCCGCCAACCGCGGGCGTCGGCCTGGGCATCGACCGGCTCGTAATGCTGCTCACCGGTCGCGACTCGATTCGCGAGGTCGTGCTGTTCCCCACGATGCGCGACTGAGCCGTCGTGCTGGCGAGCCGGCGTTCCGCGATCAAGCAGCACCCCCACACTGCCGATGACCTCGATAGAGCCGTGTGGGCGGTTGGTAGACTGCTCCTCGGAGGCGTTACTTGGACCGCCAACACGACGAAGCACCCTTGAGGCACCGTCCCAGGTAGGAAGGAATCACATCATGTTCGAGCGATTCACAGAACGGGCCCGACAGGTCGTCGTTCTCGCGCAGGAGGAGGCGCGAACGCTCAAGCACAACTACATCGGCACCGAGCACATCCTCCTGGGACTGCTGCGCGAGGAGGAGGGCCTGGCCGCGCGTGTGCTCGAGAGCCTCGACATCACCGTCGAGCGGGTGCGCGCGCAGGTGGTGCGCATCGTCGGCTCCGGTGAGGAGGTCACCTCCGGGCAGATCCCGTTCACGCCGCGCGCCAAGAAGGTGCTCGAGCTCGCCCTGCGCGAGGCTCTCAGCCTGGGACACAACTACATCGGCACCGAGCACATCCTGCTCGGCCTGGTCCGCGAGAACGAGGGCGTCGCCGCGCGCATCCTGCTCGACTTCGACGCCGACTCCGAGAAGATCCGCAACGAGGTCATCCGCATGCTCTCCGGTCCCGGCGGCCGGCGCCAGAGCCAGTCCGGCGGCGGCGGCGCAGGCGCAGGCGCCGGAGCGGGCGAGGGCAAGAAGTCCTCCAAGCTGCTCGATCAGTTCGGGCGCAATTTGACCAAGCTCGCCGCCGAGGGCAAGCTCGACCCGTGCGTCGGGCGCGAGACCGAGATCGAGCGGATCATGCAGATCCTCTCGCGGCGCACCAAGAACAACCCCGTGCTCGTGGGCGAGCCCGGCGTCGGCAAGACCGCCGTCGTCGAGGGACTCGCGCAGCGGATCACCAGCTCCGAGGTGCCCGAGCTGCTCAAGAACAAGCAGATCTACACGCTCGACCTGGCGGCGCTCGTCGCCGGCTCGAAGTACCGCGGCGAGTTCGAGGAGCGCCTCAAGAAGGTCATGAAGGAGATCACCCAGCGCGGCGACATCATCCTGTTCATCGACGAGCTCCACAACCTCGTTGGCGCCGGCGCCGCCGAGGGCGCCATCGACGCCGCCTCGATCCTGAAGCCCGCGCTCGCGCGTGGCGAGCTGCAGACGATCGGCGCGACCACGCTCGACGAGTACCGCAAGTACCTTGAGCGCGACTCCGCCCTGGAGCGTCGCTTCCAGCAGATCCGCGTGGACGAGCCGACGATCGACCAGACCGTCGAGATCCTCACCGGCCTGCGCGACCGCTACGAGCAGCACCACAAGGTGCAGATCACCGACGAGGCGCTGCGCGCCGCCGGTGAACTCGCCAGCCGCTACATCTCCGACCGCTTCCTGCCCGACAAGGCCATCGACCTGATCGACGAGGCCGCCTCGCGCATGCGCATCAAGTCGATGACCTCGCCGCCCGCCAACCGCGAGCTCGAGGGCGAAGTCGAGTCGACGCGCCGCGAAAAGGAGGCCGCGATCGAGGCCCAGGAGTTCGAGAAGGCCGCCGCGCTGCGCGACAAGGAGCGCAAGCTCACCAACAAGAAACGCGAGCTCGAGCAGGCGTGGGAATCCGGCGAGACCGGCGAACGCCCGTCGATCGGCGAGGAGGAGATCGCCGACATCGTCTCGATGTGGACCGGCATCCCCGTGTTCAAGCTGACCGAGGCCGAGACCCAGAAGCTGATGCGCATGGAGGACGAACTGCACAAGCGCGTCATCGGCCAGCACCCCGCGATCGAGGTGATCTCCAAGGCGATCAGGCGCTCGCGCGCCGGGCTGAAGGACCCCAAGCGCCCGACCGGCTCGTTCATCTTCCTCGGCCCCTCCGGCGTCGGCAAGACCGAGCTCGCGCGCACGCTCGCCGAGTTCCTGTTCGGCGACGACGAAGCGCTGATCAGGATCGACATGTCCGAGTACATGGAGAAGCACGCCGTCTCGCGTCTCGTCGGCTCGCCCCCCGGCTACATCGGCTACGACGAGGGCGGCCAGCTGACAGAGGCCGTGCGCCGCAAGCCCTACAGCGTGCTGCTGCTCGACGAGATCGAGAAGGCGCACCCCGACGTCTTCAACATCCTGCTGCAGATCCTGGAGGACGGCAGGCTCACCGACGCCCAGGGACGCACCGTCGACTTCCGCCACGCGATCGTGATCATGACCTCGAACATCGGCGCCGCCGAGATCGCGCGCAACACGCCGCTCGGGTTCGCCGTCTCCGATGACGAGACCGGCATCACCTACGACGACATGAAGAACCGGATCATGGGCGAGCTCAAGAAGGTCTTCCGTCCTGAGTTCCTCAACCGCATCGACGACGTGATCGTCTTCCACAAGCTGCAGAAGGAGGAGATCAAGCAGATCGTCGAGCTGCTGCTGCTGCGGATCCGCGAGTCGATGGCCGAACGCGAGCTGCAGCTGGAGCTGACCGAGCCCGCCAAGGACCTGCTCGTCGACAAGGGCTGGGATCCGGCGATGGGCGCGCGGCCGTTGCGCCGCGCGATCCAGCGATACATCGAGGACCCGCTCGCCGACTTCGTCCTGCGCGAGCAGCTCACTCCGGGTGCGACGGTCGTCGTCGACCCCGCCGAAGGCGACGACGAGGGCGAGGTGCGCCTGTCGATCGTCCAGCCCAAGAAGCAGAAGACGCCCGTCGGTGTCGGTGCCGAAGGCGGCAGCGAGGAGATCGCCGAGGGAGAGGGCGAGCCACAGCCCGGTGGCGAGGGCGCCGTACCCGAGCTGAGCGAGCCGGACGAGCAGTAGCCCGCGGCGAGCGCCGGCACCCCGTGGATCGGGGTGTATGGATCCGTGTTTGAGCGCCGCTTGTCGCGGAGCTTCTTTCATTTTCTCGAGTTGGTGCGCCATAGTATTGCTGCCCGACTTCGGGTGATCGTGTACCGGGACATCCGGTAAGGGGAGCGTCCCCACCGACCCTTACGCTGGATGGGCAATGGCTCGTCACACCGTCCACAGCTGCTCGCAGTGCGGCTTTCAGTCGGCCCAGTGGCACGGTCAGTGCCCCGGTTGCGAGGCGTGGAACACGCTCGTCGAGGAACCGCTGCCGACGACGCGCACCCAGGGCGCGCGCGGGTCGCGAGGCCTGCGCGCAGCCGCCGCGGTCACCCGCGGCGCGACGGTGGTGCCGCTGGCGCTCAGAGACGTCGGCGCTGCGCCCGTCAGCCGCATGTCGACCGGTATCGGCGAGCTCGACCGTGTCCTCGGCGGCGGACTGGTTCCCGGCTCGCTCGTGCTGCTGGGAGGCTCGCCGGGGATCGGCAAGTCGACGCTCACCAACATGGTGCTCGGGCATCTGCAGCAGGCGGGTCATCGCACGCTGTATGTCAGCGGCGAGGAGTCCGCCGAGCAGGTGCGGCTGCGTGCCGAGCGGCTCGTCTTGGGTCCCGCCCGTGGCGAGAACGCGGCGCTGCAGGTGCCGGTGCTCGCCGAGACCGACCTCGATGTCGTGCTCGACACGCTCGCTGCGCATGCGCCGCAGGCGTGCGTGATCGACTCGGTGCAGACGTTGCGCGCGCCAGAGCTCTCCGGTGCGCCCGGCTCTGTCGGGCAGGTGCGCGAGGTGGCTGCCCGGATCATGGAGCTCGCCAAGTCCCGTGGCATCGCCGTGATCCTGGTCGGCCACGTGACCAAGGAGGGCGCGCTCGCCGGCCCGCGCGTGCTCGAGCACCTCGTCGACTGCGTGCTGCAGTTCGAGGGCGAGCGCGAGCGCCCCTACCGCGAACTGCGCGCACTGAAGAACCGCTTCGGCTCGACCAACGAGGCGGGCCTGTTCGAGATGCGCCACGGCGGGCTCGTCGAGGTGCTCGACGCCTCCGCGAGGTTCGTCGCAGAGGCGACGCGCGCTCCGGGTAGCGTGGTCCTCGCCGCGATGGAGGGATCGCGCCCGCTGCTCGTCGAGGTCCAGGCGCTCGTGGCGCCGTCGGAGCTCGAGCAGCCGCGTAGGGTCGTCTCGGGCCTGGACCGCAACCGCCTCGCACTCGTGCTCGCGATCCTCGGGCGCCACGGTCACGTCCGCACGGGCGGCGCGGACGTGTTCGTCAACGTCGTCGGAGGAGTGCGCGTGGACGAGCCCGGCTGCGACCTCGCGGTTGCCCTGGCGGTCGCCAGCGCGAGCCACGGCGTCCCTATCACCGGAACGCCGCGGGCGTGCTTCGGCGAGCTCGGGCTGACGGGCGAGCTGCGCTGGGTTGGACATCCCGAGCGGCGCCTCGAGGAGGCCGCCAAGCACGGCCTGCAGGACGTGATCGCGCCTCCCGACAGCGGGCGGGCGGCGTGTGAGGCGGCGACGCTGCGCGCGGCGCTGGCGCTCGCCTTGCCGGGGGGCCCTTCGGGCGGGCGCCCACGCACGGTGCCCGAGCCGACAGCGCCGGAACTGACGCGCGTCGAGGACCGCAGGCCGGCAGTTCGGGAGCGCGCGCTGCGGCCGGCTCCCGAGCCCGCGGCACGATCGCGTGGAGAGCTCGCCCCCGGAGGCTAGCGGTGTCCTCGCGGGCTCAATCCGGGCATATGCGGGGTGTACGAGGTGCTAACAGATTGCTAATTGCCCTAGAATCCTAGGCCGTGGCTCCACGATCCGGCGAAGATCTAGACAACGAGGTACGACCGGATCCAGGGCTGATGAGGGCATTGGAGATGATCGCGCCCGGTACCGCTCTGCGGGAGGGAATCGACAGCATCCTGCACGCGCGCACCGGTGGGCTGATCGTGATCGGCGAGCCCGAAGACCTCAGCTTCCTGAACTCGGGCGGGATCAAGCTCGACATCGACTACACGCCCGCGTTTCTGTACCAGATCGCAAAGATGGACGGCGCGATCATCCTCAACGCGAACGCCACCAAGATCACCATGGCGAACGTGCAGCTGATGCCTGATCCGACGATCCTCTCGCACGAGACCGGCACCAGGCACCGCACCGCCGAGCGCGTCTCAAAGCAGACCGACGCGCTCGTGATTGCGATCTCCCAACGGCGCGAGGTCGTCTCCGTGTACGTGGACGGCGTCAAGTACGTCCTCGAGGACATCCCGGTCGTCCTCGCCAAGGCAAACCAGGCGCTCGCGACGCTCGACAAGTTCCGCACCCGCCTGGACCAGGTCTCAACGCGCCTGACGGCCCTCGAGTTCGAGGGCGGAACGACGCTGCACGACGTGCTCACCGTGCTACAGCGCTCCGAGCTGGTCACGCGCATGGCGGTCGAGATCGAGCGCTACATCGTCGAGCTCGGCAGCGAGGGGCGACTGATCGAGATGCAGCTCGAGGAGACGATGGTCGGTGCCGCCGCCGAGAAGTCGGCGCTCGTGCGCGACTATCTGTCGAGCTACTCCGACGAGGCGTTCGCCGCGGCGCTCGAGGAGATCGGACGGCTCGTGCACCAGGACCTGCTCGACTTCGGGCGTCTGGCCGAGGTGCTGGGCTACGACCGCAAGCTGAACACGCTCGACTATCCCGTCTCGCCACGCGGCTACCGTGTGCTCGGACGCATTCCGCGGCTGCCGAAGCTGGTCGTCACGCAGATCGTGACCGAATTTGGCGGCCTCGATGAGCTGCTCGCCGCCACCGATGCGGATCTCGAGGCGGTGGAGGGCGTGGGCGAGATCCGCGCCAAGGACATCCGCGAGGGCCTGCGCAGGCTGCAGGAGCTGAACCTCGTGGATCGTTACCTGCAGACTTGATTCAAGGGCGGCCCATCGGTCGCTCGCAACGAAGGAGGACATCATTCCCGCACAAGCAACCGAAGAAGCAGTACTAGAGGAGGAGCTCGAGGTCACTCGCGAAGTCGAGTACATCGAGTTCGAGCTCGGAGACCATGTCGTCTATCCCCACCATGGAGCGGGGAAGGTGCTCAAGAAGGAGGAGATGGAGATCCTCGGCGAACGCCGCGAGTACCTCACGATCAAGATCCTTCACAACGACATGACCGTACGAGTCCCCACCGAGAACGCCGCGCTCGCCGGCCTGCGCAGAGTCATCGACGAGGAAACCGTCAAGAAGGTCCTCGACGTCCTGCGCGACGAAGTCTCAGAGATGCCCAAGAACTGGAACAGGCGGTTCAAGCACAACCGCGACAAGATCAAGACGGGCGACATCTACGAGCTGGCCGAGGTCGTGCGCAACCTCTCGCTGCGAGAGAGCGAGAAGGGGCTTTCCACAGGTGAGAAGCAGATGTTCACCCGCACCAAGAAGATCCTCGCCTCGGAGCTGATGTACGCGCTCGACAAGGACGAGGAAGAGGCGGAGAGCTATCTCGACGACCTGCTCGAGGACTCCGCCAACCACCAGATGGCGGCCGCAGGAGCCAAGTAACGAGGCTTTCGCGCACGCGGCAGCACAATTGCCGCGTGCGCGAGCGCCCCACGCAATGGCCGTAGCGCTGATCGTGGCCGCAGGCAGCGGCGAGCGCCTCGGCGCCGGCCGACCGAAGGCGTTCGTCGAGCTCGCCGGAAGGCCGTTGTTCACCTGGAGCATGCAAGCGCTGCTGGCCACCAACGGCATCGAGCGGGTCGCGATCGCGATGCCGGTCGAGTTCGACGGCGCCCTGCAGGACTTCGACATCGCGCTGCCCACGGCGCCACCCGTCGTTTGCGTTCGCGGCGGCGCAACGCGCTCGGAGTCGGTGCTGCGCGCGCTCGAGGCGATTGGACCGGGCAACACCGTGGTCGTCCACGACGCCGCCCGTGCGCTCGTGACGCCGGCTTTGGCCGAGTCCGTGATCGCCGCCCTCGACGCCGACGCCGACGCCGACGCCGCGATTGCCGCGGTGCCGGTTACGGACACGATCAAGCGCGTCGGCAGCGACGGTGCGGTCAGCGAGACGCTCGAGCGCCACGAGCTTTGGGCGGTGCAGACCCCACAGGTGTTCCGCCGCGCAGCGCTCGAGCGCGCCCTGAACGTGTCGGCCGCGGAGCTCGCGCGTGCAACCGATGACGCCTGGCTCATAGAGCGCGCCGGCGGCAAGGTGATCGTCGTTCGCGCCGGCGATTCGAACCTCAAGGTCACGACGCCGCTCGACCTCGAGGTCGCCGAGCTGCTGCTCGCCGGGCGATCCGCCGCCGGTCGCAGCGGACGGCCCTCGCCGTGAATCCTGCTTGAATCGCAGCCGTTCGCGTGCTCACCGATTACCACCTGCATCTGCGACCCGACGACCGCGACGCGGAGACCGCCGCGTACCACACGCCGGCGAACGTCGAGCGCTACCGCGAGGTGGCGGAGGAGCGGGGGATCGCCGAGCTGGGCGTCTCTGAACACATCTACCGTTTCGCGCAGGCGCTCACGATCTGGCGCCACCCCTTCTGGGAAATCTACGCCCACGACGACCTCGACGAATACTGCGTGTTCGTGCGCGAGCAGACCGATCTCCGGCTCGGGATCGAGGCGGACTTCGTCCCCGGCGCGGAGGACCGCACGGCGAACCTGCTCGAGGCTCGCGACTTCGACTACGTCGTCGGCTCAGTGCACTTTCTACGCGAGGGCGCCGTCGACATGGACGACTACAGCGTCTGGGACTCCGCGCGTTCCCCCGAGGAAGTCTGGCGGCGGTACTTCGAGACGATCGCCGAGGCCGCGCGCAGCGGGCTGTTCGACATCGCCGCGCATCCTGACCTCGTGAAGTACTGGGGGCCCACCCACCCCACCCGCCCCCGGGCCAACGCTCGACGGACGCCCGAGGGCGATCTGCGCCGCTACTACGAGCCGGCGGTCGAAGCGATCGCCGAAGCCGGCATCGCCGCGGAGGTGTCCACCGCAGGCTTGCGCAAGCCCGCCGGCGAGCTCTATCCGTCCCGAGCCTTCCTCGAGATGTGCGTCGATGCGGGCGTGCCGGTTGCGCTCTCCAGCGACGCTCACCGCCCGGAGGACGTCGGCGCGGACTACGAGCGGGCGCTCGAGCTGCTCGACGAAGTGGGGGTGCACGAGCTGTGTGTGTTCGAGGGTCGCGCGCGACGTCTGGTGCCGATCGGCGAGACCAGCTCTTCATCGGGAGTGTCGCCGCGATGACGCTCGTAGGGATCGGCTTCGACTCGCACCGGCTCGCCGCGGGACGGCGGCTGGTGATCGGCGGAGTGGAGATCCCATACGAGCTCGGCCTCGACGGTCACTCCGACGCAGACGTGCTCGCGCACGCTGTGATCGACGCGCTGCTCGGGGCCGCCGGTCTCGGCGACATCGGCGGGCACTTTCCCGACAGCGACGAGCGCTGGCGCGACGCCGACTCGATGCAGCTGCTCGCCGACGTCGTGCAAAGCGTGCACGCCGAGCGTCTGGAGATCGTGAACGTGGACTGCACCGTCGTGATGGAGGCACCCAAGCTCGCTCCGCACAGGCAGGCGGTCCGTGATCGCCTCGCGGCCGTGCTCGGCGTCGAGCCAGCGCGGGTCAACGTCAAGGCGAGCACCGGCGAGGGGATGGGCTTCGTCGGGCGGGGGGAGGGCGTCGCCGCGCTGGCGATCGCCGGGCTGCGCGACGCCGGGTGAAAGCCCTTTCGAGCTCGCAGGTCCTCGATTTCGCCGTGCGAGGCTCGCTTTACGCAGCGCCCACCGCGACCGTGCCAGCCGCGCTGGTCGGCGGTGGCACCCGCTCGCCGTGCTCCCGGAGGCTCTCGATGTGGAGCTCGATCGCATCCTGAATCAGGCGCTCGACCTCCTCGCGGCTCGCGCCGGCGACGCCCAAGCCAGGAAGATCGGGACAGTACGCGCCCCATCCAGTCGGGCCGTGCTCATATATGACGAGGCACTCGCTCACCTTCGCGGTCCTTTCAATCCTGCTTGTCGAAGGATGTTCCCAAGCGTACCTGCTGGGACGTCCTGACTTGGGCGGCCTGCGATCGTGACCGTCCCGCTAGGGTTGCGCGGCGATGCGCGAGATCGTCCTGCACGACACGCGCAGCGGGGAGCTGTCGCCGCTGCGCCCACGCGACCCCGGACGGGTTG
Organism: uncultured Solirubrobacteraceae bacterium; assembly: GCA_963827455.1. Classification (GTDB taxonomy): domain Bacteria; phylum Actinomycetota; class Thermoleophilia; order Solirubrobacterales; family Solirubrobacteraceae; genus Palsa-744. The sequence goes on along the minus strand of CAWHAW010000005.1, from coordinate 34,737 downwards.
GCGTCTATGCGTGCGGACCAACCGTGTACGGCCGGATCCACATCGGCAACGCGCGCCCGTTCGTGGTGTTCAGCCTGCTGAAGCGCTTTCTCGAGCACGAGGGCTACGACGTCGAGCTCGTGGTGAACGTGACGGACGTCAACGACAAGATCTACGACGCCGCGAGAGCGCAAACTCGCCCGAGCGCGGAGCTCGCCGCCGAGATGACCGAGCACTACCGCGCCGACACCGGCGCGCTCGGGCTGGGACGCCCCGACCACGAGCCGCTCGCGTCGGAGACGATCGGGCCGATCGTCGAGCACATCCAAGCGTTGATCGACAGCGACCATGCCTACGCGGTTGACGGGGACGTGTACTTCCGCGTGCGTTCAGACCCCGGCTACGGCACGCTCTCGCACCGCCAGCTAGAGAACATGGACCAGGGTGAAGCGGCCTCACAGGACGACGAGCTGGCCGAGCGCAAGGAGGACCCGCTCGACTTCGCGCTGTGGAAGGCGCACAAGCCGGGCGAGGACACCAGCTGGCCGGCCCCGTGGGGCGTGGGGCGCCCCGGCTGGCACATCGAGTGCTCGGCGATGGCCGAGCAGCTCCTCGGTGTCGGCTTTGACATCCACGGTGGCGGCTCGGACCTCGTCTTCCCACACCACGAGAACGAGGCGGCGCAGACGCGCGCGGCCCGGGGCGAGGAACTGACAAAACTGTGGATGCACAACGGCATGATCCAGTTCACCGGCGAGAAGATGGCCAAGTCGGTGGGCAACATCGCCCTGCTGCACGAGGTGCTCGACGAATACGGCGCGGAGGCGGTCGTGATGTACCTGATCTCGGGTCACTACCGTCAGCCGCTCGCGTTCTCCGAGGCCGCGCTGGAGCAGGCTCAGGCGAACGTCAAGCGCATCCGCGAGGCGGGGCGGCGATTGAGGCCCGGCGACTCGCCGGCCGAGCTCGCCGGGCTGCGTGAGCGCTTCTTCGAGGCGCTCGCGCGCGACTTCAACACCGCTGAGGCGCTGTCTGTGCTCAACGAGTGGATCCGAGAGGCCACCGGCGGAATATGGCCGCAGCCCGGCGACGCAGACCTGCGCGAGATGCTCACGGTCCTGGGCCTCGATTCGCTGCTCGCGGTCACCGAACAAGCGCCCGAAGACGTTCGCGAGCTCGCCGAGCAGCGCGAGCTCGCTCGCAGCGCACGCGACTTCGCTGCGGCCGATCGGCTGCGCGACGAGATCGCAGCGCATGGCTGGGAGGTCCGCGACGGGCCGACCGGTTTTGAGCTGCTGCCGCTGTGATCGTCTACGGGCGCAACCCCGTCAAGGAGGCGCTTCGCGGACGCCGGGCGGACAGCGTGCGAGACGTCTGGGCCACCGCGGGCGCGGCTCGCGAGCCGTGGCTCGGGGGTGTGCCCGTGCGGATCTCCTCCGCCGAGGAGATCGAGCTGCGCTGCGGCTCGGATGCGCATCAGGGTCTGTGCGCGGACGCAGGCCCCTACCACTACGCAAGCGCCGACACGTTGCTCTCGGGCGAGAACCCGCTGATCGTGGCGCTCGACCAGGTTCAGGATCCGCAGAACCTCGGTTCGATCTGCCGCACCGCCGAGTGCGCCGGAGCCGCGGGGCTCGTCATCCCGGAGCGCCGCGCCGCTGAGGTGACCGCTGCGGTGTGCAAGGCCTCGGCCGGAGCCGTCGAGCACCTGCCGGTCGTGCGTGTGCGCAATCTCGCCGACTTCTTGGCGGACGCCGGCAAGGCCGGATGCTGGTGCTACGGGGCCAGCGTCGCGGGCACCGCCGGCGCCGACGCGCCCGTCGCCTACGACGTGCCCGACTATCGCGGCTCGGGAGTGGTACTGGTCCTTGGAAGCGAGGGTGCAGGCCTGCGCCCTCGCGTGAGCAAGGCGTGCGACCAGCTGATCACGCTGCCGCTGCTCGGGAAGATCGAGTCGCTGGGCGTGAGCGCCGCAGCAGCGGCGCTGCTGTATGAGATCTTGCAGAGCCGCAGTTCGCGGGCTTGACAAGGTTCCATAACTGTGTAAGGCTGCGCCAACATAACGCTGAACCTAAGGTTGAGAAAGGCCGAGGTAAAGCGCAATTTCATAGCTTTGGCGCCAGGGGAGGAGTGCGCCATGGGCATTTTGCGGCCCGCCACCCAGTCTGGGCGGTGGTCTCCGAAGAAAGGATTGCTCGTGGCACGAATCTCCCATAACTCTAACTCTGAACCTAAGGTCGAGGATCTGTTCCTGATCGCGCTTGCGAAGCAGGGCGACCGCAACGCCTACGACCGTCTCGTCCGCCGCTACCACGGCTTCGTGCGGCTCAAGGCCTCGTCGTACTTTCTTGCGGGAGGCGACTCCGAAGACCTGATCCAAGAGGGTCTCGTGGGCCTCTACAAGGCGATTCGCGACTTCCGCACCGACCGCGAGTCGAGCTTCCGCAACTTCGCCGAGCTCTGCATCACGCGGCAGATCATCACCGCCGTCAAGACGGCCACCCGCAACAAGCACACGCCGCTGAACCAGTATGTGTCGTTCTCATCGACACCCGCAGGCAGCGGCGATGACGTGCCGACCCTCGACCAGATGCTTCCCGGCCCCACCGTCCAGGATCCGGTCAACCAGGTGATCTCCTCGGAGGAGCTGCGCTCGCTCGTCGGATGTCTCTCGAGCGCTCTGTCCGAGCTCGAGAGTCGGGTCCTGTCGCTGTATCTCGACGGCTACTCCTACGAGCAGGTGGGGATGCGGCTGTCCTGTGACACCAAGACCGTCGACAACGCGCTCCAGCGCGTCAAGCGCAAGGTCGGCGCACACCTGCAGTCACGCGCCGTGGCGGCGTAAGCTCGATCGCCGCGGCGCCTCGCGATTTCAGCCGCGGCCATGAGCGCCCGGCACCGCTGTGGCCGCCCCCGGCGAGGGGAGCGGCCACAATGGCACCACGTTGTGCGCGCCCCCGGCTAGAGCTGCCCTTCAGAGGGCTGGCTGGAGTTGCCCGGCGTCACGGGCGTCAGCGACGACGCAGGCGCGGGGTTGACCTGGATGGTGAACGGTTCGCTGACCGAGCTGCCATTCTGCGGATCCCCGGGGATCTTGACGCGCACGACCTGCGTGCCCGTTCCGAAGAACCTGTGTTCTATCGAGTAGGTGTATTCCGTCGAGGGACGCCACCGGCGCCAGCACTTGTCCCACCTCGGCCACATGGAAGCCCTTCGTGTTGGGGTCCTGGCGCTCGAGGTAGATGTCGTGCCCGGCGATGCTCTCGTGCCCGGCGATCGCCCCCGGCTTGATCGTGCCCGAGAACGTCAGCGGCTGATCTTCCTGCACGGTCGTCCCCGGCAGGAGTTTGACAGTGAGTACGTATTTGACGCCCTCGTACAGCACCGCCGAGCTTTCGCCGCCACCAACGACCTTGTAGAAGGTGCTGCCTGAGGGCGACACCGACGCGAAGCTGTACGTACCACCCGGCTGCACGTTCGTTTCGCCGACCTTCTTGAAGCCGGCCGTGCGTGCTTCGCGTGCCAGCAGCTGAAGCGGCGTGTTGGTCGTGAGGCTCGCGACAGTGCCGTGGATCGACGTCGACTGCCCGAAGGAGATCGGGTCGGCCGTCGTTTCGATCTTCAGCTTGGGGTTCTGGGTCTGGGCGATCTCGTAGTTGAGGACGTTGGACGGACTCGTCAGGTTGTGTCCCGGGTCGCGCACGACGACCCGGATGTTCGCGGGTCCGGGCGCGACGAAGTCGTGTGCGATCGTGAACTTGCCGTGCGCGCCGACCGTCGCGGGGTCGCCGATCCGGTGCCATTCGTCGCCCTTGTACGCGTCCTGGCGCTGGAGGATGACGAGCGCTCCCGTGTCTTCTGGGCTGACTTCGCCGGTGAATCGCACCGGCACTGGCCGACGCTCGCCGGGGCGCGTGGCGAACGTGAAGATCACGCTGCCTTCCGGGGGCCCTTCGAGCTTGACGATCGCAACGACTTTGAGTTGTTTGACCGAGCTGCGCACGCCATCGGCGGAGACGTAGAACGGGCTGTTCGTCGTGATGGCGCTGTACTTGATCAGGTAGGCGCCTTTTTCGCTCATGCCGGTAGCCACAGGGATGAACGTGGACGGCCGCGACCCAACGGAACCGCGGTAGAGCGTAACCACCTGTTTTTCTTCGCTGCCGCACCCCGGGGAGAGATGTCCGTACGCGCTGACCGTTTCGCCGGCGTATGCCGGACGGGGCGCGACTTCGAGGGTGATCTGGCAGCCACCGGCACTGGTTGTCTGCGGGTGGGAGTGCCTGCCGTGCGCCAGTGCCGTAGCGCAGGCCGGCGCAAATGATGCGGCCGCGGCGGTGAATGCCGCGGCCAGCTTGATTGCTCGCATGCTTGCCTTCTCCTTGTGATGCGGTCGTTTGTACGGCGCTGCGTCCGAGCACCTAAACCCCCCGAGGTCGGATTCGATGCGGTCGCGTGCGGTGCGTGATACGGCGCTTGCATCGCGCATGATCGGCGGCCAGACGGCGGCTGTCGCGCCTGCGGGCTAGGCGCAGCGGGGTGATTCCGCTAAACTGCCGACGCTCGAAAGCCAAAGGAATGGGGATCATGGAGAGGGAGGGGTTGCGCCGCGCGCTGCGCTGGCTCGTTGTCGTTGGGGCGACTGTCGCATTGGCGGCTGCGTGTGGATTGCCTGGGTACGGGCTGGCGGTTGCTGGCGCTGCGCCGGTGAATACCTCGCCTCCGAGCATCGCGGGAGCGGCGACGGATGGCGGCAAGCTGCAGGTCTCCAAAGGTGTCTGGAGCGGGACCTCGATCACCTACGTCTATCAATGGACCCGCTGCGACGGCTTCGGCAACGAATGCGAAGACATCGCCTCGGCGAGGAGCCGCGTTTACAAAGTCGTGTCGATGGACGTAGGTCACGCGATCCGCGTGCGCGTGACCGCGACCGATGCCACCGGCACCTCGACTGAAACTTCGGCGCCCACGAACGCAATCAAAGCCGTGGCGCCGAAGCGCATAGGCGCCCCAAAAATCGCCGGTCTGCTCGAGGACGGGCAGACGCTCACGGTTCCGATCGGAACGTGGAAGGGTACGACGCCGCTCTCCTACTCATATCAGTGGGAGAGCTGCGACACCACCGCCACCAGCTGTTCCTACATCCCTGGGGCAAAAGCACAGAGCTACCAGATCGTGAGCTCGCAGATCGGAGGCAAACTGCGCGCGCTGATCACCGCCACGGGCCGTGGCGGCTCCGCGACCGCCACATCGCGGCTGACGACGCGGATCGGTCCCGGGCCACCCGTCAACTCGGTGCCGCCGACCATCTCCGGAAGCCTGCAACAAGTACAGACGCTCACTGCCGACCCCGGAACGTGGCTGGGGACTGCTCCGTTTGCCTTCGGCTACCAATGGCTGCGCTGCAGCGTCCTCGGCGCGGGCTGCGAAGAAATTCCGGGAGCCACGAACTCCACGTACACGCTCGGCCCACTGGATGTCGCCAGCAAGCTCGCCGTCGTCGTCACCGCGTCCAACCTGCACGGCGCCGGATCGGCGACCTCCGCTGAAACGAGCCCGATCGGCGCGCTGCTCCCCTCGAACACGCTGCCCCCGAGCATCACGGGGATCCTTACCGACGGGCAGCTGCTGAGCGTGGGCACCGGCAGCTGGTCGGGCACGGAACCGATCAGCTTCAGCTACCAGTGGCAGCTCTGCAACCCACTCGGTGAAGGCTGCGTGGAAATCGAAGGGGCAACCGGCGCGAGCCTCGAGTTGTCAAGCGGCGATATCGGCGGGACGCTCAACGTCGTCGTGACCGCCACCAACGCGGCCGGTTCCACGTCCGTGACGACGCCGGTGACGACTTTGATCGAAGGTTTGCTGCCGGTTAACAACGTGTTGCCGTCGATCTCGGGGCTGTTCAAGGAAGGTGGCCTGTTGAGTGTTGGGACTGGTAGTTGGTCGGGTTCGGAACCGATCTCTTACAGCTATCAGTGGCAGTTGTGTAACGCGTTGGGCGAAGCGTGCAGCAATATCTCGGAAGCTACTGGGTCGAGTTTGAAACTCTCGTCGTTGGATATCGGCAAGACGCTCGATGTCGTGGTGAAGGCGACAAACGTCGCGGGTTCGACGTCGGTGACGACGCCTGTGACGACTTTGATCGAAGGTTTGCTGCCGGTTAACAACGTGTTGCCGTCGATCTCGGGGCTGTTCAAGGAAGGTGGCCTGTTGAGTGTTGGGACTGGTAGTTGGTCGGGTTCGGAGCCGATCTCCTATAGCTATCAGTGGCAGTTGTGTAACGCGTTGGGCGAAGCGTGCAGCAATATCTCGGAAGCTACTGGGTCGAGTTTGAAACTCTCGTCGTTGGATATCGGCAAGACGCTCGATGTCGTGGTGAAGGCGACAAATGTCGCGGGTTCGACGTCGGTGACGACTTCTCTCACGGGTTTGATCGAAGGACTCTTGCCGGTGAACAACGTGCTGCCGACGATCTCCGGGGTGCTCAAGGAAGGCCAGCTGTTGAGCGTCGGCACCGGGAGCTGGTCGGGCACGGAACCGATCTCCTACAGCTATCAGTGGCAGCTGTGCGACGCGTTGGGCAAATCGTGCAGCAACATCTCCGAAGCGACCGGGCCCAGCCTGAGCCTGTCGTCGCTGGATATCGGCAAGACGCTCGACGTTGTCGTGAAGGCGACGAACGTCGCCGGCTCGACGTCGGTGACCACGTCGCTCACGGGTCTGATCGAAGGGCTGCTCCCAGTGAACACGCTCTTGCCGAGCGTCACCGGTACTCTCCTGGAAGGCAAATCGCTGACCGCCAACAGCGGCACCTGGACCGGGACTGCGCCAATCTCCTACAGCTACCAGTGGCAGCTGTGTGAACCGGGCGAGGCATGTAGCAATATCTCCGAAGCCACCGCCTCGGTGCTGAGCCTGATCGCTCCGTACGTCGGGGACACCGTGGACGTGGTTGTGAAGGCGAGCAACGTCGCGGGCGCAACCACGGCGAGGAGCGCCGTGACCTCGCCGATCCTGGGAATCGCGCCGGTGAACACAGCGCTGCCCGTCATCTCGGGCCTGCTCGAAGTGGGCAAGGTGCTGAGCGTCAGCAACGGTAGCTGGTCGGGAACTACGCCGATGAGCTTCAAATATCAATGGCAGCTGTGCCTGCTCGGGACCTGCACGAACATCGGCGGAGCGACGGGCGCGACCCTGACGTTGCTCGGACTGGACGTCGGCAACACGATCGATGCGATCGTCACAGCCACCAACGTCACTGGGTCGTCCTCGGCGACATCCAAACCGACCGAAAAGCTGCTCGGGCTTCTGTGAGCCGTGCCGAGCAGCCGCCGCGCCTGGGCGGCGGGTGCACGGCGGCTACGGGCTCACTCCCGCCCGGTGGCGGCGTCCACGAATCGGCCAAGCCGTGAGGGTTGCTGCGTGCGCTGCTCGACGCTGTCGGCGTGGCGATACAGCGAGTAGACGGTGTGGATCGCACTCCAGCGCAGCGGCTCGGGCGGCCAGCGCCGCGGATGTCGTCCGACCCACGGCAGCCCGGTGAGCGAGCTGGGCCTGTCGAGCATCAGGTCACGCAGCGTTCGGCCCGCGAGGTTCGCGGCGGCAACGCCCTCGCCCACATAGCCGCCGGCCCATGCGAGACCCGAGCGCGGGTCCGCGTCGACCGATACGCACCAGTCGCGGGGTACGCCCAGTACCCCGGACCAGGCGTGATCGATCGCCGCGTCGGATGTTGCGGGGAACATCGCGCGGAGCTTTGCGCGCAGGCTCTCGACGGTCGCCGCGGCGGTGTCGCCGCGCCCGTCGGTGCGCGAGCCGAAGCGATACGGCACGCCACGGCCGCCGATCGCGATGCGCCCGTCTGCGGTGCGCTGCAGGTACACGTACACGTGCGCGCCGTCGTCGAGCAGCTCGCAGCCGTCCCAGCCGATCTCCTCCCACACGGCGGGCGCCAATGGCTCGGTGACGATCATCGAGCTGTTGATCGGCACGAGCGCGCGTCGCAGGCCTCCAAGCGCGGCGGTGTAGCCCTCGGTCGCGCGGACCACCCAGCGCGCGCGGACGCTGCCGACGGGCGTGAGCGCCTCGTGCGCGCGAATCGCACTCACCGGCGTGGACTCGTAGATCGTCACCCCGAGCCCTTCCACCGTCGCGGCGAGACCGATGAGCAGCTTGGCGGGGTGTATGCGCGCGACGTGAGGTGAGAAGCTCGCGCCAAGCGCACCGGCTATCCGCAGCCGCGCCTGCAGCTCGTCAGCCGTCAGCTCGTGCAGGTCTCGCTCGTCGAGGCCGTGTGCTCGGCTGTGCGCGACGCGCTCGCGCAGGCGTCGCAGTTGGGCGCCGTTCAGGGCGACGGTGAGCTGGCCGCCTTTGAGGAAGTCAGCCTCGATGTGGTGCTCGCTGATGACCGCTGCGATCTCCTCGACGGTGTTGAACATCGTGCGCTGCAGCGCCGCGAAGGCCGTGCCGCGCGGCTCGCGTTGGCGCTGATACGCCCGGGCTGGGCCGGAGAAGAAGCCCGACACCCAGCCGCCGTTGCGCCCGGATGCGCCGAAGCCGGCGTGCTCGCGCTCGAGGATGACGATCTCCAGCGACGGTTGCGCGCGCTTCAAGTAGTAGGCCGTCCACAGGCCCGTGTATCCGGCGCCCACGATCGCCACGTCGACACTCGCCGGCCCGGGCAGCGGCGGTCTCCGTGGCGGCGGTCCGCCGAGCGAGCGCCACCAGTGGCCCAACTCGCCTGTGTGCATTCGCTTGAGACTATTCAGCCGAGGGGTATGATCGGGAAAGGCCCGCTGGGCCTGACAGCCAGACCCCATGGGGATGGGGCGAACCGCGAGCGGAGGGAGCGTGCTATGGAGACTGAGGTCACGGAGCCGGTGACGCCTGTGCGGGCGGCCCTGGCCGCTGCGACGATCGCGGAGGCGTTTCGGATCACGGCGCGCGAGCGTGCCGAGCAGGTGGCGATTCGCACCAAAGGCGACGAGTTCACGATCACCTGGGGAGAGCTTCGCGAGCGGGTGGACGCGCTCGCCGGCGGCCTGGCCAAGCTGGGGGTGCAGCGAGGCGACAGCGTCGCCCTGATGCTCAGCAACCGTCCGGAGTTCCACCTGTGCGACCTCGCGGCGATGATGCTCGGGGCAACGCCGTTCTCGATCTACAACACCTACACGCCCGAGCAGATTCAGTACGTCGCCTCAGACGCCGAGGCCAAGATATTGATCTGCGAGCAGCAGTACCTGCCGCAGGTGCGCGAGGCGCGCAAGCAGCTCCCGAACCTGGACTACGTGATCGTCGTAGACGGTGACGCGCCGCTGGGCACGCTGGCGCTGGCGGATGTCGAGGGGTCGAACCCGACGTTCGACGCCGACGCGTCCGTCGCCCAGATCAAATCGACCGACGTGCTGACGCTCATCTACACCTCCGGAACGACCGGTCCGCCGAAGGGCGTCCAGCTGATACACCGAAACCTGCTGGCGACCGTGGAAGGCATCGAGGACCTGATCGAGTTCCCTCAGGACGGTCGCGTGATCTCGTGGTTGCCGGCTGCCCACGTCGCCGAGCGCAACGCACATCACTATCTGCCGATCGTCTTTGGCCTGCAGATCACGTGCTGCGATGACCCTCGCGCAGTCCTCTCCTACCTGCCTGAAGTCCGCCCGAGCTGGTTCTTCGCGGTGCCACGCATCTGGGAGAAGCTGAAGGCTGGGCTCGAGACCATGGTTGCGGGTCAACCCGAGGACGAGCGCCAGAAGCTGCAAGCAGCGATCGAGGCGGCCAAACGCAAGGTCCGACTCGAGCAGGCCGGGGAACCCGTTCCCGATGAGCTGGCGGATCAGGTGGCGAAGGCCGACGCTGAGATCTTCTCTGGCTGGCGCACGATGCTCGGGCTCGACCAGGTTGAGGCGATCAACGTTGGCGCGGCGCCGACGCCGATCGAGGTCCTCGAGTTCTTCCACGCGATCGGCCTGCCGCTCGCGGAGCTTTGGGGCATGAGCGAGACGTGCGGCGCGGGCAGCGTCAACCCTCCGGGGAAGATCAAGCTGGGCACCGTCGGGCCGCCTGCTCCGGGCATCGAGATCAAGCTCGACACCGACGGTGAGGTGCTGGTCAAGTCGGACGTCGTGATGCTCGGCTATCGCAACCTTCCCGACAAGACGGCGGAGGCGTTCACCGGCGACGGCTGGCTGCGCACCGGCGACATCGGTGTGTTCGACGAGGACGGCTATCTGACGATCGTCGATCGCAAGAAGGAGCTGATAATCAGCGCGGCCGGCAAGAACATGTCACCCGCGAACATCGAGGCGACCGTCAAGAGCGCCTCGCCGCTGATCGGTCAGGCATGCTGCATTGGCGATCGGCGCCCATACAACACCGCGCTGATCGTGCTCGACGCCGACTTCGCGCCCGCGTGGGCCGCCCAGCAGGGGATCGAAGAGACGTCGCTCGAGGCACTCGCGCGCGACGAGCGCGCGCGTGCCGCGGTGCAGGCGGGCGTCGATGCGGCCAACGCCAAGCTGGCGCGGGTAGAACAGATCAAGAAGTTCGAGCTCGTCGCGGGCGACTGGCTGCCGGGCGGCGAGGAGCTGACGCCGACGATGAAGCTGAAGCGCAAGCCGATCGCCGAGAAGTACGAAGACGCGATCGAGGCGATGTACGCGGGCTAGTCGCGAAGCAGTGCGTCGCTCGACAGGCGGCGCTCGAGCGCGACGATGCGCTCGGTGTCTTCGTAGAAGTCCTCCTGCGAGACGATGCGCCCCCAGCGCGTACGCGCGAGCAGGATCGTGCGATTGCGATAGATCTCCTCGCCCGCGGCGTCGCTCGCATGGTCGTCGAAGCGAGCGATCAGCGTCAAACGCCACGGCGCTCCGATTACGAACAGCTCGCGGACGCGGCCCCGCAGGCCGGCGTCGACGAAGCTCTGCAGGAACGCCGCGATCGCGACCTTGCCGCGGTGCTCGCCCGCCCAGCGATGTTCGCCGTCGTTGAAGCGCATGACCGCATCCCGCCCGAAGTTGGACAGCAGCGGCTGGATGTCGCCCGCGTTGAGAGCCCGCACGTCACGCTCCAGCTTGAACGCCAGCACGCGACACATCAGCCCCCTGGCCGTGAGTGCCAGGCCCGCGCCCGCAAGCGCGATCGGCACGGCCGCGCACAGGTCGCGTCTGGGCGCGGAGTCGCCACGCGTGCCTGATCGACGGCTCAGCCTGCTCGTCATCGCGTGCTCCTGTCGCTCGACGGTTGAGCTTCGGGCATCGTGAACCTCCCGGCGAGGCTTAGCGGTTCGACCCCTCGAAGCGAGCCTGCTCCTCGACCGTGCGCTCGGCCCAGGGAATCGCTTCGAGCCTCGCGTCGGGAATCGGCTCGCCGCTGTCGATCGACAGGCCGTACGTGCCTTCTGCGAGTCGCCGTTCGGCGCGCTCGATCGCATCGAGCTCGTTGCGCACGCGCTCGGCCTCTGCGTCGGCGAGCTCGTCTTCGAGCACCTCCGCGCCCGTGTCGGACTGCTCGAATGGGTCGGGGACGTCTTCGGGGTCGTGCGGCCCCAGCTCTGGCAGCTCGTGTTCGATCCGCGCGCGCTCTGCTGCGAGCAGCTCGCCGGCACGTTTAGCGTCCATGCGAGGCATTATGGCGTCTCAAGCGCGGCTTTCACAAAGCCGATAGAACACGCCCGAAGACCAACAGGTCATCCGGGTAGAGGGCGACCCCGGGAGGTTTGCCGCATTCTCGGCCTCCCGGGCCGTCCTCAATCAGACTGAGCACTGCTCGCGAACAGACAAGAACGCCAGAGCCGACGTCCGGGATCGAACCGGAAACCTTCGCTTTACAAGAGCGATGCTCTACCAATTGAGCTACGTCGGCTTGATCTCCGCATCGTACCCGTCAGGCTGACGCTGACATGAGTGGCAGCGGCATCCTCACGCGCGGGCTGCAAGCGAGCATGCACGTCCTCGGCGCCGCTGCGCGCGTGCTGCGGGGCGAGGCGGTCAAGCGTGTCGGCGGCCCGGCCCGGGCGCGCGTCATCTTCCTGTTCGGTGCGGTGCTCGCACTGAGCAGCGCCGACGGCGCGACCGTGGGCGCCGTCGCGCCGCAGCTCGAGCGCGCGTTGCGCATCGGCAACACGAAGATCGGGCTGTTGAGCTCGGTGGCGCTGCTGACCGGGGCGGTGTTCGTGCTGCCGGTTGGCATGCTCGTGGACCGCGTCAAGCGCGTGCCGCTGCTGTCGGCGAGCATCGTGCTGTGGAGCATCGCGTCGCTCGCGAGCGGCTTCGCCGGCAGCTACGGGAGCCTGTTGCTGACTCGGCTGGCACTCGGCGCCGTGATCGCGACGGCCGGTCCCGCAATCGCGTCGCTCACCGGCGACTACTTTCCCGGCCGCGAGCGTGCACGCATCTACTCCTACATCCTCGGCGGCGAGGTGGCGGGCACGGCAGCGGGGTTCATCGTCAGCGGCACCGTCGCAAGCGTGATCTCCTGGCGCGCGGCGTTCGTGCTGCTCTCGATCCCGGGGTTCTTGCTCGCGCGTTCGCTGTGGCGGACGCTGCCCGAGCCGCTGCGCGGGGGACAGAGCCGGCTGGAGCCCGGGACGCTCGACCTGCGGGAGGCGGTCGCCGCCGCCGGCTCGAGGGTGGAATCAGAGGACGACGAGGACCAAGAGCCAGCCGGCAAGGACGAGGAGCTCTCACGCGAGACAGCGCGTGCACGAGGTCTGCGTCCTGACCCTCGGCTGGTCCTCAACGAGGACCCGCGAACGATGGGCGCCGTACGTTCGATCCGCTACATCCTCTCGATTCCGACGAACCTGCATCTGATCATCGGCTCCTCGCTCGGCTACTTCTTCTTAGCCGGGCTGCAGACATTCGGCATCCTGTTCGTCCGCGGTCACTATCACGTCGGCCAGGCGAGCGCCGAGCTCGCGCTCGTGCTGCTGGTCATCGGTGCGCTGGTGGGAACGCTCGCCAGCGGGCGCCTGACCGACCTCGCGATGCGCCGCGGCTTTCTCGAGGCGCGCGTCGTCGGGCCGGCGATCTGCTACTTCGGAGCCGCCGCGCTGTTCGTCCCGGGCGTGCTGATCAGCCACCTGACGCCGGCGCTGTGGTTCGATGTCGGGGCGGCCGCGCTGCTGTCGGCCGCCAACCCTCCGCTCGATGCGGCCAGGCTCGACATCATGCCCGCAGGGCTGTGGGGGCTCGCCGAGAGCACGCGCACGTTCCTGCGCTCGCTCGCCCAGGCGCTCGCCCCGCTGGTGTTCGGAGCTCTCGCCGACGTGATCGCCGGCATCGCACCCGAGCAGACTCCGATCGGCACCCACTCGGCGGCGATCTCGCCGAGCGCAGCCACGGGACTCCAGTTCAGCTTCCTGATCCTGCTTGGCACGCTCGCGTGGGCCGGCGTGTATCTCGCTCGCGCACGCAGGACGTACGCCCCCGACCTCGTGACCGCGGCCGCCTCCGATGAGCGCGCGCGCGAACGCGACGTGAGCCGGCGCGAGCGCGACCCGGCGCTGTAGCTCGGGCGCGGTGCGCTGTAACACCGGCGTCACGGGCGGTGTATTTGGGGTATGGAACGGGCTCGTGAACAGCAGGGTCTCGTCGAGCGCGTACCCACAGGCCCCGCATCGGTGGATCTGGGCAGCTTTCGCGAGCGCTCGCTGCAGCGCGGCGTGAATCCGCTGATCTACTGGACGCTGCGGGCGGTGCTGGTGCCGTGCTTTCTGGTGTATCTGCGAATGCAGCGCGTTGGACGCGAGCATCTGCCGCGTAGCGGGCCGCTGCTGCTCGCTTCGAACCATCGCAGCTTCCTGGACCCGTTCCTGATCGGCACGCTGGTGCGGCGCCCGGTGTACTACATGGCAAAGCGCGAGCTGTTCGAAAAGCGCTGGCAGGCATGGATCCTGAACGCGCTGGGGGCGTTCCCGGTAGATCGCGGCGCGGGCGACCGCGACGCGATGGACACGGCCCGCGCGATCCTCGCACGCGGTGACTGCGTGGTGGTGTTCCCGGAGGGCACGCGCGTGCGCTCGCAGGGGTTGGGAGATCCGCGGCGCGGCGTTGGTCGGCTCGCGCTCGAAACCGGCGCGCCGGTGGCGCCCGTCGCGGTGATCGGCAGCGACGCGGTGCGCCGCGGGTGGCGTATCCGGCCACGCAAGGTCCGGCTGCGCGTCGGCCGCCCGCTTCAGTACCCGACCGTGGAGAGCTGTTCCCCGGCACTGGCGTCGGCTGTCACCGAACGGATCTGGGCGTGCGTGAGCCTGCAGTGGGACTGGTTGGAGGGTGCCGAGACCGCGCAGCGGGAGCTGCCACACGCCGCACCGACCCGCGAGATATCGCGTGCCGCTTGATCGAGCCTGGTGGGCTCGCGCGATGGTGCAGGGATAGGGTGCAATGAGTGAGCGAGCAAGCCAGCCAGAAGCCCAAGGCGCAGCTGGACGCCGAGTTCTCCGATCTCTATCGGGCGCACCTGCGCGACGTTTACAGCTACGCCTACTACCGGGTGGGCAATCACCACGACGCGGAGGACCTCACCGAGCAGACGTTCCTGCAGGCCTACCGCCACTTCGCACGCGCGCAGCACGAATCGGATGGACGGCCGCTGCGCCCGTGGCTGATCAGGATCGCGCACAACCTCGCGGCGAACCTCTACCGCGACCGCTCGCGCAAGCCGGTGTCGCCGATCGACGACACGACGACGTTGACCGCGACGCACACAACCGAGCAGCTGGTCGAGGGTCGCGACGAGCTCAGTCGCGTGCTCGACGGCGTGCAGATGCTTCCCGACGACCGTCGCGAGGCGCTGATCATGCGCTTTGCGCTGGGCATGGACAACCGCGAGATCGCGCGTGCGCTCGGCCGCTCCGACGGCGCGACCAAGGTGCTGATCCATCGCGCGATCAAGCAGCTGGAGGAGCTCGTCCATGACTGAGGCGGCACCCAACTTCGAGGGCCTGCTGCGCGAAGCGCTCGCGCCGGTCGAGCCGCCGGCCGACCTAGCCGAGCGCCTCGAGGTGACTTTGACGAGCATCACGGAGCTGGCTGCCGAGGAGCTCGAGGCGTGGGAGCTCTCCGCGATGCGCGATCCTCGCAACTGGGCGCGCCCGGCCGCGGCGCTCGTGGTCGGCGGGACCGCCGGCGCTGCGCTCGTGCTGCTGCGCGCGCGCAGGCGGCCGCATTCCACGGCGGGGAGCCTCGACGCGATGCGCGAGACCGCGGAGCGCGCACTGGGCGACATCGGGCGCGAGGCGCGCAAGCTGCTCGGCGATCGCTAGGACAGTCGCAGTCGCAGTCGCAGTCGCAGTCGCAGTCGTAGTCGCCGGGAGCGGACGGCGACGGCCCGCTGCCCTTGCAGCGCGACCGCCGTGCCGCTCCAGCCCTTGCGGATAGGCTCTGCTTCCCGGACATGGCCACCTGCTATCGCCATCCCTCGCGTGAGACGGGGGTCTCATGCTCGAACTGCGGGCGGCCGATCTGTCCCGACTGCATGACCACGACGCCGGTGGGGATGCGCTGCCCTGAGTGCGCCAAACAGAGCACGCGCGTGGTGCGCATGCGCGAGCTGGCGAAGGTCCCGCGCGTCACCTACACGCTGATCGCGATCAACGTCGTGGCGTTCCTGACCGAGCAGGGCCAGTTCTCGCTGTTCGGCTCGGAAATCCACGGTCCGGTGATCAACGAAGGGGTGCTGTTCCGCGAAGCGATCGCCTCTCCGCACGACCAGTACTGGCGCCTGGTCACGAGCGCGTTCCTGCACGAGAACTTCATCCACATCGGCTTCAACATGTACCTGCTGTACCTCCTGGGGGTGATGCTCGAGCCGGCGATCGGGTCGCTGCGCTTCGCCGCGATCTACTTCACCTCGCTGCTCGTGGGCTCCTTCGGGGTCGTGTTCGCGACCAGCGGCGCGAGCCTCGGCGCCTCGGGCGCGATCTTCGGGCTGATGGGCGCCGCCGTGGTCGAGCTGCGCTCCCGAGGCGTCAGCATTCGGGAGTCGGGGCTCGGCGCGTTGATCGTGATCAACCTGGTCCTCAGCTTCACGCTCGCGAACATCTCCGTCGGTGCCCACATCGGCGGCTTGATCGCCGGCTTCCTCGCGGGCCTCGCGATTCGCTGGTCCGACGATCACAAGGTCCCTGCGCTGGGGTTCCTCGCGTGCCTCGCGCTGTCGGCGGCGGCCGTGGCCGGCGCGATCGCGGTGTCCGGCGCCACCGGCGGCGGCTTCGCGTAGCGCCCTGTAGGAGCGAGCTTCCCGCCGCGCTCGGCGGCGGCTGCTGCTCAGAGCTCGGCGGCGGCCGGCTGCACGGTGAGCGCTCGTGTCCCCGCGGGCGCCTCAGGGCACCGATCCGGGTGCAGGATGTGTGCGAGGAGCTCGAGCCCGTCGATCAGGCGTGGGCCGGGCCGGGAGAAGTAGGCGGAGGCATTGACGGCGCACACGCGCTCGGCGCCCAGCGCCGTGAGCTCGTGCGCGTAGGCGAGCGCCTCGGCGTGCGCGCGATCCTCGTCGTATCCGCACGGCATCACGACGACGATCTCGGGACGGGCGTCGGCCAGCTCCTCCCAGGAGAGCGTCCGTGACGGTTCGCCCGGGAGGCCGAGCACGTCCTCGCCGCCCGCCAGCTCGATCAGCTGCGGGGTCCAGTGCCCGGCGATGTAAACCGGATCGAGCCACTCCAGCGCAGCGACGCGCGGGCGCCGCTGGGCACGCACGGCCAGCTTGACGCGGTCGATGCGCGCGGCCGCCGCGCGGATGAGCTCGACGCCCTCGTCGCGCCGGTCGGTCGCCTGCGCGATCGTGCGCACGTCGCCGAGCGTCTCGCCGAGCGTCGAGGGGTCGAGCGCGATCACGCGCGGCGTCGAGGGGAGGGCGCTGGCGAGATCGGCGACCTCGTCGTAGGAGACGGCGCACACCGGACACAGCGCCTGCGTGACGATCAGCTCCGGCTCGAGCGCCGCGAGCCGCTCGCGATCGAGCTCGTAGATGGCATCGCCCTCGAGCGTGCGCTCGCGCACCGCAGCGTCGATCTCACCGGCGCTGAGTCCCGCTGGCAGCACATCGCGCGTGACCTGCACGAGCGCCTTTGCCGCGGATGGGAAGTCGCACTCGTGGGTGACGCCGACGACGTCAGCGCCGAGCCCGAGCGCGAACAGCAGCTCGGTCGCGTGCGGGACGAGGCTGACGATCCTCATGTGTTGACTGTAGGGAAGCGACATCGCACGCTAGATTCAGGGCGATCGGGGTAACCTCGCAGCGGATGAGCCTGCTGAGCGACTCCGAGATCACGAACCGGCTGGAGGGTGTGCCGGACTGGCGCGCCGGCGAGGAGCGAACGATCGTCCGCGACCTGCAGTTCGCGAACTTCGCCGACGCGATGACGTTCGTCAACCGCGTCGCGGAGGCGGCCGAGATCGCAAACCATCACCCCGACATCCTGCTGCACGGCTGGAACAAGGTGCGCCTGACGCTCTCGACGCACTCGCAGGGCGGGCTCACGGACGCCGACTTCGAGCTCGCGGCCCAGATCGACCGACTCGCATAGCGAACACCCCCGGGGCACTGGCTTCCGACCATTGGCCTTGCTACCTTTGAGCGGTCGACCAGCGCGATGAACGACGACGAAGATCTACCCCGAAGTAGCATCGCCCCGACTGGCCGCCTGCGCCTTGGTCGCATCGGTCGGGGCAACATGACATCGCGCGAGCGCGTGCTAGGGATTGCCGGTCGCGCGTGAACGGCCTGAAGCTGATCCTGACGGCGCTGCTGATCGCCGTCAACGCGTTCTTCGTGATCGCCGAGTACGCGCTCGTGCGCTCGCGTCGCGCGCGCCTCGAACTGCTGCGCGACGAAGGCGCAAAAGGCGCGGCGCTCGCCCTGAAGCAGTTGGCGAACGTCAACGAGTACATCTCGGCGGTGCAGATCGGCGTGACGTTGACCTCGATCGGCATCGGCGCCCTGGGCGAGCCTGCGCTGGCGTCGATCTTCAAGAGCGCGCTCGGCGACACGCTCAGTCACGGTGTCGCGGTTGTGATCGCGGTGGTCGTGTCGTTCTCGCTGATCGCGTGCGCACAGCTGATCGCGGGCGAGATGGTGCCGAAGTTCTACGCGATCGACCGCGCCGAGGCGGTCGCGCGGCGCGTGGCCAGGCCGTTGCAGGCGTTCAGCGCGGTGTTCCATCCGTTCATCGTCGCGCTCACGGCGGTCGCCGACCGGATCCTGCGCCTGCTCGGCGTGGACATGAGCGAGGAGCGCCGCGGCGGCTCCTCGGAGGAGCTGAAGCTGTTGATCGCCGAGTCCCACGAGGGCGGCCAGATCGACCAGGGCGAGGCGGGGATGCTGAGAGGCGTCTTTCATCTCCACGAACAGGAGGCGCGTCAGGTGATGACGCCGGCGCCGGCGGTGGTGACGGTCGACGTCTCCCAGGACGTGGAGACGGCGCTGCGCCTCTCCGTCTCCAGCGGCCACACGCGGCTGCTGGTGACCGAAGAGGAAGACCGCGATCGCGTCCGCGGGATCGTGCACGTGTCAGAGCTCGCACGACAGCTGATGGAGGCGGGGCCGCACACCCCGATCGAGCCGGTCGTCCACGAGGCGCTGATCGTGCCCGAGACCAAGCCGCTGGACGACCTGCTGGCCGATCTGCAGCGCCAGCGCACATCGATGGCGGTGGTCGTCGACGAGTACGGCCGGGTGGTGGGCGTGGTGACCGTGGAGGACATCATCGAGGAGGTGGTGGGGGAGATCGTGGACGAGACCGACCCCCAGGCCGGAGAGATTCGCAAGCTGGCCGACGGCGAATGGCTTGTGCGGGGGCATGTGGCGGTCACGGACCTCGCCGACTATGGCTTGCACCTGCCGGTGGACAGCGACGCGTACAACTCGGTCGGCGGCTTCGTCTTCGCGCAGCTCGGCCGGCTACCCAAGCGCGGCGACACGATCGCGGCGAACGGCTTCTCGATCAGGGTGGAGTCGGTTCGCGACAACCGCATCGAGGCGGTGCGTATTCGCGAGCGCCGCCAGGTGGCCCAGCGCGAGGGCCGCTCCTCCGAGGACTGACAGGGGAGTGACGGCACAGCGCCGGCAGCTCGCCGCCCGCGACCCCGCTCCGCCGGCCGTCGCGGCCGGCCATTAAACACGTCCGGCCCGCGGGGGGAGCGGACCGGATCGTGCGCACTGGGAGGAGGCGGGTGTGCGATGCGACTTTGACGTCGCAAGTACAAGTATCGCGACGGTGATGAACCGCAGCTAAAAGTCCGCGAAGCGTTGATAAATGTTCGCGAAGAGGGGCTCAGTAGGTGTGGATTCCGCGCCCGCTCTTGCGTCCGAGTGCGCCCTCGTCGATCAGCTCCCGCACGCGTGGCGGCACGGGCTCGCCGAGCGTCTCGCCGATCGCCGCCGAGACGTCGAGGCCGACGAGGTCCAGCAGCGCGAGCGGCCCCATCGGGTGCCCGGCGCCGAGGCGCATGCACGTGTCGATGTCCTCGGCATCCATGCCGGTCTCTTCGAGCAGGCGCACCGCGCTGAACAGATACGGGAACAACAGCCGGTTGACGACGAAGCCGGGGATGTCGGGCACCTCGACAGGCGTCTTCTCGAATGTCTCGCACATGGCGAGCGTTCGCGCGCGCGTGTCGGCGCTGGCGGTGGCGGGAAAGATCAGCTCGATGAGCTGCATCTTGGTGACGGGGTTGAACACGTGCAGCCCGAGGAAGCGATCGGGGCGCCCGCTCGCCTCGGCGAGCCGCTGCACCGAAAGTGACGAGGTGGTGGTCGCGAGGATCGCCTCTGGAGCGAGAATCGTGTCGAGCTCGGCGTGCAGTCGCGCCTTGACGTCATGATCCTCGACGACGGCCTCCACGACGTAGGTCGCGGGCGCCAGGGCGTGAGGATCGGTGACGATCTCGACGTGCTCGGGGTCCACTTCGGCGCCGAGTTTGCTGAGGGTCCTCTCGACTGTCGCGCGCGCGCGCTCGGCTGAGCTCTCCGAGCGGGCCAGCAGCAGCACGGGCCCGTGGTGCGCGGCGGTGGCAGCGAGGCCGCACGCGATGGCGCCGCTGCCGGCGATGGCGAGGCGTTTGCTCAAGGCTCTCCTTTGGCTTGACGGGAGTTCAGCCGCGATCCTGGCTGACTGACCAGTCAATCGATGGACGCGGTAGAGTATTGATGCAGGGTCCGGGCATCTTATTCAGCCGCGCCCAGATCGCCGGAAGCGGGCGCAGACACCTTCGTAGGAGGACCGCACAATGAGGCAAGCAGAGGGCCGCGAAGTCGTGATCGTCGAGGCGGTGCGCACGCCGATCGGACGCGGGCACAGAGAAAAGGGCTACTACAAGGACATCCACCCGAACGAGCTTCTGGGCACGTGCTACACGGAGGTGATCAAGCGCGCGGGCATCGATGCGGCGCAGGTCGAGGACGTGATCGCGGGCTGCGTGTCGCAGTTCGGCGAGCAGGGGCTGAACGTGGCGCGCAACGCGTGGCTGCAGGAGGGCCTGCCGATTGAGACGCCCGGCACAACGGTCGACCGCCAGTGCGGCTCGGCGCAGCAGGCCGTGAACTTCGCGGCGGGCCTGATCGCCGCCGGCGTGCACGACGCGATGATCGGCTCGGGCGTCGAGCACATGGGTCACCTGCCGTTCGCGGCTGTGGCGCAGACCCAACAGGAGTTTGGCGTGGCGTTCCCGCCGGAGCTGATGGCCAAGCACAACATCGTCGGCCAGGGCCTCGGCGCTGAGATGATCGCGGACCAGTGGGAGATCTCCCGCTCCGAGCTCGACGAGCTCGCTGTGCGTTCGCACCGCCTCGCCCACCAGGCGACCGAGGAGGGTCGCTTCGAGCGCGAGATCGTGCCGATGAGCGTCAACGGCGACACGTACGTCACCGACCAGGGCATCCGCCCGGACACGAGCCTCGAGGCGCTGTCGCAGCTGAAGCCCGCGTTCAAGCCCGACGGCAAGATCACGGCGGGCAATGCGTCGCAGATCTCAGACGGCGCCGCTGCGGTGTTGCTGATGTCTGCCGAGAAGGCCCGCGAGCTCGGACTCACACCCCGCGCGCGGATCGTCGACCAGACGACCGTGGGCTGCGACCCGGTGAAAATGCTCGAGGGCCCGATCCCCGCGACACGCAAGATCCTCGAGCGCAACGGCATGGCGATCGACGACATCGACCTGTTCGAGATCAACGAGGCGTTCGCTCCGGTCGTCGCCGCGTGGCGTCGTGAGCTATCGCCGGACATGGACCGCGTGAACGTCAACGGCGGCGCGATGGCGCTGGGGCATCCCCTCGGATCGACCGGCGCGCGCCTGATCACGACGTTGCTGCACGAGCTCGAGCGCTCCGACAAGGAGGTCGGTTTCGTGACCATGTGCTGCGGCGGCGGTCTCGGCACCGGCACGCTGATTCAGCGGGTCTGATCTGACGCGCCGGGAATCGCCGCGAGGCGGGTTTGTGTCGAGTAAGCGAGTTTGAGGTTAAGGGGCCGGCCTTCGGGCCGGCCTCGCGCTGTTCGCGCCCCGGCTGCTGGGCCTTCCACTTTGTCTGCCTTTCGGAACGCTGTATGACGATGGTTATACAGAACTCCGGGAAGGAGAAAAACCCCGGACGACAGCGGTCAGTCGCTGGGTTTGCTCGAGCCGGTCCAGTCGACCGGGATCGGCGGCAGGGCGAGCAGCGCCGCCCACGTGGCGGCTTCGACGACACCGCTGGCGGCGATCGCGTGTGCGGTCTGGAAGGCCTCGACGTTGGCGAGCGTCTGCGAGCCGAACACGCCGGTTGTTTCCTGGGTGGGGATGGCGCTCGCGAGGTGCTCCTGCATCCACAGCACCTGGTCGCCTTTGCGGCCATCGCGCAGTTCGGGAACTTCGCCGTTGGGCGTGACGCTCGTCAGCGGCGCGAGCGGCGAGGCGAGCGTCGCCCAGCCGCTCGCACCGGTTTCCTGCCAGTCCCAGAACGAGATGCCGGTGGCGCCATAGTCGACGGCCTCCTCGCGGAACCGCAGCAGTTCTACGGAGGACACGCCACCGTAGGTCTGTCCGAGCGGGTAGATGGGGCGCCCGTAAATGCGGTTGGCTATGTAGGTGTTGGCGTAGACGGTGTCGACGGACTGCCCGATGTCTTTCCAGTACATCTGCGGCGCGTTGTACTGCGCCGCGCCGGGCGCGAGGAAGACGGAGTACGGGAAGGAGGGGTGGTAGCTGACGTACGGGAACGAGGCGAGTCCGAGGGGGTAAGTCGGCCCGATCTTGGCGCGCAGATCGTCGATGTAGGTCTGGGCGGCGGCATAGTGGCCTTCGTATTGGCTCTCGGCGTCGATCACGAGGCAGTCGGCGCCGTTGGCCACGGCCTCGGCGCCGAGCGCCGCCTCGCCGACCGGTTCGGTGCCGTACACGAACTGCCAGGCGCAGACTTTCAGCCCGTTGGCGTGCAGTTCAGCGACGAGCTGCGGCGAGAACTGGCTCCAGTAGTTGCTCGAACCGTCGGAGCTCTTGACGAACAGCGTGGTGACGCCCGCCGCATGAGCCTGGGCGGCGATTGCGGCGACGCTGCCGCCGTCGGACTTGTTCACATACCAGATCCACATCCCCTGGCCTTCGAACGGCGAGCCGGTGGCGGCGACGTTGGCCGGCGGCGGGACTTTGGGCGCGGGCGGGTGCAGCGCGTGGTCGTAAACGTAGATCGGGCCGTAGGAGCTCGTGTAGCGCCCGCCGCTGAGCAGGACCATGATGTGCCCCGAGTGAGCGGTCTTGGGGACCGTCACCACCAGGCCGTTCGCGGGTTTGCCGGGAGTCGCGTAGCGCAGGTGTGCCACCGGTTGTGCCGTCGGCGAGACGCTGCTGATACGTGCGCCTGGCGCTTTCGGGAAGGCGACGACCATGCCCGGCTTCAGTCCGACACCTCCGAGCAGCAGCGTCCCGCGGGTGGAGACCTGGTGTGGGTTGCCGCTGCAGTGCGCTGCGGGCACGCAGCTGACGCTCTGGATCTTCACGCTCAACACGTGCGGTGAGGGCTTGGCAGCGGCGCGGCCGCTGGCGCCGGTCGCGTCCTTGGATGCGCTGGCGGGTTTTGTGGTGGCGGTGCCGCCGGCCTTCGCCGTCGAGGTGCTCGGCGCGGAGGCGCCGCCCGCTCCGGCTGCGGCGGCGAGCGGCGCGTGCGCCGCAAGTGCCACGAGCGACGCGACGATGGCTGTCGTGCTCACGAACCTCGATCGCTTGTAGGCGGCTGTGCTCGCCAAGACGTGGACACTCCTTCGCGCAGAGCCGGCCCGGGCCGGGTCAGGCCGAAAAAACGTGCCCCAACCGGCGGTTTCCGACGTTATCGGCTATGAGGTGGCAAACCGAATGGTGGCACGGAAGTTGCGCCCGCGCAGTCGCCGCGCGACGCGCTCGGGGGCTCAGCCCCAGCGAAAGCCGCTCGCGCTCGGCGATGGCTCCAGCGGGCTCGACGGCAGGCCGGCCGGCGTATCGGGAAGGTTGAAGCCGGTTGGCGCGACGTCATTCGGGGCGTCGGCGTGAAAAAGCGAGGCGAGATACTGGTTCTGGCCACGTCCCACGCCGAGCTCGAACTGGCCGCCGCCGTAGTTGCCGATGCCGCGCTCGGCGCAGTAGTCATACGCGTCGAGCAGGTTACGCACGCCGCCCAGTCGTGACGGCTTGATGTTGACCATCCGCGGCGGATACGCCAGCGCGGTGATGTCAGCGATCGAGTGGATCGGCGCATCCCAGGAGAAGCGCTCGCGGTGCGGGGCGAGGATCGCGTCGGTCTCCGCCGTGAGCGCCGGGTCCTCGATCCACGCGTCCGGGAACGCGTCGACGACGCGACGGTAGAGCACAGGGTCGGCGGGCTGGTCGACGATCGAGCCGTGGTAGAGACCCTTGAAGTCGACCGAGTCGACCGCGCCGGTGGCGACGAGCGCGGCGATCAACGACTCATCCCAGGAGCTGGTCGGATCGAGCTTGAAGCGCAGCGTGGGATAGAGCGCCAGGCGACGCTGGATCGGCTCGAGCGTGGGCGGCTCCCCCAGCCGCAGCGACACCACGAAGCGCACCGGTGCCGGCAGGCGCCCGAGCGCCTCGTGCAGCGTGGTTCCCGCCTGGCGCAGCGCGAGGTCGAGCGCGGCGGACTCGTAGGCCCACGTTCGGTAGCGGCTGGACACCTCACGCTGCGGCGGCTGCGGGAACAGCTGCTGCTCGGCGAGATGCGCACTGAAGCCCGCCAGCGTGTAGCGCCCGGCAAGGGGCAGCGTCGGGCCCGCCGCCTGCAGGATGTCGTGGTCGACCGCGTCGTATGTGACGTCCTCCCCGAGGCCCTCCTCGCCGGCGCCGCGCAGTCGTATGACCGTGCTCTTGCGCTCGAAGTCGCTCGACACGCTCGCCTGCATCGGCTCGAGCGCGTATTCGTCGATCTCGACGGCTAGCTCAGCAAGCGTGTCCCACGTGCTCAACCGCCGGCCTCCCGTTCCAGCCGGCCTACGAGCTCGTCGAGGCGCAGCTCCTCGAGCGCACCGCCGACCGCGGCGAGCTGGCTCGCGCACTGCTCGATCAGCAGCTTGCCCTCGCTGACGAGCGCCAGCGTCTCATCGAGGCTCGCCTCGCCGGAGTCGAGTCGGCGAATAATCTCCTCGACGCGCGCCGCCGCCGCCTCGTAGGTCTGCTGCTCGCCGGGCTCCTCCGGCTGATCGGCCTGTGCGCTCATCGCTCGTGCACCTTCGCCGCCACCGAGCCGTCGGCAAACCGCAGCTGCAGCTCGCTGGCGTGGCGCGCGCCCTCCGCCGTGACGACGGGATTCCCGTCGGCCGACCGCGCCAGCACGTAGCCGCGCTCGAGCGTGCGCTGCGGATCGTGACCTGCGAGGGCGAGCGCCAGCTGTGCCAGCTCTCGCGGGCGGCGCTCGCGGCAGTCCAGCAGAAACGACGCGCTCTTGCGCTCGATCACCACGGCGCGCCGTTGGGTGACGCGCCGCTCGGACTCGATCCGCCGTCGCGAACCGGCGCGGATCTCGCGCAGCTGCTGGTGCAGCCGGGAGCGCTGGCGATCCAGGTGCGCCGCGGGAGCGCGGGAGAAGCTCGCGAGCAGGCGTGCACGGCCGAGCACCGCGCGCCGGCCGTGCTCACGCAGACGCGCGGCCCCGGCGGCGAGGCCTGCGCGCGGACGCAGGGCTCTGCGGGCGTGCTCGCGCAGCCGCGCCGCTGCCGCCGCCTGCTCCGCGCGGGCGCGCGTGCAATCGATGCCCACCGCCGCCTCGGCGGCGTGCGTTGGCGTCGAGCAGCTCACCGCGGCGACGTCATCCAGCAGCGTGCGGTCGGTGTGGTGGCCGACGGATGCGATCACGGGCACGCCGAGCAGTGCCACGGTGCGGCACAGGGTCTCGTCACAGAAGCACAGCAGGTCCGCCAGCGAGCCTCCGCCACGCGTGACGATCGCAACCTCGACGCCGCCGATCGCCACCAGCTCGCCGAGCGCGTGCACGATCGCCGGCGCAGCGTGGCGGTCCTGCACCGGCGCGAAGCCCCACACCAGCCGTCCCGCCCAGCCGCGCCGCGCGAGCGCCGCGTGCACGTCGTCGCGCGCCTTGCCGCCCTCGCCGGTGACCACGCCGATCGTGTGCGGCAGCACCGGCATCGTCAGCTGCTTCTGGGTCTCGAGCAGGCCCTCGGCATCGAGTTGCTTACGCAGGCGCTCGATCCTCGCGAGCAGGTCCCCGTCGCCGGCGAGGCGCAGGTCGAGCACCGAGAAGGAGAAGCCCGGCGAGGATGTGGCGCTGCCCGGGTAGTAGTCGCACCCGCCGGCCACGACCACCTGCATGCCCTCCGCCGGCGCGCCCGCACGGGCAACCATTGCGTCCCAGTCCGCGCGCCACGCCGCGCACGGGATCGCGCCGGTCGCGTCGCGCAGCTCGAAATACACACGCGCGCGCAATGGGCGCAGGTTGACGAGCTCACCCATCAGCTGCACGCGCGTGAACGAGCGCAGCTTCGAGCGCAGCGCGGCGGCGTACTCGCCGACCGGATACGGGCCGGACAGCTCGCTGTCGGGGATGCCCGTCGTCGCTGGCGAGGCGGGGTGTGCGGACGTGGACACGCAACGCAGCATAGGCGCTAGCATCGACGGCGATGCGCCGCCGCGAACTCCCGCCTGGCTCCTGAGCACCGTGGCCAAGCACAACACGGCCCGACGCGGACGCTCGCGCAAGCGCCGCCCGAATCAGCACAGCGCCGCGCGACTCTCAGAGGGCGCGGTTGCGCCTGCGCGCGCTGCGCCGCGCACCGTCGGCGCGGTCAGCGAGCCCAAGACGCTGGGGGAGCGACCGCAGGCCCCGTGGCACCCGCTGCCGCTGTCGGAGCTACTGATCCTGGTCGGCATGATCGGCGCGGTGGTGGCGTTCCTGCGTGGCGTCGAAAGCAGCGCAGCGCTGCTCGGCGCGGGCATCGGCGCCGTCGCGATCGGAACGCTCGAGGTCGCCATGCGCGAGCACCTGGCCGGCTTTCGCGCGCACACGCTGATGCTGGCGGTGATCCCCGCTGTGCTCTTCCACACGGCGGTGGTGCTGTTGGTGCCCGCGTTCGCCAACTACGCGCCCCGCTGGCTCAACGTCGCGCTGCTGCCGCTCGACGTGGCGATCGTGGTCGTCTGCTTCAAGCTGCTGCGCGCGCGCTATCTCGACGCTCGGCGCGAGCGCTCGTTCGCCGGCCTGCGCTGAGGCGTCAGGGTTTCGCGGGCGAGATGGCGCTGAGGCTGAGCGACGGCAGCGGCCGCTCGCCCTCGGCGGCGCCCTCGCCTCGGTTCTCACCTTCGAAGCCGAGCCGTTGCAGCCGCGCGATCTCACGCTCGCCTTCCACGCGCGCGGGATGCTCAGGTGGCAGATCGGCGATCAGTTTCGCGATGCGGTTGCGCAGCTGCAGCGCGAAATGGGGTGTCGAGGCGCCCATCAGCTGGCGCACATCCTCGACGGTCACCTCATGCGTGCTCGCCTTGCGACTCAGGCGGCGGGGGTCCTCGGCTTGACTCAAATTCGCCTCTGCGTGATCGACTGCTGTAGTTGCCGCCCCGACACTATTCGACTTGCGAAACCGACGGTTCTTCGGATGTGTGGGCCTGCGGGCGGATCTCGAGCACGGAGTCGATTTCGGCCTGGGTAACCGCTGAGATCGCTTCTTCGCCGCCGATCAGCCAGCCGTGATTGTAGGCGCCGCGCACCGGCGGGAACTGCGGTGCGCTGTATGCGGGCTCGATGTCCGACAGGTAGCCGGCGAGGACCAGCGGAACCTGCGTCGGGCTCTGCAGCAAGAGCAGCGGCCCGTAGTCGCCTGTGGCTGACAGCAGCGCCGACGCCGGCCCGTCCAGGGGGCGGCCCGCATTCGCGAACACGAGGCCGTGGCCGGGTTCTTTGACACCCCAGCCGAAACTGCCGTGGGTGTAGCGCGCGATTTCGATCGCGTTCTTGGCCTCGGCTTCGCCGCTCGGCGCAGGGGCCCCGCTCGTAATCGTCTCGACTGTTCCGAGCTTGCGCAAATCCGCCAGTGGCCGCGGTCCGATTTCGGCCGCGTCGATCACGTAGATGGACGGCTTGTGCAGCGAGCTCAGCAACGTGGCGGTCGGGGCGGGCACGCGCGCGCTCGTGATCAACAGCACTGGCGCGCCGCTCTCGGCGGCGAGGCTCGCAGCCGGCATCAGCAGCGCGGGCGCACCGTCCGCCGGCGCGACGATCACCTGATGCGGGGCGCCGGCGTCGAGCGTCTGCGCGAGCTGCTCGATGTCGACGGCGCTTACCGTCGGCAGGCCGACCGGCACGGTTCGCGTCAAGTAGCCGTCCGGCACGGCCGCGGTGGTGCCGATCCGGATCACCTGCGCGCCCCCAAGCGCCGGCGCCCCCAGCGGCTTCATCGCTTCGAGGGTCTGGCGGGTGACCGCCGGCAGCGTGTCGCCTTCGGCGAAGAGGATCGGTGCGCCGGTGGGGGCGCTCGCGAGCACGGAGGACGCGAGCGCGGGCAGCCAGTCGCGCTCGTTGACGAGGACCGCCACCAATGGTCGCGTCGCGGCCGTGAGACCGGGATAGACCGCGCGCGCGACGGCGGCCGCGTCAGCCGCCACGTCGGCGCCGCCCAGGCGGGTGGTGTTCCGCGTGGCGACGCTCACGGCCCCCTGAGCCGCCACGGGTGCCAGCTCGCGGGTGGGACCCCCGCCGCTTAGCTGTTCCGATCCGCCCTTGCCGCAGCCGGCGAGTCCCACGGCGGCGAATCCGGCGGTGGCGAACAACAGGACGGTCACGAGCGGTCGTGCCGCCACGGTGCGCATGGCGGGGACACTAGCGCTCGCACCGGGCAACCAGCCGTCGCACAAAACCGCGGCATTTGCGGGCAAAGGTGCGAAAAGCCATGCAAGTCCTGCAAGCGTCCTTGCACTCTGCTAGCGTGCCCGCCCGAATGCCGAGTCCTTGGCCAGGAGTCAAGGAACGGGGGACCCAAGTTGTTGGGGCGAATCCCGCGGTAGGACCGTGAGAAGCGCAGGCTCTTTCAGCGCTAGCCCGTCAGCTAACCCCGCAGGCCGACGAAAGAGGTTGTTGCTGTGCGGATGCGTAGCTTTACGGTGTTGGTGTGCAGCCTGATCGCCTACACGGCGAGCGCTGCGGCAGCTCTGGCGAACGGCAGCGGCGGGGTCGCAGCGGCGGTTCCGTCCCCAGCCCCGGCGACGACGCCCGTCCCGGTGGTGCACGCGCCGATCACTGCCAAGTCCTCGAAGCTCACCTACAAGGGCCCCGTCTTCGAGAAGACTGCATCCGGAGAACTGGTGCCCTTCGTGGCGACGACGAAAGCGAGCACGACGACCGGTGTGGCCGCCAGCACGACGGGCGGCAGCGCCGCGGCGTCGAGCGAAACCGCCGCGAGCAGCCTGCCGACGGAAATTCCCGGCGAACTCACGATCGGCGACGGCATGACCTCGGCGACCGGCCCGACGCTGCGGCCGCAGTTGCTGGTGCCTGGCACGACGGCGCGCTTTGTCGACGGCCTGGCCGCCGCCCCTGAGGGTGCTCCGGCCGCGATCCAGGAGATGATCTGGGCCGGGAACGAGCTGATTGGATTGCCCTACATCTACGGTGGAGGCCATGGCTCGTTCGTCTCGCCCGGATATGACTGCTCGGGCACGGTGTCCTTCTCGCTTCACGGCGCCGCGCTGCTGGCCACCCCGGAGGACTCGTCCGAATTCGAGGCTTGGGGCTCGCGCGGAGTCGGGCGCTGGGTGACGATCTTCGCCAACGCCGGTCACGCCTACATGACCGTTGCGGGGCTGCGTCTGGACACCAGCGCTGCTGAAGACCCCGCCAACCTGCAGGGGCCTCGCTGGCGCCCGTTGCGCCAGTCGAACGCGGGCTTCACCGTTCGCCACCCCACCGGATTCTGAGGGGCCCCTTCTCTGCAGGCCGGTGTCGCGGGCCCCGACCCTCGCCACCGACGCTGACGCGGTTGGTGCGGGGCCGCAGGCCGCCAGTCGGCTACGCTTGACCGTGTTGGCCGAGCTCGTCGGTCGCCTCGTGGAAAAGCAATAGGAGGATCAGATGGCCGGCTTGACTGGGCGCATGTCCACCGTAGTGAAGGCGAAGGTCTCGAAACTGCTGGACCGGGCCGAAGACCCGGCCGAGACCCTGGACTACAGCTACCAGAAGCAGGTCGAACAGCTGCAGAACGTCAAGAAGGGCATCGCTGACGTGGTTACGGCGAAGAAGCGCCTGCAGATGCAGGAGAGCTCGCTGCAGCAGAGCGTCGTCAAGCTCGACACGCAGGCCCGCCAAGCGCTGTCGGCTGGACAGGAAGACCTGGCCAAGACCGCGCTGGAACGCAAGAACGTGGCCCAGACCGAGCTGCAGGGCCTCGACACGCAGGTGGCCGAACTCGAAGACCAGCAGCAGAAGCTGACCGACTCCGAGCAGAAACTGCGCGCGAAGATCGAAGCGTTCCGCACCAAGAAGGAGGTCATCAAGGCTCAGTACTCGGCCGCCGAGGCCCAGGTGCGCATCTCCGAGGCGGCTACGGGTGTCGGCGAGCAGATGGCCGACGTCGGGCTCGCGATGCAGCGCGCGGTCGACAAGACCGAAAACATGAAAGCGCGCGCCGATGCGGTGTCCGAGCTGGAAGCCGCCGGCACCTTCGAAGACATCGGCCAGCTCGGCTCCGGCGAAGACGACATCGACCGCCAGCTCAAGCAGCTCTCGAGCGCGCCCGCCGTCGAAGACGACCTCGCGAAGATGAAGGCCGAACTCGGCCAAGGCTCCGACCGCGGCGGCCCCCCAGATCGCCGCGCCGGGCGGGGACGCGGGCGCCGACGCGGCTCCCGACCCTGATCAGGAGGCCCAGCAGCCGAGCGAGAGTGGCGGCCAGTCGTGATCGTCCGCATCTCCGGCGAGGGTCAGTACCGACTCCCGGACGACGACGCCGAGCGCGTGGACGAGCTGCGCGGCAAAGCGCTGGCGATTGTCGACAGCGGCAACGAGGACGGCTTCGCGGATGCCTTCGCCGCGCTGCTCGACTACGTGCGCGCGCACGGCACGCTGCTCGGCGACGACGAGCTGGAGGGCTCCGACGTGATCCTTCCGCCCGCCGATTACAGCTTCGAGGAGACCGCCCGGGAGTTCACCGGCGAAGGTTTGCTCCCCGACTAGCGACCGCGGTTCGGGGCCGGACGACCAGCACACCGAAACGCTGTATAACAATAGTTACTACAGCGTTCGCTTTGGAAGTACCACGGCGCACCCCTCGCCCGCGGAACGGATCAGATCGGGATTCCCCACAGCGGGAACCAGCGCTCGAGTTCGGGCTCGATCGGCAGTTCCGAGGCGATCTGCGCCTTGATCTGCAGCTCGCGCTCGGTGTCGCGCTGCTGCGACTGATTTGCATCCCCGCCACCCGCCGGCACGAAGGGGTACCAGTAGCCGCGCTTGTAGTTGTAAATGAAGTACACGCGCTGCTTGCGCGCGTCGACGAACGCGAACACCGCGCACAGCAGCCGCTCGCCGTAGCCGGCGGTCTCGATCGAGCTGGAGACGGCGTTGATGCCGACCGCGAGGTCTTCCACGCTCGGCGCGCCCGCGGCGTTCTCGAGGATCATCCAGCGATAGCCATAGCTGTCGTCCTGGGTCGTGACTTTGGTCCCGCTCTCGCCGCCCGTCGCCGTGACGACCTGTTCCATTTCTCCCAGCGTGCTCTCGAAGTCGCTCGTGGCGAGTGCCTGGAACACGATCGCCGCCTTGCCTGTCGGTTCGATCTGGTGCTCGGACTGCAGCGTGACGTAGGCGGTCGTGATCGCAAACAGGCGGTCGGGCGCGGGGCCCTTGACCGTGTGGCGGCCGGTGAGGACGTCGCGCAGGCCCATCAGTCGCAGGGTCCGGCAGTCGTACCGCGCGCCACAGGACTCAGGCGGCGCCCTGCAGTTGGGACTCCAGCCGCTCGAGCGCGGCGAGGCGCTTCTCCAGCGGCGGGTGGTCGGCGAAGATGTTCATCAACGAGGCCTTGGCGCGTGCGGGCACGATGAAGAACGCGCTCATCGGTTCGGCCTTGCGCAGGTCCTGGGTCGGCACCCGCTCCATCGTGCCGCTGATCTTCAACAACGCCGAGGCGAGCGCGCTCGGACGCCCGGTCAGCACCGCCGAGCCGCGGTCGGCCGCGAACTCGCGGTAGCGGGAGAGTGCCCGCAGCAGCAGAAACGAGAGCGCGTAGACGAGCGCGGATACGAGCAGGACGATCATGATGTCCTCCTCCTCTTCGTTGCTGCGCCCGTAGCCGCCGCCGAAGAACAGCGCGAACTGGAGAATCAGCGCGGCGAGCGTCGCGAAGAAGCTCGCCAACGTCATCACCAGCACGTCGCGGTTGATCACGTGAGTGAGCTCGTGCGCCATCACGCCTTCGAGCTCCGCCGGCGAGAGCAGCTCCATGATGCCGCGCGTTGCGCACACGGTTGTCGCCTTCTTCGATTTGCCCATCGCGCACGCGTTCGGCATCGATGTCTCGATCACGCCGATTTTCGGCTTCGGCAGGTCGGCCTGGACGCACAGCCGTTCCACGATCGCGTGCAGCTCGGGCTCCTGCTCGGCGGTCACCTCTCTGACGCCCATCGTCGCCAGTGCGATCTTGTCTGAGCCGAACAGCTGCAGCACCAGCAGCACCACCGCCACGACCACGATCAACCCGGCACCGGCGCCGGCCGCGAACAGCACCCCGATGAACACGACGTACACCGCCGTGAGCAGGAACATCGTGAGCAGCATTCGCGCCTGCAGACCCGAGTCTTTGCCGAAATTCGATCGTGCCGTAGCCATGTGACGGATTGTCGCAGAAGCAGATACGGGTGCCCTAAAGTTCAGCCGCGAACGATGCCGCCTGCGACGCCTAGCGCCCGGACGCGATGAAGCCTGAAATCGACCTGCTTGGCATCTCGGTCAAGACCTTCGGCGTGATGTTCGCGCTTGGCTTCCTCGCGTGCGGCTGCCTGCTCGCGCGCCGCCTGCGCGAGCTGGAGAAGCCCGTCGACTGGTCGTATGAGCTCGTCTTCGCTGCGCTGCTCGGCGGCGTGATCGGCGCGCGAGCCTATTACGTGATCCAGAACTACGGCGAAGTCCGCCACGATTTTGCCAACAGCCTCTTCTCGGGCGGCGGCCTTGTCTGGTACGGCGGAGTCATCGGTGGCGCGATCGCGGTGCTCGCATGGATGCGCTGGCGCGACGCGCTCGAACTGAGGATGTTCGACATGTGCGCCACCGCGCTCGCGCTGGGGTACGCGATCGGGCGCATCGGCTGCCAGGTCTCCGGTGACGGCGACTACGGGATCCGCTCCAGCCTGCCGTGGGCGATGGGCTACCCGCATGGGACGCTGCCAACGCCGCCGGGAGTGCGCGTGCAGCCGACGCCGATCTACGAGACGGTCGCGATGTGCCTGCTCGCGTACGTGCTGTGGCATCTACGCGATCGCGTGCGGCCGGGCGTCGTGTTCGCGTGCTACCTCGTCGGAAGCGGGCTCGAGCGCTTCCTCGTGGAGTTCATCCGCCGGAACAGGGAGGTGCTCGCAGGGCTGACGGCGCCGCAGCTCGAGAGCCTCGCGCTGCTCGCGATCGGGCTGCTGTGGCTCGGCGTGCTCGTGCGTCGCGGCGGTACGGCCGCGCTGCTCCCGGCGGTGGCGTGAGCCAGCGCCGCTCGGTGTCGCCGCCGACGGCTACATCAACTTTCTCAGCCGGCAAGCGATAATCAGCCGCCATGGTTACCGGAACGAGCCTTTCTGCCGTCTATCCGCTGGGCAGCCGGCTCAACGAGCGTGGCCATCTCGAGGTGGGCGGTTGCGACACGATCGAGCTGGCACGCGAGTTCGGCACGCCCGCCTACGTAGTTGCCGAGGACGACCTGCGGACGCGGGCACGGACGTTCCTGCAGGCCGGTCGCGCCGCCGGCCACGAGGACTTCCACGTGGTGTTCGCGTCGAAGGCGTTCCCCTGCACCGCCGTGCTGGCGTTGTTCGCGCAGGAGGGCCTGTGGTGCGATGCCGCCTCCGGCGGCGAGTTGCACCTCGCCCTGCACGCCGGCTTTCACCCCGAGCGAATCGTGTTCCACGGGAACGCCAAGTCGGTGGCCGAGCTGCGCATGGCGCTGCGCCACCGCGTCGGGGCGATCGTGCTCGACAACTTCGACGAGATCGAGCGGCTGGCGCAGCTCGTGGCCGAGGGTGCGCTCGCGGATCGTGCCGACGGCCAGCCCGTGCTCGTGCGTGTCACGCCCGATGTCAGAGGCGAGACCCACGAGAAGATCTCAACCGGCCAGGCCGACTCGAAGTTCGGGTTCGCGATCGCCGACGCCGGCGAGGCGCTGGCGCGGCTGCAGGCGATTGCGGGCCTCTCGCTGCGCGGGCTGCACGCGCACATCGGCTCGCAGCTTCTGGGGCTCGAGCCCTTCCGCCGGGAGGTGGCCGAGCTCGCCAAGCTCGGCGAGGGGCTGGGCGGGTTTCCCATCTATGACCTCGGCGGCGGGCTGGGCGTCCAGTACACAGAGGCGCAGTCCGCGCCGCCGTCGATCGAGGAGTACGTCACCACGCTCGTGCAGGCGGCGCACGCACATGGGATCGGCCCTCAGCGACGGCTTTTGATCGAGCCCGGCAGGGCGATGTGCGCCAACGCCGTTGTGACGCTGTATACCGTCGAGAGCGTCAAGCAGAACGTCTCGCGCTGGGTGGCCGTCGACGGGGGCATGTCCGACAACCTGCGCCCGATGCTCTACGGCGCGAGCTACGAGGCGCACGTCGCAGATCGCTTCGGCGGCGAGACAGAGTGCGTGATCGCGGGCAAGCACTGCGAGTCGGGCGACGTGATCGTGCGCGCCGCCGTGCTCGATGACCCCAAGCCGGGCGACGTGATCGTGACGCCCGCCACGGGCGCCTACGGCTTCGCGATGGCGAGCAACTACAACGGCGTGCCGCGGGCGCCGGTGGTCTTCTGTCGCGACGGCGACGCTCGCGTCGTCGTCAGGCGCGAGAGCTACGAGGATCTGACTGCGCGCGATGTTCTCTGACGCAGCGAGCGTATGCGATGGCTGCTGAGCGGCCGGCGCAGGCGCCACCATTCAAGGTCGGCCTGCTCGGCCACGGCACCGTCGGCGCCGCGTTCGCGGTGCTGCTCGACGAACGCGCCGACGAGATCGAGCGCTTCAACGGCCGCCGGCCGCTCGTCAGCGGCGTGCTGACGCACAGCCGCGGCAACTTCGAGGAGATTCTGTCGGAGGCCGACCTGCTGGTCGAGCTGATC
>CAWHAW010000004.1:0-460389 GCA_963827455.1 uncultured Solirubrobacteraceae bacterium | reverse complement strand
GACAGCGCCGCCTCGAGCAGGATGTTCAGCGGGATCAGCAGGCGTCGCATAGACGATCACCGGCGCGACCAGGTTGGGCAGGATCTCCCGGAACATGATCCGCGCGTTCGGATGCGCCCAGCGCGCGTGAGGCCTCCACGAACTCGCGCTCGCGCAGCGACAGCACCAGGCCGCGCACGATCCGCGCGACGTAGGTCCAGTTGGCGAACGCGACGATGAAGATGATCACCCCCAGGCCCGGCTGGATGTGCCCTTTACGCAGCCCCTGACCGCGCACGCGGCGCCCAGCCCAGGCCCAGCATCAGAATCGGGATCGACAGCACGACGTCGATCAAGCGCGACAGCAGCGTGTCGACCCAGCCGCGGTAGTAGCCCGCGACAACGCCCACCACCACGCCTATCGCCGCGGCTATGGCGGTCCCGAGGATGCCCACCTCCAGCGACACGCGCGCGCCGTAGATCACGCGCGACATGACGTCCTCGCCGAGCTGGTCCACGCCGAACGGGTGCGCCGCGCTCGGCCCGAGGGGGCTGCCGAAGGCGTTGGTCAGGTTGGGGTTCTGCACGTTCGGCCCCGGCAGGCCCGAGCAGCTTGACCACCAGCGGCGCTGCGAGCGCGACGACGATCACGAAGACGATGAAGCCGAGCGAGGCCATTGCCACGCGGTCCGGCGAAAGCGCCGCCAGAACAGCGCCAGCGGCGAGCGCGCCGCGACCGTCGCCGCTCGCTCGAGGAAATTCGAGCGCCTCCGCCGCCCAGGGCAGTATCTCAGCGGCGCCGCATACTCATGCTCGATCGCCGACCTCCCGGATGACGTGTGTACGAGCATGTGACATGTGGCACCGAATCTTCGACGTTCGACACGACCGCGGCGGCGACCTCCCGCGCGCCTGCAGCGATGCGCCGCGTCGCCCATTCGCGACGCGATACTCATATGGCATGGACACCCTGTTCGATGAGGAGCGCCGCGGTGCGATCGGACCAAAGGCCCGGCCGCCGACGCGGGCGGGCGGCACGAATCCAGACGAGGGACGCGACGGCGTCCGCTGGCCGTGCGGATGCGTCCCGGCGGCCTGGAGGACTTCGTCGGCCAGTCGCACCTGCTCGGCGCCGGCTCGGCGCTGCGCACGGCCATCGAGCAGGGGCAGCCCCATTCGATGGTGCTGTACGGCCCGCCCGGCTCGGGCAAGACGACGCTCGCGCGGATCGTCGCCGAGCACTCGGAGCCGCGTTCGAGGAGCTGAGCGCCGTGCGGCCGGGCGCGCGGAGGTGCGCGCGGTGATCGAGCGGGCCACCCACCGCGCGCCACGACGGCGCCGGCAGACCGTGCTTCTTCCTCGACGAGATCCACCGCTTCAACAAGGCCCAGCAGGACGCGCTGCTGCCCGCCGTCGAGGAGGGGCTGGTGACGCTGATCGGCGCCACGACCGAGAACCCCGCCTTCGAGGTCAACGGCGCGCTGCTCTCGCGCCTGCGCGTCTACGCGCTGCAGGCGCTGACGCGCCGAGGAGGTCGGCACGGTGCTGCGACGCGCGCGCCGCCGACGCGCGACCCGCGCAGCGAGGTCGACGACGAGGCGCTCGACTTCCTCGCCGCGCGCAGCGAAGGCGACGCGCGCACCGCGCTAACGCCCTGGAGCTGGCGCTCGCGACCGCCGCCGAGCTCGCGAGCTGCAGCGTGACGCTCGCGCGCGCCGAGGACGCGCTGCAGCGCCGGGCGGTGCTGTACGACAAAAAGGGAGACCGCCACTACGACTACATCTCCGCCTGGATCAAGGCCACGCGCGGCTCCGACCCCGACGCGTCGCTGTACTACCTGGCGGTGATGCTCGAGGGCGGCGAGGACCCGCGCTTCATCGTCCGGCGGATGGTGATCCTCGCCTCCGAGGACATCGGCAACGCCGACCCGGCGCGCGCTCTCGGTGGCCACCGCGGCGGCGCAGGCGGTCGAGCACGTCGGGCTGCCCGAGGCGCGCTACGCGCTCGCCCAGGCGGCCATCTACCTGTCGCTGGCGCCGAAGTCGGACGCCGCCGGCGGCGCGCTGCTCGCCGCGCAACGCCACGTGCGCGAGCACGGCGCCGGCGCCGGTGCCGGCATGGCTGCGCTCGGGGCCGCGGCCGGGGCAGGACGCGGCGGCTATGACAACCCGCACGGCCACCCCGGACACGTCTCCCCGCAGCAGCTGCTGCCCGAGGGCGTCGTCGGCGAGCGCTTCTACGAGCCCGACGAGGCCGAGGCGCAGCTGGCCGAGCGCCTGGAGCGGATTCGCCGGGCCGCGCCGCCGAGCAGCGATAATCGCCTGTGCCATGAGCGCGGCTCTGAGCGAGACCTCCAGAGCGACCGGCGCGCATCGTGCCCGCTCAGCTCAGCGCGCGACCCGGCCACCGGCGCGATCGCTCGGCAGCGTCGCGATCACACCGCCGGAGCGCTGTCGAGCGGGTCGTCGAGGCGGTCGCCAAGGTGCAGCCGCTGTGGGCGCTGCTGCGGGTGAAGGATCGCGCCAGCTACATGCGACCGGATGGCCCAGGCGGTGATCGACGACTTCGACGAGCTGCAGGAGCGGCTCGCGCGCGAGCAGGGCCGGCCGCGCGCGGAGATCGCCGCGCTCGAGCTGCTGGCCGCGATCGACGCGCTGATCTGGATCGCCGACGACGGAGCGGACGTGCTGGGCGGCCGGCGCGTCGCGATCAACCGCTCGATGGCGATCGCCAAGCGCGCGCGGATCGCGTACGAGCCCTACGGCGTGGTCGGGGTGATCGGCGCCGGCAGCGCGCCGTTCGCGCAGCCGCTCGGCCAGATCGCCGGCGCGCTGCTGGCGGGCAACGGCGTCGTCTTCAAGCCGGCCGCACGCGCGTGCCTGGCGGGTGAGCGGATCGCGCGGGTGCTCGCGCGCGCGGCCTGCCCGAGGGGCTCGTGCGGGTCGTCCATGGCGGCGCCGATGTCGGCGTCGCGCTGGCGCAGGCGCCGGTCGACAAGGTTCTGTTCACGGGCTCGCCCGCCGTCGGGCGCGTCGTCGCGCGGGCGTGCGTGTCGCGCGAGAAGGAGGTCGACCGTCGAGCTCGGCGGCAAGGACGCGATGCTCGTGCTCGCCGATGCCCACCTGCGCGGCGCGGTCGCCGGCGCGCTGTGGGCCGGCTGTGCCGGCGCCGGGCAGGCGCGCGGGTCGATCGAGCGCGTCTACGTCGTGCGCGAGGTCTACGAGCGCTTTCTCGGCGGCTCGTCAGCGGGCGCGCGCGCGCTCCCGTCGGCGACCCCGCCGACCCGCGCACGCAGGTCGGACCGCTCGCCTCCGCCCGCCGCGTCGAGCACGTCGCCGCGCTCGTCGAGGAGGCGGTCGCCCAGGGCGCGCGGCTGCACTGCGGCGGCCCCGTCAGCCCGCCCGGCTGCGACGCCGGCTCGTTCTACGCGCCCGCCGTGATCACCGGCGCGACGCACGAGATGCGCCTGCTGCGCGAGCCGCTCGACGGGCCGGTGCTCGCGGTCGTGGCCGTCGACTCGGTCGATGAGGCGATCGCGCTGGCCAACGACAGCGACTACGGGCTCGGCGCGTCGGTGTGGACGGCCGACCGCTACCAGGGGATGCGGATCGCGCGCGAGCTGCACGCCGGCATGGTCTGGCTCAACGACCACCTGCCCGGCCCGACCGTCTCGCGCGGCCCGTGGGGCGCCGCCGCCGGCAGCGGGCTCGGCCGCACGCTCGGCCAGGCCGGGCTGCGGGCTTGCGCGCAGGAGAAGCTCATCACCTGGGATCCCCCCGGCGATGCGCGGGCTGTGGTGGGGCCCCTACGACGCAGCTGCCCCGCGCCGCGCGCGCCGTCGCGAAGCTGCGCTCCGCGCGCGAGTCCGACCGCGAGCGCGCCTGGCGTGACGGCGCCCTGGCGCTCGCGCGCGTGGGCGCGCGCGCGTTGGGCGCGGCTGCCAGTAGGCCCGCCGGGCGCGCGAGCGGTTCGGGTTGCCGCCCGAGGCTGCACTACCCTTGAGTACATGCCCGCCCAGGCCTACGCAGGCAAGGAGTGCGTCTGCCAGCTGCGCAGAGGAATCTGCGACCAGAGCTGCGTGCAGGGGATGCTCGACACCCCCTTCTACATCGCCTGCCTGAAGCTCTCCGGCCGGCGCTGCGTGGTGGTCGGCGGCGGCGAGATCGGGCTCGAGAAGGTCGAGGGCCTGCTCGCGTGCGACGGGCAGGTCACGCTGATCGCGCCCGAGGCGGAGCCCGCGCTCGAGGAGTACGCGCGCGAGGGCTCGATCCGCTGGGAGCAGCGCGAGTATGCGGGCGCGGACGACCTGGAGGGCGTGTTCATGGTGATCGCCGCGACCGACGACACCGACGTCAACATCGCCGTCTTCGAGGACGCCGAGCGGCGCGCGATGCTCGTCAACGTCGTCGACGTGCCGCCGCTGTGCAACTTCATCCTGCCGGCGATCGTGCGCATGAGCCCGCTCGCGATCGCGATCTCGACGGCGGGCGCCTCGCCCGCGCTGGCCAAGCGCATGAAGCGCGAGATCGAAGCTCAGTTCGGCGAGCCCTACGCGCAGCTGGCGGTGGTGCTCAACGAGGTGCGCGGGTGGGCGAAGGCCACGCTGCCCACCTACCAGGAGCGCAAGGACTTCTTCGAGGGAATAGTCAACGGCGACCCGGACCCGATTGCGCTGCTGCGCGACGACGGTGAGCAGGCCGTGCGCGAGCTGATCGCGCGAGCGCAGAGCGCGTACGCGCTGCAGGTCTAGAGAGCACACACGTGGCAGCGCTCGAGGTCGAGGGACTTGCTCGGCACTACGGCGAACGCGAGGCTCTCGCCGACGTCACGCTGTCGCTCGCGGAAGGCCAGACGCTCGTCGTGTTCGGCCCCAACGGCGCCGGCAAGACGACGCTGCTGCGCGTGCTCGCGAGCCTGCTGCGTCCGCACGCCGGCAGCGTGCGCGTGCTCGGCTCGAGCCTGCCGGGCGAGGCGTGGGCGGTGCGCGCGCGCGTCGGCCTGCTCGGCCATGAGCCGCTGCTCTACCGCGAGCTGACCGCGCGCGAGAACCTGCGCTTCTACGCGCGTCTGTACGGCGTCGAGGACGAGCGCGTGCACGAGCTGCTCGAGTCGGTGGCGATGCACGCGCGTGCCAACGAGCCGCTGCGAACGCTCTCGCGCGGCATGGTCCAGCGCGTGGCGGTCGCGCGCGCCGTGCTCCACGATCCTGAGCTGCTGCTGCTGGACGAGCCGAACGCCAACCTCGACCCGGCGGCGATCGAGCTGGTCGCGCCGCTGCTCACGCGGGGCCGGGGCCGGGCGGGCTTCGAACACGCGTCATCTGCAGCCACGACCCGAGCCGCGGACTGGCCGAGGCAGACGTCGTGCTCGGCCTGCGCGCGGGGCGCGCGGCGCTGTTGCGCGCCGCCGCCGAGGTGGACCCGGACGAGATCGCGGAGCTCTACCGATGAGCGGCGTTCACGCGCCGCGCGCGAGCGCCGGAACGAGCGTGCGCCGCGCTCAGCCGCCGCGGCTGTGGCCGACGGTCCGCGCACTGCTGCGCAAGGAGCTGCTCGTCGAGCTGCGCACGCTCGAGTCCGTGCCCGGCATGTCGCTGTTCGCCGTCGCGACGTTCGTGCTGTTTCACTTCGCGCTCAACCGCTCGAGCGTCGAAGGCGACCTCGCGGCGGGCATCCTGTGGGTGACGCTGCTGTTCGCGGCGATCCTCGGCGTCAACCGGCTGTTCGTCGCCGACGCCGACCAGGGCGGCTTCGACGGGTTCCTGCTCGCGCCCGTGGACCGCAGCGCGATGTTCATATCCAAGGTGCTGACGCTGCTGGCGTTCCTCGTAGTGCTCGAGCTGGTAGCGGTACCGGCGTTCGCGCTGCTGCTGCTCGGATCGCCGCTCGGCCCCGCGCTGCCCGGCCTGCTGGCGACGCTCGCCTTGGGCGATATCGGCGTGGCGGTGATCGGCACGCTCGTCGCCGCGATGGCGGTGCAGACGCGCGCGCGCGATCTGCTCGGGCCGCTGCTGGCACTGCCGCTGTTCGTGCCGATCGTGATCGGCGGCGCGCGCGCGAGCGCGCCGCTGCTCGTAGCGGCCCATGCGGGGGCGCCGGCAGCGCGCTGGCTGCTTACGCTCGGGCTCTATGATCTCTTGTTCGGGCTGATCGCCTACGCCCTGTTCGACTTCCTCCTGGAGGACTGACCACGTGGAACGCACACGACCGATCGTCTACGGCAAGGGCCTGCGCACGCTGAGCATCGCCACGGTCGTCGCGATGGCCGTATCGCTCAGCCTGGTGTTCTTCTACGCGCCGCTCGAAGCCGAACAGGGCTTCCTGCAGAAGATCTTCTACGTGCACGTGCCGTTGGCGATCGTCGCACTGTGCGGCTTCGTGCTCGGCGGCCTGCTCGCGATCCAGCACCTGCGCACACGCGATCCGCGCTGGGACATGCGCTCCTACGTCGTGATCCACATGAGCCTGATCTTCGCCGTCGGGACGCTGATCACCGGCTCGATCTGGGCGAAGGGCTCGTGGGGGCACTGGTGGGTGTGGAGCGAGCCGACGCTCGTGTCGTTCCTGATCGTCTTCCTGCTGTACGCCACCTACCAGCCGCTGCGTTTCGCGATCGAGGACCCCGAGCGCCAGTCGCGCTACGCGTCGGTGTTCGCGATCACCGCCGGGGCGTTCGTGCCGGCGAACTTCATCGCCGTGCGCCTGTCCACCGCGTACCTGCACCCGCGGGTCCTCGGCAGCACCTCCAACCTGCCCGCTCCGATGGCGTTGACGTTCCTCGTCTCGCTTGGGGCGCTGTCGCTGCTGTTCGCGACCCTTTGCAAGTACGAGCTGACGGCGAAGCACACGCGCGCGCAGATCCGCGCGCTGCGCCGGCGCCTGTCCGGCGAAAGCGCCGCAGCGCCGCCGCGGGCACGCAGCGCCGCGCCCTCCCTGCAGCACGTCACGACCAGCGGCGCCGGCCCGGTCGTGGCCGCGCCCGCGACCGGAAGCTCAGGGTCGTAGTGCTCGCCGCCGCGCTAGCAGAGGTGCCGGCACTGCCGCTGCACACAGCCGGCAAGTACGTGGCCGGCGCCTACATCGTGCTGTTCGTGCTCGTGCTGATCTACGTCGCGATCATGGCGATCCGCCTCAGCCGCATCGAGCGCGATCTCGGCGAGCTGCTGAGCATGTCCGAGAACGCCGCGCCGCATAGCGCGGCGGCGCCGGATAGCGAAGCAGAGGCGAGCAGCGAGGATCCCGAACGGGAATCGGCGCCGGCATGAGCGAGCTGCTGGCACTGGGCATCTCGCACAAGACGGCGCCCGTGGCGCTGCGCGAGCGCCTCGCGTTCAGCGAGCGCGAAGCGGCAGACTTCGCCAGAGAGGCGACCGCCACCGCCGAGGTGCGCGAGGCGGTCGTCATCTCGACGTGCAACCGCACCGAGGTCTACCTGGTCGTCGGCGGGGCGGCTGGGTCGCTCGTCAAGGCCGAGGCCGACGTGCTCGGCCTGCTCGCGCGGCGCGCCGAGATCCGTCCGACCGAGCTCGCCGAGGCGATCTACTCACCGCGCAACTGCGACGCCGCACGCCAGCTCTATCGCGTCACCGCGGGGCTCGAGTCGATGATCCTCGGCGAGGCCGAGATCCAGGGACAGGTCAGACGCGCCCACGAGGTGGCGATGCGCGCGAACACCACCGGGCCGCTGTCGAACCGCCTGTTCGCGGCAGCGCTGACGACCGGCAAGCGCGTGCGCTCGGAGACCGGCATCGGCGCGAGTCGCGTGAGCGTGCCGTCGGTCGCCGTCGATCTGGCGCTGAGCGTGCTCGGAAGCCTCGAGGACCGGCACGTGGTGATTCTCGGCGCCGGCGAGACCAGCGAGCTGACCGCTCGCGCGCTGGCCGAGCAGGGCGCCGGCACGATCTTCGTCGCCAACCGCCACGCCGACCGTGCGCTCAGCCTCGCGCAGCGTTTCGGCGGCTCGGTCGTCGGCCTGGACAAACTCCCCGACCAGCTGGTGCGTGCCGACATCGTCCTGTCCTCGACCGCATCGCCGCACCCGATCGTCGGACGCGAGGAGCTCGAGCTCGTGATGCACGAGCGCGACGGGCAGGATGGGCGCGCCGGACGCGCGCTGCTTTTGATCGACATCGCCGTGCCGCGCGACATCGACCCCGCTTGTGGCGAGCTCGAGGGCGTGAGCCTGTACGACATCGATGACCTGCAGGCGGTCGTCGCGCGCAACCTCAGCACGCGCGCGGAGGAGACCCCGCGCGCCCTGGAGATCGTCGAGGAGGAGATCCACCGCTTCGCACGCTGGCTCGGTCAGCTCGACTCGCTGCCCACCATCAGCGCGCTGCGCGCGCACGGCGACGAGCTCGTCGCGCAGGTGCTCGCCGAGAACTCCGGCCGCTGGGAGACCGCCTCCGAGCGCGACCTCGTGCGCGTGGAGGCGATCGCCCGGGCGGTCATGAGCCGGCTGCTGCACGAGCCGACGATTCGCCTGCGCAGCCTCGGCGAAGATCGTGGCCACGCGAGCCTCGAGCTCGTGCGCGAGCTGTTCGCGCTGCGCGACGAGGCGCCCGTTGAGGAGTCGGGGCGGACGGGCTTTCATCCCAGCTCGCGGAGGTCCACGACCTGCCTGCCCGCGCCGCGGAGGGTGAGCCACGCAGCACGCGCCGACGCCGGCCGCGTTGATGGCCCGACCGCCCGGCTGATGCGGATCGGCACGCGACGCAGCGCGCTCGCGCTCGCGCAGGCCAATCTGATCCTCGAGCGACTGACGGCCGCGGGACACGAGGACTGCGAGCTCGTGCCGATGCTGACGCAGCGGCGACCGCGCCGTCGGGGAGGCCGGCGCGAGCGACAAGTCGCGCTGGGTCACCGAGCTCGAGGCTGCGCTGCTCGCGGGTGAGATCGACCTCGCGGTGCACTCCGCCAAGGACGTCCCCGGCGAGCTGGCCGAGGGGCTCGCGTTGCACGGCGCCCCGGCGCGCGCCGGCGCAGAGGACGTGCTGTGTGGCGCCGGCGCACTCGAGGAGCTGCCCTCCGGCGCGCGGGTGGGCACGAGCAGTATCCGACGCCTGGCGCAGCTGCGCGCGACACGCGAGGATCTCGAGGTGGTGGCGATACGGGGGAACGTTGACACGCGTCTGCGCAAGCTCGCCGACCACGATCAGCAGCTCGACGCGATCGTGCTCGCGCGCGCCGGCCTGCAGCGGCTGGGGCGCGAGGCCGAGGTCGGCGTCGTGCTCGATCCGGAGCGCTTCGTGCCGGCGCCCGGTCAGGGCATCATCG
Organism: uncultured Solirubrobacteraceae bacterium; assembly: GCA_963827455.1. Taxonomy (GTDB): domain Bacteria; phylum Actinomycetota; class Thermoleophilia; order Solirubrobacterales; family Solirubrobacteraceae; genus Palsa-744. The sequence goes on along the minus strand of CAWHAW010000004.1, from coordinate 451,135 downwards.
CGCTCGAGGGCCGCGCAGATGACGACGCCACGCGCGAGGCGGTCATGGCGATCGCCGACGCGGACGCCTTTGCCTGCCTGCTCGCCGAGCGCGCGCTCGCGCGCGAGCTCGACGCCAGCTGCCACACGTCGCTCGGCGCCTACGCGGTGCCAGCCGGCTGCGGCTGCCTGCAGCTGCGCGCGTGGGTCGGGCTGCCAGACGGCTCGGAGTGGGTGAGCGATGAGCTGGTCGGTGGCTTCTATCACCCAGAGCCGCTCGGGCGGCGCGTGGCCAAGCGTTTGCAGGTGGTCGGAGCCGGCGAGCTGCTGCGGCGCGCGGAGGATATGGCGCGGCTTAGGCCGTGACCGAGCGCACCACGCGGGACGAAAACCCCGCGTGTGGTTAATTGTGACTATGCGACTGCACATAACGCTCGACGACGACCTCGTCGAGCAGCTCGACAAGCGCGTCGGTAGCCGACAGCGCAGCACGTTCATCAGTGAAGCCGTGCGCCTCGCGCTCAACGACGAGCAACGCTGGGAAGACATCGATGCAGGTCTCGGGGCACTTGCCGACACCCGGCACGAATGGGACCGCGACCTTGCGGGCTGGGTCAGGGCGCAGCGTCGCAGCGACGCCACTCGTGTCGGTTAGCCCTCCTGCGTCGGAATACCGGATCGTATGACTGGGCGCGTGTACCTCGTCGGCGCAGGACCGGGCGACCCCGGACTGTTGACGGCACGAGCGCTCGAGCTGATCGCGGCGGCGGACGTGATCCTGTACGACCGCCTGATCCCGAGCGCCGCGCTCGACGGAGCCCGCGCGGACGCGGAGCTGCTGTTCGTCGGCAAGGAGGGCGGGGGTGCGTCGATTCCACAGGAGCAGACCGAGGCGCTGATGGTGGAGCGCGCGCAGGCTGGACACACCGTCGTGCGCCTGAAGGGCGGCGACCCGTTCGTGTTCGGCCGCGGCGGCGAGGAGGCCCTGACGCTGCGTGCGGCGGGCATCCCCTTCGAGGTCGTCCCCGGCGTGACGGCGGGCGTCGCCGCAGCAGCGTATGCGGGCATCCCCGTCACGCACCGCGGCCTGGCGAGCGCCGTCGCGTTGGTGACGGGTCACGCGCGTGAGGACGACGTCGATGGCGCTGGCGCGGAGGAGAGCGCGATCGACTGGCCGGCGCTCTCGAGCTTCCCTGGGACGCTGGTGCTGTACATGGGCGTGCGTCAGCTGCCGCAGATCACCGCCGCGCTGATCGCCGCAGGCCGGCCCGGGTCACAGCCAGCGGCGGTCGTTGAAGCGGGCACGCTGCCCGAGCAGCGCACGGTGACGGCGACGCTCGAGACGATCGCCGATGTCGCGGCCGGCGAGGGTGTCCGCCCGCCCGCGATCACGATCGTGGGGCCGGTCGCGTCGCTGGCGGGGGAACTCGCGTGGCTCCCCCCGCGCCCCCTCGCGGGCGTGAGCGTCGCCGTGACACGCGCGCGCGCCCAGGCGAGCGGCCTAGCGCGGCGCCTGCAGGAGCTGGGCGCGAGCGTGATCCAGGCGCCGGTGATCCGCGTCGAGCAGCTGCCGGGCCCGCCGCTCGACCCCTCGCCGTATGACCTGATCTGCCTCGCCAGCCCCAACGCGGTCAAAGGGCTGTTCGAGCGGCTCGACGACGGCGTCCACCCGGTCGGGGACGCGCGCGCTCTCGCGGGCGCCAAGATCGCGGCGATCGGCCCCGGTACGGCGCGCGCCCTGGCCGAGCGGGGGGTGACCGCAGACGTCGTACCCGAGCGTTTCGTCGCCGAGGCGCTCGTCGAAGCGCTGACGGGGCTGCCCGTGAAGCGCGCGCTGGTCGCACGGGCGCGTGAGGCGCGCGACGTGCTGCCGGACGCATTGCGAGCGCGCGGCGCGGAGGTCGACGTGCTCGCGCTGTACGAGACGCTCGCCGAGCCGCTCTCCACGCGCGCGCTGAGCGCGGTGCGCGACGCCGACTACGTCACCTTCACCTCGTCTTCGACCGTGCGCTTCTTCCTGCAGGCAGCCGGTGGCGAGGCCGGCCTGTCACCTTCCACGCGGATCGTGTCGATCGGCCCCGTGACAAGCGAGACGCTGCGCGAGCATGGCCTTGGGCCTGACGTCGAGGCAGAGGGTCATGATGTCGAGGGCGTTATCGAGGCGCTGCTCACGGACGCCGCTTTACGCTGAGCCGCACGACGCGCCGGGCCGCAGGGCGCGGGCCTGCTCGCGCAGCAACACGTCCAGCGCGACGGAACTAAGTGAACCCAGGTCGCGTGCCAAGGCGTGGCGCTGCTCGTCCTCCTCGCCGAGCTCGCTGAGCATGTCGGCGTGGACGCTGACTTGATCCTGCAGGGCCGCGATCAGCGCCCAGCCATGTCGTCGCAGGTCGACCCGCGCGTCGCCCGCAGGCTCGCTCCAGCCGATGTCCTCGAGCAGCGCGCGCAGGGCATCAATGCGGCGCAGGGGACGGCAGTAGCGCTCGGGGTGCTCACGGGCATCCGGCTCCCCCTCGGCGCTGCTGACACTCTGCGCGGCTAGGGCGATGCGGCTGCGCAGCCCGTCACGCAGCAGCTCGATTGCCTGGGTTGGTATGCGGACGTCGTCTGTGATGACGGCGCACGGGTACTCGGGGTATCGCGAGTCTGACATAGGAAATCGCACCTTTCCTGTGTGGGCCACGGCGTGTACAAGGCCAGCGCCTGGGTCGCGGATAGCGACTAGTAACGACGATAGGGCGGAACAGACCGAAGGTCCGGCTTTTTCACAGATTTGAGCGAGTCTTGACACAGACGTGACACAAATCGCTCGGCGCGGGCGCTGGGAGCGATCGGGACGCGAGGCCGCGCCACGGCCTCAGGCCGTCTTGCTGAGTTCGCCGATGAGCTGGATCAGGCTCCGCTTCCCGAGCGGGCTGATCCCTGGTTGCGCGCGGATCGCGCCGCGAATGTCGTATGGAGCGAGGTCCCTTCCCGTCAACAGGTAGTCGGTGCTGACGCCCAGCGCTCGACCGAGACGAACCAACATGTCCAGCGACGGCAGCCCTCCGATCGGCCTCGAGCTTAGATATGTACTGCGTAGTTGTTTTGACCTCGTCCGCGACCTCCTTCTGTGTGAGACTCGAGAGCCTCGCGAGTATTGCGTAGTCGGCGACCGATCTTCATGCTCGCCGGAGCCTCCCAGCAAGATGTGCAGTTGCGCAAGCAGACAACTGTCAGTTGATTTCCGTTATGCTGATCTGTTATGGCCAATGGGAAGCGGGTCGGCGGACTGCGAAGAGCTGGCCCGACCCGGGCTGGCGGAGATCGAGCGGACCCGGCCCGAGCCGCTATATGTAAAGCTGCGCCCCGGGCCCAATGGTCACGACCGCGACGCGGTGGCCAGCAATCAGCGCAGCCGCTTGATCGCGGTGATGATCGAGGAGGTGGCGAAGCGCGGGTACGCCGGTACGACGCTAGGCGAGACTGGTCGCGTTGGCGGGGGTCTCCAAGCGGGCGTTCCACGAGCAGTTCGGGACGAAGCAGGCGTACTTCCTCGCCACGTACGATGCGATCGTCGGCAATGCAGTCAGGCGCATCGGTGCGGCGTACCGTTCGGAAGGTGCTTGGCCGGCGAGGCTACGCGCTGCCTTTGACGCCTATGCCTGGAGGTCGTGAAGGATCCCGACGCGGCGCGCCTCGCGCTCGTGGAGATTCTCGGCATGGGGCCGACCGGGCGTCGCGCGCATGCAGCGTACGCGGCTGGTCTTCGAGCGGATGGTGAGCGCGAGCTTCATCGAGGCTCCCGACGGGGTGACGCCGCCGCCGCTCATCGCCAAGGGGATCGTCTGTGGCGTGGAGCGGATCACGCGCCAGCGACTGCTCGCGGGTGACGTCGCGGAGCTCCCCGCGCTCGCGGATGAGCTGGTGGCGTGGGTGCTCACCTACTGTTCTCCCGCGGCGACCGGGCTGGGCACGGGTCTGCCCGCGGCGTTGCCGGCGCGCCGCAATGGGCGTGGTTCGCATGGGCCACAGGCTCGGGGTGAGAGCGACTTGGTGCGCATCCTGCGCTGTGCGGCTGAGATCGCGGCCGCCAAGGGCTATGCACAGCTCAGCCCGGCAAGGATCGCGTGCGAGGCCGAGGTCACCGAAGCGAGATTCGACGAGCTCTTTGAGAGCACGGAGCAGTGCTTTCTGGACGCGCTGGACCGCCTCGTGCTGGAAGCTCTCGTCTGCGCCGTGAGAGCTTCCCAGGGCAGCGACGAGCCGCTGGCCGGCGTGCATGGCGCAATCGTGGCGCTCATGCGGCACATTGCGACCAGTCCCGTGCTCGTCCAGCTCGCGTTCGTGGAGATCTTCGCCCTCGGCCCGGGCGGCATCGAGCGCCAGGAACGCCTGCTCGGCCAGTTCACCGGCCAGCTCATGCGACGGCTGCCACACTCGTGCGCCCCTTCGCGCCTGGCGGCGGAGGCGAGCGTCGGCGCCGTTTGGGGAATCATCCACCATCACGTCACGCGGGGCGCCACGCACCTGCTGCCAGGGCTCGCCGACTACGCCTCGTACATCGCGCTGACCCCCGTGATCGGCGGCGAGGCCGCCGTGCAGGTGATCTTGGCCGCGCGGGAGAGCCCTCCTGCCTGAGCCCGACGGCAACTGCAGCGTTCACACGCCACCTGTCTAGGGCGGTTCGTGTAGGTGGAATACGAACCGGAGGGAGGTGTATCCTCGGTGTCGATCAGCAGTCACCTGCCAGTCGTGAGGCGCAAGGACGAGGGAGCATGAGTCAAAGAGACCAGCTGGGAGTATGCGCGCTGAAGCTGCTCGCCGAGGAGTGGATGGCGGGGCTCTTGGGCGAGCTCGCTGACGGCGCGCGGCGCCCCGCGGAGGTCGAGCGGCGCCTGCCGGATGCCGGACATTCACTGGTGATGCGACGGCTGCGTCACCTACTCGACAGCGGACTCGTCACCTACGAGCACCGGCCGGGACGACCGCCGCACGCTCGCAGCGCCGGCACCCCACACGAGGCTCGCTACGACCTGACCGACGCGGGCCGCGCACTGCTCGAGGTCATCGCCGAGGCCGGCCGCTGGGAGCAGAGCTGGTGCTCGCGAGTCGAGCGGCGCGGCGCGCGCCGGCGTCCTGGCGATCGAGCTGACCGCCGACGAGCACACGCGCGAGATCATGCTCCTGCTGGCCGACGGCCCGCTGTGCACCGCGGACCTCGACGGGCGGACCCCCGGTCTTGGCCGCTCGGCACTGCGCCGGCGCCTGCGCGAGCTGGTCCTTGCGGGGCTGCTCGAACGGCGCGAGTTGGGAGGAGCCCCACCTTTGTACGAGCTGACCGATGGCGCTCGGCACCTGGCGCTCGTCGCGATGCTCGCCGGGCGCTGGGAATGGCAGTGGTCACCGCGGGAGCAGCGGACGCCCGGGAGGGACCTCGACGAGCTGCTGCACGTGCTCGCGCCCGTCGCTCGAATCCCGGAGCCGATGGCTGGCGTCTGTCGGCTGCACCTGGACTCGGGCGGCAGGGACGAGCCCGACATCTACCTCGCGGCACAGGCCGGCAACGTCCTCGCGCTCGCCGGTGCCCCCGAGGCAGCACCCGAGGCGGTAGGCCACGCAACACCCGCGGCGTGGTGCGACGCGCTGCTCCGCCGCGAAGGCCCGATCGCGATGAGCGGCGATCGCACGCTGCTGGCGGCCGTCATCGCGGCGTTGAGCGTGGCGCTGCTTGCCTGAAACTTCGCCAACTTTGTCTCCAGCTCTCTTTAGGAAAGTTTTAGCTTAGGCGTTGAGTCCGCTTGTGCGGCGCGTCCGCGACTTTGGACTTTCCTGGGATGCAGGCGATCTCCTCACATCGCCCTAAATCGTCCGTAATTTGCGGCGTCTTTGGCCGACGTAACGGCGGATTCCGGCGATGCGAATCGTCCTCGCAGTGTGGTAAACGAGGCTCTACGTCCGTTCACCTGATCGTCCCGGCGGCCCGCCGGAGAGGGAGGTCAAGGTTGCGCACACGTGGCCCTCACCGCTTCAGAGGCCCGGCTGAAGGCTCGGCGCCGGGGTGGCTTGGTGCTGCTTACGATGAGCACCCCGGCGCCGGCATTGGTAATCACAACGCCGACCGAGGTCGGCGGAGCACTGTCGATGTGTAACTGACGTCGCCCGCGATCGCGGCGCCGTGTCTGTGGAGCGGCGCCGCGATGGGGCGCTATACGCGAAGCTTCGGCCCGGGCCGCATTCCCTCGCGCCCGAGAGCGTGGCGTCCAATCAGCGCGCGCGATTGTACGGCGCGATGATCGAGCTCGTCGCCGCTCGCGGCTATGACGCGAGCACCGTGGCGGAGTTGTGTGCGCTGGCGGGGGTGTCCAAGCGGACGCTTTATCAGCGGTTCCCGGGCGGCAAGCAGCAGTGCTTTCTGGCTACCTACGACATCATCGTACGCCGCGCCGAGATGAACATCCTGGGTGCGGGGTGGTGCAGGCTGGACGCGATCGTGGGGCTCGGCCCGCTGGAGCGACTCCGCGGGCTAGTGGAGGCGTTCGCGCGCGAGGTGGCCGCACACCCCGACGCCGCGCGGCTCGTTCTGGTGGCGCCTGATGTCGGGTCGGCCGCGCTTACACACACTGCGCGCACGCGGCGACTGGTCGAACGAGTGATCTGTTGGAGCCTCCGTGCGAGCGCCGACACGCCACCTCGATCAACACTCGCGGTCAAAGCGATCCTTTCCGATGGCGCGCGCCTCGTACGAGCACGCCTGTCGGATGATCGCACCTCAGCGCTAAAGGGTGAACTCTCGGACCTCTGCGCCGCCGCCGTCGCGTCGGAGGGCACTCCCAGAGATAGAAACCGTTTCTTGCGCTCGCGAGAGTCTGGAGCTAGCGTGCCCAACGATCGAACGTCTATGTCGTATGCGAGTCGGACCGCGACGGGAACAAACCCGTTGAGCGGCCCTCACCGAAGGACCCGTGTCGGAGTGGCTCTTACGATGAGCACCTTGGCGCGGCATCGGTAATCACGAGTAAGGAGATCACAGGCAGATGACACGAACGAGAACACTCATTCTCAGCATTCTCGCTGTCCTCGCGGTCGGCGCGGTTGCGGCGACAGGGGCGCAGGCAGCAAGAAACCTCAAAGGCCCCTTTTACAAGCTGTGTGAAAAAGTCCCCGCGGGCACAGGCGAATACGAAGACCCCGCATGCACCGTGCTCGGCGGGACCAAGGAATTTCTTCCTGTGAGGTTGCAGAACGATAAACTCGCGGAAATAACAGTCGCGCAAGGTGGTCCCCAGGTACTCACAGCGGGTACGAGGAAAATAACGTGCACGGCACTCAAATCCGCAGCCGCACCGGCCTCGTATCTAGAAGGCTCGCACAACGAAAATGCCGGCAAAAGCTACGAGAAGCTCGAATACACAGGTTGCACCGTAACCGGCAACGGTACGCCTTGTGCGGTAACCGAACCGATAACTGTGGAAACGGAAGACATACAGGGCTACGCCGAAAAAGTGAACGCGCACGAAGGCAAAGGCCAGCTCTTGACGATCTTCAAACCGTGGTCTGAAGCGAACCCTTTGCTCTTCGTCACGATACACTTCGCCGGCGCTGGCTGCGAAGTGCTAGAAACTAAAGTGGAAACCGCTGAAGGCGGTGGAGTCTGCGGTGAAGATATAAATGAAGCCGGTGTACACGTTACAACGGTGGCCGCCACGCAGACATACGGAACTACAAACGAAGTGTTGTTCCCGGCGGCCCCGCCCGCAGACATCTGGCTTGAAATAGGCGGCAACCTAGCAGAAGCGAAATGCGGGCTGAAAGCCTTCGGCGTCGCTGCCACGCTTGAAGGGAAAGTCAAAGTGAAACTCGCTGGCGCTGGCGCACCGAAGTGGGGCGTCTTTACCAAATAAGGACTAGCCCGCGATAGGAACGGCTTGGGACTTCAGGCGACTGGGGTCCCAAGCCATAATCGCTACGGCATTAGATAGCTGGCTGCGCAAGGAGAGGACGAAGAGTGTCTGTGACTTCTAGATCTGGGGTGCGGCACGGCTCGGGCGGCCCCCTGAGTCGAGCCGCTTTCTCCGTCCTGGCACTGGTGGGCGCTCTTCTGTCGGTGCTTGTGTCGATTTCGACGGCGGTGGCTGCGGGGGACGCGAACATGACGGGTTGCTCCAACGAAGCGTTGGCAGGCTTCCGGGAATATCTCCCCGACTGTCGCGCGTACGAGATGGTGACTCCCCCGTTCAAGGATGGCGGCGGTCCTACGATCGGGTTCGAAGCGGTGTCAGGCGATGGTTCGCATGTGCTTGCCCACTCACTCGGTGCGTATGCAGAAACTGAAAGCGATGCGGCGAACGGCGCCCGCTATGAGTTCTCGCGGTTGGGCTCGGGATGGATGCCGTCTCCGATCAGCCCGCCGGCGTCGCTGTTTTCGTTCAACGAGTTTCTTGCGGGGGCTACCGATCTCGGCAGCACGCTTTGGGCGGTGCGAGGCTCGTCGCAGTCACTCTACACAAAGGATCTCTATGTGCGTGACCCGGACGGCACATTTGTCAAAGTCGGGCCCATGGTCCCGCCGTCCGCGGCAGCCGGCCCGCCAGCAGGCAGTTATCAGCAGTTCCTCGGGAACTATAACTACGCGGGGGCGTCTAGCGACCTGTCACACGTACTATTCCAGGTTCTAGCCTTCTCGGCGCTTTGGCCGGGGGATACGACGGTCGAAGGCAGCGGACAGCCATCTCTCTACGAGTACGTGGGAAGGATAAATGCGCGGCCGGAGCTCATAGGGGTCGACGCGGGAGGTCAGCTGATCAGCAACTGCGGCACCACTTTAGGCTTGGAATCAGACGACGAGTACAACGCGGTGTCCGCGAATGGTGAAGCGGTGTTCTTTACATCGCTCGGGCACAACGCTGGCGGTTGTGAACCGCCCTACGCCGTTCCCAGCGAATTGTACGCGCACCTCGGCGAGGGCGAAACGGTCGCAATCTCGGAGCCGGCTCATAGCCAGTGCCTGGAATCCATCTGTAATACGGCGGTGAAGGCGCCAGCCGAATTTCAGGGAGCCTCCGAAGACGGGTCGAAGGTGTTTTTCCTCACCGAACAGGAACTGTTCTACGGAGACACCACAAAGAATCTCTACGAGTACGATTTCGCCGCTCCCACTGGACGCAAGATCGTCCGTGTGTCTGTCGGGTCGCCGACGCCTGAAGTGCAAGGCGTGGCGCGCGTGTCCGAGGACGGTTCGCATGTGTATTTCGTCGCCCACGGTGTTCTCATCCCCACCGGCACCGGCACACTCGCCAGCGGCTCACGGACGGTTGAAGAAGTTGTCACCTCGACCGGCGCCTTTGCGGTCGGCCAGCGGATCTCCGGCACCGGCATCCCCGCCGACACGACCATCTCAGCAGTCGGCCCCGAAACCCTCAAGCTCTCTGCGCCCGCCACCGCGTCCGCCACCGGCGACCGGCTCACCGTCGTGAACGGTGAAGGGGATGCTCCGACTACGGACGCCGATAACCTGTACGTGTTCGAGCGTGACGCGGCTTACCCGGGTGGGCGCCTGGCGTTCGTCGCGAAGCTGTCGGAATCCGACAGCGCGGATTGGAGTGTCCTGGACGAGCGTCCGGTCCAGGCGACGCCGGACGGCCGATTCCTGGTATTCAGCAGCGCGGCGAACGTGACGGGTAGCAACAGTGAAGAAGAGACACAGCAGATCTATGAGTACGACGCACTGGAACAGAAGCTTGTACGTGTCTCGGTCGGACAGGCGGGTTACGCCAGTGGCAGCGCCAGCGCCAATGCGCGCGGGTCGACGATACTGAGCCAAGCGTATTCCGAAAGCAAGCCTACGACAGCGGAGTCGGGGTTGGCCATCTCCGCTGACGGCTCGGAGGTGGTGTTCGGTAGCGCGGGCGCATTGACGGCAGGCGCGGAAGTGGCCGCTGCGGCGCACGCGGAAAGCGTCTATGAGTATCGCAGCGTCGGATCGATCGCCAACGGCGACGTCTACCTCATATCGGATGGCATCAACGCGTTAAGCGCGTCAGCGATTGGGTTGAACGCGTCTGGTAGCGACATCTTCTTCGAGACGGCCGATCCGCTGCTGGCGCAAGATGTCGATACCCAGTTTGACCTCTACGATGCTCGGGTGGGCGGCGGTTTCCCGGCGCCGACGGCCGCGGGCTGCGAAGGCGAAGGGTGTCAGGGGGCACTGAGCGCTACACCGTCGTTCGGTGCGCCTGGGAGCGTCTCCGTGCCGGGCGGGACGAACGTGCCACCGCCGCCGCCACCACCACCGGAGCCCGTGGTGAAGCCGACGGCAAAGCCGTTGACTCGGGCGCAGAAGCTCGCGAAGGCACTGAAGGCCTGCCGCGCTAAACACGAGAAGCATCACATGCATCAGCGAGCTGTCTGCGAAGCACAAGCTGGAGAGACATACGCCAGCAAGTCCAGTGTCAACGCCAGGGGCAAGAGGTGAGCAGCGTGTGTTTCAGTGAGAAGAGGACCTTGCTTTGTGTGGGTGTACTGCTCGCGATGCTCGTGATTTCGCTGTCAGTGGCCTCGGGGGCCTCCGCGACGGGCACGGTTGGGTGGACGGTCCACGCAGCCGCCGAGCCCAGCAACTTTTCCACCAACGACGCCCTGCGATGCGAAAGCGAAGGAAAGTGTGACCGCTACCAGCTACTCGTAACGAACGTAGGCGATGAACCCTCGAGCGGGCCGGTCACCCTCACGGACAGGCTGCCGCCGGGCATCAAACTCACAAAAGAACCGGAAAGCGGAACCACCAGCGAAGGCGCGCATTGGGGCTGCACGGAAAACGAAGGGACGCCAGAACAGTGGACCGTGACGTGCGAATTCGCCGAATCGGTCCCCGCGGGTGGATATGCACCGTTCCTCAAGCTCGAAGTGTCGGCGCCCACTGCGGCGATGTCGGGCTCCTTGAAGAACGAAGTGAGTGTCACGGGTGGAGGGGCGGCCGCTGTGGCCGGGATGATCGAGGAAACCCCGATCAGCTCCAGAGCCCCGGAGTTCGGGGTGAGCGACTTCGGCTTCGAAGCCGATGGGGTCGACGGTACGACGAACTCGCAGGCCGATGCTCACCCGTGGGAGGTCACGACTGCCTTTTCGATCCCGACGATCGACAGCCCACCGGGCATCGGCGCAGGCGAACATTTCATTGTCGCTGTTGAAAACGTGAAAGACGCCATCGCCGAACTGCCTGCCGGTTTCGTCGGCGATCCGCAGGCAGCTCCTCAGTGCACCCAGACCGAGCTTCGAACGAAAGCGTGTCCTGGAGGGAGCCTTGTGGGAGCGATCGCCCTTAGGGCTGGGGTCTTTGGACAAGGTGAATTCATCGCTACCGGTAATCCGAACGGCTGCTGCTCGGCTGTCTACAACATCGTGCCCGAGCGGGGCTATCCAGCCGAGTTCGGGTTCACGTTCGCAGGGCTTCCAGTGTATCTGTACGCAACTGTCGTACACGGCAGCTCTGGCTACCACTTGCGCATCACAGCTCCGGGCATTCCAGCGGAACTTGAAACTTCGGAGACGGCGATTACGTTTTTCGGCGAGCCGGGGAAGCTCAACGGTAGCGAATTGGAAGCGGCGTTCTTGACCAACCCCGCGAATTGTTCGGCGGGCCCGTTGCCCAGCCGGATCGAACTGGAATCGTGGGAAGACCCCGGGCACCCGGTGTCGAAGGAAGCGGACGTGTACTCGCAGCTCACCGGGTGTGATCTGCTGCGGTTCAGCCCGTCGCTGACGGCGGCGCCGAGCGCGGCACCTGAAGGCGGCACGACCCAGGCGGACGAGCCATCGGGCTACACGGTCGATCTGAAGGTCCCGCAGACATCGGGGTTCTCCGAACTGGCGACGCCGGAGCTCAGGGACGCGACGGTGGCACTACCGGCGGGTGTGTCGATCTCCCCGTCGGCCGCGCAGGGCCTGGTCGGCTGCCAGGCGGTAGGTCCTGAAGGGATCAACATCGGCACCGAAAACCCAGGAAAGATCGGCGCTGGCGGTCAGGACCTGGAAGACCCGGAAGCCACCGAACTCGGTGCGGGCCACGCGGGCGGGAACGGGAGCCCCTACGACGACGGGCTCTACCACACCGCGCGCGGGCACTGCCCGTCCGCCTCGACCTTGGGCACCGTTGAAGTCTTTACGCCGCTGCTCCCGAACGGGCCCAGCGGATCGGCCCCGCTGAACGGCCACATCTATCTGGCGGCGCCGAAGTGCGGCGGCGGAGGCCAACCAGGATGCACCGAAGCCAGTGCGACGAACGGAGAACTGTTTGGGCTCTATATCGAAGCCGAAGGCTCCGGTGTCATCATCAAGCTCCCGGGCACCGTCGCCGCGAACCCGGCCACCGGCCAACTGACGGGCACGTTCAAGGAAAACCCGCAGCTCCCCATTCAGCGAGCTCGAGTTGCACTTCCACGGCGGAGCGAGAGCGCCGTTGGCCAATCCGATGGCGTGCGGGTCGTTTACGACGACGTCGACCCTGACATCGTGGGGTGGACAGGAAGCGTCAGGCCCCTCACCGGCGTTTGGCGTGGATTGGGATGGCAAAGGGGGCGCATGCCCCGCGAGCCTGCCGTTCGCCCCTGGCTTCAGCGCGGGCACGACGACTCCTGCGGCGGGTGCTTTCAGCCCGTTCGTGCTCTCGTTCTCCCGCCAAGACCGCGAACAGGACCTCTCGGGGTTCAGCGTGACGCTGCCCCCGGGCCTGCTGGGAAGGATCGCGGGGATCCCGTTGTGCGGAGAACCGCAGGCCAACGCGGGAACCTGTGGCCCGGAAAGCCAGGTCGGTACGACGAGTGTTCTGGCGGGTCCGGGAGAACACCCCCTCAATGTGCCCCGGGGCCACGTGTATCTCACAACCGGGTACAACGGCGCACCCTTCGGCCTCTCCATAGTCGTCCCCACGAGGGCGGGCCCGTTCAACCTCGGCAACGAAGTCATCCGCGCAAGGATCCTCATCAACCCCAACACCGCCCAGGTGACGGTCGTTACCAATCCGTTGCCGCAGTCAAAGGACGGCGTCCCCTTCCGGCTGAGGACGATCAACACCGAAATCAACCGCGCGGAATTCACGTTCAACCCGACCAACTGCGCCCAGCAGCCGATCACAGCCACGCTCACCGCGGCGCAAGGCGCTTCGGCGGCCGTGTCCAGCCCGTTCGCCGTCACGGGCTGCACGGGCCTGCCCTTCAAACCGTCACTCACGGCCTCGACGCAGAGCAAGACCAGCAAAGCCAACGGGGCCTCACTGCTCGTGAGGGTCGCTCAGAAGCCGGGTGAAGCGAACATCCACAAGGTTGGCCTGCAGTTGCCGTCGGCTTTGCCGTCGCGGTTGACGACGCTTCAGAAAGCGTGCAGCGAAGCGCAGTTCAACACCAATCCAGCAGGGTGCCCCGAAGGGTCGCACATCGGCACGGCGACGGCGATCACGCCGGTGTTGAGCGTGCCATTGACGGGTCCAGCGTACTTGGTCTCTCACGGTGGCGCGGCGTTTCCCGACGTCGAGTTCGTCCTCCAGGGCGATGGCGTCGAGATCGTCTTGGACGGCAAGACCCAGATCAAGAAAGGGATCACCTATAGCCGCTTCGAAACTGTCCCTGACGCACCCATAAGCAGCTTTGAAACGATCCTGCCGGAGGGCCCGCACTCGGTGCTCTCGGCTTCCGGAAACCTCTGTGCACAGGGCCTAGCGATGCCGACAACGATCACCGGTCAGAACGGCGCCCAGGTCGCGCAGAGCATGAACATCGCCGTCACGGGCTGCAGGCCAGTTACGTTCGTCAAGCGCAAGCTCTGGGGCAGGAACGTGGTGCTGGCTTTCCGCCTCACGTCGAAGGGCACGGTGACCGTGACCAGCAACGGCCTGAAGCGCTACCGCAAACCTCTCGGCACCGGCTCGCACCAGATCAGTGTCGCCCTCTCGAAAGTGGGGCTCGCCGCGCGCAGACACAACCGGACGATCGAGATCAAGGTGGCGCTTACGAGTGGCTCCGCGACATCGAGCGCCACCACGAACCTGAAGCTCTGAAACCGTATGGGAGTCAGAACTCACATGCATCGGATCGAAAGCTTACTCGAGGTCCCGGCAGCGGGAACCAGCCGTCAGCGTGGGCCTCACTGCAGGATCCGTCCCGGAGTGCCGTTATGAGGGCGTCCCGGCGCGGTATTGGTAATCACGAGAGTAAGGAAGGTTGGTAACAAATGACTAAGCGCTACATCAAGCGATTGGCGACCAGCTGCAGACTGGCTGTGCTCGTCGTGACCCTGACAACATTGTCTGCGACTCTGGGGGCCGCGTCGGCAACGGCCGCGCCGACGGGCGAATACGCCGCGTTCGCAGAATGTCCCACCAGCAACGCCGAACTGAGCGCGTGTATCGTGGCGCGTGCGGAAGGCGGGGCCATCACGTTCGGGGACGAGACCGTACCGATTGTAAATACCCAAACGCTGCAAGGCGGGTTCATCGAAGAACCATCGGGTGCCATGACATTCGTCGGTGCAGCCAACGGCAACACGCTCACGAAAACGGCACAGAAAGTGCCTGGCGGGCTGTCCGGCCTGGTCAACTGCACCGAAATCAGCAATAAAGAAGAGCGGGAAAGATGCGAAGCCATCTTTGAAAACAAACTAACGGGCGTGTACGCTACCGTAGAACTAGCGGCGCCCGCAAGTGACATTGGCCTCAACGAGTTCAATCTCGAGACAGAAATGGGCACGGCACTCTCGCTGCCAGTCAAGGTCAAACTGGAAAATCCTCTGCTCGGCAGCGGATGCTACATCGGCTCTAACTCAAGCCCGCTCGTGGTCGAACTAACAACCGGGACGTCGGGGTCGCTCAAAGGCAAAGCCGGCAAATTTAGTTCCCGGGCCGAAGGTGGGATACTGGTCGTCAGCGAAGACTCCCTCGTCAACAATACCGTTGCAGTACCGGGAGCAAATGGCTGTGGCTTCGCGGGCCTACTCAACTCGATCGTCGACGGTCGACTCAAGATCCCGGCTGGCGCAGGAAAGAACAAGGTGACCCTGAATGGCACGCTGGAACAGACCGGCGCAGGAGCCGCTAGAGAACACGAATAGCGAGACCCGAGACGGGCTGCTGAGGAGGCCCGCAGTCTGACCTCAATGGGGCCCGCTGCGAATTGGCAACGCAGCGGGCCTCCAGTACGGCGTCGAGGGTATGATCGCCGCGCTGCTCGTCCGACGCGGCAGCACCGGCAAGCAATGGCCGACAGCCCTCCCGTCATCACCTTCCTCTCCGACTACGGTCAGCTCGATGAGTTCGTCGGCGTGTGTCACGGCGTCATGGCCCGTCGCTGCCCGAGCGCGCGGGTGATCGACCTGACGCACGCTATTCCGCGCCACGACGTGCGCTCGGGGGCGATCGTGCTGCGCTCGGCGCTGCCGTTCCTGCCCGCGGGGGTGCACCTGGCGGTGGTCGACCCGGGGGTCAGCGCGATCGGCCGCCACGCGCGTCGCGCGGTGGCGATCCGCACGGTCGAGCAGGACCACCTGCTCGTGGGCCCGGACAACGGCCTCTTGATGCCTGCCGCCGAGCGGCTCTCCGGCGTGGCCGAGGCGGTCGACATCGGCGAATCGCCCGAGCGGCTGCGGCCCGTCTCGCGCACGTTCCACGGTCGCGACATCTTCGCGCCCGTAGCCGCCGCGCTCGCCGCGGGGGAGCCGCTGAGCGCCGTCGGGGAGGAGCTGCCCGTCGACCAGCTGCGCCGTATTGGGCTGTCCTCGGCGCACATGGCAGACGGCGCCCTCACCGTGCACGTCCTGCGCAGCGACACGTTCGGCAACCTGATCCTCGACGCCGCCAATGAGCAGCTGATCGCGCTCGGCGCGATGCCCGGTGACGCGCTCACCGTGAGCCACGCCGGCGCCGTGCGCACCGCGCGGTATGCCGCGACCTTCGCCGAAGTGACCCCCGGCGAGCTGCTGATCTACGAGGACGCCACGCGCATGGTCGCGCTCGCCGTCAACCGCGGCTCGCGCCGCGGAGCTGCTCGGCGCCGGCCCCGACGACGAGATGACAGTGCGCCCGGTGTGAGCCTCGGCCAGCCGCGCGTGCATCTGCGACGCACCGGCTCGACCAACGAGCGCGCACGCGAGCTCGCCTTCGCGGGCGCGCCACACGGGACGCTCGTCACCGCATCCGAGCAGACCGCAGGGCGCGGCCGGCAAGGACGGCGCTGGTCCGCGCCGGCGGGGAGCTCACTGCTGATGTCGCTGCTGCTGCGGGACGTGCCGCCGCTGCTGCCGCTGGCCGCGGCGGTGGCCGTATGCGACGTCGCGGGGGCGCAGGCGCGGATCAAGTGGCCCAACGACATCGTCGTCGAGTCGCCGGGGACAGAGCGGGAGCTCGCAAAGCTCGCGGGCATCCTCATCGGGGGTCGTCCTCAAGGAGGGCTGGGCCGTGCTCGGGATCGGGGTGAACGTTGCCGTCCGGCTCGATCAGCTTCCCCCGGAGCTACGTCCCGGATCGAGCGAGCGTCCGCGCGGCGCCAGCGGCCTGCCCGCCGCCACGCTCGGGCTCGAACCCGGCGACGTGGAGCCGATGCTCAGCCGGGTCCTGGAGGCGCTCGCGCGGCGGCTGGCCGAGCCGGCGCAGGCGACGCTCGAGGCGTGGCGTGCCCGCGACGCACTGCGCGGCCGCGAGGTCACGTGGACTGCCGTCGACGCCGAGAGCCAGCTCGGGCGCGGGCGTGCCGAGGGCATCGACGGCACGGGACGGCTGCTCGTCGAGCTGGAGGGCGGCGGGCGCACGGCGATCGGCGCCGGCGAGGTGCATCTGCAGACGCTCGGCTGAAGGCGCTCAGCCCGACTGGTTGTCGAGCGCGTCGCGTACGTCGCGGCGCAGCTCGTCGGTCAGCTCAGACTCCTGCTCGCGACGCCGAGTTCGACGAGGTCGCTGTGGCCGTCACCGCCGGCTCGTGCGCCGCCCCGTTGAGCACACGCTCGGCGGCGAGTGCGCTCTGCGCCTCCGGCGCCGAACCGTTGCTCGCGCCCTTGCCGCCTTTGCGCCTGCGCCTGGCGTTGCGCGCGCGACGTTTGGGGAAGTTGCGAAGGAGCTCACGCGCGAGCGCCGGCGGCTTGCGCGCCATCCGCGTGCGCGCGCCGCGCAGCGCCTCCTCGGCCTCGGGCGTGTGCGCCAGCGCCGCGGCGAGCAGCGCCGCCGCGAGGCGGCGGTCCTGCTTGCGCGCCGCGTGGATCAGGCGACGCGCGTTGCGGGCGTGGGCGCCTCCGGCGGAGTTGACGAGCAGACCGAGCAGTCGCTTGGTCTCGGGCCAGCGCTGCACCGCGTACTCCTCGTGCACGTCGCGCGTGTACTCCGCCAGGCGCCAGATCCACGCGTTCGCCTGGTCGCGGCGGCCGATCCGGCGCTCCACCAGCGCGCGCAGCATGATCTTGGTCGCCTCCTTGCGCTCCTCGCGCGGCCAGCCGCCGATGATGTCGATCGCCTCGTCGAACGCGTCCGGGTCGCGCAGCGCGGCGATGTCGGTCAGCGCACGCAGGCGCAGCTGCGCGTTCTTGTTGCGCTTGACGGCCGTGATCAGGAAGCGGCTCTTGAGCTCGCCCGTGCGGTCGAAGTGCAGCATCGCGCGCGCACGGCGCCAGCCGTTTGGTGCCACGCGCGCGCCCGCGAGCGCCGCCCACAGGTGCTGCTCGCCGTAGTCGAGGTGCTCGACGGCGATGCGCCAGAGCTCGCGCTCGAAGACCTGGAAGCGCCGCTCCTCCTCCGCGCACACCGGCAGCACGCGGCGCTCGACGCGCATCCGTCGTCCGCGCCCACGCCGCACGGGTCCCACCACGATCGCTCCCCCTCTATAAACGTCCCTATCCAGCAGCGAGTGCAGCGTCACGACCGGGTCATCGTGCTTGGTCGCCGGGTGGACGAAATCGACGACCAGGCCCGCCTCCTTGCCGGGATGGCGGCGGGTGACACGCCCGACACGCTGCTGGTAGATGCGCTTGGATGCCGTCGGCGCCAGATGCACGCACACGGTGGCGCGGGGGCTGTTCCAGCCCTCGGCGAGCAGCTGCGCGTTGATCAGCACGTCGATGTCGCCGCGCTCGTAGCGCGCGAGGATCTCCACGAGCTCGCGCTTGGGCGTCTCGCCCGAGACGCCTTCCGCCTTGATCCCCTCCGCGCGGAACGCTTCGGCGAGGTTGTACGCGTGGCGCACGCCGGCCGCGTACACGACCCCGGGGACGCCGTTGAAGCGGGTTTTGTAGAGGTTCGCCACGGCGACGTTGAACGGCTGCTGGTCGAGCAGTTTCGCGAGCTCGTCCTGATCGAACTCGGTGTCAACCTCTCCCCGGCGCAGCGGCACCTTGGCGATCGTGCGGACGCCCACGCCCGGAGAAATACGCACGCAGCGCAGCGGCGCGATCACCCCGCGGCGCGCCGCCTGTGCGAGGTCAAAGCGCGAGGTCTGCGTCGGGAACAGGTCAGTGACGTGGCGCGCGATCAGCGCGCCGGTGGCGGTCATGCCGATGAAGATCGGCCCCGTCCACTCGCGGATCGCCGCGCTCGTCTTCTCGCCGAGCGCCGTGTGCGCCTCGTCGCAGATCACGATCGTGTACGCACTCGAGATCTTGCCGGCGTTGCGTACGAACCATTGGTACGTCTCGACCGTCACCGGGCCCTTGACCGAGTCCTCGCCCTTCAGCAGCGGACGGCTGATGCGCTTTGAGTAACCGCGGTCGCGCAGCTCGCCCAGGAACTGGTCGACGAGGTTGCGCCTGTGCGTCAGGATCAGCACCCCGCCGGTGTGCGTGGCCTCGACGAAGCCGAGGGCCGCGACCGTCTTGCCGGCGCCGGTGGCGTGCTCGAACCAGAAGCGCTTGGCGGCGTTCGGGTCCTCCGGCTGCTCGGCGAGCGACTCCTCCTCGCCCTCCTCCTCGACCCAGTCGCGGGGCTCCTCTTCGGACTCGGCGTCCTGCTCGAGTTCCGCCTCTTCTTCGTCCTCGTCCTCGTCGGCCTCCTCCGTCTCCTCGTCGTCCTCCTCTTCGTCCTCCTCGTCGTCCTCATCCGGGGCCGCGCGCTGCACCGGGCCGAGCTCGTCGTCGTCCTCGTCGAGCTCCTCCTCGTCCTCGTCCTCGTCGAGCTCCTCCTCATCCTCGTCGGCAGCCTCCCGCTGATCGGCGAGGGGGCTCGGCGCGGCCGCGCCGCCGTTCGTGGAGGAGCCGTCCGGGCCCAGGATGTCCGCCGAGGCGAGCAGCTCGGGGGACGCCGAGGCGCCGTGCCCGTTGCCGTCGGCGGTGCGCTGGGCCTCGGCCAGCAGCGCCGTTAGCGTCCCCGACAGAGCGTCCACCTGGTGCGCTGAGAGCACGGTGCCGTCCTCGAGCTTGGGCTCCTCGTCGGACAGCAGCCGCTCGAGTCCCAGCAGCAGCGAGAACTCCCGCCGCCATGCCGTCGAGGGATTCTTCGTCTTGGGGTCCGCGTCGAGCTCGGCGAGCGCGCGGTCGAGCGCGCGCCGCCGGGGCGTGCCCGGTGCGAGCGCCACCGCGGGGTCCTCGCCCGCATGGACGAAGCGCTCGCGCACGAACTTTTCCGCGCGCGAAATGTCGGCGGAACTTGGAATGGTCGCGGCCGCGAGGGCCACTGAGGTGGACTCGGCCATGAAGGCTGTGGACTTCGAGACAGAGCCGCAATCGAAGCTGAGCTTCAGCGCGGCTCGAAAAGGCGGCGCCCCACGGCGCCCTTCGCCAGGTGCTCGGACCTACCCGACTGACGTGCCTTCAGGATATAGCACGCAGAGGCACGATTGAAGTGGAGGGCGCGCAGGCGCGGTTGAGCGGGGATGCGATCTGGCACCCTTACGCCGATGACGCCCAAGCGCGTGTCGATCTGGGTGGCCGCTGCGGCGGTCGTCGTGCTGCTCGTCGTCGGGTTGATCCAACTCGGCGGCTCCTCCTCGTCGACGGCGCCGTCGACGCTGACGCTCGCCCAGATGCGCGAGCGTTTGAGCCCCTCGCCGCCGCCGCTCGCGGCGTTGCACGCGCAGGCAAACGAGATCGTCGCCGGAGGCCTGCCGGCGGTGCGCGCGCGCCTGGCGGCGCTGCGCGGCACGCCGGTGGTGATCAACAAGTGGGCGTCCTGGTGTGAACCGTGTCGGGAAGAGTTCGGCGTGTTCCAACGCGTGTCTGTCTCGCGCGGTCGCCAGGTGGCGTTTCTGGGGATCGACTCCGAAGACACGAAGGCCCACGCGCTCGCTTTCCTACGCTCGTTCCCCGTCAGCTATCCAAGCTTCTCGGACCCGAGCGGGCAGACCGGCGTGGCGATCACCGACTCGGCGTTCACGCCGGTTACCGTGTTCATCAATCGCAGCGGCGGCAAGTTCATCCACCAGGGCCCCTTCTCGAGCGTCGCGAAGCTCGAACAGGCCGTGGAGCGCTACGCGCTGGACGCATGAGCTTGCGTGAGCTGCGGATCGACCCGCTGAGCGGGCACAAGACGATCATCGCCGGCGAGCGCTCGCGGCGACCGGGCGGCGAGCCACGCTGCGACCGGCCGGAGGCGATCGACCCCGAGAAGGACCCGTTCGCGGAGGGCCACGAGGACCGCACGCCGCCCGAGCTCTACGCCGTGCGCCCCGGCGGCGGAGCACCCGAATTCTCCCGGCTGGAAGGTCCGCGTCGTGCCGAACCTGTATCCGGCGTTGACGCCCCCGGACGAGGACGCGCCTGCGGCGACGGCTACGGCGACGGCGGAGGCGAGCGAAACGCGCGGCGCTCCGGAGCTGTTCGTGTCGCGCCCGGCGACGGGCGCGCACGAGGTGATCATCAACGGGCCCCAGCCGGTGCTGTCGCTCGCGGAGCTGCCGCTCGAGCAGGTGCTCATCGCGATGGAGACGTGGCGCGAGCGCATGCGCACGCACGCAGCCAGCGCCTACGTGCAGCTGATCGTCAACGAGCGCCGTGAGGGGGGAGCGTCGCTGCCGCACACGCACGCGCAGCTGTACGCGCTCGACTTCGTGCCCGCCGCCGTCGCCCGCGAGCGCGAGCGCGCCGCTGCGTACACGACGCGGACGATGGGGCAGAACCTGCTGGGCGACCTCGTCGCCGAGGAGGTACGCCGCCGCGAGCGGATCATCGCGATCGACGACGAGGCGGTGCTGCTCGCCCCGTACGCGTCGCGCCTGCCGTTTCAGATGATGCTCGCGCCGCGCACGCCGACGCCGCGCTTCGAGGACGCCGGGCCGTCGGGGGCGGCGCTGCTGCACGACGGCCTGCTGCGGCTGGCGCGTCACCTCGGCTCGAGCCCGCCGCTGAACCTGTGGGTGCGCACCGCCCCGCGCGGCGCCGAGGACTTCTGCTGGCGGATCGACGTGATGCCCCGGCTGACGCACATCGCGGGCCTCGAGCTCTCGACCGAGGTGAACCTCGACATCGTCGCACCCGAGCACGCCGCGGCGGTGCTGCGGGACGCGTAGGCTGGCCGGCAGCCATGCCCCCTGAGCAACGTTTCGTGCCCCGCTTCGCCGCCGAGCCGCCGCAGGAGGAGCTCCCCTACGGCCGCTGGCAGGAGCGGCTAAGTCAGGAGTTCCTCAGCGCCGCGCTGAGGCTCGAGCCGGCCGAGGAGGACCTCGGCGACCCCGGCGCGATCGCGTGGTATCCGGATCGCACCTGGCACGGGCGCACGTACGTCCCCGCGACCACGCTGACCACCACCGGATACGAGCTGTTCGGCTACGTGCGCTTCCTCCCCGCCGGCGATGAGGATGAGCCGAGCGACTTCTCCGCAAACGTCGACTTCACCGACGAAACCGCCGCGCGCAACCCCGGCTGGAAGCTCGACCTGTGCGACGAGATCATCGGTGCGTGGCGAGGTGAGGCGGGTCACACGGCAGCGATGACGCTCGTCTGGGGTCGTCCGCTGCTCTCCGGCGGGCGCATTGTCACAGCCGAGCTCGCGGGCCTCGCGGTCGATCAGTGTCCGCTGATCGAGGAGCGCTTCACGCTGATCGCCCCCGATGACTATCGCCAGGACCTGCTGGAGATCGCGCTGTACGACGGGCGTGCGCGCGAGCTCGCGCGCGAGTCGCTGTACGAGGAGGACGAGGACGAGGGCGAGGATGATGAGGGCGAGAGGGAGGCGGAGGGTGACGAGCGCGAGGCCGACGAGGAGGAGGCCATCGAGGACGCGGCTGAGGACGCTGGGGATTGATTCCGAGGCGTGACGGCGTAAAGTCTTGCCTCAGTGGAGCGGTCGGCGGGCTACAGGAACGAAGGGATGTTCGGCTCGGTCGAGACCGTCGGCAACGCCGGCGTCTTCGGCCAGGTCATGGGGCTCGTGGCCGTCAACCTCGGCTTCTTCACGCTCGGCGCATACCTCGGACGCCACATCACCGGGGGCGCGTCATTCATCTTCTTCATCGGCGGCTTCCTGTGCATCGTCGGGCTGAACTTCGCGCGTCGCTCCGAGGGCCTTTCGATCACGCTGCTGTTCGCCGCCGGGCTACTGCTTGGAGTGGGCCTCGGCGGCGTGCTGAACCGCTACGCCGAAGCCGAGCCCGAAGCGGTCTGGCAGGCGGCCGGAGCGACGGCGTTGTTCGTCGCCGGGCTCGGCAGCGTCGGCTACGCGATCCGGCGCGATCTCTCCAGCCTTTATCGCTTCTTCTTCATCGCGCTGCTCGTGCTGATCGTGTTCGGCCTGGTGACGATCTTCGTGTCGATACCGGGCGGCAACGTGATCTACGCCGTGCTCGGGCTGGTCATATTCGGCGGCTACACCGTGCTCGACTTCAACCGCATGCGACGGGCGGGGATGGGTGAAACCGTTCCGCTCGCCGCCGGGATCTTCCTTGATGTCATCAACATCTTCCTGTTCTTCCTGCGGCTGTTCGGCGGCGGGCGCAACTGACCGGCAACTGACCGGGGCGTCGACGGGCGTCAGCTGTCGGCGCGCGTCAACGGTTGGGGCGCGTCACCTGTGCAGTTTGCGTTTCGAGGCGCGGCGGACCGGCGCCAGCCAGCGGGCGCGCCAGCGCGGGTTGCGGGGACCCGCGCCAGCCGCGTCGACTGACAGCGCGCCGATCGCGAGCGCCGCAAGGAGCGCCGCGATCAGCACCAGCAGCTCGCTCGCGGCGTGACTCGCGGTGATCCCGAGGCCCGGTGCGCCACTGCCCGTAATCGCCGAAGAGCCGTAGCCGGGGGTCGTGTTTGCGTGCCACAGCTGGCCGCCCCCGCCTTCGACCAGTTGCCGCTGCGCCGCGGACGCCGGTCGCAGCTGACTCGCCGGCTGCACCGCGACTCGCTTCTGCGGCTGCGCCGCCGTCCCGCCGGAGCGCCAGGGTGCACGCCGGCCGGCGTACGCAGCCTCGGCCTTGCGGTTGAACGTCCATGCCGTCTGGGTCGGCCCTGGGCGGCCCGAGCCGCCTGTCGTGTGCGACCCGGCGAGACTTTTACCGGCCGCAGTTGAACCGCCCTGAGCAGCTCCGCCCACGGGCGCAGACGCTGCGGCGGACTTGGCGGAGGAGGCGCTCGCGCTCGAGTGGGGCGACGTCGGGGATGAGGTGCGCGTCGCCGTAGCGCCTGCGACGCTGGCGCTGGTCGTCGATGTAGCGGCGGATTTCACGCTCGCCGTGGGGCTGGACGCCCGCGAGAGGACCTTGGTTGGGGTGGTGGGTGAGACGCTCGCCGGGGGAACGCTGACCGCCGGGAGGCTCGATCCGGTGCTCGTCGCCGCCGCGGGCGCCGACGCGACTCGTTCGACTGTGGAAGTTGCGACTGCGGCGGCTTTGCTCGTGGTGGAGGCGACGGTCGAGGTTGCGGTGGAGACCGCGGCCTTGGTCGTCGTCGCTGCCGTTGAGACCGCTTTCGTCGTCGTGGTTGCGACCGTTGAGACCGCTTTCGTGGTCGGCCGTTGATTTGGCGATCGCTACCGTCGATGCCACGGCATGCGCGACCGGTGCAGCTGCCAAGCCTGCTCCCCACGACTGCGCCGGACAAGATGCAGCGGCCATCAGGACTCCTGCTGCAATCGGTCCGGCCAACGTTTTCGTGTTGACGTGTCTCATGGCGCCCCCCCGGCGCGTTTTGTTCGGGTTGGTGGTTGGTGTACCCCGGATCGGCGGTCCTATTCATGGATGGGTACGGCTTTGTGCGGGCGCCCGACCTCGCGCCCTACCGGCGAGGTGGTCCGCTCCTACAGCGTGACCGTGAAGCTGTCCGTGATCGCGGCGTTGACCGTGCCGCAGAGCGATCCAGGCTTGGGGACGGCGTGGTATATGCCGCTATCTCGGTCTTCGTGATGGGGAGCGTCAGGTATACGGACTCGACCTGGTGGTATGCGTTCAGGACCACGCCAACTTCTTCGTCCTGCCATTCGGCTGGCGGCGGCTGACCGTTGATGGTTCCCATGTGATGCAAGTCGTGGTAGCCGCCTTCTCCAGCCACTACGTACGTGATTGGCTTGCCGCCGTACCGCCGTGTGAAGCGCTGGTAATTGTCGACGTGGCCGTTGAGGAGAAGATCGGCGGCGCGTTTGGCTCTGGTGAACGCTTCGTTGACGACGGCCTGGACGTTGGGGCTCGAGCCGTGGAACTGGTCGGCTGACTACACCGGGTGGCGCGCCGAGACGATAAGTGCTCGGCCCGCCGGAGCGGCGGCGACCTTAGAGGCTCCCCACGCAGCCTGATCGGGCTCCCCGACGCCGCCCTCGAGGACGTTGGTGTAGAGGCCGACAATCGTCGCGA
Source organism: uncultured Solirubrobacteraceae bacterium (assembly GCA_963827455.1). Classification (GTDB taxonomy): domain Bacteria; phylum Actinomycetota; class Thermoleophilia; order Solirubrobacterales; family Solirubrobacteraceae; genus Palsa-744. Next base: position 426,450 of record CAWHAW010000004.1, on the reverse strand, counting down.
GCGGCGTCGTGAGGGTCCAGTAAACGTTCGGCTGGACCACATAGCTTTGCGTTGGACCCGCCCGCCTCCGGACTTGTGCGCCCACGCAGCCGGCGCTGAGCCGAGCCTCGCGGGCTAGGGAAGCGAGGGCTGCGTCACGACGATCGAGCCTGGCACGGCGAGTCGGCTGTACGAACGATCTAACAAGTTGGCAACATCCTTGAGAGCCCTTAAGAGGGCCAGGCTCCCGATGCCCTCGTCCGCCGCGTTCAAACTCTCGATCACCAAGGCTCTAACGACTCAGTTGGCTGAGTCGCTTGACCGACTCGACGCCGAGCCGTTGACGCCTGAGAATCTTGCGAATCTCGACGGCCGCCCTGGGGTGTACCAGCTGTATGCCGGCAGCGATCTCGTGTATGTCGGATCGGCGGAGAACAGTCTGCCTCAGCGCCTGGCGCAGCACCGACGCAAGCTCTCGGGGCGCCAAAAGATCGACCTTGCCACGGTCACGTACACGGCTCTATATGTGGACGAGGACATGACCGTGCTAGCGCCTGAGAAGCAGCTCACGAACATGTTCAAGGAGCAGGGGCTCTGCGGGTGGAATACCAGCGGGTTTGGCATGAACGACCCAGGTCGAAAGCGTGATACTACGGTGTGGCCAGCCGATCACTTCGACGTCCGGTATCCGATCAGGCTCGACTACAGACCCGGGATCGATACCCGCGACTGGCCGCTTAGCAAGCTGCTGACAAAGCTCAAGCGGGAGTTGCCGTTCGCGTTTCGTTATGACACAGGCCCGGGGTCGCGGCGAGAGTACAAGAGACACGATGTGCCGGTGGAGGCCGATCTAAATGCCCGGAAGCTATTTGGGCTCATAGCCGAGACGCTTGGTCAGGACTGGCAGATAACCGCTTTTCCGGGGTACGTCATCATGTATCGCGAGTCGCAGAAATATCCTCGAGGCCGGCCGATCCGTCCTACCACCTGAGATCGTGGCGTCGGCGACTGATCCGGCATCCCTTGCGGGCTATGCTCCTCGCGTGTCTGCTGGTCGCCACGCGTTCAACCCCCTCGATCGCGTTGAGCTCGGCCGTAGCGTGGGCCGAGCCCTTCTTCTGAGCTCGTGTGAGGCACTGCCGCCCGACCGCTTCGAAGGCGCAGGCATCTACGCAATCTACTATCAAGGCGACTTCGAGCCGTACCGTCCGGTGTCGCTAGTGGGCTGCGAGTGGCCGATCTACGTGGGGAGGGCGATGCCAGCGGGTGGGCGCACGGGCCTGGTCGGACTTGGTTCTTCGCCAGGGCACAAGCTGTATGACCGTCTACGTCAGCATCACAACTCGATTAGGGCGGTCAAGAATCTCGATGAGCGAGACTTTCGCTGCCGCTATTTGGTCGTCGACGACATCTGGATTCCGTTGGCCGAGCGTCTGCTAATCGGCCACTACCGGACGCTGTGGAACGGGGTGGTCGATGGCTTTGGCATCCACGCCCCCGGCGGCACGCCGGGCGGCACGACCGGACGAGCCGGTCAGCAGAAGTCAGCGTGGGACACTCTGCATCCGGGCCGACCATTCGCCAAAGGTCGCGCGGCTCGGGTCAGCGCCTCGACGATCCGCAGGCGGATCACCGAACATCTGGTCGCGCACCCTCCGCAGCCGGGCGAGCCGCCCGCGTTGGCCGAGCCTCCGTTGCTGGACACGCCTGAGGACCTGAAACAATGACGGCACAAAGCTGACACGGAGCTGGCACAAAGTGGTGTCTTAGGGCACACAATCGACCTTAGCCTCGCTTGGGTATGTCGCCCCGAGAGCTTTCCGCCGAACTCCGCGGTAGTGTCATGGCCATGTCGCTGGGTTTCGAGCTGGCGCGACAGCCAGTCGATGTCATTTCGCCGTCTGCTGCGGGCACCTCGATCGAGCTGTTCGCGGGCGGAGGAGGTTTGGCGCTGGGTGTTCACGAGGCCGGTTTCCAGCATCTGCTCGTCAATGAGCGCGATCGCCGCGCCTGCGAGACGCTGCGAGAGAATGTGGCCGAGGACTTCGAGTGTCTGGGCGACGGTGGTCGGTGGCCGCTGCTCTGCGGGGACGTCGCCGGAATCGATTGGTCTTCGTTTGAGGGCCGCGTCGACCTGCTGGCCGGCGGTGCTCCTTGTCAGCCGTTCTCGCTTGGGGGCCGCCACCGCGGAGATCAAGACAAGCGCAACCTATTCCCCGAAGTCTTTCGCGCGCTGCGCGAGGTGCGGCCTCGGGCGTTCCTGCTGGAGAACGTGCGTGGCCTGCTGCGTGAGTCCTTTCGTCCGTACTTCGACTACATCCTTGATCAGCTGCGCGAGCCTTTTTTGGCGCCTAAGCGGAGGGAGTCGTGGGAGCGCCACAAGGCGCGCCTCGAGCGTGGTGGGTCCGCGCGGGGAACCGCGAGTGATCGCTACGTCGTGCACAAGCTGCTCGTCAACGCGGCTGACTACGGCCTCCCGCAGAACCGCCACCGCGTGCTCATCGTCGGCTTTCGAGACGACCTCGGCATCGAGTGGACCTGGCCGGCGATGACTCATAGTCGCGCCGCGCTCTTGTGGTCCCAGGCCAACGGCTCCTACTGGAAGGAGCATGGCCTCATTGATCCGGGTGGCCAGCGCGCCTGCGGAGAGGAGCCGCGACTTGGGCGCGAGCCGGCTGAGCGTCGCTGGCGAACGCTCCGCGACGCGATCGAGGATCTCCCGGAGCCGGTAGACGGCAAGGAGCATCCGACGATCGCCAACCACGTTGGCATCCCCGGTGCCCGGTTGTACGCCGGGCACACGGGCAATCCACTGGATTGGCCAGCAAAGACAGTCAAGGCCGGCGTGCACGGCGTGCCAGGCGGCGAGCACGTGCTCATACGTGACGATGGCACCCATCGCTACCTGACCGTCCGGGAGTGTGCGCGTTTGCAAGGTTTCCCGGACTCCTACAGATTCACTGGCCCGCGAAGTGAGGCGATGCGCCAGATCGGAAATGCCGTGCCTGTGCCACTGTCTCGACTGATTGCCGTCCGGATAGCCGATAAGCTCGCCGGAACACTACGTCCAGCGCATGCAAACAATGAAGCGTCGCCGAGATCCCGCCGTCACATCGAGGATGATGGCAGCGGTCAAACACAAGGACTCGCGGGCTGAGCTAGCTCTTCGGCGCGAGCTGCACGCCCGTGGCGTGCGCTACCGACTACACGCTAGGGACGTTGTCGGATGTCCAGACATCGTCGTCCGTAAGCGCGGTGTCGCCGTGTTCGTGGACGGGGACTTCTGGCACGGGAACGCCCACAACAGACGCGGTCTGAAGAGCCTGGAGGATCTGTTCCCCAGCAATACGGAGTTCTGGGTCCCGAAGATCCGTAGGACGATAGAACGCGACCGGGAAGTCACCGCGGCGCTTCAGGCGACCGGCTGGCACGTGGTGCGCCTATGGGAGGACGACGTCTTGGAAGCTCCGATCGTGGCAGCCGACACGGTCGAGCACGCCCTGCGAGGTGGCTGATCCTGCCGCGCTGGAACCCGCAGCCGCCCCCAGCCGAGGTATGGAAGGTGCCGCCGGGAACACGAGCCCAGCACGCCGCCGAACAGGACAAGGCCGCTGGTGGCCGCGCTGCGCGCACGCTCAAGTTGCCCACTGGCGGAACGGCAACCGCCTCGATATGCCTTAAGCACCTACCAAAGAGTCGCCGGGTCTACGCCTACCTTCGCTACAGCGTCGATGGAAAAACCAGGACGAAGTACGCCGGTGACGCCACTGCCGACACACGCGAGAAGGCCTTGAAGCAAGCTTGGAGGCGAGCACAGACTGACGGACTCATGATCGAGTGAGCCGGGATCGAGCTCGTGGTAGGCGAACATGCGCTCCGCGTACGGCTTGGCTGTCCGCAGGAGGGGGGGCAAAGGCGGAAGCCCTGCCCCGACAAGTGCGACAGTCTGGCCGCGCTGGCCGACGCGGTTCATCGCCATTACACGGCCGCCAGCGCCGCATCGTCGAGACCCTGCATCTCGTCGAGAAAGAAGACAGCGCCGGTACCGCCACTCTGCGCCACCTGGCCGACCTCGACCATCAGGACCGCAAGGTCGCGCCCTGGATCGCCACTGTCCGCCGTGCCAGTCGCCGCCTCGACTTCGAGCCTTGCGCTGAATCCCCCGGGCACCCGAGCGAGAACGTCTTCAGGACACGGAATGCGGCGCTGGCACGAGCATGCATCCGCTCCCGGCGGCTCATCGACAGCAGCGGTTGGTCGGCGAGCTCAGCAAAGGTCTCGCGAAAGTCGCCTGAGCCCACCTCCTCGACGTCGTTGCGGACCCAGCCCGACTCGCATGCAAGCGTCTCGAACTCGAGCAACAGGACCGTCTTACGCACCCCGCGGAGCCCCGACTAGATGAGGCTTCGCTCGGGCTGGCCGCCAGACAGACGCTCGAACACACGCCGAAGGCCTCGAGATCGCCATCGCGACCGGCGAGCTTCAGCGCTTCATGCCAGAGCCGGGCGTGTAGGGATTGAGGCGATGGTCCATCTCTATTTGCAAATGTAAACAAAACCGGATAGATGGCCCGAGCCGGTCGGCTCCAGCCGGTCATGGCATCCGAAAGCGAATGCCGTCGAAAGCTGTCGACGTGACCGTTCGGCTCCAACGATGAGCATGAGAACTTCTCGTCTACGCGGTGGCGCTCGGTAGTCGCTGCGCCGAATTTGCTCCTCCACAAGCGCAGCCCGAGACTAGCGAGCTAAGGGCCTGCCACCGCTCGCCCATCACGCAGCGCCTCGTGACCTCGTTTCGACTGCGGCGGTCGACGTGCTTCGTCGCCTCACCGAGTTCGTTGCGGGCGCGAAATGCCGCGAAGACCCCCTCCTAGTTGCGTTGTTCCGCAACCTGACGGCTAGCTCCGGGATGCGTATCCTGTGACCTTCCTTGCAAATGGGGGTGATCTAATGAGTGGAACTGTGGTGTCTCGGGTGGGAGATGTGGAGCTGCTTATCGAGACTACGAGAGTCGTTGGCTCGGAGCCGACTTCACGAGCGTCGGACGCGATCGGGGGGGTCGAGGATGCGTTCGCCCGAGCGCAACATGCGATCGTTGAGATTGCCGAGTCAACCGCACGTGTTGTTGGTGATGCAGCAAAGCGAGGGGCGCGTCCGGACTCGCTGGTTGTCGAGTTCGGTCTGAAGGTTTCGGCTCAGGGGAATGTCATCGTCGCCGGCGCGGCTGGGGAGGCGTCGTTGCAGGTTCGGTTGACCTACAAGGCTGCGCCAACGTGAGTCGGGTAGATCCGGATACCCGCGTTCCCGGCTATTTGGGGCGGGTGCTTGACGCGGTTGGTGCGCCGATGGGGACATGTTTTCAGCTAGCGCCAGGCCTCGTCGCGACGGCATGGCATGTGGTTGAGGCTGTCGGTGCGGGCGATGTTGACGATGTCGTCAGTGTCGATGTACTGGCGGGTGGCGAGCAACGCGATGCAAGGATCGTAGCGGTTGATGAGCTGGCCGACCTCGCAGTGCTTGAGGTAGCTAGACCGCTCCCCGGATCAGTAGCCGGCCTTGCTGGCACCGATTGGGTGACGATCGGCACCGACATCGTCGTTACTGGTGTTTCCGAGGTCGATGACCCGGCTCATCGGTTTAGGCATTTGGATGCCCCCGGAGTGTGGGCTGGCAGCGCGACGCGTGATGATCAGGTGCCGCTCGGTCGGGTCGAGTCGAGGAGCGTCGTGCGAGGCATGAGTGGTGCTCCGGTGCGCCGCCTTGCCGATGATGTCGTCGTCGGCGTAGTGTCGGCCCGGTACAACAGTGGGGACGGATGGCTGCGCGACACCGTGTGGGTGGCCAGATCAGAGCGTTTGGGCGCGCTCTGTGACGGCAGAGCCGAGGTGGTGGTCGAGGAACCGCCGCTTACCGGGGCGCTGGACCTTGTCCTTTCGGTTGATGCTCAACGAGTTCGCCTGTCCGGTGGCAGCATCGATGCTTCGGCTTCGCACGCCGACGTGAGACCGGAGCTGTTCGCGGCGATCGATGATGTCCGCCGCACTCGCGCGCGTGTACCAGACTCACGAGAAAGGCAGCGGGCAGAGACCGCGATTCCGGCTACTGGCGAGCTCGCACTCGAGCGAGCGGGACGGATGCTTGCCGAGTCGTTCCTTCGCGCGCCTATCAGGGAAGCGCTCGCTGCCGCGATTACGCGAGCTGAGTCAGCCCATCAAGGCCTGCACGTTGGTGTTACTTGTAGTGGCGCACATCAGCGGCTGCCTTGGGAGGCACTCGCGAGTCCCGCAGGTGGCGGGCCGCTTGCGCTGTCTCCGTTGGTAAACCTCTACCGGCGTACGCAAGCCCAGCCGCCACGGCCGATCCCAGGGCCGCTTCGCATCCTGATAGCAATCTCCTCCCCGCTATCCGGCGGTGGCGTTGTGCTCGATTATGAGCGTGAGCTACGAAACATGCTCGCAGCTGTTCGCGTAGCTCGCCAGCAGGCCGCGCATATTCGTGTCGTTCCCTTTGCGACGACCAGCTCGATCCGCTCCGCGCTCGAGGCCGCACCTGCCCACGTTCTGCACTTGTCTGGGCATGCGGCCCCTGGACGGTTTGTCTTCGAGGATGATGACGGCGCGGCAAGAGAGCTCGACGCCGATCACTTCCTGAATGAGGCAATCCCACCTGGCCAAATGCCGCCAGTGATGGCGCTATCAGCCTGCTACACCAATGTCGCCGCCGTCATTGATACCCCGTCGTTCGCGGCACGACTGCTTGAGCGCGGTGCCTCGGTGATCATCGCAAGCGAGACTTCGGTGACCGACACCTACGCGACGCGAGTGTTCGCCCGCTTCTACGCCCGGCTAGCCGAGGCCACGTTCCCTGACGCTGTAGCTGCTGCGTGTGACGCGCGGCGAGCCGTACAAGCAGAGCTCACCGCTGCAACCGACGAGCGGGAACGCCGTCTGGCTCAGCTGGGTGAGTGGGCCGTGCTGAGCGTACTGGCATCCAAGGGATCGGTGCCCGTGTTCGACCCACAGATTAACGAGCCGCCGCCGCAACCATCACCGCGGTTCACGATCGGCGCAGTCACCGCCCGCGAAACCGGCGATTTCGTTGGCCGCCGCACGGAGCAACGGCGTTGGCCGTTGGAACTCATAGCGCGCAAGCATTCCGGCCTGGTGCTGCATGGTATCGGCGGCGTAGGAAAGACGACGCTAGCGGCCGAGCTGGTCGGGCGAGTGCTCGAACGAGATCCAGACCGGGTCGTGGTTGTGCTCAGCGGCGAACTATCAGTTGACGGGCTCATAGGGACTGTCGTTTCCGCCCTGCGCCGCCACCTGCTGCTGCACAACCAACTCGCTGGGACCATCGCGCAAGCACTCACCCTAGCCGCACAAGCCGAGGTCTCGTCGGCTGACCGTGTCGCGCTGCTGCGAGAAAACGTCTTGAAGGTGGCTTCCGCGCTGATCGTGATCGATAATTTCGAGGATAACCTCGACCGTCAAGGGCCTGGGGCCGAGGTCCGCGATGCGACCCTGGACGAGCTACTCGCGGACTGGGTCCGGGATCCGGCTGACAGCCGTTTCCTGTTCACCTGCCGCTATCCGTTTCGGCTCGCTAACGCAGCCGAGCAGGCACTCGTGTTTAAGCCAGTCGGGCCGCTGTCGGCCGCAGAGACGCTCAAGTTTGCATGGTCGCTGCCTGCGCTCGACCGACTCACTGATCAAGAGATCGAGCATGCGTGGCGGGTGGTCGGCGGGCACCCTCGCACCCTCGAGTACCTCGACGCGCTCCTGTCCAAAGGCGCCACTCGCTATCGCGATATTCGCGAACGACTCACAAGTAAGCTCGAACACCGTCTTGGCCCAGCCGAGACCGAGACGTTCCTAGCGGCCGAGTACAAGCTCGATGACGCCTTGGCCGAGGTGGCGACGCTCGCCGCCGATGAAGTTCTCCTCACTGAGCTCATTACCATGCTCGCCGAGACTCCCGGTGCAATCGATCTGCTGATCGGAGCATCGGTCTACAGGGAACCGATCGACACTAATGCCCTGCTCTTCCAAGTCGGCGAGCCAGACGAGAGCGCCGGCACCACGCCGGACGGTCAAGCGACCTGGCAGCACGTCCAGAACATCATCGCCGCAGCCGGCTTACCAGCCGCAACCAGCTTCGACGAACTGCCCGCTGACGTGCAGACACAGGTCGCTCCCTATCTGGCCAAACTTCGGCAACACCCTACGCCTCCACGGCGCGCACCGAAGAATCTGTCGGACCGTGCACGAGCATGCATAGCGTCCAGCCTCCTCGCAGCAGAGGACACTGAACAGGGCCGAATGTTCTTCGTGCACCGATGGACGGCCGGCGAGATCCAACGACGCCCGCAGACCACAGAACACATAATGAACGTTCCCGACGCTCATCGCCGGGCATCTGACTACTGGCTCTGGCGCGTCTCAGTCTGGCCTCAAAATCGACAAGCCGACGTGCACGACCTACTCGAGGCCCGCCACCACCTCCTCGCCGCAGGCGCAATCGACGACGCCAGCGACGTCGCAGGAGCGGTAGCCGGTCAGCTTCACACGTGGGGCGCCTACGACGACGAGGAGGCTCTCATTCGCGATACCCTCACCTATCTAGCCCCGGAATCCACGCCGGAGGCAGCGTGGATGCACCTGCTCGGGATCGTCAGCGAGGCCCGTGGCGAGCTGCAACAAGCTGCAACGCTCTACCGCGAATCGCTCGAGATCAGCCAACGCCTCGGCGACCAGGAGGGCATGGCCAACAGCTACCACCATCTCGGGAAACTCGCCGAGACCCACGGGGAGCTCCAACAGGCTGAGAACCTCTACCGCCAATCACTCGAGATCAACGAACGCCTCGGCAAAGAAGACAGCATGGCCAGCGGCTATCACCATCTCGGGAAACTCGCCGAGACCCACGGGGAGCTCGAACAGGCTGAGGAGCTCTACCGCCAATCACTCGACATCAAGGAACGCCTCGGCGACGAAGCCGGCAAGGGCACCAGCTATCACCATCTCGCGAAACTCGCGCGCGCCCGCGGGGATCTCTCCCAAGCTGAGACGCTCTACCGCCAATCACTCGAGATCGACGAGCGCCTTGGCAACCAAGTCGGGGTCGGTGCCAGCTACCACTCGCTCGGGATGCTCGCGCGCGCCCGGGGCGATCTCTCCCAAGCTGAGACGCTCTACCGCCAATCACTCGAGATCGACGAGCGCCTCGGCAACCAAGTCGGCATGGCCATCAGCTACCACTCGCTCGGGCTGCTCGCCGAAACCCGCAGAGACCTCAGGCAAGCCGAGACGCTCTACCGCCAATCACTCGAGGTCAACGAGCGCCTCGGCAACCAAGGCGGCATGGCCAGCAACTACCACCAGCTCGGGATGCTCGCTGAAGCCTGTGCGGACCTGACCAAAGCCGAGACGCTCTACCGCCAATCACTCGAGGTCAACGAGCGCCTCGGCAACCAAGCCAGCATGGCCAGCAACTACCACCAGCTCGGGAAGCTCGCCGAAGCCCGCGGGGACCCCACACAAGCCGAGACGCTCTACCGCCAATCACTCGAAATCAACGAGCGCCTCGGCAACCAAGCCAGCATGGCCAGCAACTACCACCAGCTCGGGAAGCTCGCCAAAGCCCGCGGGGACCTCACACAAGCCGAGACGCTCTACCGCCAATCACTCGAGACCGACGAACGCCTCGGCAACCAAGTCGGCATGGCCATTAGCTACCGCTCGCTCGGGCTGCTCGCCGAAACCCGCGGAGACCTCACACAAGCCCAGACGCTACACCGCCAAGCACTCGAGATCGAGGAACAAACGCTCCGGTGAACGGGCTAGTCGAGAAGGTCCGCCGCGAATAGGCCGCGTAGAGTCCGGTCCACTAGCACGGCTTGTTCACGAGGTGCATTGTGGTGCGGCGGTTTGCTCGACATCGGTCCAGGCGTCGAGCTCGCCCTCGGTGCCTGGCCTCCGGGCGGCCGCAACCGGGCTGGGGCCAGTTATGTCAAGGCGTTGGCGACGATAGCTCCGCCGCCACGACGATCGCGTGCAACCCGCGCGCATCGACGATGCCCGTCGAGTTCATCCCACAAAACCCCACTGCAGCGACTTCGTCGCATGGAGCTAACCGGGATCGAACCGGCGACCGTCTGCTTGCAAACACGTGGCGCTCTATCTGCCTTTGGGAATAAAGTCCTTATACAGCCGCAGACGCGGGAGCCGTACACGAGATCCTCCCGCAGAGGGCTGTTTCGGACAACCGAGCCTCTTCCCTCCATGCCCCCGCCAGGAGTCGAACCTGGATCTACCGCTTAGGAGGCGGTCGTCTTATCCATTGGACTACGAGGGCGCTGACCAGCGCGCATAGTGGGCGGCCCGAGGAAGGCTACCGTCGCTCGGCGGTGGGGCCCGCGTAAGACCCGCGGGCGCCTAGCCCGATTCCCCCGCAAGCCGCTCCAGCTCCTCGCCCACCAACCGATGCGTGATCCATTCGCTCATCGTCGAAGCACCCACCCGCCGATAGAACCCAAGCGCGAGCTCGTTCCAGTCGAGCGCCGCCCATTCCAGGCGCTCGCCGCCGCGCTCGCGAACGCGCGCCGCCACGGCCGCCAAAAGCGCCCGGCCAACGCCGGCGCCACGGTACGCCGGGCGCACGAACAGATCCTCGAGCCACACGCCCTCGGTCGCAAGGAAGCTAGAGAAGGTGGGGAAGAACAGCGCGTAGCCCGCAACCTCCGAGCCACGATCGGCGATCAGCGCCTCAGCCGCGGGCTTGTCGCCGAACAACGCCTCGTGCAACCGCTCCTCGGTCGCCCGCAGCTCGTGCTCGAGGTGCTCGTACTCGGCGAGCTCGCGAAACAGCCCGAGCAGCAGCGCCACGTCGCCCGGCGCCGCTGCGCGAACGACGGTCCCCGGCGTATCGCCCCGCTCCTGCTCGTCAGCGGCCACGCGCGTCAGCCGCCCTCATGGTCGGGGCGCTCCGGAGCGCGGTCGGGCCGCTCCGGGTAGATGTCGTCGATCGTGGTGAGCGCGAGGTACGGCGCGCCGGCTGCCTGCTCGATCGCCGCGCCACCGCCAGCGAGCCGGTCGAGCACGCTGAGCACGCCGCAGATCTGAAGGCCAGCGTCCTGCAGCGCGGCGATCGCCGCGAGCGTCGAGCCGCCCGTCGTGACCACGTCCTCGACGACCAGGCAACGGTCCTCTTCGTCGATCGCCGGCCCCTCGATGCGACGCTGCAGTCCGTGAGCCTTCGCGTCCTTGCGCACGAAGAACCCCTTCACACGCGCGCCACCGGCGAGCGCCGCGCACGCCACCGGGTCTGCGCCCATCGTCATGCCGCCCACCGCGGTGGCCCCCCACTCGGCGACCTGCGCGGCGACCAGCACCGCGAGCGCCGCGAAGCCCTCTGGCCGCAGGATCGCGCGCTTGGCGTCCACGTAGTACTCGGCGCGCGCGCCGCTCGTCAGCGTCACCGTGCCGATCACCAGCGCGTGCTCGCGCAGCTCCTGCACCAACTGCGCGCGCGCACTGACAGCCTCGCTCGTATATCCGCTCAGAGCATCCACGCAGGCACGTAATCTAGCGTCGTGGTCTCTTCGATCGTGCGCTTGCTTCGACTTGCCTCGCTTGTGATCTGTGCGATCGTGATTGCATCGTTCGCGATCTTCGCGCTAAACCAGACCAAAACCGCGTCCAAGCACCAGACCGAAGAGGTCACCAGCGGCCCGACCGCGGCGGACGCGAGCCGCGCCGCATCCAACGCCGCCGCCAAGAACCACGAAAGCAGCCTGCACAAGACGATCGACAACGCCTCCAACGATTTCACCTCGCCGTTTGCCGGCGTCGTCTCGAGTTCGAGCAGCGAATGGCTGACCCGCGGTGTGAAGCTGTTCCTCGCGCTGCTCGTCTACGGCGTCGGCGTGGGCTTCCTCGCGCGGATGCTGCGCATCAGGATCTAGCCCCGCCCATCACGAGCGACGCCACGCGTGGGACTACGGACCCGCGTGGGGGCTGACGTTGGTGCTGCCGCCGCCTTCCTCGTTGTACACGTCCACCGGCGTGCCTTCCTGCACCCACCCATAGATCGACGGCGCGTCGGGGATCGGCACGCGCAGGCAGCCGTGGCTCGCTGCGTACGTCGGGACTTCGGCGTAGCCGTGGATCGCGTAGCCGCGGATGAAGTAGTTGGAATCGACCATGCCCTCGCTGTTTTCGCCCGGCGTCTTCTCATACACGCGGAAGCGGCCGACCACCGTCGGGGTCGAGGGCTTGCCGGAGCTCATCATGTAGATGTCGCGCACGCGCCCGCCGGGTTCGATCTCCGCGAGCACCTGTTTTGTCAGGTTCGCCTCGACGTGCCGGCCGTCGTGCGGGTAGCGCACGTGAAAGCCGCCCTCCCCGCGCGCGAGGGCCACGAACACCTGCGGGCCCGCGTAGGCGATCCGTTCGAGGCCGACCATCTTGCGGAAGGCGATCAGCGCCTGTCCGGTGCCTTCGTCGAAGGAGCCGCTCAGCGGCACCGCGTAGTGCAGCGCGTCGAGCTCTGACTGCAGCAGACGCACCGACTGGTTGCGCGCGCCGGGGCCGAGATTCGTGTGAACCAGGCGCACGCCGGGCGAGCGCGCGGTGAACGCCGCCTGCTGCGCGGTCGCGCCGTGCACGGCGCGCGCCTGCAACAGCCCCGCGTAGTGGCTCGAGAAGCTCACACGGAACCTGCCGGTGGCACCCGACGGCAGCACGCTCACCGAGTCTGCGGCGACCTTGCGCCCTTCGAGGTAGAAGCCCACGACGATCGTCTGCCCGGCCACGTACGGGAGTGACGCTCCCGCGCACCACGATTCGCCTGCCCACGACAGCGAACAGCGGACTGCCGCTGACATCCTTCAGCGCGAGCTTCATCGCACCGGGAGCTGCGCCGGTCGGTGCGGAGGCCGGAGCGCTGGGCACTTCGACCGCGCCTGCTGCGAGCGCGCCGGCTGGGAGCGCAGCGGCGGCAGCGCCGAGCGCCCCGAGCGCGCTCAGCAGCACCGCGACCCCGCGCCTACCCCTAAGGCCGCGTGGTCCGAGGCCGCGTGGTCTGTCATACCTGTGATCGCGGCGCATTCACAGGATCCTATGCGCTCCGCCTGGCAGCGCGGGCTCGGGCGCGATCAGGCCGACGCGCTTGAACGCGAGCACGATCGCCCCGATTGCGCCGAGCGCGCACACGATCAGCACGACCGCCTGCCAGCCCCAGTCCTCGAGGCCGGCGAAAGCCACGCAGTTGTTCAGCGCGTGGGCGGCCATGCACGGGTACAGCGAGCCCGTGTAGCGGTACAAAAGGCACAGGCCGAAGCCGAGCGCCGCGAGCGGCACGAGGTCGAGCGCGGGCGCCGAGCCGACGTGCACGCCGCCGAACACCAGGCCCGTGATGACCGCGGCGGGAAGCGTCCCGCACCAGTTGCGAAGCGCCGTGAAGATGAACCCGCGAAACAGGAACTCCTCGGCCATCGGCGCCACCACGCACGTCAGGCCAGCGCTGAGTATCAGGAGCGCTGCGCCTTCGTTGGATCCGAGCTGTTCGAGCGTCTTCTCTTTTTCCGGGTGCACGATTTCCGACCACGCGACGCTGAGGACAAGGAACGCGAGAAACAGCAGGAGGATCAGGCCGCCCGCCGTGCGCCAGCCGACGCTCGGGCGGCGCAGCCCGAACTGCCACGAGCGCACCGTGCGCCCGCCGAGGGACGCGAGGTACACGGCGACGAGGACAAAGCCGATGTCCTGCACGACCGTGTCCGCGATCGACAGCCCGGGCGGGAGTTTGCCGCTCGTGACCTTCACCCCGAACAGCAGCGCCGCCGGGATGTCGAGCACCAACGCGCCGACGGCCGCGAGCGCGAGACCGCCGAACAGCGCCGCGGGCGCCATCCACGGTGGCCAGTCCACCGTCGGCGAGCGCGGGCCCTCGGGGTCGATCGGCGTCTGCTCGTCCACGTCTAGGCGACCCAGTGCCAGGTTGCGAACTGTCCGAGGAAGAACACCATCAGCACGCACGACAGCGCCAGCGTTGGACGTTGCAGGCGCGGGTGCTCGCTCAGCCATGCCGCGAGCCAGATGCCGAGCGGAAACAGCACCAGCAGGAAGCGCGGCAGCGACATCAGCGGCTCCGTCGTCACCGGATACGACAGTGGCAGCGCGAGCGCCGCGAGCACGTAGGCGCCGTAGGCGAGCGGCAGCCGTCGCACGACTCCCACCACGATCGGGATCGCCGTCGCCAGGATCCCCAGCATCATCAGGTTGTGCCCCGCGATCACGAACGGGCTGTCCTTGCCGGTCGCGAAGTAGATCTGATGTCGCTGCCCGGAAAGCAGCTGACGCGCTCCCTCGAACGCCGCGCGCAGCGCGTCCCAGACACCGACGAACGGGCCCGCGAAGTGCCTGCTCCAGACTTCCTGGGCGTGCAGCGGCGCCAGCGGATCGCCGCCGGCGAGCGCGAGATAGCTCCCGTACAGGACGACGCCGACGGGCACCAGGCCGAGCCACAGCACGTCGCGCCGCAGCCGGTAGCGCGGGCGCAGCCCTCCGAGACGATCCGGCGGGCGGTCCTCGCGCGGGCCGTACAGGTAGAGGATCAGCGCCGGCACGAGCAGCACCAGGCCGGCGCTGCGGGTGGCGCCGGCGAGCGCGCCGAGCACGCCTACCCACGCCCAGCGACCGTGGCGCGCGCTCCAGAAGAGGCCAACAGACAGCGCCAGGTAAAGCGACTCCGAGTACACCGCCGAGAAGAAGAACGCCATCGGCGCGAACGCCGTCAGCAGCACAGCCAGCTGCGCTGCGCGGGCGAGCCGCTCGCCGTCGAGCGTCGGACGCGCGTAGCGGCCGAGCTCGAGCGTCGCGAGGCGATGGATGCCGTAGAGCGCAAAGCCAAAGGCCACCACCGAGACGAGCACCCCTGCGAGGATCGGCGGCGGCCCGAGCCAGGACACGGTGCGCAGTGCGAGCGGGTAGAGCGGGAAGAACGCGTCTCGCGAGGTGATGCCGAGGTCCGGGCGGTAGCCGTAGCGCGCGATCACCAGGTACCAGACGCCGTCCCAGCGTGCGGCCGGCGCGGCGAGCAGGTTTCCGAGCCAGCCGAAGCCGCTCGTGATGCCCGGCGGGTTGAACGCTTTGCGCTGCGGGCCGAACCCGAACGCGAGGATCGTGCCGACGCCCGCCGCCCAGACGAGCAGCCGCGAGCTCCACAGGGCTCGCCAAGTGTCGCGCACGGCGGTCATCCGCGCTGGATCGGCGCGCAGGCGTGCAAGCCATTGGGCGTGCTCGCTCCTCGGCGCGCGCTCGAGCGGAGCGATCAGCTCGCCCGGGTCCTGGACTACGGCCAGCTCAGCGGTGTCGGGGTTCATGATCTGGCAACGAGCCTAGGGACAGCGACGCTTGCAGGTGGCAGCAAATCACACCCTGCACGGTAATCTCGAACCCGGGAGATGTCTCGACAAGCTCGAAAGCGCCGCCACCGCCGCGGTGGAAGCTCGCGCGTGTTGATCGTGGGAGCGATCGCGCTCGCGGCGACGCTCGCCGTGGGCGTGCTCGCGGCCGTGGCGTTCGTCGCGCACGTCGCCGGCGGCACCGCCGGCCTGCAGGCGCGGCACGCGACGATCGGCGGGGGCACCTCGGAGGTGTACGCCGCCGACGGCGCGCGCCTCGGTGCGATCCAGTCCGACGAACTACGCACGCCGGTCGGCTGGAGCGAAATTCCGAGCGCGCTGAAGAACGCCACCATCGCGATCGAGGACCAGCGCTTCTACAAAGACGACGGCATCGACGTGACCGGGATCTTCCGTGCCGCGATCAAGGACCTCGCCAACGGCCAGGCGCTCCAGGGAGCCTCGACGATCACGATGCAGCTGGTGCGCAACCTGTACCTGGGCGGCGACGAGCGCACGCTGCGCCAGAAGATCGCCGAGGCGAAGCTCGCGATCGAATACAACGAACACCACAGCAAGCAGTCGATCCTCAACAGCTACCTCAACGACATCGCCTACGGCACCGTCGGCGGCCAGACGATGATCGGCGTGCAGGCGGCGGCGCGCATCTACTTCAACGAGCCCGTCTCGCATCTGAATCTGGAGCAGAGCGCACTGCTCGCCGGTTTGCCGCAGGCGCCCTCGCAGTACAACCCGTTCCTCGACCCGGCCGCCGCGAGGCAGCGGCGCAACGAGGTGCTCGCGAAGATGGCCGAACTGCACTACATAAGCGAAGCGCAGGCGCAGGCGACCGAGCGCGCACCGCTGGAGACCCACCACGGCTACTTCTACTCCGAACGCAAAGAGCAGTTCTTCTTCGAATACGTTCGCCAGCTGCTGATCGCTCGCTACGGCGCCAAAACGGTGGAAAAGGGCGGCCTCAGGGTCTACACGACGATCAACCTGAACATGCAGCGGCTGGCGCGCAAAGCGATCGCGGAAATCCTCAACGAGCCCGAAGACCCGGCCTCGGCGATCGTCACGATCGATCCGCGCACCGGCGACATCGAGGCGATGGCCGAGTCCGAGAGCTACGAGAAGTCGCAGTACAACCTCGCCGCCGACGGCCACCGCCAGCCCGGCTCGACGTTCAAGGCGATCGACCTCGCCGACGCGCTCTCGCGGGGAATCGACCCGTACACCACCTACTACTTCTCGCACACCCTCGAGCCCGGCTGGCTGGCCGCCGAACCCAACTACAAAGTTCAGACGTTCGAGGGCGTCTCGGAAAACAAGTCGATGAACCTCCTCACCGCGACGCTCAAATCAGACAACACCGTCTACGCCCAGCTCGCCGCCGACCTGGGCGAGGAAACGATCACGAAAACGGCGTACGCGATGGGAGTCACCACGCATCTGGAAGGCAACCCCGCGCAGGCGCTGGGCGGACTCACACTGGGCGTGACGCCGCTCGAAATGGCCGACGTGTACGCGACGCTCGCCGACGGCGGCTACCGCAACACCCCGATCGCGATCACCAAGGTCGTCTTTCCCGATGGCCAAGTGGACGACAACTGGGGCAGGCCCCACAGGGTGAAAGTGCTAAGCGAAGCCGTCACCTCGGTGGAGACGAGCATCCTCGAGCAGAACGTCCAGAGCGGCACCGCGACGCGCTCGGCGATCAACTGCCCGACAGCCGCCAAGACCGGCACGACCGAAGAACTCGTAGACGCCTGGCTCGACGGCTACACCCCCGATTACGCCACCGCCGTGTGGATGGGCTACCCGAACAAGCGCGTGTCGATGACCGACGTCCACGGCGAGCCCCAGCAGGGTGGCTACCTGCCGGCTGAAATCTGGCACGCATACATGGCGGCGGTCACCGAAGGCCAGCCGTGCGTGCCGTTCCCTGCGTCCAAAGAAGCGATCTCCTACGAGCCGTTCTACGGCAAGTACGCGAGCACCGGGCTCGCGCAGGCCGCCGAAGAAAACGCGCACTCACCAGAACACGCGACAACGAAACCACGCCGCCACGGGAAAGGCCCGGGTGGAGCTGGCGGCGGCCACGGCGTGCCGATCGAAATCGAACCCGTGCACGAACCCGAACCCGCGCCCCACGTCCCGACTCCGAGCACGCCACCGACTCAAGGCCCCGGCGTGGGGGCCGAACGCCAGACCGGCGGGGCCGGCCCTCCCTGACGCGTGCTGGTAGTTTGATTGCCGATATCCAGGAAACGAGAGGCCGTAGCGGCAATCCGCAGGCGGCCGGATGAGGTGTGACGTGGCGAAGGAGGACAAGGTTGAATTCGAGGGAGAGGTGATCGAGGCGCTGCCCAACGCGATGTTCCGCGTGAAGCTCGACAACGACCACGTCGTCCTCGGTCACGTCGCGGGCAAGATGCGCCGCTTTCGGATTCGCATCCTCCCGGGGGACCGCGTTCGCTGCGAGCTCTCCCCGTATGACCTCGACCGCGCGCGGATCGTCTACCGACACCGCTGAGCCGGCATCGCTGAGCGCTCCCTGATCGACTCCATCGCGGCCGAGCTGGCGCGCGCGCCCGGGAGGGGGCAGATCATCCGGGGGATGGGAGACGACGCGGCGGTGGTGCGCGCGCGGGCGGTGTGCGTGACCTCGATCGACGCGATGATCGACGGCGTTCACTTTCGCCTCGGCGACGGCTGGGCGACCCCCGCCGAGGTCGGGCACCGGGCACTCGCCGGCGCGCTCTCTGATCTCGCCGCGATGGGCGCCGACCCGGGCGAGGCCTATCTGGTGCTGGGCCTGCCGGCCGGCTTCGGCTCCGAGCGCGCGCTCGAGCTCGTGCGCGCCGCAGCTGCGCTCGCGGCGCGCACGGGCACCGCGATCGCGGGCGGCGACGTCGTCAGCGCGCCGGCTCTGACCGTGTCGGTCACGGCCGTCGGCTGGGCGGATGACGCCGACGCGCTCGTGATGCGCGACGGCGCGCTCCCGGGAGACCTGATCGGGGTGACCGGACGGCTGGGCGCCGCCGGAGCGGCACTCGCGGTGCTGGAGGGCCGAGCCGCGCGGACGCCCGCGGTCGAGGCCGCAATCTCTCGCGCGCGCAGCCCGACGCCACGGCTGCGCGAGGGCCGGGCACTCGCGGACGCGGGCGTCCACGCGATGATCGACCTGTCCGACGGCATCGCCACCGACGCCGGGCACATCGGCCGCGCGAGCGCGGTGAGTCTCCACGTGGAGCTAGCGGCGCTGCCGATCGACGCCGGTGTCAGCGACGTGGCGGCGGATCTCGGCGTCGCCCCGTGGGAGCTCGCGGCGGCGGGTGGCGAAGACTACGAGCTGTGCTTCTGCGCCGCCGCGACGGAGCGCTCGCGCGTGCAGGCGGCCGTGGCGGAGCTGGGCGAGGTGCAGGTCAGCTGGGTCGGCGAGGTCCGGACCGGCCCACCCGGCGTGGGGCTGTCAGACGAGCGGGGAGACGCTGTTCGGATCGAGGGATACGAGCATCGCTGGTAGCGCCCGCGCGTGCGCGCGCCGCGGCTGGGCTTCGATGTCTCGGGGGATCGCTCCGCCGGGGAGCAGCCGTGCGGCCCCCACCGGCACGGTGCGCGTCAGGCGCGCGTATACGAGCAGGCGTTTTTCGGCGCTGAACAAAGGCGTGCACGCCGACAGCACGAGCCTGCTGTAGCCGACGTTCGCGACCGCGGCCTCGACGTTCGTCGGCCACACCACGCGCTGGCCGATGACCGTGTAGGTGAAGTGGGCGTAGGGCATGTTCAGCAGGATGTGGTTGCCGGGTTTCAGCCGATTGATTTCGCGAAATGGCGCGAGGTAGGTGGTTCGGTGCCCGGCGATCGCGGTCGTGCCGGGGATTCCGGGGAAGTGCGTTTCCTTGTAGATCCCCGGCCCGCTGATCAGGTCTTCGGTATCGGTGCCGTTGACCATCACGTAGTCGGCGCCGACGTGGGGGATCAGGATCCGCCCGACGGCCGCGCCGTTGTGCGCATGGCGTTCGAACTCGCGTGCCAGATAGGTGATGCGCGCCTGCTGATCGGTCAGGCTCGCGAGCGCGCGGGTCTCGACCGGTGTCGGCGGGGCGCGTTCGATCGTGCGCAGGTCGCCGCTGAGATGGTCCTGCATGATGCTCGCGTACAGCGCGCTCAGTGGCTCCTGCCAGACCACCGTGACCACCGCGTCCGCCAGAACCAACACCCCGAGCACGATCAGCGTGATCGCGAGCGCGCGCATGGCACGCGCGGAGCCCGAGCGGCCTGAGCGGCCCGCCGAGCCCAGGTCCTGCGGCGCTCCTGCCAGCGCTGTGAGCGGCGCCGTGGTGGTGAGCGACTCCGACATGGCTCCTTTATCGTCGCAGAGCTGACTCCGTACCGCCAAGTGAACCAGGTCCTGCATAGGAGCGCGGACCGCGGATCGTGACCTCGAGCTCCTCGCCGCTCGGCACGGCGAGCGACGCCGGCAGCGCATCGATTGCGAGAATGGCCCCGCCGGCGAGGCAGCCGAATGCGGCGCTCCACAGGATCGCCCCGACCAAGCCGACGTGGCCTCCGGCGAGCAGCAGTACGCCCATCCACGCCACGTCCCCTGCTCCGAGGCCGAGCTCGTGAGCGTAGAAGAGGACCAGCAGCGCCAGGGGCGCGAGCCCCAGCGCGACCAGCGCCAGCGAGACGGCGCGGCGGGAGCGGTGGCCGATTTCCAAACGGTCAGGGTCTGCCAGCAGGAGCCACAGGTGCAGCGCCGGCAGCGCCAGCAGCGCGGTCAGCGGGTTGCCGATCCATGCGAGCACCGCGACCGCGAGCAGCACCGACAGCAGCGCCAGACCCGCGACCTCCGGATCCGGGCGCACCTCGACGCCGAGCCGTCGCAGGAGCATCCCCCGCGCCAGCCACGCAAACACGAAGGTGAGCACGAGCGCGGCGGCGGCCGTGGCCGTGCGCACGCCGAAGGCGAGCGCGCTCGGCAGAACCGCCCCGGCGGGTGTCGCGCCCAGCACTCCGAGCCAGCCGAGCAGGTACACGAACACGGCGCAGGTGAGGAACGGCAGCGCGCAGCTCAGCGCCCACAGCGTGGAGCGTGCGACCGCGAGCCGACGCCGGCGCGCGCGCGCCAGTCCGTCGAGGATGGCGGTGAGCGCCGGCAGCAGCAGCGTCAGGACGAGCAGCCTCAGCACCCACGCGGGCATCGTCTTGGGCCCCAGCACCAGGCCGGTTTCCAGTGTCTGCGTGACGTCAGGCGCCGTGTCGAGCGCATCCACGGCGCTCAGCACTGAACGGCCGAAGACTTCGAGGCGTTCACTGCCCACCGGCGCGCCGCGCGCGGGACCGCGTTCGCCGGAGGCCTGGACGAGCACGGCCGGCACGCCGCGCGCGTCGAGGGCGCCCTGTTCGCCGACGCTCAACGGAAACGCCAAATGCGCGAGCTGGCCGAGCGTGCTGGGCGCGCCCGGGTCGATGGCCGCGTTCTGGGTGATCGCTGCGGCAACGGTGCGCTGCAGCTCGAGCGGTGCGGAGCCGACGGCGTCGGAGTAGGGGACCACGATCGGCGTCCGTGTGTGCGTGCCAGCCAGGTCGCCGATGACGATCGCCGCATCCAGCGGCGGGCCCCCCGAGCCGGCTGCAGCCGCACCGAGCTCTCCGCCACTGCTCAGCAGGTGCGCCACGCCGGCGTCGCCGCCGCTGCCGCCACTGGTCGAGGCGAGGATGATCGTGCGCTTGGTCTCCCGCTCGGCGAAGACGCGTGCGAGCTCGAGCAGCGCGGCGGTCCCGGACAGTTCCGCCTGCGAGCCCCGCCCGGCGGCGTCGCGATGCGCGAGGATCAGGATCGGTGATGCGCTCGTCGATCCGGCGCGCTGCGCGACGACATCTGTGAGCGTCTGCTGGCCGTCGATCGTCTGCGCGTTGAAGCGGTAGCTGTGCACCGTGAAGCCGCCACCGGCGCTGCCGCCGAGCCCTTCGAGCTTCTGCGCGACATACCGCGCCAGTTCTTCGTCGCCGGGGCTGCCGGGGCGCCGCGCGGGGAAGCTCGCGTCGAGCTGGCGCAGTTCGGAATACGCGGGCGCGCCTTCGAAGGCGTCGGGCGCGAGCGTCGATGTCAGCGGTCGCGGCCGCGACCCCAGCGAGAACGCGGCGATGCCGAGTGCGACCAGGAAAGGCACGAATGCCGCTCGGTACAGGCGCCCGTTGAGCATGGCCCTAGACCTTAGTCCGCGGATCGGCTCGCCGTCCCCGCAACCCTGTATTGCGGCGTTGACTCCCGCGTTAGGTATCGTGCCGGCGCGTGCTGCAGCCTGTCGCCGTCGCCAACAAGACGCTCGCGGACTACACGCACATCTGCGGGCGCGAGCTGATTGCGGAGATCAAGGAGCTGGCAGAGCCGCTGCAGGGCCAGCGAGTGGTGCACATCTCGGCCACGGCGTTCGGTGGGGGCGTGTCGGAGATCCTGTACACGCTGGTGCCGCTGATGCGCGACGTCGGCCTGGACTGCGAGTGGCAGGTGATCTATGGACGCGAAGAGTTCTTCAACGCGACCAAGCTGATGCACAACGCGCTGCAGGGCGCGCCCCAGGACCTCGATGACGAGCAGTGGGCGACGTGGCTGAAGTACAACGAGATCAACGCGCGCGAGCTGACGGGCGACTGGGATGTGTGTCTGATCCACGACCCGCAGCCGGCGGCGCTGTTTCAGCTCGTGCCGGAGAAGGCCAAGGGCTGGGTGTGGCGCTGCCACATCGACGTCTCGACGCCGAACCCCGACACGATCAGGCGCCTGCTGCCCTACATCCAGGACTATCCCCAGTCGCTGTTCCACATGCGCGAGTACGTGCCCGAGGGCATGAGGGGCAAAGTCAACGTGGTCCCGCCGGCGATCGACCCGCTGACACCGAAGAACATGGCGCTGTCGCCGGAGGACGGCGCGTTCGTGTGCGGGCAGTTCGGGATCGACGTGGACAGGCCGCTGATCTGCCAGGTCTCGCGCTTTGACCCCTGGAAGGACCCGCTGGGCGTGATCGACGCCTACCGGGAGGTCAAGGAGACGATGCCCGAGGTGCAGCTCGCGCTGGTGGGCTCGATGGCCAGCGACGACCCCGAGGGCTGGGACTTCTTCAACTCGACGATCGCCCACGCCGACGGCGACCCCGACATACACATCCTCAACAACTTCAACAACGTCGGCGCGATCGAGGTCAACGCCTTCCAGTCGCACTCGGACGTGCTGATCCAGAAGTCCACGCGCGAGGGCTTCGGGCTGACCGTCTCGGAGGCGATCTGGAAGGCCCGCCCGTTCATCGGCGGCAACGTCGGCGGCATCCCACTGCAGATCGAGGACGGCGTCACGGGCTACCTGGTCTCGAGCGTCGACGAGTGCGCACGGCGGACGACAGACTTCCTGCGCGACCCCGAGCTCGGCCGTACCCTTGGCAGACGCGGCAAGGAGCATGTGCGCCAGCACTTCCTGACCCCGCGCTACCTACGCGACTATCTAAAGATCTTTAACGAGTTGAACGAGTCATGAGCGCGTTTCCCCTGCATCGGCCCCTAAGCGAGTCATGAGCGAAGGACCGGCACGGCGGGCTCCGCTGGTGCTGGTGAGCAACCGCGGCCCGGTGACGTTCCACGCGCACGGCGAGATCCAGCGCGGCTCGGGCGGTCTGGTGACCGCGTTGACGGGCTGGCGTCGCATCGCGACGCGATCTGGATCGCGTCGGCGATGAACGAGTACGACGTCGAGGTCTCGCGCGAGCACGACGGGCGCGCATTTCCGGTGCGCTCCCCCGGCGGCGGCGAGTACCAGGTGCGGCTGGTGGTCAGCGACCCTGATGCATACGACCGCTTCTACAACGTGTTCGCCAACCCGATGCTGTGGTTCATCCAGCACTACCTGTGGGATCTGTCGAACGCGCCGGACATCCGCCGCGAGGAGATCGAGGCGTTCGAGTTCGGCTACAACGTCGTCAACGAGGATCTGGCGCGTGCGGTGGTGGAACAGCTCGAGGACGCGGAGGAGCCGGTGGTGATGGTCCACGACTACCACCTGTACACGCTCCCGGACCTCGTGCGCCGCGCCCGTCCGGATGTCTTCCTGCACCACTTCATCCACATCCCGTGGACGCAGCCGGACGCGTGGCGCGTGCTGCCTTCGAGGATCCGCGAAGAGATCTACACGGGACTGCTGGCGAACGACATCATCGGCTTTCACACGCGCTCCTACCGCCACAACTTCCTGCAGTGCTGCCGCGACCTGATGGACCTCGACGTCGACTTCGACCGCGGCGTGGTGCGCTTCCGCGACCGCGAGGTGTGGGTGCGCGCCTACCCGCTGCCGATCGACCACAAGGCGACGCGCCAGATCGCGCAGAGCCCGCGCGTGAGCGAGTTCGAGGAGGAGCTGCTGCACCGCCGCAGGGACTTCCTGATCCTGCGAGTGGACAGGGCAGACCTGTCGAAGAACGTGCTGCGCGGGTTCTCGGCGTTCGACCTGTTCCTGGAGGAGCATCCCGAGTTCACCGAGCGGATCACGTTCGTGGCGCAGCTGATGCCGTCGCGTACCGACGTGCCGCAGTACGCGGAGTACCTCGAGCGGATCGAGGCGCTGGTGGCCGTCGTGAACCACCGCCACGGCACCCCCGACTGGATGCCGATCCAGCTGAAGCTGCGCGACGACCTCGAGGAGGCGATGGCCGCGTACAAGCACTACGACGTGCTGCTCGTGAACGCGATGTTCGACGGCATGAACCTCGTGGCCAAGGAGGGTCCGCTCGTGAACGAGCGCGAGGGGGTCTCGATCCTCTCCGAGAACACCGGCGCGCACGAGGAGCTCGGCGAGTACGCGCTGTCGGTGAACCCGTTCGACATCCAGGAGCTCGCCAACTCGATCTACGCCGCGCTCACGATGAACCCGCGCGAGCGTCGTCGCCGTGCCGAGGGCCTGGCGCAGATCGTCACCTCGCGCGACCCGGGCGACTGGATCGACGAGCAGCTGGCCGACATCCGCGCCAAGGCCAGAGACGGCCGATAGGCGGCGCACCCGCTACCCTGTGCGCTCGACGCCCGATGACGCTGCCGCCACCCCTATACGACCTGATGCTGCTGCTCGACCCGCAGGCCGAGGACGCGGTGCGCGCGAAGATCGTCGCCGACACGCGCTCGGCGATCGAGGCGCAGGGAGAGCTGGTTCGCGATGACCCGTGGGGCGAACGTCCACTCGCCTACCCGATCGAGAAAAAAGCGAGCGCCGAGTACCACCTGATGCAGTTCCACGTCGGCGACGTCGAGCTGCTGAGCAGCCTCTCGCGCACGCTGCGGATCACCGACGGCGTCGTGCGCTTCCGCATCATCAAGCTCGCGCCGGGTGTGCCCGAGGCACCGAACATGCGCTCCTCGGCCGCGAGCGTCGCCCCGAGCGCCGAGCGCCCCGCCGACAGCGATCCCTCGCCCTCCGTCGAGGTCGAGGTCGAGGTCGAGGTCGAGCTCCGCCGTCGTCGAGACGGCCTAGAAGCTCTGCGCCGCGCCGCGGCACTTATGCGTGGGGCGCCGGCGTAATAACATCGGCCCATGAGCTGGGCCGAGGCCGAGGACATGAGCGATCGACCTGCGACCAAGACCGACGTGCTGCGTGCGTCGCCGCCGATGTTCGACTCGAAGCTGCTGGACGCGTTCTCGCGCGTGCACCCGACGGTGCCGGTGCTGATCTTCGGGCCGGCGATCGTGGCGCTCGGGGCATGGGGGCTGTCGCGCGTGAGCGTGCTCGCGACGCTCGGCCTGGCCGCCGCGGGCTACGCGCTGTGGACGCTGTTCGAGTACTGGCTGCACAGGATCGTGTTCCACTTCGAGCCGGAGAACGGGTTCGGCGCGCGCCTGCACTGGATCATCCACGGCGTCCACCACGACCATCCCAACGACCCGATGCGGCTGGTGATGCCGCCCGCCGTGAGCGTGCCGCTCGCCGCGGTGGTGTTCGGGGTGCTGTATGTGATCTTCGGCTCGCGCTACGCGCCGGCGCTCGGGGCGGGCTTCTTCGCCGGCTATCTCGCGTATGACCTGACGCACTACTACCTGCACCACTTCCGCCCCCGAGGACCGCTCGGACGGATGCTGCGCGAGCGACACATGCGCCACCACTTCCAGGACGACACCCGCGGCTTCGGCATCAGCGCTCCCTACTGGGACGAGGTGTTTGGCACGTCAACGCGCGCGAAGCGATCCTCGCAATGAGCGGGGTCGGAGTGCGTTCGCGGCGCCCGGCGCGATAGTCGCGCCCGCGGGCCGCTCTAGACTCGGGGCTCGTAGTTAGACGACAGATCCACTTCCGCTGAGCGCGGGAGCGACAAGCCGAAAGGAAGGGCAGCCGTGGCCGCCACCAACATCAACCGGGTCGTGCTCACCGGAAATCTGACCGCAGATCCCGAGCTGCGCTCGCTGCCGAGCGGCAACTCGGTGTGCAAGCTGCGCGTCGCGTGCAACACGCGCCGCAAGAACGGCAGCACCGGTGAATGGGAGGACAAGCCCAACTACTTCGACATCACGGTGTGGGGCGCCCAGGGCGAGAACGCGGCGCGCTACCTGTCCAAGGGACGCCCCGTGGCCGTCGACGGAAGGCTCGAGTGGCGGGAGTGGGAGACCCAGGAGGGCGCGAAACGCCAGGCAATCGATATCATTGCCGACTCGGTGCAGTTCCTGGGCTCGCGCGACGATGCCTCAGGCGGGGGTGGCTTTTCCGGCAACGGGGCCGCCAAGGGCAGCGACATCCCGGTCGACGAAGGGGATTTCCAGCCCGCACCGGTCTCCGGCTCAGCCGGCGACGACGACATCCCGTTCTAGCCAGTACAGCGAGGTCTCAGTGGTTTCCAACGCAGCGACGCCCAATCATCACCGCCGTAGCGGCGCAGGTCGCTGATGGCCAAAGCACGCGGTCGCGGCAAGCCGGTGCGCCGGCGCGACAAGAAGGGCGGCCCCGGCAGCGGGCGGCGCAAGCCATGCCAGCACTGCCGCGACAAGGTCGAGCAGGTCGATTACAAGGACGTCGCCAGCCTGCGCAAGTTCATCTCCGAGAAGGGCAAGATCCGCTCGCGCAGGATCACCGGCTCGTGCCGCCGCCACCAGGTGCAGATCGCGCGCGCTGTCAAGCGTGCCCGTGAGCTGGCGCTGCTGCCCTACGTGAACGAGGGCGGTCGCGACGACAGCCCGCGACGCGACCGCGGCGATCGCGACCGCGAACGCTAGGGGGCGGGATGCCGGAGGCGATACTCCTCAAGGACGTCGACACGCTCGGCGAGCAGGGCAACGTGGTCGAGGTCTCGAAGGGCTACCTGCGCAACTACCTGATTCCGCGCAAGCTCGCGCAGCCCGCGACCAAGGGCGCGATCGAAACGGTGCGCCAGCGCCAGGCGGCCGCTGAGCGGGCAGCGCGCGAGGCGGTCGAGCGCGCGCAGGAGAACGTCAACCTGCTCAACCGCACGGTGCTCACGATCCCTCAGCAGGCAGGCGCCGACGGTCGCCTGTTCGGCTCGGTCACCGCTCAGGACATCGCCAGCGCGATCCGCGAAGCGCGCGGCCTGCGGATCGACAAACGCAACGTGCACATGCCCGAGGCGATCAAGAACGTCGGCACCTACATGGTCGTGGTCGACGTGGTGGAGGGCGTGCAGGCGACCATCAAGACTATGGTGGTCGCCAAGAAGTAGCGCTCCGCACGTGCGTCGATCGTCCCCGGCCGCTACGCGGCGAGGGACGAGTCGCCCCACGTGCTCCGCTTGGCCGGGTGACGCGGCGTATGTCCGATCGGGCATTACCGTGGAGCTTCGCGAGGTGGTCCTGCTTGGGTCTGGGGCTTCGGCACCACCCAGCCTCCGAGGAGGCTCGGATGTCTACCGAGAAGGGCATTGCCGCCCGTGAGAGACTCTCTCGATGCCCGCCCCGAACCTCGATCTCGCGACCACCGCGCGATAGCCGATGAGGTTTGGTCTGTTCTGCTCGGCGCAGGCCAGCAGCGATGATCTTCCTCCTGAGACGGGCCAAGGCTTCCGCGATTATCTCGACTTCAACGTGGAGGCTGAGGATCTCGGCTTTCATTCGAGCTTTCTAGTCGAGCATCACTTCACCGGTTGGAACCAGGTCTCTTCCACGCTTATGCTGCTCACTAGCCTTGCCATGCGCACCACCAGGTTGCGCCTTGGCTCGGCGGTGATCGTGCTCCCCTGGCACAACCCTGTCCTCCTGGCGGAGCAGGCGGCGACGCTCGATCTGATCTCCAGCGGGCGACTCGACTTCGGAATCGGGAAGGGCTACCGGCACAGCGAGTTCACCGGCTTCCAGGTCCCGCCAGAGGAGGCAGATGCGCGGTTTGACGAGGCCGTTGAGGTCATCACACGATCCTGGCTTGAGCGTTCCCGGTTCTCGCACCGCGGCCGGTTCTGGCACTTCGAGGACATCGTGGTCGAGCCGCCGCCTGCTCAACAACCCCACCCGCCGTTCTGGATGGCAGCTGCGAGCTCGGCATCGATCCGCCGAGCGGCCGAGCGCGGCTTCAACCTCATGCTCGACCAGTACGCGTCTCCCGCGCAGATTGGCGAGCGTATCGCTCTATACCGCGCCGAGCGTGAAGCGCACGGGAGACAGTTCGATCCGATGGGGGTCGCGGTGGCGCGCCAGCTGTATGTCGCGCGGGATCGGGCGGACGCCGAAGCCGCTCTGGCGCGTCTAGCTGAGTACACCCAGCGCACGCTGAGCGTTGCTCGCTCGCCCGGCCGCGAAGGCGGCTCCCATGTGCTCGCCTACGCCGACAAGAAAGGGGCCACCGAGGAGCACGCGCTCTGTGGAACGCCTGAGGAAATCCAGGCCAAGCTGGCAGCATTGAGCGATGCCGGCGCAGAGTACGTCCTGCTAACAGTGCTCGGCGGCAAAGAGCAGCTGCAAAGGTTTGCGCAGGAAGTCATGCCGGCGTTCTCCGCTACGCAAGATGTAGAAAGCAACCCAGGGTAAACGCGCACGTCAAGCACGACGGGCCGGACAGGAGGAATGATCAGGCGGCTCACCCGGCGACATGGACGACCGCGCTGACGCCCGCTCACCGAGCATCGCGAGAGCCCGCGAGTCCCAACGGCAGACATGCCGTTCCGGACGATCTGCAAGAGCGCGAAAGCCGTGATCGTGCGCGACTGCTTTCGCGTCATTGTGACGTAGGATGGTCGAGCCTGCATCGGATGAGGGGGCTATCACTCCGTCCGAGGCGGATATTGTCGCTGGCTGTCTGCAGCGCGCCTTGCCGAGTCGGGGGGGTAGGCGATGTCGGAGGAGAACGTGGAGACGGTCGGGCGGGCCATCGCGGCGATCAATGCGCGAGACATAGATGCCTACCTCGCCTGCTGTACCGAGAATGTGGAGTTGTTGTTGCCGATGGTCGGGGCCGAGTATCTGGGGTCTGACGGGATCAGGCGTTTCCTCACCGACATCGAGGACATAGGCCCTGACTTTCGGATCGAGGTGCAGCGCGTGCAAGCAATAGGCGCCAGCAACGTGCTCGCCCTGGTACGGACCAGATCGACTGGCCGCGCTAGCGGGATCGTGACCGGTGCTGACAGCGCGAACGTCTACGACTTCATTGACGGCAAGATCAGCCGCATCCGCATCTTCCTCGACCGCGATGAGGCCCTCAAAGCTTTGGAGCTGTCGGAGTAGGCGATGTCGCAGGCGAACGTCGAGATCTACCGTCGCATCAGTGCTGCGTTCGACGCCCGCGAAGTGCCCGAGGCCCTTCTCGCCCCGGAGTTCCGTATGGAAAACATCGAGACCGCGGTCAGCGACAAGACCTACCGGGGCGTGGCTGGAGTTCGCGAATGGATCAGTGACACTTTCGACGTTTTGGCCGAGGGAACGCGATTGGTGGTGGAGGAGATCATCGCCGACTGTGATGAGTTCGTGGTTGGGCGTGTTGCGTTGGTTGGAAGTGGCGCGCGCTCTGGAGCGCCGCTGCATCTGCGTTGGATCTCCGTCGGCTGGTTCAGCGATGGGAAGGCGACCCGCTGCGTCGGCTACGAGAGCAGCCGCGATGCCCTCAAAGCCGTGGGACTGTCGTAGTAGGGGTCGGGTGCCGGTGTCCGGTGTGAGGCCAAGGTCGGCAAAGGATGCGAGCGTGTCGGTGGAGACCGCCGAGACTGCTGAGTTGGACAACAAGCAAGAGTGCGAAATCCATCCGTTGCGCGAGCGCCTCTCAACAGACGAGGCGTTCGAGCACGCGCAGCACGGTCGCGAGGTCCTCGACAGGCACGTGAAGCAGCTCGGCCGGCGGCTCGTCGAGGATCGCATCGGCGCGTGCCGCGGCGGTGCGGCCGGACGCGGTTAGCTCCACGAGCTTCGCCCGCCGATCGTCGGGATGAGGCATCCGCCGCACCAGCCCGCGCTCCTCCAGGTCGTCGACCATCAGCGTGACGTATGGCGGGTCGGCCGAGAGCCGCTGGGCGAGCGCGCGCAGCGTGTGCGACTGTGCAGCCAGCTGTCGCAGCGCGAGCACGCGTGTCCAGCTCAGCCCGAGCGCGTCCGAGACCGCGATCTTGCGGTCACGATCGAGCGCGACCTGCGACATCACGCGCCAAGCGCGACGCGCGAGGTCCGCATCCTCCTCGGACCTGTTGGCGGAGTTCGCGCTCGGCAGGGTCACGAGAGCGAAACCTAGTCTGCCTTCGTTGGGCTCTGGCTGTCGCGTGCCTCCAGCCAGTCGTCGAACTCGCGGGCGACGATCCGCTCGTCGTGGACTCCTGCGGACTCCGGAGAGGCGAGCCAGACGATCGGCGGTCCCATGATCGCCGGGTCGAGCAGGTTGGCGCGGATCTCCTCTGGTATCTCCTCGGGAATCATTCCGGTGGCAGTACCTCCTCCGGGCAAAAGGATGTTGACGGTTACGGGCGTGTCGGTGAGATCAGCTGCCATCACCCGGGCCAGGGCCTCGACGGCGGCGCCCGATGGTCCGTAGGGAATGAAGCCGCGGCGGGTCATCGTCTGCTCGCTCATCGAGATCGTGACCACCCGTCCATGGCCGGCGCTCAGCATTCGCGGCACCACCTCCCGGGCCACAAGGAACGTCCCGGTCGCCTTGGTCTCCAGCACATCGCGAAAGCCGGCGGATGGCACCTCCCAGAACGGCTGGGGGTCGGTCATGAACCGCGGATTGACAGTGAGCATCCCGATCCCGGCGTTGTTGACCAGTACGTCCAGACCGCCGAACAGCCTGTCCACGCTGTCGACCGCCGCCGACACCGAGCTTGGGTCGCGAACGTCGAGCTCGACTCCCAGCGCTCCGGCGCCCAACTCCGCGGCCGTGGCCTGCGCCCGTCCCCGATCGCGACTGCTCACCGCCACCCGGGCGCCCGACTGCGCGAGCGCTTGCGCCATCGCCCGCCCCAGGCCGCTCGTGCCTCCAGTTATCAGGATGCGGGTGCCGCTCAGCTGCGCCATCAAGACTGCTCCACCAGCGAGTTTGTTATATGCATATAGTGATTATACTCATGGAATCGTATCCTCGTCGGATGAGGCACGCGCAGCGCGGCGCGCTCCGGTAGCGAGGACTCTCCCCCGAGCGTTGACATTCCAGGCTGCGCGATTTCTATCGGCTTGTTCTGGCAGATGGATGCCATGGTTCGCCTCGGTGCTACGCACTCAGTGGGGTAACGACCAACCCGTCCGCGACTCGGTCGGCCGCGCGATCCCGAAAGAGGACGCGCAGCGACGTGAGGTGCATCGCCAGTAGCAACGGCACACCGACGGTTGGGATGATGGCGAGCGGCAGGTCAGCGTTCAGAGTCGCGGACGGGTCCACGTGGACGACCTGGAGGAAGCCTGTCAGCGCTCCCAGGGTCAGCGCCGAGACGAGGTCCGCGATCCCGAGAAGGGTGAACCAAATGAGCGGTTTGGTCTGCGATCCCTCGCGTAGATTGCGCGCGACCCATAGTGTGGCAATGCCAACCGCAATGTCACCAAACCCGGCGGGTACAGCGAAGAGCGCAGGAAGTTTCCCGAGCAGCATCGCTATCACGAACACGATCCCTCCCGCCCGGAAGGAGTGGGGCAACAGCAGCCGCGCTTGGGCACCTGGGCCGGTCAGCGCTCGCCTGATCAGCGGCACACGGGTCAGCGCGAGCAGCAACCCAAAGAAGCCGAACACTGCCAGTGGCAGCCAAGGGACGCCATGCCCGAGGCGTGAGCGGTAGCTGCCGCCGCCTGCGACCAGACTACTTACGGCAAGCCAGACGCCGAACAGAAGGGCGGCGCCCAACCCCATCCTCGTCGAGACTCGATTGCCGAGCCCGGCGGCGCGAGCGCCGCGATATAGCGCGTATGCGGTCGCCGCGGCGATGCCTATGACCTCTGCGTATGTGAGGGCCCACAGATATGCAGGTAGATGATTCATGTTGTCCTCTCTTGGGTGTGAATGGACCGTTTGCGTTGGAGCCGAGACGCTCAAGTGGGCGGCTGTTCAGCGCACTTTCATGCACTGTTCGCCGGGGCTAGCTGGCGTCATGCAAGGCAGCCTAGCCGGCGCTCTGGCTTTTGTCAAGCAAGACAGCTATGATTGGGGCGTGCTCCAACGCGACTATCCAGACCAGGTCTGCTCGATCGCCCGATCACTAGAGGTCATCGGGGAGCGCTGGACGCTGCTGATCCTCCGCGACGCCCTCGTCGGCCTGACGCTGTTCGAGGAGTTCCAGACGAAGCTCGGGATTGCCTCCAACGTCCTCACCAACCGGCTCAAGCGGCTGTGCGACGAGGAGCTGCTCGAGCGCGTTCCGGACCCGGAGCGGCCAGGCCGGCCGAAGTACGTGCTCACCGACAAGGGACGCGAGCTCGCTCCTGCCCTGATCGTGCTCATGAAGTGGGGTGACCGCCACTACCCGACCCCGGGCGGCCCACCACGACTCAGCCTCCACGCCGGCTGCGGAGGCAACATCGGCCCAAACCTCCGCTGCGACCAGTGCGGCAAACACGCGGCGCGCGGAGAGATCGAGCTGCCGCCCGGCCCGGGGGCGCCTCACGGCGAGCACGCCCGCAAGTAAGTCGATCACGCCTGGATCGGGTGGGGCTATATGACGTTGTCCGAGGGGACATTGCCGCTGGTCGGCAGCGCCGTTGCCGCGTTCGCAGCCATCGCCTCTGGGCGGAAGCCCTAGCGACCGAAAATTGTTCAGGCCTGCTACAAGTGCTCGGTGTCCGAGCCGGGCCCGACCTCAGCGAGCACTCTGCGTGAGCGCCGAGAGGCCGTCGTGCGCGAGCATATGGAGTCCGAGAACCACCACGACTTCGATACGACGATCGCGACCTTTGCGCATCCCCGTTACGAGATCATCGCCACCGGAGATGTCTACGACGGTGAGACCGAGGTCCGTCGCTACTTCGCCGAGACCCGCACCGCGTTTCCGGACCAGCGCAACGAGCTCGTCGCCCTTCATCACGCAGACGACGCTGTGATCGTCGAGTTCGATCTGCTTGGCACCCACCTCGGCCCGCTGCGCTCTCTTCCCGCTACCGGCCGTGCGTTCCGCTCTCGTATGACGGCGTTCTTCCTGTTCGAAGACGATCGCATCTGTTGCGAGCGGGTCTACTTCGACCAGACGAGCATCTTGCGCCAACTCGGAGTCGCGCACGATCCCAGCTCGCTGGCCGGCAGGGTCTCCACGCTCCTCAGCCATCCGCTTACCATCGGTCGCGCACTAGCGATGGGCGTGCTCCGTCGCAACGTCGCTCCACGGTGACCTCCGCGGAAGTCGCGCGACGGCGTCCGCGGTAGATGCTTGTCGCCTAGTTGTGCGAACATATGTTCGTACATACGGGCCGGCGGTCTATCCATCCCGCGTATTCCGAAAAACGCCGGAGGCCCGATGAGCCATCGACCCTAAACTCGCCCAACCGATGAACGCCGTCTCCCAAGCCAACGGCGCCTCCGGCGCCTCCGCGGGCATGATCGCCCCGCCGCACAACCTCGACGCCGAGCAGTCGGTGCTCGGCGCGATTCTGCTGTCGGATCGCTCGCTGTACGCGCTCGTGATCGAAGAGGGGCTGCGCGCGGAGGACTTCTACCGCGAGCGCCACGGCACGGTCTACGAGGCGATGCTCGCGCTGTACAACGAAAGCGAGCCGGTGGACGTGCTGACGGTCATCGACCGCCTGCGCCAGATGGGCAAGCTCGAGCAGATCGGCGGACCGGCGACCGTGGACGAGCTCACGGGCGTCGTGCCGGCGGCCGGCCACGCGCGCCGCTACGCCCAGATCGTGCGCGAGAACGCGCTGCTGCGGCGCCTGCTCAAGAGCACGTATGAGATCCAGGAGAGCGTGCTCGGACACGACGCGCCGCCGCGCGAGCTCGTGGAGCAGGCGGAGAAGGCGATGCTCGAGGTCGCACGCGACGACCGCCAGCAGGACTTCCGCGCGATCGAGGAGGTGCTGCACGAGGAGCTCGACAAGCTGCACCGGCTGTCGCTCGAGGGAACGTCGTTGACCGGCACACCGTCGGGGTTCAAGGACCTCGACGAGATCACCGGCGGCTTTCAGGCGGGCAACCTGATCATCATTGCCGCGCGCCCGGCCATGGGCAAGAGCGCGCTCGTGTGCAACATCGCCGAGAACGCCGCCGTCGAGCACGGCAAGCCCGTGGCGCTGTTCTCGCTCGAGATGGCCGAGGCCGAGCTCGCGCAGCGCTTCGTTGCCTCGCAGGCGCGGATCAAGGGGGAGGAGCTGCGCAAGGGGCGCGTGGCCGAGCAACGCTGGCCGAAGATCCTGAAGGCCAGCCAGCGCCTCGCGCGTGCGCCGCTGTGGGTGGACGACTCGAGCGACGTGGGGATGCTGGAGATCCGCGCGAAGGCACGCCGCCTGCACAGCCAGTGCGAGGGGGGACTGGGCCTGATCATCATCGACTACCTGCAGCTGATGCGCACCGACAGCCGCTACGACAGTCGCGTGACGGCCGTCGGCGAGCTCAGCCGCGGGCTGAAGATCCTGGCGCGCGAGCTGGGCGTGCCGGTGATCGCGCTGTCGCAGCTCAGCCGCGCGGTGGAGACGCGCCCCGACAAGAAGCCGCAGCTGTCGGACCTGCGTGAGAGTGGAAACCTCGAGCAGGACTCCGACCTCGTGATGTTCATCTACCGCGACGAGTACTACAACGAGGAGTCCGAGCGCCCCGGCGAGGCCGATCTGATCATCGCCAAGCACCGCAACGGCGCGGTCGGCAAAGTCACGCTGACCTTCCAGAAGGAGTACCCGAAGTTCATGAACTACGCCGGCGAGCGCTTCGCGGAATGAGCGACCCGCTGTTCGACCCCAACGAGCCGCTCGAGCTCACGGCGCGCCGCGGCGGAGCCGGCGGCGGCTGCCCGCTGGGCGTGTGCGACGGCAGCGGCTTCGTCGTCGAGGAGGCCACGAACACGGCCAGCGACTGCGGCTGCCGCGCGGGGCGCATCGCCGCCGCGCGCACCGCCCGCTTGGAGGGCCGGATTCCCAAGCTCTACAGAGGCGTTTCGTTCGAGCGTCCACCGGTCAGCGACATGGCGAGGACGGCCTCGGACCAGATCCGTGCGGTGCGGCGCTACGTGCAGTCGATCGACGCGAACATCGATGCCGGGCGCGGGCTGTGGTTCCAGGGCCGTGTCGGCACCGGCAAGACGACGCTCGCGATGCTGGTGTCCAAAGCGGCGCTCGACGCGGGACGCTCGGTGGCGATCTACTCGTTGCCCCGCCTGCTCAACCTGCTGCGCGAGTCGATGGACTCCGAGGGAGGGCTGCTCGAGCTGCTCGACCGGCTGACCGCCGTGGATCTGCTGCACATCGACGACCTCGGTGCCGAGAACCGGACCGATTGGGTGCTCGAGCAGCTGTACTCGATCGTCAACGCGCGCTACGAGTCCCAGCGCGCGATCGTCGCGACGACGAACCTGATGCCTGACGAGCTGTCTGAGCGACTGGGAGCGCGCACGGTCTCGCGCCTGGTGGAGATCTGCGGTGACCTGATCCCGCTCGACGGCGAGGACAAGCGGCGCGAGTATCGTGCCGGGCGCGCCGAGATCAGCCAGCCCTCCGCCTGAGATTGCGCCGATCCGCGTGGCGCCGCCGGGCCGAATCCGGCGCGGCATACCGGTAGGGGGCCGGTGCCTCCCTAAACTCCACTCCTCATGCCAGGCATAGTGATAGTCGGCGCCCAGTGGGGCGATGAGGGCAAGGGCAAGATCACCGATCTGCTCGCCGAGCACAGCGACGCCGTCGTGCGCTTCCAGGGCGGCAACAACGCCGGGCACACGATCGTCAGGGGCGATCAGGAGTGGAAGCTGCACCTGATCCCGTCCGGCATCCTGTATCCGGGCAAGCGCTGCGTGATCGGAAACGGCGTCGTGATCGACCCGAAGGTGCTGATCGAGGAGCTCGACGCGCTGCGCGCGCGGCGTGTCGACGTCAGCGGCCTGCGCATATCCGCCAACGCGCACCTGATCATGCCCTACCACCTGCTGCTCGACTCCGCCGGCGAGGCGAAACTCGGCAGTCTGCAGATCGGCACCACGCGCAGGGGCATCGGCCCCTGCTACGCCGACAAGGCAGCGCGGCTGGGCATCCGCGTCCAGGACCTGCTGGACGAGAAGATCCTCAAGAAGAAGATCGTCGCGGCGATGGAGCCCAAGCGATTGTCGCTGCGGCCATTCGAGAAGGACCCGGCGCTCGACCTGCACACGATGACCGAGGAGTACCTGACCTACGGCCACCGCCTGGAGCAGCACATCGCGGACACGTCGAAGCTGATGTGGGAGATGCTCGACGCGGGCGATGCGGTGATCCTCGAGGGCGCGCAGGGGGCGATGCTCGACATCGACCACGGCACCTATCCGTTCGTGACGTCCTCGAACCCGCTCGCGGGCGCGGCGTGCGTCGGCAGCGGCATCGGGCCGAAGGCGATCGAGGAAATCTGGGGCATCTCAAAGGCGTACACGACCCGCGTCGGCGCCGGCCCGTTCCCGAGCGAGCTGCACGACGAGATGGGCGAGACGATCCGCCAGCGCGGCGGCGAGTTCGGCACGACGACCGGCCGTCCGCGGCGCACGGGCTGGCTGGACCTCGTCGCGCTGCGCTACGCGGCCCGTCTGAACACGCTGACGGCGCTGGTGGTCACCAAGCTGGATGTGCTCTCAGGACTCGACCGCATCGGGGTGTGCACCAGCTATCTAGGCGCCGACGGAGCCGAGTTCGAGGACTTCCCCTACCACCAGACGGTGCTGCACCACACGACCGCCAAGCTGACCGAGCTTCCCGGCTGGAAGGAGGATCTGGGCGAGTGCCGCACGATCTCTGACCTGCCGGTCCAAGCGCGCGAGTACCTGGACTTCATCGCTGAGCACACCGGCGCCCCCGTCGCGATGATCGGTGTGGGGCCCGGTCGCGAACAGGTGGTTTGGACGCAGGCCGGACGCGACACGATCATCGCCGGCAACGGGCGGGCGGCCACCGAAGAGCCGGCGCACAGCGCCGCCTGAGCAGGCCTCGGAGCCGGGCCGGACCGATCAACCCGGGCGGCGTGGCCAGCGTGCGCGGTGCGGTGGCAGCTTTGGTGCGAGCACCGATCGCTTGGGCGTGCGCCGCCGCTGCTCCTCATCGCGCTCGCGCTCACGTTCCTCGTCGAGCCCGATTTCCAAGAAGATCAGCAACAAGCCGCCACAGAGGCCCGCGGAGATCAGCACGATCGTCAGCACTTCCCCGGTGACGCCGCTAACGAGCGCGGCACACGCGCCGCCGGCCAGCACGAGCACCGCGGCCAGGCCGAAGGACAGAACACGCCAGCGCGTGGACACATGTTCTACGGTACACCGCTCGGCTTTCGCGCTCGGCTTTATAGGCTGTAGGAGACCGAGTCCAACTGCAACGGCCCATGCGGTGCGTGATTTCTATGCGCATAACGGGCAGTGAGGTGTGTGATGCGACGCGGCGACGGTGGAACGTGACGGCGCTCGCGCCCGCCAGCTTCGAGGTCGAGCGCTTCGAGCTGGCTGACGATGCGTGCATCGAAGTAAGCGGTCGGTGGTCCGGGGTCCGCGGGCGTCGCTTCATGCGACCTACCCTCACCGCCGTTGCCGGCGGGCGCGAGCAGCGCCTTTTGGCGGTGCTCGACCACAAGCCATGGATCGCCGAAGAGGGCGAGATCTGGCAGGCGGCCTTTCCCTGTTCGACCGATCCGAGCACTCTGCTCGATGTCGAGCTGACGGTCGCACCCGACGTGACCGTGCCGCTGGCGTCGCCGTGCGCGCCCGCGCGCGCCAGCCGTCGGCGCCGACCCCGCCCGACCGCGCTCGACGGGCTCGGAGGGCAGCACTACGGTCGAAGTCGAGGTCCCGCCTGAGCTCGGGGAGCTCGAGCGCCAGTGCGAGCGGCTACGCAGCGAACTCGCCGAGTCGCGTGCCGCGCGCGATGCGGCGCTCGCCGAGCGCCACGATGCGATCGAGGCAGAGGTCGCGTTGCGCATCGCCGACCTGCGTGCTGAGGCCGAGCGCGAGCGAGCAGGAGCTCGCCTGGCGGCGCAAACGGCACGCGAGCGCGATGACGCGCGCGCGGCACGCGATGAGGCCGCACGCGAACGCGACGCGGTGCGTGCCGAACGCGACAGCGCGGTTCAGGAGCGCAACCGCATGCTGGCCGAGCGCGACACGGCCCAGACCCGAATCGAGGAGGTCGCCAGGCAGTGGGAGCTGACTGCGGCGCTCGGCACCCGCCGCACGCTCGAGCGGGACACGGTCACGCTCGAACGTGACCGCCTCACCCGCGACCGCGAAGCGGCGCTCGAGGAACGCGACCGCGCCGCGGAGGAACGCGACGCGACGGCGCACGAACGCGACGCGACGGCGCAGGAACGCGACGCCGCGCTCGCGGAGCTCGGCGAGTGGCGCCCACACGTGCTGAGCGAGGACGTCGTCACGTCGCCGCTCGATCTGAAGCTGGCCGCGAGCGATGTCCATGAGTCGCAGGTGTGGCGCGCACGAATGCTTGCGATCTCGGCGCTGCTGGTTGCGATGGTCGTCCTGCTGGTGCTTGTACTGGCTAAATGAGCGAGCGACCTGCAGCTCGAACGTCAAGCCGACTAGGACTTCTGCCCGCGTCGAGCGAGCGCCGCGAGCGCGCCCGACCCTGACACCGCGAGGTAGGCGACGAGGACGGCGATCGCGACGGGAGCGGTCTGGAGCGTGCCGATCTGCGTCGTCAGCGCGGCCAACAGAATCAGGCTGAACGGCGCCGCCACGAGTGACCCGGGGAGCGCCGCAAAAAGGGTGGTGAACGTGAGCGCCACCGGCAGCCCCGGGATCAGATCGTGGAGAGCGACACCGGCGGTCCCACCGATGAAGAGCATCGGGAAGAAGGGACCCCCGATGAAGCCGCTCGCCTGGCAGATCGCAAAGACGACGATCTTCGCGAACACGACGGCGACCAACAGGCCCGCACCGAGCGTCGCTCCGTCGGCGATCACCGTCGTGAGCTGAGACGAGCCGGTGAAGAGCGTCAGCGGCAGCGCGACACCGACAAGCCCAAAGACGATGCCGCCTAGGCTCGCGAGCAGAACGGTGCGATGCGCGAGCGGAGCTAGGAGCTTCGTCGCGCCGCCGATCGCTACAGCCGTGACCAGAGCGAGGAACCCGGCGAGCAGCCCGAGTGGGACGGCCTCGAGCAGCTGCGAGTCCTTGAACGTGTAGGGGGGCAGCGTGTAGATCCCGAGAAACGTTGCGCCGGCGATCGGGAAGAACACCGCGAACGACACGGAGGAGGCGAGGAGACCCGAGACCAGCGCATTGGTGCTGCGTTCCCCCTTCGGCCGTGCGATCTCGAGCACCAGCATCGTCGCCACATAGGGAGCCGCCAGGAGTCCGCCGTACGCGCCGGCGATCCCGGTGAGCGCGCTCGTCGCGCGCTCGTCCGCGCTGAGCTGGCGCCGCTCGGAGACCCAGGTCCCCAGACCTCCGCCCAGCATGCCCAGCGCCGCCTCCGGCCCGAGGCTCGCCCCGCCGATCAGCGACACCACCGAAACAGCCACGCCCCCCGGCACATGCGAAGGCTCGACGCGCTCGTCTTTCATCTCGGCGATCGTCCCTGGCATCTTGGCGGGTAGCCGAAACACGCGCCGCAGCACGCCGACGAGCACTCCGGCCGCCGCCGTCACCGCGACCCACCACAGTTTCCCGTCGAGCCAGCCGGGGTCTCCGGGGAGCGCGAACCAGTTGCCCCCGGCTTCGGTCACCCCCAGGAACGCGAGGCTGGCGAAGGCCAGGACCACGCCGAACAGCAGCGCGTAGCGAACCGACAGCCAGAAACCGGGTGACCTGGTCAGCGCCGCCTGAGCAAAGGATTCGGGGTGGCCCTCGTCGGTCGCGGGAGCTTCCCGCGTGTTTACCGGCCCGGCCACGATCCCAGTCCAGCGCCGCCGTCCTCGTTCGACATCGGCCGGATCGGTTGAAATCAACGCGTTGGCGGCCGCCCCGCGATCTCACGATTTCAACCTCTCTGGATGATGGCGTGCGTGTCCGTCCGTGCTCAACTCCACGTGGATGCGCTCAACGGTCCAGTCCAGCACGAGGCTGTCCGCTGACCGTTGCCGGTGAACATTCTCGAGCTGACTGGAGACACGATGAGCAACAGACCCGTTTTCATCTACGCCGCAACCTATTCCGATCCCGCCGGTGCCGAGGCGGACTACGACACCCTGCTCGAACTGCACGCGGCGAAGCTCGTGGGCACCTATGACGT
Organism: uncultured Solirubrobacteraceae bacterium; assembly: GCA_963827455.1. Lineage (GTDB taxonomy): Bacteria > Actinomycetota > Thermoleophilia > Solirubrobacterales > Solirubrobacteraceae > Palsa-744. The sequence continues at coordinate 386,295 of CAWHAW010000004.1, read as the reverse complement.
TGCGCTGGTCACGAAGGACGACGACGGCAAGGTCCACGTCGAGAAGCACGAGAAGCCCACCCAGCACGGCGCGTGGGGCGGCATCGCGGTAGGCGCCGCCGTGGGCGTGCTCGCCGCGCCGGCGGTCATACCGGCAGCGTTGGTCGGCGGTGTGATCGGCGGGCTTGGCGGGCACTTCAAACGCGGCATCTCGAGAGGCGACGCCAAGGAGCTTGGCGACATGATCGACGAGGGCCAGGCAACGCTGCTCGTGATCGGTGAGTCACGCCTGCAAGAGCAGCTCGACAAGTGGCTGATCAGCGCGGAAAAGTCGGTCGAGAAGGAAATCGACGTGGACAGCAGAGAGTTCAAGCGCGAACTCGACGAGGCCGCGAAGACGGCCGCAGTCGTCGGCTGAGCGCTCTGGGCCTTGCGCGCGGCGCCGCGTGCCTCTCCCCGGCGTCGCGCAGCGAGGCTAGATCAGGCAGCGAACCAGCGCACACGGCGGCTCGAACCGAACCGCTCCTTCTCTGCCATCTGCTCCGCGGAAGGCGCGTTGAACGTGCCCGTTTTGGTCGGACCGGACAGGAAGTCGATGTCGACGCTGCCGATACGTCCCTGACCGAACTCGATGTAGCACGTGCCTCTTCCGAGATAACGATCGGGCGGCTCGCCGGCGCGCACCCGGGAGACGATCGTCTGCGCGACGATCCGCGCTGCGCCCTCCGCGAAGACACCGGCCTTCGGAACTCCTGCAGTCGCTACGTCTCCGACCGCGTAGACGCCCGGATACCGCGTCGCGAGGGTCGCGGAGTCGACAGGTATGTAGCCGTCTTCGGTCATGCCGCTCGAGATCACCACGTCCGGTGCGCGATGCCTGGGAACGCCGAGGAACAGATCAAAGGGCAGCTCGCTGTCGTCGTCGAGCACGACCATGCTGCGCGAGCCGTCGAGCGCGGCCACCCGCCGACCGCTGAGCAGCGTGATGCCGCGAGCGGCGAACTCTCGTTCCAGCGCCGCCGACGTCTCCGGTGACGGCGGCACTGGAGTGCCCAGCGGCATCACGATCGAGATCTCGCAGGAGTCCCGCACCCCGCGCGCAGTCAGCTCGTCGTCGAGCATGAGCGCGCACTCGCTGGGAGCCGGCGGACACTTGAAGGGAGCGCCGCATATCCCGATGACGGCATGACCGCGCGAGAACGACGGGATGATCCCGGCGAGCCGTTCGGCGCCGGCCACCGAGTAGAACTCGTTGCCGGCCTCCGCGAGGCCGGGGGTCGCAGCCATGTCGTAGTCGGCGCCAAGCGCGATCACGAGCACGTCCGCCTCGTGCGCACCCGCGTCGGTGAGCACCGTTCGCGCTTCGGGGTCGATCGCCGTGATCGTCTCACGCAACACCCTCACCCCGGGCTTTGCCATATCGCGGTAGTACATGCGCACCGAATCCGGCGTGGCGCCGCGAAACATGATGTCGAGCTTGGAAAACCCGAACACGAAGGCGTCAGACTTGTCGATCAGCTTGACATCCGCGCCCTCGCCGAGCGTCTCCGAGAGCGTCGTAGCGAGCTCGAGGCCGCCAAAGCCTGCACCGAGCACAACAATCCGTCCGCTCATGAACGCGCCCCTTCCTAGAGCGTGGCCCGGACCTGATGCCCGGCCTCCGCGCGGCAAGCCTACCCGTGAAGAAACGCGCCGGCTCGTGCGCGGCATCAACCAGCTGCCGGTCGAAGAACGTGGTTCGTGTCGTCAGGTAGTGTGCGTCGACGGTGCCCAGCCCTGCCCAACAAGGCGTCCGGCGGGAGCGAATCGCGCTCGTGCTCGCCGGCGGCGGGGCGCGTGGCGCCTACGAGGTCGGAGCGCTGGCGGCGCTGGCCCCCGCCCTCGCGACTCGGGGCGAGACGCCCGACATCATCGTCGGGACCAGCATCGGCGCGCTCAACGGTGCGTTCTTTGCGGCTCGCGCCCACGAACCGCTTGAGGCGAGCACCGCCGCCGCGGTTGAGATGTGGCGTGAGCTGCGCTGGGGCGACGCGCTGCGGCCGTTGGTTTCGCCATCGGAGCTCGGCCGCCTGTTGGGCGTCGGGGCGATGCTCGCGGGCCTACCCGGCGCCGACCCGTCCGGGCTGCTCGACTCCTCGCCGCTGCGCGACACGGTCGCGCGCCTTGTCGCGTTCGAGCAGATCGCGCGTAATGTCAAGAGCGGCGCGCTGACCGCCGCCGCAGTCGTGGCTACGGCTTACGCCACGACCCGCAGCGTCGTGTTCCATCACGGCGGCCCGGCGCTTGGCGTTGACTCGATGCACGCGATCGAGTACGCCGCGACCGCTCTCTCGCCTGAGCATGTACTCGCGTCGGCTGCGATCCCGGGCGCGTTTCCCGCCGTCAAGATTCAGCGCCCGCGCGCGGCGGCGGGCTGGTACGGCGACGGCGGCGTGCGTCTCAATGCGCCGCTCGTGCCGGCGCTCACGCTGGGCGCCCACCGCGTAGTCGCGATCGGCTTGAACTCCTCGGTGACGCATGCCAGGCCGTCAGCACGGCCGGACGCGATCGATGGCGTCGCGCAGCTACTGCAGGTCGTGCTCGGCGATCAGCTCGCCGACAATGTCGCGACGCTCGCCACCGTAAATGAGGCCCTCCCGGCTGGCGGGCCGACCGCCGGTCGCGAAAACGCTGGCCGCAGAAGCCGCGGAAGGATTCCCTACATCTTTATCGCGCCGGGCGATCGCTTCGAGATCGGACGCCTCGCCCGCGACGTCTACAAGCGTCACTACGCCCGCATCGACAGTCTCGTGCGCGACACCAACCTCGCGCTGCTCGGGCGGATCGTCAACGCGGAGCGCAGCGCGATCCACGGCGAGCTACTCAGCTACCTGTTCCTTGCTCGCGAGTTCATCGACGAGCTGATCGCGCTCGGCCGGCGCGACGCCGAGCGCTGGCTCGCCGCCCAACACGATGCCGGCCTTTGGCAAATCGGGCGGCTACCCCCAGACACGACGGAATCGACGCCCGCGCAGAGGCGGCCGCGCAAACGCAGACCTCGCGCAACCCGCACTTGAGCCTGCCGGGTCAACCCGCCAAGCTCGTCGCCAGAGCTCGAGGCGATACGGCCGGTTCGACTCCATGGCGCGTATTGTGGTCCGCATGGCCGGAGTCGCGGACTCCCCGACGTGGATGCCCGAGACGCGGTATGCGCGCAACGGTGACGTGCACATCGCCTACCAGGTGTTGGGCGAGGGCGAGCTCACCTTCGTGGGCCTGCCGGGGATCGTCTCGAATATCGAGGTGGCGTGGGAGGATCCCGAGTCTCGGCATTACCTGACCGAGCTTGCGTCGTTCTCGCGGCTCGTCCACTTCGACAAGCGGGGTCAGGGCCTGTCTGATCGCGACGCCGGCGTTCCGACCCTCGACGACCGCCTCGGCGACCTCACGGCGGTGCTCGACGCGGTCGGCGCGGATCGCGTCGCGCTGGGAGGAATCTCCGAGGGCGGGACGACCGCCGCCATGTTCGCCGCGACGTACCCCGAGCGCGTAAGTCACCTGTGTCTCTTCGGTTCGTTCGCGAACGGCGACGTGGCCCGTGGTGACGTCTTCATGCCCCGGTGGGCGGAGAGCTGGGGGACGCCGGAGACTCTCAGCATTCGGGCGCTCGTTCCGAGCAAGGTCGGCGACCCCAGCTTTCTGCGTTGGATGAACCGCTTCGAGCGCCAGACCACCACCCCGGGAGGGTTGCTCGCCGCCTGGCGTTGGATCCGGGAGATGGACCTGCGTCCCGTCCTCGACTCGATCCAGTGTCCCACGATCGTCATGCACCGCACGGGTGACCGGCTCATTCCTTTGTCATTTGGCCGTTATCTCGCCGAACGCATTCCCGGGGCGCAGATGGTGGAGCTCGACGGCGACGCTCACCCACCGCAGTGGGGCGAGGTCGAGACACACCTGTCGCTCCTGGAGGAGTTCCTCACCGGTCATCACGCGTCCCCAAACAAGACCGAGAGGGTGCTCGCCACGGTCCTGTTCACCGACATCGTCGACTCGACCTCGCGGGCGGCGGCCCTGGGTGACAGGGCCTGGAGGCAGGTGCTCGACCGGCACGACAGGATCTCCCAGAGCACTGTCGCCGACTGCGGCGGCCGCTTGGTGAAGGGGACCGGCGATGGCGTGCTTGCGACCTTCGACGCGCCGGCGCGCGGTCTCGGGTGCGCTGACACACTGCGCTCCTCGCTCGCGGACGCAGGAATCGCGATCCGGGCGGGGATGCACACGGGTGAAATTGAGCTCCGCGGCAACGACGTCTCGGGGATCGGGGTCCATATAGCCGCTCGAGTCGCCGCGCTGGCGGGTTCGGGAGAGCTGCTCGCGTCTCGAACCGTCAAGGATCTGGTCGCCGGATCGGGTTACGCTTTCACCAGCCGCGGCCTCTACAGCTTGAAGGGAGTCCCCGACGAGTGGGAGCTGCTGGCAGTCGCCTGAGCGCGGCTCAAGCGATTGCGACTCACAAGCGGATCGCGCTCTCGGCATGCGCGGCCGTGGCTGCACCGTAACGACCGATTGGAGTGGAGATGGCCAGGCTGATCTACACGGCGATTGCCTCGCTTGACGGCTATGTCGAGGACGAGGAGGGCACGTTCGACTGGGCGATGCCGGATGAGGAGGTGCATACGTTCGTCAACGATCTCGAGCGGCCGATCGGCACCTACCTATACGGGCGCCGGATGTACGAGACGATGGTGTTCTGGGAGACCGCGAGCAGCGAGGCCGATCAGCCGACAGTGTTCTCGGACTATGGTGGGGTCTGGCGGGCAGCGGACAAGATCGTGTACTCCCGGGCGCTTGAGACGGTATCTAGCGCGAGGACGCGGATCGAGCGCGAGTTCGACCCCGACGCAATCCGGCAGCTCAAGGAGAATGCGACAGCCGACGTCGCCGTTGGCGGTGCGCAGCTCGCCGGCCAAGCGATCGCCGCAGGTCTCGTCGAGGACTACCACCTGTTCCTCAACCCGATTCTCGTCGGCGGCGGCAAGCGCGCGTTGCCCGATAACGCCCACGCACAACTCGAACTTCTCGATGAGCGCCGGTTCCGAAACGGCGTCGCTCACCTCCACTACCGCGTCAGCGTCTGACCCAGCCGGCAACGCGACTGCGTGAAGAGGCGCGATCTCGAACGCCATCTCCGTCGCGCCGGGCTTTTCTGTCAGTGGGCCGTCCGGGAATCGAACCCGGAACCTTGGGCTTAAGAGGCCCCTGCTCTGCCGGTTGAGCTAACGGCCCGTGCTCGCCGGCCGGCGAGATGTGCCGGCTGGAGCGATGATTCTACTTGCTCTTGGTGGTCGTCGAGGTGCTCGCAGGGGCGGTCGTCGTTTTGACTTCGGTGCCCTTGAGTTCGCCTTTGGAGTTGAGCTTGCCGACGTAGGTTTTGCCGTTGGTCGTGGTGGTGTAGGTCTTTTCGCCGGAGGGGTTGGCCTTGGCTTCGGCGAGCTCGGTCTTGACCCGCGTGCGATCCGCGCTCGGCGAGAGCGCGACGGCCTTTGCAGAGGCGAGGTCGCCGACACGCGGGTTGTGGGCTTTGTAGGCGTACTCGGCGAGCGCCGCATACAGGGCGGCGTCCGTCGGCCGGGAGACGACTGCGATCTGCAGGACTTCGACCTCCTTGGACGGTTCGTTGAGGCCCGCTTCCCCGTAAACCGTCTCCATCAGCTGCGCGAGTTCTGCGTTGGGCTTGGGCGGGTTCAGCGCGATGTAGCCGCTCCACGCCTGCGCGGCTTCGCGGAAGATCGCCTTTCCCTGGCTCGTGGGCGTGCCTGCGGTCGTCGCGTACTTTTCGTTGCCGGCTTCGTGCACGAGGCTCTTCGTGAGGTTTTCCCATGCGCTGAGGTTGCTCGGCTGCGTCTGGGTGAGCTTGCGGTATTTGGCGATCTGGGAGGAGTAGCTCGCGCCGCTGGAGCCTTCGCTGCCGGTGAACGCGCTGAAGATGCCCCCGCTGCCGAAGCCGCCGCCGACTCCCAGCCCGACGAAGCCGAGTAGGAAGATCAGCGCAAGCCCGATGTAGATCACCCGCACGACGCGGCGGCGGTGCCGGCCTCTGGTGTCGAACAGCATCTAGCCCTGCAACCTTGGGTCGGTGTGGTCGATCAGCTCCTGCACGGTCGGCTCTCCTGGGTCATGCGGTGGTGGCGAGGCCGGATCCGCACCCGAATCCCCGGAGCCCGCCGTGGTCGTCGCGCTGCCCTCCTGCGGTCGCACGCCCTGCGCGCGGCCGACAAGCGCAGCGATCAGAATACTCGCCTCGTAGAGGAGGTACAGCGGTACGGTCTCGAGCAGCAGCGTGATCACGTCGCCTGGCAGGAACGCGGCGACCGCTGCGCAGGCCACGATCGCGTAGCGACGGCCCTTGCGCAGCTGTCGCGGCGTCACGAGCCCGAGGCGCGTCGCGCCGATGATCACGACGGGTACCTGGAACACGAGCCCCATCGCGAGCAGGATCGTGGCGGCGAAGTTGTAGTACGGATTTGCCTGCACGAGCGTGTTGAACTCGCTGGCGTTGAAGTTGACGAAGAAGCGGATCGCGGCGGGCAGCACGACGAAGTAGCCGAACGCGACGCCGGCCGCGAACAGGAACGGGACGGCGAGGAGCAGCGGCATCGCCACCCGGCGCTCGTGCGGCGCCAGCGCGGGCAGGATGAAGCCGTAGAGCTCGAACAGGATCACGGGCAGCGAGACGATCAGCGCGAAGTACAGCGTCACCGTGATCGTCGTCGTGAACGGTTCGCCGATGCCCAGCGTGGCGGGGTTGTCTCCGACGGGGTTGCGCGGGATCCGGGCGACGTCGGCCTTGAGCTTTGCGATCAGCGGCGCCAGTTCGGTGCGGGTCGCGGCGGGGAGACCGCTGTGCGGCTTGGTCAGCACGCCGACCACGGCCTGCGTGCTGCCGGCCACGTTCAACAACCCGCGCTGGGCGAGTACCGCCTGCCCGACAGTTCCCTCGCCTTTGGCGACCTGTTTCTGGGTCTGGGCCTTCAGCGGCTGGTTGAGGACGCGCAGCAGCGCGTGGTTCTGCCAGAGGCAGATCCCGAACGCGACGGCCAGCACGGCGGCGCTGACGATCAGGCGCGTACGCAGCTCTTCGAGGTGGTCCACGAGGCTGAGCCGATCCTCGTGGCCGATGGTGCGGATCGCGCTGGCCATGGCCTTTGAAGCTATCACCGCGCCAGTCTCGGGCCCAGTGGCTAAAGGCGCTGGCTCGACGCGTCGATGACGACCCAGAGCAATAATGGATTCCGAGAAGAACCCCGACATCCAGCGCCGCCCGCCCGAGCCGGCGACCCGCCCCACGGGCGCCGTCTACGGCGCGCCGGGAACGGACGGGGCCGACGGCGCGTGCGCACCGGCGCAGCTTCACATCTGCTTCCACTGCGCCGGCGAGCTCGTATATCCGCTCGATTGGTCCGAGGAGGGCCCGCGCCACTGGCGGATCGTGCTGCGCTGTCCGGAGTGCGAGTCCAGGCGCGAAGGCGTCTTCGATCAGACGGCCGTGGAACGCCTGGACGACGAGCTCGACCGGGGATCGAGCGCGCTGCTCGGCGACCTCAGGCGGATGACGCACGCGAACATGTCCGAGGAAATCGAGTTCTTCGCTCGCGCGCTCGACGCCGACCTGATCCTCCCGAGCGACTTCTAGCTCGCTAGCGGCAGGCCGCTAGCGATAGCGCTCGACGACGGCGTCCGCGACCAGCTCCAACAGCGCGGAGCGCCCACCGGGCAGGATCCCTGGCAGCGCCGCCTTGGCCTCGGCGACGACCGCGAGCGCCTGCTCGCGCGCCTCGTCAAGCGCACCGGTGGCGGCGATGCGCTCGCACAGCGCCTCCACCTGTTCAGGCCCGCCCACTCCGCCCAGCGATTCCAAGTCGAACGCGGCGAGCTCCGGCTCACGTTCGCGCGCGAGGATGAACGGCAGCGTTACGGTGCCGTCGAGCAGGTCGGTGCCGCGTGACTTGCCGGTGCGCTCCACCGGACCGGACACGTCGAGCACGTCGTCGAGCATCTGGAACGCAAGGCCGATACGCCGTGCGAACGCGCCGAGCGCGTCGGCGAGCTCGGGTGAGCCGTCCACGGCCGTCAGAGCGCCGAGCCTGCACGCGGCCTCGAACAGCGCCGCTGTCTTCAGCTCGCAACGCCTGAGGTAGCGCGCGACGGCCACGTGCGCCGCATACGCGTCCTCGCGCTGCAGCAGCTCGCCTTCGGCGAGCGCGGAGCTGGCCTCCGACAGGGCACACAGCTGCGCTACATCGTCGTTGCGCGCGAGCTCCGCGAACGCGCGTGAGAACAGCAGATCACCGGTCGCAACCGCCATCTGACGGCCGGCGGCAGCCGCCACCGTCGGGTGGCCGCGCCGCAGCAGAGCGCCGTCGATCAGGTCGTCGTGGACGAGCGTCGCCGAGTGCACGAGCTCGACGGCGACAGCGGCGCGCACCAAGCGCTCCTCACCTTCGATGGTCTGGGGCGGCCCCCCGGCCGACTCGGACGCGAGCACGACGAGCAACGGACGCAGGCGCTTGCCGCCGGCGATCACCGTGGCATTGGCGTGCGAGGCGAGCGGTGTCCCGGCCTGCGCGGTGACGCGCCCGAGGTGGCGCTCGGTGCGCTCCATCCGGGCGCGCAGGCTCTCGCCGCCGCGGCGCATGATCGCGTCGAGTCCGTCCACCTCCCCGGGGGGGACGCTGGCCGCCGTGCTGCTCACCGGGGTCATGATGCCCCACCAACGCTTTCAGCGTCAGTGCCGCAGCCTGCGGCGGCGGTTTCCCCGGGCACGGTGCCGGCGTGGATCGCGACGATGCCGCCGGCGGTGATCAGGTAGCGGATCTCCGACAGGCCCGCCCGCTCGAGCTCGCTCGCGAGTGCCGCGGGCCCGGGGAAGCGCTTGACCGAGTTGGGCAGGTAGGTGTAGGCGGCCGCGATCGTCGCGTCGGGGGTTCCACCACTGCGCGAGCGCGACAGCGCCGCGCCTGCGCCGGCCGCGCGCCCGAGCGCAGGGACGATCCGATCGAACCACAGCCGGTAGAACAGCGACAGCGGCGCACGCGTTGGGGTGGTGATCTCGAGCACCACCACCCGCCCTCCGGGGCGCACGACGCGGGTCATCTCGGCGAGGCCGCGCGAGAGCTCGTCGAAGTTGCGTGCGCCGAAGCCGACGGTCGCGGCGTCGAAGGAGTCGTCGGCGTAGGGCAGCTCCATCGCGTCGGCCCACTCGAAGCGCGGGCGCACGGCCGCGTCCCCAGCACCGGCGGCCTTGGCGCGGGCGCGGTCGAGCATGCCCTCGGCGAAGTCGCTGCCGATCACCTCGCCGCCCGGCGAGACGCGGCGTGCGAGCTCGATCGCCAGATCGCCGGTTCCGGTGGCGACGTCGAGCACGCGGCTGCCCGGGCCGACGCGCGCCTCCTCGGCGGCTCGTGCGCGCCAGCGATGGTGCAGCCCGGCCGTCATCAGCGTGTTCAGCGGGTCGTACACGCCGGCGATGCGGTCGAACATCGCGCGCACCTCGCCGGCCTGCAGCTTTCCGGCGCCCTCGCGCGAACGAGCGGGCACGGGGCTCGTCTACTTCAGCGTCGAGAGGAAGTACACGATCGCTTCGAACTTCTTCGCCGGCAGGTTCTTGAAGGACGGCATCGGCGCGGTCGGGTTGACGAGCGTGCGTTCGATACCACCCCGCGGCAACCGGTCGGCGATGTGCGTGAGCGGCGGCCCGGGGCCGAGGTTGCCGTTGTGGGCGATCGTGTGACATGCCTCGCAGCCGGACTGCGCGACGGCGAGCCGGCCTGCGTTCCACAGCGCCACAGCCGCGGGGCCGTTCTGGACGACCGCCTTCGATGGCTTCAGTTCCAGGGCGTCGGGTGTGCCGGCCTCCGATCCCTGGTAGGTGAGGAACGCCATCGCGAAGATCACGGTGATCGCTGTGATCGTGCCGATCGGCCGGCGCTCGGGACGGCGCTCGGCCCCGCGGTCGTAGAACGGCAGCAGGAACAGCAGGATCATCGCGATCGTCGGCACCCCGATCGTCGCCATCTGCGTGAAGCTCGGCGACTTGACGAGGCGCAGGATGTCGAACAGGAAGAAGAAGTACCAGTCCGGTCGCGCGTCGTAGCTGGTGCTGGCGGCGTTCACCTTGGCACCAAGCCCGTCGCCGAAGAACACGGCGAGAAAGATGATGATCGCCATCACCACGCACGCCATCGCCGAGTCCTTGGCGACCGCGTAGGGGAAGAACGGCTTGCCCTTCGACTTCAGGACCCCGTAGTCGCGGAGGTACTCCTCCTTCTCCCGATGGTTCATCGCGCGGCCCCGACTGATCGCGCGGCCCCGACGGCGAGTCGAACGCCTGAGTGTGTTGGTGTGCGCACCGGGCCTAGACCTCGGCCTCGCGCAGCTCGTCCCGCTTCTCGGCTTTGGTCCAAGGCGGCGCGGTCGTGCCGAGCTTCGCCACGAGGTACAGGTGCGCGCCGATCAGCGCTGCCATCAGCCCAGGGATGAGCAGCATGTGGATGGCATAGAAGCGCGACAGCGTGGTCGCCCCGATTTCTGAGCCGCCGCGCAGGAAGTCGCTGAGATACGGACCGATCAGCGGCCCGGTGCCGTTGATGTTCACGCCGACGGTCGTCGCCCAGAAGGCCCGCTGGTCGAACGGCAGCAGGTAGCCGGTGAAGCCCATCGCCATCGTCAGGATCAGCAGCACGACGCCGATCACCCAGTTGAGCTCGCGCGGATACTTGTAGGCGCCGAAGAAGAACGTGCGCCCCATGTGCAGGAACACGAGCACCACCATCACGCTCGCGCCCCATTTGTGCATGCTTCGCACGAGCTCTCCGAGGAACACCTGGTTGGTGATGTGGCGCACCGATTCGTAGGCGCCGCCGCTCGCATCCGGGCGGTAGTACATCGCGAGGAACACGCCTGTGACGGCCTGGTTCAGGAACGCGAACAGCGTCGCGGAGCCGAGCGTGTAGAACCAGTTGGTGCCCTTGGGCACCTTGCGGAACATCAGCCAGCGAGCGGCGCCGCTCAGCGAGGTGCGCTCGTCGACCCAGTCGACGACCGCGATGCCTCCCTTTCCGAGCTCGTCCAGCGCGCCGGTCTTGCCGTTGTTCTCCCCGGGTCGCGGGGGCGGCGACTTCAGCGCGGACGGGAGCGGAGGGGCTGGTAGCTTGGGCAAGGTTCTCGCGGGTCCTGGGTTGGTCTACTTCTGCGCGTCGGGTCGCGACGGGTACAGGTACTGGCCGATCCCGTCGAGCGGCTGGCCCGGGTCGCGAGGTGAGAAGCGCCGCAGCTGGCTGTTGACGCTGAAGCGCGGGCCGAGTTCGACGACGTCGCCGTTGAGGCGCGTGTAGAAGCGGTCGAGCGGCCGCGGCGGCGGACCCGAGACGCGGCGGCCGAGCAGGTCGTAGACGCCGCCGTGGCACGGGCACACGAAGCGCTCGGAGGCGGGCACCCAGCGCACGGGGCAGCCGAGGTGCGCGCAGCGGTCAGTGATCGCGATGTAGGAGGTGTCGCGGTCGTAGGGGTCGGTGTCGATGGCCGGGTTTTTCTTGCGGATGTAGGCGGTCGACTTGCCGGCGTCGCCGATTTCGGGCACGAGCGTGATGATCACGGGAATGTAGTTGTCTTCGGAGAACTGGTCCGTCGTGCCGACCGGCTGCCAGCTCTCGGCGTTGCGCTTGAAGATCGGCCCGATCGCGAAGCCGATCGCCGGCAACACGAAGGCCGCCGTGGCGACCGCTCCAGCCCCGTGGACGGTCCCGGTCATGAATCGCCGGCGCGTCACCGTCTCGCCCTCGAACGCCCCCGGTATGCCCCGATCGAGCGTGTACTTGGACTTCTGCTTTGCGCGCTTGTCGGCCACGGGGCGCAAAGAATACCGACGCGGGATTCAGGACGGCGCGGCGCCTCCGGCGACACTTGTGCGCATCGCCTCGATCGCGTGCGGCGCCCCGGCGAGCACCAGCTCCTTGGCGCGGGCGTGCTCTTCGCTTCCTCCCCAGCCGACTGCGCGCGCCCCGGCCGCCCACACGGCGTCGGCGAGCTGGTCGCTTCCGGCGCCCTGCGCGAGCGCGCTCAGCGTGATCGTGTCGGCGAGCTCGGAGACGGCTGCCGTGTCGCCGAGCGCGACGAGGCGCGCGAGCCCGATCGCGTACAGCCGATCGCCGGCGAGCAGGCGCAGGTCGGCCTCTGGCACGTGGACGACGCGCGGCGTGCCGTAGTGCAGGAGGTAGCCCTCGTAGATCGCCTCGACCAGCAGCCGGTACTCGCTGCGGCTGCCGGCGGCGCGCGGTCCTTGGGCGGCGACGCTCGCCGGGCTCCCGTGGTCGCCCGGGCGCTCGACGCGCGCGGGCGCGACGAGCGTTGCGATCAACCCGCCTTCGTGGCGCAGCAGCGCGCGCAGCGACTCGAGCGCGCCACCGTTCGCGGACTCCGCGGCGGCGCTCATCGTCGACCCGCGGGTTGCGGGAGGCACGCGAAGGCCGCGGCGGCGGCCTCGAGCGTGCGCTCGATCTGCTCCGGTGTGTGGGCGAGCGAGGGAAACCACGCCTCGAACTGGGAAGCCGGCGGGTACACGCCGCGCGCGAGCAGCTCCCGGCACCACGCAGCGTAAGCGTCAAGATCGCAGCTCTGCGCGTCGGCAAATGAGGCGACCGGCCGCTCGCTGAAGAACACTGTCATCAGTCCAGGCATGGTGGCGATTTGGATGGGATACCCGCCCGGACCTCCGGCATCCCTGGCCGCCTCGCGCAGGCCGTCGGCGAGGCGCTCGGTGATCGCGGCCAGCCGCAGGTAGGCGGGCTCGTCGAGCAGCTCGAGCGTGGCGAGGCCGGCGGCGACGGCGACCGGGTTGCCCGACAGCGTGCCCGCCTGGTAGACCTCGCCGGCGGGGGCGAGCATCCGCATCAGCTCGGCGCGGCCCCCCAGGGCAGCCGCTGGCAGGCCGCCGCCGATGATCTTGCCGAGGATCACGAGATCGCCGCTCACCCCCAGCAGCTCCTGCGCGCCGCCGCGGGCGACGCGGAAACCGCTGATGACCTCGTCGAGTACCAGCAGCGCGCCGTTGGCGTCGGCGCGCTCGCGCAGCAGCGCAAGGAAGCCGGCGTCGGGCGCGACAACGCCCATGTTCGCGGGCACCGGCTCGGCGAGGATCGCGGCGAGCTCGTGTCGTTCGGTGGCGGCGACGAGCGCCTCGCGGTCGTTCCACGGAACGACGATCGTCGCGGCGGCCGCGCTCGCCGGCACGCCTGGGCTCGCGGGCAGCGCCTGCGTCGCCATGCCCGAGCCGGCCTGTGCGAGCAGCCCGTCGGAGTGCCCGTGGTAGGCGCCGGCGAACTTGACGATCGGCTCGCGTCCGGTGGCGGCGCGCGCTAGCCGGATGGCGGTCATGGCGGCCTCGGTGCCGGAGGAGGTCATGCGCAGCATCTCCACGCCCTCCATCCTGCGCACGACCTCGCTCGCGAGCTCCACCTCGCCCGGCGTCGGCGCTCCGAAGCTCGTGCCATTGGCGGCCGCGGCGGTGACGGCGGCGAGGATGTGCGGGTGGGCATGGCCGTGGATCAGCGGCCCCCACGAGCAGACGTAGTCGATGAACCGGTTGGCGTCGACGTCGATCAGTTCGGCGCCCTCGCCGCGGGCGATGAAGATCGGGTCGCGCCCGATCGAGCGCATCGCCCGCACCGGCGAGTTGACGCCGCCGGGAATGACCTCGAGCGCGCGGCGGTAGAGCTCCGAGGAGCGGGGGTCCTTGAGCGACGCGGTCAATTCGCTCGCGCGCCCACCGCGTAGATACGATCGCGCACCAAAAGCAGAAATGCGAACAACAAGTACACGCTCAACCCCCCGCGGCCCGGCGCCCGGCGCGGCTCAGGCGCCGCCGTGCGCGCGCTCCCAGTCCTTGAAGTCCTCGGTGAAGTACAGCAGCCGGATCTTCTTGAACTCGGTTGAGGAGTAGAGCGTCGCCCGCTCGTGGATGCCGGTGCGCTCGGCGATCGAATCCAAGACGGCGTCGCACTGCTCCTTTGAGCGCCCGTGGGCCATGGTGAAGACGGAGTAGGGCCAGTCCTCGTAGGTCGGCCGCTGGTAGCAGTGGGAGACGCCGCGCACGGCCGCCATGCGACAGCCGATATCGAAGATCTGCTCGTCGGGCACCTTCCACACGCCCATGCCGTTGGCGGAGAAACCGGCGCGGCGGTGGTAGAGGATCGCGGCGACGCGGCGCAGGATGCCGCGCTGCTGCATGCCGGCGAGGTGGTCCAGGAGGCGCTCCTGGGGCATGCCGAGCTCGGCGGCCGCATCTGCGTAGGGCTCCTCGACGACGGGCATGTCGCCCTGCAGGGCACGGATGACGGCGATGTCGAGCTCGTCGTAGGGCTGGGGCTCGAGCTCGATCGGCTCCTTGACCTCGGCGGCGCTCGAGAGCGCGTCGGTGTCGCCCTCCATCTCGAGGTCCATGCGGATCTTGAACAGCCGCAGCGTGGGCAGCTGGCGCACGGACTCGGCGCCGGCCTCGCGGGCGAGCACCTCGAGTGTGCCGTCGAGGCCGAGCTTGGAGTCGGGCTCGGTGGCGATCGTGAACCACAGGTTGAACTCGTGGTTGCGCAGGTAGTTGTGCGACACGCCGGGGTGCTGGTTGATGACCTGCGCGGCGCGATGCGGGTGCTCGGGATCGACCTTGGCGGCGACGAGCATCGAGGAGTAGCCGAGCGCGCGCGTGTCGAAGATCGGCGTGACCTGGCGGATGATGCGCTTGTCGAGCAGGCGCTGCACGCGCTGCATGACCTCCAGCTCGGAGACGCCGCCCTGCTCGGCCACGTGCCGGTAGGGCCGCGGCGCGACCGGGAAGCTGCCCTGCATGAGGTTGAGCAGCCGGCGGTCGAGCTCGTCGAGCGCGATCGCGGCGCCGTCCTTGCGCGCGCGGATCTTCGGCGTCGCGGTCGTCGCACGCGTCGCGTCGGCGACGTCGGCGAGCGGCGCCACGATGGCGTCCTGCGGCTCGGCGGTCATGTCGGCTCTCGAAGCCATCGGGCGGCGTCCTTTGCGTGGTAGGTGATGATCGTGTCGGCGCCGGCGCGGCGCAGCGAGGTGAGGATCTCGAGCACGGTGGCCCGCTCGTCGAGATAGCCGGCGGCGGCGGCGGCCTTGACCATCGCATACTCGCCGCTGACGTTGTACGCCGCGACGGGCAGGCGCGTGGCGCGCTTGACGGCGCGGATCAAATCGCCGTAGGCGAGCGCGGGCTTGACCATGACCATGTCGGCGCCCTCCTGGACGTCGAGCAGCGCCTCGCGCACGGCCTCGCGCCCGTTGGCGGGGTCCATCTGGTAGCCGCGCCGGTCGCCGAAGGCGGGAGCCGAGTCGGCTGCGTCGCGGAAGGGCCCGTAGAACGCGGAGGCGAACTTGGCGGAGTAGGCGAGGATCGGGGTGTCGGCGAAGCCCTCGCTGTCGAGCTCCTCGCGAATGGCGCCGACGCGCCCGTCCATCATGTCCGACGGCGCGACGATGTCGGCGCCGGCGCGCGCGTGGCTGACGGCGGTGCGGGCGAGCAGCTCGAGCGAGGCGTCGTTGTCGACGGAGCTGTCGTCGCGCAGCACGCCGCAGTGCCCGTGGGAGGTGTACTCGCAGAGGCATACGTCGGTGATCACGAGCAGCTCGGGCAGGGCCTGCTTGAGGGCGCGCGTGGCGAGCTGCACGACCCCGTCCTGGTCCCATGCGCCGGAGCCGTGCTCGTCCTTCTCGGCGGGCAGCCCGAACAGCATCACGGCGGGAATCCCCAGCGCGGCGGCGTCCTGCGCCTCCTGAACGAGCGTCGCCAGCGACAGGCGATCGACACCGGGCATCGTGGCGATCGGCTCGCGCGCGGAGGCGGACTCGGAGACGAACAGCGGCAGCACGAGCTGTCCGGCGCGCAGGTCGGTCTCGCGCACGAGGCCGCGCAGCCCCGCTGTGGCGCGCAGTCTGCGCATGCGCGTCTGTGGAAAGGCCATCGCCTCCGAGGATACCCCGCGGGCAATCGTTGGGAGCGGTTTAGGACCCGCCCGCCCGCGCCTGCGGCGCTCGGGCGGCGTGCGCCCTGGGACTACTCGGCGTGCCGCAGCCCGAGGCGTCCGAGCGCTGCGAACGCGGCGCTGAGCACGGCGAGGTGCACGAGCGATAGGCCGAGACCGGGAGAGGCGCCGTTGACCGCGGCATCGAGCGCCTGCAGCGCGGCCTTGAACGGGAACACGAAAGAGATCGCGGCGATCGCGGCGTAGAAGCCGCTGGAAACCGAGCCGGCGGGCACGAGCGCGAGGAAGGCGAGCGGCAGCGACAGCGCGAAGGCGAGCAGCGAGGCGGCGCGGACCTCGCGCGCGAGCGCGCCGATCGCGACGCCGAGCGCGCCAAATGCGAGTGCACCGAGGGCGAGCGCGGCGAGCCACTGTCCGACGCGACTCCAGTCGAGCGCGACGAACGCGCCGATGCCGGCGAGCATCGCAAGGGAGATCACGAACGCGCAGGCGGCGGCGAGCAGCGTCTTCTCGGCGAGCAGCGCCTCAGGCGAGACGAGCGCACGGGCGGGTCCCGCGGCGCCGGGTGGGCGGCGGATGAGGCGCGCGAGCGTGTGCTCTTCGCGCTCGAGCGCGACGCTGCCGGCGGCGAGCAGCACGCACACGAACATCAACGAGACGCTCACGGCGACGACCACGGCGAACGCGTTCAGCGGCGTGCGGCGGCCGTGCAGCAGCACGCTCTTGACGCGGATCGGCTGGCTGATGGTCGAGAGCACGCGCTTGGCCAGCGTCAGGTTCTGGGCGGCGAACGCGGCGAACGCGTCGATCCGTTCCAGCTGCGCGCGGACGCGCCCACGAGGTTGGCGGGCGACGATCCCGCCGAGCGTCGAGGGGATCTGGCTGAGGCCGATGAGATTTTCTGGCGCGCCGATGCTGCCGAGGTTGCCGCCCGTGAGCAGCCCACCGATCGCGACGCCGGCGGCCTTCTGTATCTGTTCGGAGAAGGCGAGGTTCGCCTGGGCGATCGCTGAATTGAGCGTGGACTGCACGAGCGACTGCTCGAGCGCGTTGCCGTTGTAGAGGATTTCCAGCTGGGCAGGCTGGATGTCGGAGGCGAGCCGCGCGGCGATGTCGGGCGGGATCACGACGGCGGCGAGCACCGCGCCGGACTGCACCTTTGCGATCGCCTGCGCGCGCGTGGCTACCGGCACGGCCTGCACCTGGTTGAAGAGCTGCTGCGTGTACTGGCCGACGGCGACGCGCTGGTTGCCGACCTGCAACGTCTCTCCGGGCGGAGTCTGATCGACGATCGCTACGCGCGGGCGTGACGGGCTGCGAGAGATCGCGAAGCCGATCAGCAGCGCGATCGCGACCGGATAGATGACGAGCAGCGCGAGCAGCAGCCGCGAGCGGCGCAGGATCAGCAGATCCTTGCGCAGCAGCGAGCTCACAGCGAGCCCTCCGGGTAGGCGCCGGCGCCCGCGCTGAGGAAGCGGACGAGCGCGCGCTCGAGGTCGCCGCCGGCGGGCTCGCCGGCCCGCTCGAGCAGCGTCGCGGGGGCGCCGTCGAACAGCAGCCGCCCGTCGGCGAGCACGAGCACGCGGCTGGCGTAGCGCTGGACCTCGCTGACGTTGTGGGTGGAGAACAGCACGGTGGTGCCCCGCGTGACGCGCTGCGCGAGGAACTCCCATAGGCGCTCGCGCTGGCCTGGGTCGAGCGCCGCGGATGGCTCGTCGAGCGCGAGCACCGGCGGATCGCCGATCAGGCCGAGCGCGACATTCACACGCTGGCGGTTGCCGCCGGAGAGCCGCCCGACCAGCTCCTGGGCGCGCTCGCCGAGTCCCGTCTGCTCGAGCATTTGCGCGACCGCGGCGCGCGGGTGGGCGAGCCGCCCCAGGCGCGCGAACAGCTCGAGGTTCTCGCTGACGGAGAGCCTGGTGTAGAGCGCGGGATCCTGTGGCGCCCACCCAACCCGCCACGCGGCCGCGCCTTGCGAGCCGGCACCCTGGCTGACGCTGCCGGCGCTCGGCGGCTGGATGCCGGCGATGAT
The DNA here is from genome assembly GCA_963827455.1 of uncultured Solirubrobacteraceae bacterium. Classification (GTDB taxonomy): domain Bacteria; phylum Actinomycetota; class Thermoleophilia; order Solirubrobacterales; family Solirubrobacteraceae; genus Palsa-744. The sequence continues at coordinate 368,253 of CAWHAW010000004.1, read as the reverse complement.
CGACAGCAGCGTGGTCTTGCCGGCGCCGTTGGGCCCGATGACGGCCACCAGCTCGCCGTCGTGCACCTCGAAGCTGACGTCGCGCAGAGCCTCGAGCTCGCCGTAGCGCTTGGCGAGCCGCTCGACGGTCAGGACGGCGCTCACAGCAGTGGGCGGCTGCGATCCCAGGGCTCGAACGTCAGGTGGCGGTGGAGGTAGACGACGGTCTCACGTAGGACGGCGATGATCGGCAGTGCCAGCAGGGCACCGAAGATCCCGTCGAATTGGAGGCCGAGCAACAACGCGAGGATCACCAGCAGCGGGTTGATGCGCAGCGTGTGCCCAAAGACCTGCGGTGCGACGACGTGCCCCTCGAGCTGCTGCAGGCCGATGAACAGCAGCACCAGCCACAGAGCTGTGATGGGTTTGGTGAACAGGGCGACGATCACCGGGGGAATTGCGCCGAGGATCGGGCCGACGTACGGGACGAGCTCCATGGTCCCGTAGAAGACGCCGAAGGCGATCGCGTAGGTGCGCCCGTCGGGGAAGATGCCGAGCACGCCGAATATGTACAGGGCGAGGCCGGCGGAGGCGCCCATGACGGCGCTGAACAGCAGCTGACCGCCGACATAGCGGGAGACGGCGCGCTGAACCAAGTGCGGGTAGTCATCCGCCTTCGAGCCGTCACCGTCGGGCATCAGACGCCGCACGAGCGCGCCGATCTGGCGACCGTAGACGAGCATATAAACGGACAGCACGAACACGAGCACGAGATCGAAGATCGCACTGGCGGCTTCGGTCGCGAGCGCGCCGCCGAACGACGCGAGCTTGCTCGCTTCTTTGGCGACTTTGCCCTCGATGCTCTGCAGCGCGGTTTTGCCCTGTTTGACGAGTTTCAGGTGGATGCCGTGACGATCGAGTTCGGTCTGCACGGTGGCGATCGTTTTGTTGGCTTCGTTGACGATGCTGGGGAGGTTGTGGATGAACGTCCGCACCTGATTGGAGATAGGGTTGGCGAGCAGGAAGCCGATGCCGGTCAGCGCTAGGAAGAACGCGAGGTACACGGCGAGCACCGCGAGCCCGCGGGGAACGCGCGCGCGGTGCACGAAGGCAACCGCCGGATTGAGGATCAGCGCGATGAGCGCCGCGATGATGAATATGACCAGCACTTTGCCCGCGGCTTTCGCAAGCGCCCACAGCGCGAGCAGCGCGAGCGGGAGCAGCACGAGCTGCACCCATCGCGGTACGACCACGCGCGGAGGGTCCGCTGGTGCCGAGGGCCCACCCGCCCGCGAGTCGGTCAGCTCGCGCTCGTCTTCGGTGGGCGGCGCGGCCGGCTCAGCACCAGCCGCGGGAGCTTTCGCGAAGACGCCTTTCACCTGCCTCCCACCATCGCCAGAGTATGGCTGAGCCCGAGGCGTCGGCCGGGCACGCGGGCGCGGCACGGATCCTGTTCGTGGGCGACGTGGTCGGCGGCATCGGGCGCAACACGCTGCTCGACTGCCTGCCGATCCTGCGCGAGCGCCTGCGGCCGACGTTCGTGATCGTCAACGGCGAGAACGCTGCGGGCGGTCTCGGGATCACGCCGAAGAACGCCGATCAGATGTTCGCCGCGGGCGTCGACGTGATCACGCTGGGAAACCACACCTACCATCGCCGAGAGATCTACCCGTATCTCGCGAGCCACGAGCGCATCGTCAGGCCGGCGAACTTCCTGCGCAGCCAACCGGGCCGGGGCGTGGCGGTGGTCGAGCACGACGGCGTTCGCCTCGGCGTCGTGAACATGAGCGGCAACCTCTACCTGCGCGCGGGGCGCTCGGCGTTCACCGAGATCGAGGTTGCGCTCGGCGAACTGGGAGACGTCGAGCACATCCTGCTCGACATGCACGCGGAGGCGACCTCCGAGAAGGTGGCGATGGGCTGGCACCTCGACGGCCGCGTGACCGCGGTCGTGGGGACGCACACGCACGTGCCGACGGCCGACGCGCGCGTGCTCCCCGGCGGAACGGCGTACATCACCGACGTCGGCATGACCGGTCCGCGCGGCGGCGTGATCGGCGTCAAGCGCGAGCAGGCGATCGAGTCGCTGCTGAGCATGATGCCGGTGCGCTTCGAGACCTCCGAGGAGGACCCGTGGCTGATGGGCGTGCTGATCAGCTGCTCACAGCCGCTGCGGGCAGACTCGATCGAGCAGGTGCTGATGCCGCGACCGGCTGCGGGCTCGGAGGATCGCTGAGGCGGCCGAGCAGCGCGACGATCACGAGCGGGAAGAACCACGGGATGTACAGGTAGAACCAGTGTTCGATCCCGATCTGCTCGGCGATGATCACGGCAGCGCAGGCGCCCGCCAGGCCGACGACGTCGGGGCGGCGCGGCACGACGGCGAGCAGGACCGCGAGCACGACGGCTGCGACCTCGACGACGCGCTCGGCCCCGTGCCAGCCGTACAGGCCCCACACCGAGAACGGCGACGCGCGATCGGACTGGTAGGCGATCGTGCGCTCGTAGAACGTGTGCAGCGAGTCGTGGGCGAGCACCGGTAGCGAGACGAGCGCGATGGTGGCGACGAACGCGAGCACATACAGAGCGAGCGTCCGTAGGCGCTCCTCGCGCGGGGTCTCGGAAAGCCCGTGGGTCGCGAACAGCGGCGCGAGCGCCAGCGGCGCGAACTTGGTCAGGCCGGCGAGCGCCACCATCGCGCCGCGGCCGGCGAGCGCGAGCTGCGAGCGGTAGCTCGCGGCAAGCACCGCTGCCAGCACGAGCACGGCGACGAGGCTGTCGTTGGAGTTGCTCTCGAGCGCGAACAGCGTGAACGGATAGGACACCCACGCGTAGGCGAGCGCGACCCCGAGCGTCGGTCCGCGCATGCGCCGGCCGATCAGGAACAGCAGCGCGGTGGCGAGCAGGTCGAAGAAGATCGCCGCGGCGTGCGCGGCCGGCAGGTCGTCCCACTTGCCGCTCCAGCCGAAGATCTGCTGGAAGGGAACGTAGGCCTCGTAGTTGACCGGTCCGTAGGTGTCGCCGTGTTCGTTGTCGGAGGGAAACTCGCCGTACAGCGGTTTGCCGGTGGTGAGCCGCTGCGCACCGATGACACCTGCGTAGCCGACGTCGATGACGTTCGAGTCGGTCACGTTGAGGGCGATGCGAAAGCCGATCAGGAAGACAACGCCGAGCGCCAGCCAGCGAGGCGAGACCAGCAGTCGCAACTGCGGCGGCGCGCGGCGCGGCGCGCGCCCTGCGCGCGGGCGCGAGCGACGCAGCAGCGCGAGCATGCGCGCGAGCAGGTACAACAGCGGCGGATAGGCCAGCGGCACCGACTGGTAGATGTGAGCGTGATTGAAGAACGCGAGCGAGACCGAGAACGACAGCAGCACGAGCAAATCGAGGTGCAGCAGCGAGAAGGGGCGGCGGAAGTTGACAAACGGCGCCACGAACAGCACGCACAGCGGCAGCCAGATGTAGAGCGCGTTGACGTGCCTGCCGAACGCGCCGGGGTAGCCGCGCGCCATCGTCCACGCGACCTGGAAGCCGGTCCACTGTTCGACCACACGCCCGGAGACGTCGTTGATGATGACCAGGCCGATCTCCTTCTTGCCGCCGAGCGTGAAGTAGCTGACCTGCCACTGGAACGCGCCCTTCTCATAGACGTCGCCGAAGGAGCCGCGATTGCTCTTGCGCAGCGCGCGCATCTCGGGGAGGCGGTTGGCGATGGCGAGAACCTTTTCCGCGGACAGTCGGTGCGCGGCCGGGGGCACGTTGGTGATCGCGACCGGGACAGGCGTTTCCGAGTTGGTGGTGGCGGCAAGCGTCGAGGTGCGCGTGCTTCCCGCATGGGAGCTCGCCGCTTGCGAGCTCGGCGCCTGCGCCTGCGCGGCGGTCGTGCTCGCGCCGTGCGTGGCCGTGCTGGCGGCGGCGGGGACAGCCGCGAACAGCGCAATCGCTGCGGCTGCCGTGCTCCCTGAAAGCGCTGCGCGAAAACGCATTGGGCGAGATTAACGGGGTCGGCGTGGCGGCCGGACCGTTCCCGTCAGCGCGGGGAATTGCGATCGCTACGCAGGCCAGGCGCGGAGTCGATCAGACGAGCGACTCGGGCCGCGCGCGATCGAGACCGAAATGACGCAGCACGATCGCTGCGACGTCGCGGATCGCCCACTGCGCCGGCATGGGCTGGGGCAGCTCGACGCCGCTGAGAACGAGCGCGCCGAGTGAGTCCGACGCGTGCAGCGAGCCGTGGCTGCCGCCGCCGACGTGGGCCTGGCGGCCCCAGTCGATGAACTCGAAGCCGGGGGCGGCTGACAGCAGCACCTCGCCGGAGGTGGGGCAGGTGAGCGCGCTCCAGGCGCGGGCGAGCGCGTCCGGGTAGGACGGGCTCAGCAGACACCCATCGCGCAGGCTGGCATCGATCACGGTGAGCGTGCCGTCGATCCGCCAGCGCTGCCCGCGGGGATCGAGCACGTTGGCGTCCGCGCCGCCCGGCGCGAAGCGCAGCTCGCCGTGACGCGGGCTCGCGATGACGCCCTCGCGCAGCGCATCGCCGGCGTCGCGCTCGAGCCACAGCACGAGGTCGACGCCGTCGATGGCGAGCGCGCGCGTCACGACCGATGCGCGCATCGCGTCGCGCTCGTCCTCGTGCAGCGCGTAGACCATCGCGGCGCGCTGCGACGGGCACACGGCGATCCGCGGCTCGCCCGAGGAGGATCCGCCCTCGGGGGAGCGCGTCGGGCCGAGCACGCCGAGCTCGGCGAGCTCGTCCTGCAGCGCGATCGTGGCGGTCACGGGGGCCTGTGAGTGGTCGGCCATCGCGATCACTGCGTGCTCGGCGAGAAACTCCTCTACGCCGCCGGCTGCGTTCATCACGCGCGCGAGCTGCAGATCGGCCTGGCCGATCGAGTGGATCTGCGCGTCGGGTCCGCGCTTGTGCGAGTACCAGTCGTTGTCGGGCAGCGACAGCAGCAGGAAGTCGAACAGATCGTGCTCGACCAGGTAGGAGGAGACGCATCCCGAGTGCCTGTCGCGAACCCCGGGCATGCCGAGCCCGGAGCGACAGCCGGTGCGCCGTGAGGCGAAGATGTCGGCGTAGAACAGCTCGCGGGGCCCCATCACCGCATGGCGCATCAGCGCAGAGGCGACCCGCGTCAGGGCGGTGTCGCGCTGTGGCTCGTGGCGGTGGCGACCCCGGTACATCAGGTAGGTCGTTCCCGCGGTGCGCACGTCGGCGTCGTCGAGCGTCTCGAACACCGTCGGCGTGCGCGAGGACAGATGCGCGCGGTTCATGTTGTAGACGGTGTCGGTGAGCTGGCGCGCGATGCCGAAGCGCTGCGCCGCGCGAAAGCTGGAGCCGTACTCGACGTAGCGGTGCTCCTCGCGGTGAAACCAGTTCATGCCCGGGATGTGGTGCTCGTCCTGGCTCACGCCGGTGACGATCGACGCCGCGCAAACGGGCGTCACCGACGGGAACGCGGCGACGCAGTCGGGTACGTAGTGCCCCCCTTGCACGAGCCGCTCGAGCACGGGCGCCGCGCCCGCCTCGATCGCGCGCTCGAGCATCGCGGGCGCCATCGCGTCGATCACGCACAGCACGAGCTTGGACGCAGAGGAGCTCACGGCCGCGCTGTCAGCGGCGCAGGATGCGCAGCCCGGCGTACTTTTCATCGCCTCGCGCGCGTCCGCGCCGGGCGAACCAAGCGAGCGCCGCGAGCAGCACGTACCCGAGCGGGTGCAGCAGCGCGACGACCGCGGCGAACACGACCGCGGCCGCGTCGAGGTACACCGTCAGCGCTTCACGCGCGGCACGGTCGGCGAGACGCGAGCGCGCGCGGAGAATCACCGGCCAGGTCGCGCGCTGAGCGAGGCCTGCGATGAGGACACCGCCCACAAGGCCAGGCCACCATGCGTCGCCGTGCGCGGCGAGCGTGCCCGCGAAAAGCACAGCGCCGGCGCCTATCCCGAGCCCGGTTAGCGCCGCGGCGAGCGGGTCGCCGCGCCCAGTCCTGGCAGCGGGATCGGCGACCGGCGCAAGCCTCAAGAGGATCTGCAGCGCGTAGGAGAGCACGAGCGCGACCGTCGCTGCGAGCAACCACCAGCTTTCCTGCAGGAAGTGAAACTGGTTGCCGGCGAAGCTCACACCGAGCGCGTTTGCGGAGGCGAGCGCGCCGGCGAGCAGCACCGGCAGGAACGGGCGCAGCCCGCAGGCAGCCGCCAATCCGGCGCCGAGACCGATGTAGAAGAAGATGCCGTTCATGCGCGCGTGCGTGCGGAGGTGCGATACCGTGGGTGGCGGCCGATCTCCGGTCGGCCAGGACGATAGACGACCCGTCCGGCGGTCAGACGGTCGCGGCGCAGGAACCTGGCGGCGCGGCGGCGAATCGAGGCTACACGCACATGGAGCGATCGACCAGCGCAGGGGGCGGCGGGCGGCGAGGCCGTCCGGCGGCACACGAGCTCGCACGCTACGGGGAGCTGTTCGCGGCGCGCACGCGGGGCATGAAGAGCTCGGCGATGCGCGAGATGATGGCGCTGACCGAGCGCCCGGACGTGATCTCGCTCGCGGGCGGCCTGCCTGACACGAGCACGTTCGCACCGGAGCTCTACGCGAAGCTGATGGCGCAGGTGGCCGAGGAGTCGACAGCGCGCGCACTGCAGTACGGACCGACCGAGGGGATGGCCGCGACGGTCGGCTGCGTCGTCGAGGTGATGGCGCGCGAGGGCACGCGCGTCGACCCGGCGGATGTGATCGTCACGACCGGAGGCCAGCAGGTGATCGACCTGGTGTGCAAGACGCTGATCGATCCAGGGGATGTGATCGTCGCCGAGGCGCCGACCTATCCAGGCGCGGTGCCGACCTTCAGCGCGTACCAGGCGGAGGTCGAGCAGATCGAGATCGACGCCGACGGGATGCCGATCGACGCGCTCGAGAGCACCCTCGACCGCCTTCACGCGGAGGGTCGCCGGCCGAAGTTCATCTACACGATCCCAAACTTCCAGAACCCCGGCGGCGTGACGATGTCGCTGGCGCGCCGCCGGCGGCTGGTCGAGGTGGCACGCGAGCGCGAGCTGCTGGTGCTCGAGGACAACCCTTACGGCCTGCTGCGCTACGAGGGTGAGCCACTACCGACGCTGTACTCGCTCGACGCCGAGGCCGTCGGCCGTGGCGGCGCCTCGGACCTCGTCATCTACCTGGGCACCTTCTCGAAGATCCTCTCACCGGGGCTGCGGCTGGGATGGGCGGTGGCGCCGCTGCCGGTGGCGGAGAAGCTGAATCTCGGCAAACAGGGCTCCGACCTGTGCTCCTCGCCGGTGACACAGATGTTCGTGGCGGCGTACTTCGCGGAGCGGGGAACCGAGGGCCATCCTCCGGGCCCGGAGTGGATCGAGTACGTCGAGCGGCTGAAGCACCTGTATCGGCGCAGGCGCGACGTCATGCTCGAGGCACTGGAAGAGCACTTTGGCGGGCGGGCGAGCTGGACGCGTCCGGAGGGCGGACTCTTCATCTGGGCGAGCCTCGACGGCGGGATCGACACGACCGACCTGCTCGCGCGCAGCGAGGGCGTGGCGTTCGTGCCGGGCCGCGCCGCCTACATGGACGGACGGCGTGGGAGCTCATCGATGCGCTTGAACTTCGCGGGTGTTCCCGACGACGACATCCGCGAGGGAATCCGGCGGATCGGCAAGGTCATGAGCGGCGACACGGGCCTGCTGGGAACCTTGACCGGCTCCGCGTCCGCGCGCTCTCCCGAGCCCTCTGCGCCAGAGCCCACGGCGCCGATCGAGGACCCCACGCCGCTCGCCGACGTCGTCGCACTGCCTCGCCGAGACGAGGACTCCTCCCGTCCGGCACGCCGGCGAAGGGATCGATGAACGCCGCTCGCAAGGTGGCGGTGCTCAAGGGCGGAGGGTCTCTGGAGCGGACGGTCTCGCTGCGCTCGGGCGCGCGCGTCCAGCAGGCGCTCAGCCGCCTCGGACACGAGGTGATCGCGATCGATGCCGGACCGGAGCTCGTTGCCCAGGTGCATGAGTACCAGCCCGACGCGGCGTTCGTGGCGCTGCACGGGGGCGACGGCGAGGATGGAACCGTGCAGGGCCTGCTCGAGCTGATCGGCGTCCCGTACACGGGCTCGGGACCGGCGGCGTGCGTGCGCTGCACCGACAAGGCATTGGCCAAGTACCTGATGCGCGAGGCGGGCATTCCCACCCCGGAGTTCACCGCGATCAAGGAGAGCGCGATCAAAGAGCTGGGGGTGGGTGCGGCGCTCACCGACGTCGAGCGCATGCTCGGGTTCCCGCTGGTCGTCAAGCCGGCGAGCCAGGGCTCCGCGCTCGGGGTGAAGTTCGCGCGCTCGAGCGAGGAGCTGCCCGCGGCGATCGTGGGGGCACTCTCCTACGACCGCAAGGTGGTGATCGAGCGCTATGTCAAGGGCCGCGACCTGGCGGTGTCGGTGCTCGAATCCGAGGGAGACGACGCCGAGCCGGTAGCGCTGCCGGTGGTCGAGGCGATTCCTCGCGAAGAGGAGTTCTACAACTACGAGTCGCGCTATGAGATCGGTATGACGACGTTCGTCTGCCCGGCAGACCTACCTGGGGACACCGGCGAGCGGGCGCGCGAGCTGGCGCTCGAGACCTACCGGCTGCTCGGCTGCCACGGCGCCGCGCGCGTCGATCTGATGCTCGACGCCGCCAGCGGCGAGCTGTCGGTACTCGAGACGAACGTCGGCCCCGGCCTGACCGAAACGAGCCTGCTTCCGCTCGCGGCCGACGCCGCCGGGATCGGCTTCGACGAATTGGTGGAGCGGATTCTCGCCAGCGCGTTTACGCGCTGATGCCTTCTTGCCGTTCGTGGGTCGCGCATGCGCGACGATCCCGCACTCCGTATCTGAATGGAATAGCTGGCCGTTGACCAAGCAGCTCAAGGACGCAGGAAGCGTGGCGTGCTTCGCACGCGAGCGACCGAGGACGCAGAGATGCGCCGCGTCAACGGTCAGCTATCGCCGGCGGCGAAGTCCTCTGGGCTTACCTGGTCGAGGAACTCCTTGAACTTCTCGACGACGTCCTCGGACTCCTCGACGTCGTGCTCGAACTCGATCGCGGACTCGGAGATGACCTCCTCGGCGGCGTAGATCGGGGCGCCGGAGCGGACGGCGAGCGCGATCGCGTCGCTCGGGCGCGAGTCGATCTCCAGCTCGCGGCCGCCGACGTTGAGGGTGATCGAGGCGAAGAACGTGTTCTCGCGCAGCTCGGTGACCGACACCTGCGTGCATTTGACGTCGAGCTCGCCGAGGATGTCGCACAGGAGGTCGTGCGTCATCGGCCGCGGGGTGCCGGCCCCCTGCAGCTTCATGAGAATCGACGCGGCCTCGGGATGCCCGATCCAGATCGGCAGGAACTTGTTGCCATCGACGGTCTTCAAGAGCACGATCGGCTGCTTGCCAACCATGTCGAAGCTGACGCCGTAAATCACCATCTCCTGCACAAAGGTCCTCCGAGAGGGGGGAAGTCAGAGTATAGGTAGCCCTTGATCCGCCGGCGAGCCGCCGGGCGAGGTCTGCAGCGGCTCAACGGGCGGAGCAGCTCGAGCTCGTCAGCGGAAGCTCCAGAGCTTGTTTCCGAGGAAGTTCAGCGGCATCGAGCCGGCCACCGCGAGCGCCTGGGCGGGCACCTTCGCCACACCGGCGACCTCGACGAACAGCGTCAGCAGCGCCAGGCTGAAGGCCTCGGCGAGGAGGCTGACGAGCAGAAAGCGAATCGCCTGCCAGCGCGCGCGACCACCCCGCGCGTCGAACGTCCAATGGCGGTTGAGCACGAAGTTGTTGATAACCGCGACGAGCCACGCGACTATGTTCGCGAGCCGGTAGTCGACCCCCACCGAGTGCACGAACAGCGTGTACACCGCGACGTTGACGACGAACCCGACCCCACCGACGAGCCCGAAGCGAACGAGCTGCAGCCAGTTTTCCGGCCGGCGCATGCCGTGGAGCAGCCGAACGTGCGGCCGAATCTCGACGGCCGTTACCTCCTCGCGCATCGCTTAAGGTTAGCGGCACTTCCCGGCGGACGGGCTCGCTAGCCTAGACGGATGCGCTCGACGTGGAAGGGGATCGCAGTGCTCGGCTGCGTGCTCGTCCCGGTCGCACTCGCCGGCTGCGGCGAAGCGACCGTTGGCTCCGCCGTGAGGACGTCGGCGCGAGGTGCAAAGGCCGATCCTCCGAGCACGCCGGGGCCGCATCAGAGCGGTGGCGCGAGCAGCGGTGCCGTGGCCACGTCGTCGTCCAAGGGCGCCGCGGCCGGCGTCGCCAAGGAGGTCGCCGACCCGCTGGAAGCCGACAGCTACCCGGCGCCTGCGTCGGTCCACCATGCGAGCGCTGCCACCCCGGCCAAGGCCGGAGCGGAGGTCGTCGCCGCCGGCGCGCCGTCCGATGCGGAAATCCGCAGCGAGCTGAAACAGATGCAGGCGGTCGAACGCAGCGCGAGGCAGTCTCAGCACCTGAGGTTGACGCCCGTCCCGGGCGGTGAGTCGATCGGCGGCAACGGCACGATTCCGATCCCGACGAACGTCCCCGAACCCATCCAGAAGGTGATCGCCGGCGCCAACGAGATCGCCGACTTCCCATATGTCTACGGGGGCGGGCACGCCTCATTCGTCGACAATGCCTATGACTGCTCGGGATCCGTCAGCTACGCGCTCGCGGCGGGCGGCCTGCTGAGCGCGCCGGAGACCTCGGGGCAGCTCGAGAGCTGGGGGGCACCGGGACCTGGCAAGTACATCACCGTGCTGGCGAACGCCGGTCACACTTACATGTACGTGGACGGGATCCTCTACGACACGGCGGGACGCAGCGGCGTGTATGCGTCGCGCTGGCAGGTGCAGCCGACGAACAACGAAGGCTACGTCGTGCGCCACTGGCCTGGGCTGTAGCGGTGGCACCGGCGCTCGCGCAGCTCGCCGGTCTCGCGCTGTCGCTGCCGATGGCGCTCGGCGGTGAAGCTGAAACGTCGAACAACACAGGCATCGCCGTCATCTCGGTGGCGTCGATCGTGCTCGGCTACGTAGGGCTGTTCGCCCTGTGGTACTTCGTGTTCCGCGACAAGTCGCGCTCCAGGCGAAAGAGAGACTCCTCCGACTAGCTGCTCAGGTGGTGAGCGTGGCGCTGCTGACGACGGTGGTCGTCAGCGGGTCGACGCTGGCGCCGTTGCGCACGATCAGGCGCAGCATCAGCGACACTTTGTGCAGGCGCGCGAGGCGCCCGGCGGTGCGCTTGGAGAACGCGATGTGCACCGCGCTGTGGCCACCCTTCGTCGTCACCAGAATCGCTTTCGCGATCACAACCTCGGGGGGAGAGCCCGCCGGCAGACCGACAGCCGGTGCGCCGGTGATGCCAAGACGGTGTGCCGTGGCGCTGCCGAGCAGCACCTCGAAGTGCCCCGCCACCTGCTCGTTGACCGAGTAGTTCACAACCAGGCCCTTGTGCACGGCGCTGTGCAGCGTCTGCTTGGGGATCGCGGCCGCTGCGACCGGCGGGGGCACAGGGGCGCGCCCCGCGGCGGAGACGGTGGCGCCGCCCGGCGCGCCGGTCGCCGTTGACGCGGCGCCGGGGGAGCCCGAACCACCGGACGCAGACGGTTTGGCCGGTCCGAGCGCGGTCACCGGTCTGGTCACGGTCGCCGTGTTGCCGCCGACGTCGGTGACGGTCAGCGTCACCGTGTATTTGCCGCCGTACTGATAGGTGTGGTAGGTGCTGGCGGCGCACGGTGACAGCCACGGCGATTCACACGGAGTGGATTCAGGAGAATTCGCCGACGGCGCACCCGGGGCGAAGCCGGAGACTTCCGCGGACCCGTCGCCGAAGTTCCATGTGAAGACTGGGTAGGTGGTTTCTTCTTCGCCTTTCGCATTGAAGTGCGTGCCGGCGTCGAGCGTGATATCCGACTCCATGCCGTCGAAGCCAACCACTTCGCCGGTATTGACCGGGTTCGGGGCAGTGAACTGCGGTTCGAGGCTGACGCCGTTGAGGCACGGCACGCCAGGGTATTCCCGTTTCTCGGAGGCGAGATCGAACGCGTCGTTTATGTAGGCGTTGACGCCCGCGAACGTCTGGTTGAACAGCGTTCCCGCTTCAGTGAATTCCAAGCCACCCGCGCTTCCGCCCCTGGTCAGCGCGAAGTTGTTCCGGCACTCGTCCGTGGACTCGTTGCCCGCGGTGTCCTGCCACCCGTTGAGCAGCGGATCGGTGACGATGTTCTGCTGCTCGACCCCGATCTGACTCACAAGCAGGTCGGCCAGGCCGTTGTCGTAGGAGCCGTCTTCGCCGCGCCCAGCCTGGTTGGGCTGCTGCTCGTGCGGTCCTTCGCTTTTTTCTCTCGCTTCGCGTGCTTTTTTTTCTTCCGCTTCGCGCACGGCACGCGCGGTTTTGAGTTCGTTCTTTTTCGCTTCCAGTTCGGTTTCGTCGATGAGACCTTTTGTCTTCTGTTCTTCGGCCGCCGTCAGTTCTTCATTTTCTTTCTTTTCTGCAGCCAGTCGTTTTTCGGCTTCTTCTTTGCTCGTGACTTTCGGATGCTCCTTTTCCAGAGCAGACGTTTTTTCATTGAGCAGAAAGCCGCCGTCCTGGCAGTCGTAGGCCTGCTTTCTGTCCGCCGAAGCGAGGTGAAAGTCACCCGCGCCGCCGGCGCTCCAAGGGATCACGGCGTACAGCACGGTGTTGGCGTCGCCGTTCGCCGAGTTGTCCGTGTTGATCGCGCTGTGGTAGCTGCAGAAACTGTGCTTATAGGTTTTGTCGGCCGCGGGTTCGGTATGCGCTTCTTCGTCGGCTTCGATTTCCTCGGGAGTCGCCGGGTAGTCGGAGCAGTGACCGGCTTCGAGGCAGACCCCCACGCCTGGCGGGGTGAGCAGGTAGTACACGTCTTCGACGCCCTTGGGCAGTTTGTGCTGCGCGATGAATGTTTCGAGCTGTTTCCGTATCTGTTCGTCAGTGACGCACGTGATCGCCTTGCCGCCGCCAAGGGGCGCCGGGTCGGTGCAGTTACCGCTCGTCGGATAGCCGTTGGTGTCCGTGTAGGAGCCCCGGAACGACGACTGGTAGGAAGCGCGGCGGTTTGCGGGGTCCGTGTATTGGGAGTCCACAGCGAAGACGCTTCCGAGCGAGCCGCTTTCGGCTCCGATGCCCTGCATGAACACGTCGACGATGTGTTCCCAGTTGCCGTGGAGCCTCGCCGCCGGATCCCAGTAGATGACGTACGTGTTGGTCGACGGCAGAATCGGACCGCCTTCGAGATCGCGGAATTCGCCGGACACGCCCCCGTCGTTCGCGCCGGCAAGATTACGCGGCTGCAGGCCGACCTTGGTCCCACCGACGGTCTCGACGATCGCTCCGGCAGGCGCGGCCGTCAGCAGCGCGACACACACGCCCGTCACGACACCGCTCGCGAGGATGAGGCGCCGGAGCCCGGGCGCGGTGATCAGGCGAGAGAGCAGGCGCGCAAAGGAGGTCACGAGGCCCTCATCGGCAGTGCGGGACGGTTGCCTTAGCCCGCTGGACGGCCTTTTGCAGGCTCCGCACCCCGGCGCGCTTGGAGTGCTAGCCATCCGTCCACAGCTCGCCGCCGCCCGACAGCAGGCCCTGCGGTCGGCCGATTCCTGCTCGAGGGCGCGCCGGCGCGCTCACGTCAACCGAGGGAAGGCGAGACCGCATGTCCGAAGGCCGAGGCCCCGACCCAGCATCTGCCGCCCGCGGGGGCGCGCCGCAGACCTCGTCGGCCGCACTGCTGCGCGGGCGTCGCGGCATGTGGGCGGGCATCGCCGTGGCGATCGTGCTGGCCGGAACGCTCGCTTCGGTGCTCGGCGCGCACGCGGTTGCCCGTTCGGGCGCCGACAAGGCGCGCCTCGCGTTTCACCTGACCTCGGCGGAGGTCGCCTCGACGCTGACGCTCGCCATCCAGCACGAGGAAGACCTGGTCGTCAGCGCGGGTGCGTTCGTCGCCGGGAACCCGCACGCGTCGCCCGCGGCGTTCGACAGGTGGGCGGAATCGGTGCACGCGATGCAGCGCTACCCCGAGCTGCGCAATTTCGGCTTCGTCGAGCTGGTGCCCGCGTCGCGCCTGGCGAGCTTCATGGCGCGCCTTGCTGCCAAACCCGTGCTGCCCTTCGGGGCGGGCGCGGTCGCTCCGCCCATGCCGCTGGAGATCCTGCCGGCGGGCAGCCGCGCCTACTACTGCCTTGCGGTCGCGGGACTCGCCCGCAGTGCAGCGAGCTACATCCCGGCGGGTACGGACTACTGCGCGCTCGCACCGACGCTGATCACGGCCAGGGAAACGGGGCAGGCCAACTACGCGCCGATAGGCAAGGGCGCGACGGTCTCGCTCGGGATCCAGACGCCGATCTACCGCGGCGGCTTCACACCGTCCACGCCCGCCGCGCGGCGGCACGCGTTCCTCGGGTGGGTCGGCGAGCTGGTCGTCCCGGGCGTCGTGCTCGAGCAGGCGCTCGACGGTCGTCCCAACCTCGCCGTGCGCTTTCGCTACGGGGCGGCCCACTCACATGCGGTGTTCGCGAGCGGAACGATTCCCAGCGGTTCGCAGAGCACCGAAATCAAGCTCCGCAACGGCTGGACGGTGCAGACCTTCGCGGCCGGCGTCTCCGCCGGCATCCTCGGCAACTCGCGTGCGCTGATGCTGTTCGTCGGGGGGGTTCTGCTGAGCCTGCTGCTCGGCCTGCTGCTGCTGGTGCTCGCGACCGGGCGCGTGCGGGCGCTGTCACTGGTGCGTGAGAAGACGCGCGAGCTCTCGCACCTCGCGCTGCACGATCCGCTGACCGGCCTGCCCAACCGCGCGCTCGTGCTCGACCGCGCCGAGCAGATGCTCGCTCGCGCCGCGCGCAACCCCGGCGTGGTGGCAGGGGCGCTGTACATCGACATCGACGGCTTCAAGCACGTCAACGACAACCTCGGCCACGCTGCCGGTGACCGGCTGCTGACGGTGGCCGGCGAAAGGCTGCAGAGCGCGGTTCGCGACCAGGACACAGTCGGACGTCTCGGAGGCGACGAGTTCGTGGTGCTCGTCGAGACGACGCCGAACGACGTTTCACCCGACGTGCTTGCAGACCGCCTCACCGAGGCCTTGCGCGAGCCGGTCGAGCTGGGCGACGCCGGCAAGCTGTTCTCGGTCACAGCCAGCATCGGCGTCGCGGTCGGCAGCTATGCGACGCCGGATGATCTGCTGCGCGACGCCGACCTCGCGCTGTACGCGGCGAAGGCCGCCGGCAAGGACCGCTACGCGCTGTTCGACGCCGGCCTGTACGCCGATACGGAAGGCCGCCTGGCACTGCAGTCCGACCTCGGCGCGGCGGTCAACGACGGCCAGCTGTTCCTGCACTACCAGCCGATCTTCGACCTCGCGAGCCAGCGCGTCGTCGGCGTCGAGGCGCTCGTGCGCTGGCGTCACCCGCAGCGCGGCGTGGTGGGCCCAGCCAGCTTCATCCCGCTCGCCGAGGAGAGCAGACTGATCGTGCCGATCGGCCGCTGGGTGCTGGACGAGGCCTGCCGCCAAGCCGCCGCGTGGAGCGCCGGCGGCCTCGAGCTGGGCATCTCGGTGAACGTGTCCGCCTATCAGCTCGGGCGCCGGGAGTTCGTCGAGGACGTACATCGCGCGCTCGAGCGCTCGCGGATCGAGCCGTCGTCGCTGACGCTCGAGATCACCGAGACGACACTCGTGCGCGACGTGCCCGCGGCGCGTGAGCGCCTGGAAGAAGTGAAGGCGCTGGGCGTGCGCGTCGCGATCGACGACTTCGGCACCGGCTACACGTCGCTGTCGCATCTGCAGCGGATGCCCGTCGACATCCTCAAGATCGACCGCAGCTTCGTCTCTGCCATGAACGACGGCCCCCAGAGCCGCGAGCTGCTCGCCGCGATCCTCGGTGTCGGACAGTCGCTGTCGCTGAGCGTGGTCGCGGAGGGGATCGAGCGAGCGAGCCAGCGAGCGACGCTCGAAGAGATGGGCTGCCAGATGGCGCAGGGCTTCCTGCTCGGCCATCCGGGACCGGCGCGCGAGATCGAGGTGTTGCTCGAACGCGGCGCCGGGCGAGGCGCCTTCAGCTCCTCCGCCAACTGACCCTATACTTCGGCGCCCTGACTCGTGGGGGGTCATTGCAACTCGACTGAGGGAGGATCCGATGAGCAAGCTGGTCGCCCGCCTCTGGGTACCCGCGCTCACCGTGCTCGCGCTCGCGGGCTGCGGCAGTAGCAGCACAAGCAGCAGCTCGACTGCTACGTCGACGGTTGCCAAGACGCCGACCGTCTACAACGCAACCATCGCGGCGCAGGTGCCGGCTGCGATCAAATCGAAACACACGCTGAACGTCGCGACCGAAGCGCAGTACGCGCCGAACGAGTTCATCGCGCCCGACGGTCACACGGTGATCGGTATGGACCCTGACCTCATGCACGCGCTCGGAGCGGTCATGGGGCTCGGCGTCAACATGGTCAACTCGAACTTCGAAACGATCATCCCGGGCCTCGCCGCCGGTCGCTACGACCTCGGCGCCTCCTCTTTCACCGACACCAAGGAACGCCAGAAGACTGTCGACTTCGTCGACTACTTCAGGGCGGGCATCTCCTTCTACGCCCTCAGCTCCGCCAACCCAGGCGTCAGCAAGCTCGCCGACCTGTGCGGCAAGACCGTCGCCGTGGAGAAGGGCACCGTCGAGCTGGAAGAAGCGACCAAGCAGAGCTCGGCCTGCACGAAGGAAGGCAAGAAGGCCGTGACGGTGCTGAGCTTCCCCGGCCAGAACCCCGTCAACCTCGCGATCGCGAGCGGCCGCGCCGAACTCGGGATGGCCGACTCGCCGGTCGTCGCCTACCAGATCAAGCAGGGCGCCGGCCGCTTCAAGCTGATCGGCGAAAGCTACAACTTCGCCCCGTACGGGATCGCAGTGCCGAAGAACTCGGGCATGGCGACGCCGCTCCTCGCCGCGCTGAAGCAGCTGATGCAGAACGGCACCTACACGCAGATCCTCACGAAGTGGGGGATCCAGTCGGGTGCGATCAGCGAAGCGAAGATCAACGGCGCCACGAGCTGATCGGAGGTAGCGGTGTCCTCTGTCGAGGCCACCGACGAGCAGGGACGGCCCGAGGATATCCGGGCCGTCCCCGTGCGGCGCCCCGGCCGCTGGCTGGCCGGCGCAGTGGTCCTGGTTCTCGCCGTCGCGATCGTGCGCTCGATCGCGACCAACCCGCACTTCGAATGGAGCGTCGTCGACCACTACCTGTTCGACGAACGCATCCTCGAAGGCCTGCGCGTGACGCTCGAGCTGACCGTCATCGCGATGGCGATCGGCGTCGCGCTCGGACTCGTGCTGTCGGTCATGCGCCTGTCACCCAATCCGCTGGTGTCCGGCGGCAGCTGGCTGTACATCTGGTTCTTCCGTGGCACGCCCGTGCTCGTGCAGCTGCTGTTCTGGTACAACATCGCCGCGCTGTACCCGAAGATCGGGATCGGCATCCCGTTCGGCCCGACGTTCGTCCACGCCGACGCCAACTCGCTGATCCCGCCCTACACCGCGGCGATCCTCGGCCTCGGTCTCAACGAGGGCGCCTACATGGCAGAGATCGTGCGCGCCGGGATCATCTCGGTGCCCGAGGGTCAGACCGAAGCGGCCCGCTCGCTCGGCATGACGCGCCTGCAAACGATGCGCCGCATCGTGCTGCCGCAAGCGATGCGCGTGATCATCCCGCCGACCGGCAACGAGACGATCTCGATGCTGAAGACCACCTCGCTCGTCAGCGTGATCGCGGTACCGGAGCTGCTGCTCGCGTCGCAGAACATCTACTCGCAGAACTTCAAAACGATCCCGCTTCTGATCGTGGTGAGCATCTGGTACATCGTGTGCACCAGCGTGCTCTACGTCGGCCAGTTCTATCTCGAGCGCTACTACGGACGCGGCGCCGCGCGCGAACAGGGCGCGACGCTCGCCGGGCGCGTGCTCCGCGGGGTGATGTCGTTCAAGCTTCCGGGCGGCGCTCGCCCGAGCGGCGGCGAGCACCGGTGAGCGTGCCGATGGTCAGCGCCGAAAGCGTGCACAAGCGCTTCGGCCGCCAGGAGGTGCTGCGCGGGATCTCGCTGCAGGTGCAGCCCGGCGAGGTGATGTGCCTGCTCGGTCCGTCCGGCTCGGGCAAGTCGACGTTCCTGCGCTGCATCAACCACCTCGAGAAGATCGACGCCGGGCGGCTGTCGGTCGACGGCGAGCTCGTCGGCTACCGCCAGGCGGGCGACAGGCTGTACGAGCTGCGCGAAGCCGAGGTCGCGCGCAAGCGCTCGGAGATCGGCATGGTCTTCCAGCACTTCAACCTGTTCCCCAACATGACCGTCAGCGAGAACGTCGCGTGTGCTCCGATTCGGGTCAAGGGGGTGCCGCGTGAGCGCGCCGAGCAGCGCGCGTACGAGCTGCTCGAGCGCGTCGGCCTGCCGGACAAGCTCCGCTCCTATCCCGCGCAGCTCTCCGGCGGCCAGCAGCAGCGGGTCGCGATCGCTCGCGCGCTGGCGATGGACCCGAAGCTGATGCTGTTCGACGAGCCGACCTCGGCGCTCGACCCGGAGCTCGTCGGCGAGGTGCTGCACGTGATGCGCGAGCTCGCGCGCGAGGGCATGACGATGATCGTCGTGACGCACGAGATGGGCTTCGCGCGCGAGGTCGCCGACACGGTCGTGTTCATCGACGGCGGCGTCGTCGTCGAGGCCGGCGAGCCCGCCACCGTGCTCGAGAGCCCCCAGCACGAGCGGACACGCTCGTTCCTGTCAAAGGTGCTCTAGCGATCGCGTGATCGGACTCGGCCGGCGAGAGCCCGCGCCCTGATCAGCCGAGGTATCCGTCGAGGCGCTCGATCGCCTGCGCGAGGTTGGCGCGACCAAAGCCCATGCGCACGTGGCGCGGCTCGCCGTAGACGGTGCCTGGCAGGAGTAGCACGCCGGCGCGCTCGGCGATCTGCTCACACCACGGCTCGACCTCGACCTCAGCCCGCACCCGTGGGAAGCCGATCGGTCCGGCGTTTGGCCTGATCCACTCGAACAGCTCCGCGCGGCGCCCCAGGAACTGCTCGAGCACCGGCAGGTTGGCGAGCACCAGCTCGCGCGAGCGCCTGACCAGCTCCTCGCCATGACGCAGCGCGAGCGCCACCAGCAGCTCGCTCGGCGCCGGCGAGCAGATCGTCGTGTAGAGCTTCATGTCCTTGGCGCGCTCGAGCAGCGCCGGCTCGCGCGCCGCGAGCCAGGCAACGCGCAGGCCCGGGAGGCCGTGGGCCTTCGACACCGCCCCCAGCGAGATCCCGCGCTCGTACGCATCGACCGCTGCCGGCAGGCGGTCGCGCTCGTCGTGCTCGAGACCCCTGTAGACCTCGTCGCTGAGCAGCACCAGCGAGCGCTCGCGCGCGATCTCGACCACGCGCGCGAACACCTCCGGGGACATCGCTCGGCCCGTCGGGTTATGCGGGCTGTTGATGTACAGCAGGCGCGTGTCCGGCCGCAGCAGACGTTCGAGCTCCGCCACGTCGTGCGCCCAACCGTCCTGGAAGCGGCGGCGCCACTCGCTGACCTCGGCGCCGGTGCTGCGCGCGACCTCGAGCGCCGAGCCGTAGCAAGGCGTCTCGATCACGGCGTGCTCGCCGACACCCAGCAGCGCGTGATAGACGACGAAGATCCCCTCCTCCGCCGCCGCCAGCGCCAGCACGTCCGCGGGCTCGACCTGCTCGTAGCCGCCAGCGATCGCGTCGCGCAGCTCGGCCGAGCCGGGCACCTCGGTGTAGCCGAGCTGCAGGCCCAGGAGGCGCTCGCGCGCGTCGGGCTCGAGCGCCAGCACGTCGGCGACCGCGAGCGACTCGCAGTCGCTGCTCGAGAGCATCAGCTCCGCCCTGAACTCCCAGCGCTCGTAGAAGCGCTCGATCGCAAACGGCCTGATGTCCATGGCGGCATGCTAGGCGCCAGCGCGCACAGGGCACACGCACCCACGCGCCGGCGGCATCACGCCGGTGGCATCACGCCGGCGGCATCACGCCGGTGGCATCACGCCGGCGGCATCACGCCGGTGGCATGATGTCCCGTGAACGGGCGCAGTGCGAGCCCGGGGGCGACTGGGAAGCAGAGAGGACGGCGATGGCATCGGTCAGCGACCACGAGGCGGCACAGATCGCGGCCGCCAACGCCTCCGGGCGCACGCCTGTCGTCTTCATACACGGCCTCTGGCTGCTCCCGAGCAGCTGGGAGCCGTGGGCGGCGATGTTCGAGCAGGAGGGCTATGCGGTTCTCACCCCGGGCTGGCCGGATGACCCGCAGACCGTCGAGCAGGCGCGGGCGCATCCCACGGTGTTCGCGGGCAAGAGCATCGGGCAGGTGGTCGATCACCTCGACGCGGTGCTCGGCGGGCTCGAGCGCAAGCCGGCGCTCATCGGGCACTCCTTCGGCGGCCTCTTCACGCAGATCCTCGCGGGCCAGGGCCTCGCGGAGGTGTCCGTCGCGATCGACCCGGCGCCGTTCCGTGGCGTGCTGCCGCTGCCGCTGTCCGCGCTGCGCGCCGCGATGCCCGTGCTCGTCAACCCGCTCAACCGCCGCCGCGCGGTGGCGCTCTCCTACGCGCAGTTCCGCTACGCGTTCGCCAACGCGGTCAGCGAGCTCGAGGCCAGGACCCTGTATGAGACGTACACCGTTGCCGGCTCCGGCACGCCGCTGTTCGAGGCGGCGTCCGCCAACCTGAACCCGTGGAGCGAGGCGAAGGTGGACAGCCAGAACTCCAACCGCGGTCCGCTGCTGATCATCTCCGGCGAGAGGGACCACACCGTGCCGTGGGCGCTCGCCAACGCCGCCTACAAGCGCCAGGCGCGCAACACGGGCATCACCGAGATCACCGAGATCCCCAACCGCGGCCACGCGCTGACGATCGACAGCGGCTGGCGCGAGGTCGCCGATACAGCGCTCGAGTTCGTCAAGCGCTTCACCTGAGTCCCGTGGTCGGCTCCGAGACCCAGGTCGCCGTCATCGGGGGCGGCGTCGTCGGCTGCGCGGTCGCGCACGCGCTCGCGCGTCACAGTGTCAGCGCGCTGCTGCTCGAGGCGGACCTCGACCTCGCGAGCGGGGCAAGCGGCGCAAACTCCGGAATCCTGCACACCGGCTTCGACTCGACGCCCGGCGAGCTCGAGACGCGCCTGATCCTGCGCGCGGCGGTGCTGCGTGAGGAGCTGCTCGACGAGCTCGCCGTACCGGTGTGGCGCTGCGGTGCGCGCCTGTCTCCGAGCGGCCCCGACGAGCGCGCCGCGGTCGCGCGGCTCGCGGAGGGGGCGCGTGCCAACGGCGTCGCCGCGACGCTCGACGCCGACGGCTCGCTGAGCGTTCCCGGCGAGTCCGTCACCGATCCCGTCGCCTTCACGCGCGCACTCGCCGGCGCTGCCTGCGCGGGCGGCGCGACGATCAGGCTCGGCGCACAGATGACCCGGCTCGCGCCGGCATCCGTCGGCGTGGCGGTCGAGCTCCACACGGGCGAGCGCCTGAACGTGACCGCGGCTGTCAACTGCGCAGGACTGCACGCCGATGAGATCGCCCGCAGCGTCGGCGATGATCGCATCGAGGTATACCCGCGCAAGGGCGAGTTCCTCGTGTTCGCCGTGCCGCAAGATCGAGCGCTCGCCCAGATCCTGCTGCCGGTGCCCTCGACGCTCGGCAAGGGCGTGCTCGTCTTCCCGACCGTCGATCGCCGCGCGATCATCGCCGGGCCAACCGCACGTGAGCGCGAGGACAAGCGCGACCGGACGGTCGAGCCGGACGCCGCCGAGCTGATCCTCGAGCGCGCGCTGCGCGTCTATCCCGCGCTGCAAGAGCTCAAGCCGCTGGCTGCATACGCGGGACTGCGCCCCGCCGGGCGCGGCGCCAACTACGTGATCGAGCACTCGCGCGCGCTACCCGGGCTGATCCACGTCGCGGCGATCCGCTCGACAGGCCTGTCCGCCTCACTCGCGATCGGCGAGCACGTGCTCGACATGCTCGCCCAGGCCGGCGCGATCGCGCCGGCCCCAGCGCGGGCGCTGCCGGCGCCGGTGTCGGCGCGTGCCGCCCACGAGGGGCCCGTCGAGGCGTGGTGGGAGCGCGCCGCCCGTTACAGCCGGGAGAGCGCATGAGTTCGGGGCTGCTGCTCGGCATCGACGAGGGCACCACCGCCGTCAAGGCCGCCCTCTTCGACTGCGAGCTGCGGGCGATCGCGCAGGCGCGGCGGCCGGTGCCGGTGTCACACCCGCGCCCCGGCTGGGTCGAGCAGGATCCCGAGCTGATCGTGCAGGCGGTCGTGGACGCCGTCGCGGAGGTACTCGAGCACACCGGCGGACGCGAGATCCTCGCGGCAGGACTCGATCACCAGGGCGAGTCGGTGCTGGCCTGGGAGGCCGGCAGCACGCGCGCACTGACGCCTGTGCTCGTCTGGCAGGACAAGCGCCAGCAGGCGCTGCTGGCGGAGATCGAGGCCCGCGCCGAGGCGGCGGGAGTGTCTGTGAGCGAGCGCTCGGGGCTACCGCTCGACCCGTATTTCTCAGCCGGCAAGCTCGCGTGGCTGCTCGCCAACGACGACGGCGTGCGACGCGCACGCGCCTCGGGCACGTTGCGGTTGGGGACCGTCGACGCCTTTCTCGCTGCGCGGCTCGGCGGGCGCTTCGCGACCGACCTGTCGACCGCGTCGCGTACGCAGCTGCTCGCGCACGGCGGCCGCGACTGGGACCAGCCGCTGCTAGACGCCTTCGGCGTGCAGCGCGAGTGGCTGCCCGCGCTCCGTCCGAGCTTCGGCTCGTTGGGGGAGCTGCGCCACGAGCGCTGGCCCATCGCTCTGCCGCTCGCCGCGCAGCTCGTCGACCAGCAGGCAGCACTCGCCGGCGCCGGCGCGGTGAGCCCAGGCGGGCTGAAGGCGACCTACGGCACCGGCGTGTTCGTACTGGGACGCACCAGCGAGCCCGTCCGCGCGCATGGCCTGCTGCCGACCGTCGCCTGGGCTGCGCCAAAGGACGGCAGTGACGGCGTGATCGGCGAGGTCGCCCATGCGCTCGACGGCGGCGTGTTCGCCGCGGGCTCGCTGCTTGACTGGCTCGCCGGCGGGCTGGGGCTCGCGCCCGACGCCGCCGCGCTGGCCGCCGCCGCAGCGAGCGTTCCCGACAGCGTCGGGGTGATGGTGCTCCCCGCGCTTGCAGGTCTCGGCGCACCGTGGTGGGACGCCGGCGCCCGCGGCGTGATCGCCGGGCTGCACCCCGCGGTGCGGCCCGCGCACGTCGCGCGCGCGGCGCTCGAGGCGATCGCGTGGCGCGTCGCCGACATCGTCGAGACGCTCGCCCTGCTTTCCCCGGTCGAGCGTCTGCACGTCGACGGCGGGCTGACTAACGACGCGACCTTGCTGCAGATCCAAGCCGACGCGCTCGGGCTGGCCCTGAGCGTCGGCCGAGCAGACGCCACGGTGTTGGGCGCCGCGATGCTCGCCGGCGTCGGCGCAGGCGTGTTCGCGAGCGTCGAGGACGCCGCCACGCGCCTGCCGGCCGGCCGCACGATCGAGCCACGCGCGGACGCCGCCGACGCGTCCGCAGCCGCGGAGCGGGCCAGCCAGCGCTCGCGCTGGCGCGAGTTCGTGCGCGCCAGCGCGCAGCTATAGGCCCTACGCGCCGCCGCCGCCGCAGGCCCCGCGCGGCGTGCAAGCCCTACGCGCCGCGGACCTCATAGCCCGCGTCCGCCAACGCCGCCAGCAGCTCGTCGGTATGGCCCCGGCCACGCGTCTCGAGCGTCAGCTCGATGCCGGTCTCGCGCACGTGCAGCGGCACCGCTTCGCGCACGTGACCGACGCTCAGCAGGTTGACGCGAGCGCGCGCCACGACCTCGAGCAGCTCCGCCAGGCCGCCGGGACGGTCCGGGACACGGGTGAAGATCCGCACGCGCCGGCCCGCCTCCGTTTCGTGACGCAGCAGCAGCGCCGCCAGCAGCCCGCTGTCGACGTTGCCGCCCGAGACGATCGCCACGGTCGTCCCCGCCACGGGCGCCAGGCGTCCGTCGAGCAGCGCCGCCACCGCCACCGCCCCGGCACCCTCGGCGACGAGCTTCGCATCTTCGGCGAGGAACACCATCGCGTCGGCGATCTGCTCCTCGGTCACCGTCTCGAGACCACTCAGGAGCTCGCGCAGGAGCACCAAGGTCAGCTCTCCCGGACGCTTGATCGCGATGCCGTCGGCGATCGTCGCGCCGACAGCGCCCTCGAGCTCACCCGCGCGGCCGCTCAGCGCCTGCACGTACGGCGCGCACGTGCGCGCCTGGACCCCCACCAGCTCGACATCGACGCCGGCGCGGCGCAGCGCGATCCCGATCCCGCTCGCGAGACCGCCGCCGCCGACCGGCACCACCACGCGCGCGAGATCGGGGACGTCCTCGAGCAGCTCCAGCGCGAGCGTGCCCTGTCCGGCGATCACGTCGAGGTCGTCGAACGGATGCACGAGCGCGGCGCCGGTGTCCTGCGCCCGCTGTCGAGCCAGACCCAGCGCCTCCTCCACCGATACGCCATCCAACTCAACATTCGCACCCAGCCGCTGCACCGCGAGGACCTTCGACACGGACGCGTCGCGCGGCATGAACACCTCGCAACCGACTCCCGTCAGACGTGCCGCGCGGGCGACCGCGCGCCCGTGGTTGCCTGCGCTCGCCGTGACCAGACCGGACGCCGCCCGCTCGCCGAGCGCCGCCACCTTGCTCAGCGCGCCGCGCAGCTTGAACGAGCCCGTGGCCTGCAGGCACTCCGCCTTGAACGCAACCGCCGTGCCCGCCGCCTCCGACAGGCTCGGGCTCGCAATCGTCGGCGTGCGCACCGCATCCGCCAGCACCGCACGCCGCGCGCCGTCGAGGTCAGCGCGCGCGATCAGCTCGGCCGGGTTCATGGTCGTGAAGGTATAGGTTGCATGCCTTATGGGGCAACGCTACGTTGCCGGTGTGGCCCGGCTGGAGGAGATCGTGCAGCGCCTGGAGCCTACGCTGGGCCCGCTCACCGGCGAGCCCGCGGCGCTGTCTGGCGGCATCACCAACCACAACTTCCGCGTCACCCTCGGCGGTCGCGAGCACGTGGTCCGCGTGCACGGCGCCGACACCGCGCTGCTCGGCATCGACCGCCAGGCCGAGCAGCTGGCGAGCGAGGCCGCCGCCGCGCTCGGCATCGCTCCGGCCGTCGACGCCGCCTTCGAGGACTGCCTCGTGACGCGCTTCGTCGCCTGCTCGCCCGTCAGCGCCGAGGACGTCGCCGCCATCCACCTCGAGGAGATCGCGCGCGCACTGCGGCGCTTCCACGACTCGGGCACGCAGCTGCCCTCGCGCTTCTGGGTACCCGACCTGCTCGAGGACTACGCGAGCACCGTACGCCAGCGCGGCGTGCGGCTGCCGGCGGGCTACGCCGAGGCGATCGCCGTCGCGGGCCTCATCGGCGCGGCACTCGCGCCGCGCGAGCCGCGCCCCTGTCACAACGACCTGCTCGCGGGCAACATCATCCGCTCGCGCGAGGACGGCGCGGTGCTGATCGTCGACTGGGAGTACGCCGGCATGGGCCATCCCTGCTTCGACCTCGGCAACCTGTCCGTCAACAACGGCTTCGACGAAGCCGCCGACGAGCGCCTCCTGCGGGCCTACTACGGCGAATCGCCGTCCGACGCGCGGCGGGCGACGCTCGCGCTGATGCGCGTCCTCTCCGACGCGCGCGAGGCCGCGTGGGGCGTCCTGCAGGCCGAGATCTCCGAGATCGACTTCGACTTCCAGCGCTACGCCCGCACGCACTTCGAGCGCCTGCACGCCGCCGCGGAGCAGCCGCAACTGGAGGAATGGCTTGCCGCCGCGGCCGCGTGAGCTCCCCGACCGCGCGCGCGTGGTCATCATCGGCGGTGGCGTCGGCGGCGCGTCGATCGCCCACCACCTCGCCAAGCTCGGCGAGCGCGACGTCGTGCTGCTCGACCGCGGCGAGCTCACCAGCGGCTCCACCTTCCACTCCGCCGGGCTCGTCGGCCAGCTCCGCTCGAGCGTGTCGCTGACGCGGATGATGATGGACTCCGTCGAGCTCTACCGCACGCTCGACTGCGGCTGGGTGCAGTGCGGCGGCATCCGCCTCGCATGCACGCCCGAGCGCGAGCAGGAGGTGCTGCGCCAGGTCGCCTGGGCCAAGACCTTCGGCCTGCCGCTCGAGCTGATCTCCGCCGACGACGCGCGCGAGCTGTTCCCGCTGATGAGCACCGACGGCGTGCGCTGCGCCTCCTACCTGCCCAGCGACGGCTACCTCGACCCGTCGCTGCTGACGACGGCGCTGGCGGACGGCGCGCGCACAGGCGGGTGTCGCATCTTCACGCACACGCGCGTCACCGCCATCGACGTCGATGGGGATCCCAGCCACCCCGGGGCGGCTCGCGTGCGCGGCGTGCAGACCGAGTGGGGGCCGATCGAGGCCGAGATCGTGGTCAACGCCGGCGGCATGTTCGCCGCGGAGCTCGGACGCCTCGCCGGTGTGCGCGTGCCGATCGTGCCGTTCGCGCACGAGTACCTCGTCACGCAGCCGTTCCGCGACCTCGGGGTAGGCAGGAATCGGGTCGAGCGCGCGCACCTGCCCACGCTGCGCGACCCCGACCTGCTGATCTACTTCCGCGAGGAGGGCGGCGGCCTGATCATGGGCGGCTACGAGCGCGACTCCGCGCCGTGGGCGCTCGACGCGCACCTGCTGGACGCGATCCCGCAGGATTTCAACGGCCGCCTGCTCGAAGAGGACTGGCCGCGCTTCGAGGAGATCGCCACCAACTCGCGCAAGCGCGTCCCGGTGATGGACGAGATCACGGTCACGCGCCTGATCAACGGGCCGGAGGCGTTCACGCCCGACAACGAGTTCTGCCTCGGCGAGAGCGAGGTGCGCGGGTTCTTCGTCGCGGCAGGGTTCTGCGCGCATGGCCTCGCCGGCGCCGGCGGCGTCGGCAAGGTGATCGCGGAGTGGATCCTCGAGGGCGAGCCGACGATGGACGTGTGGGAGATGGACATCCGCCGCTTCGGGGCGCACTTTCGCTCGCCGAGCTACACGCTGAAGCGCACCAAGGAGGTCTACGAGACCTACTACGACATCCGCTACCCAGGCCACGAGCGCCTCGCCGGCCGGCCGCTGCGCACCTCGAGCGCCTATCCCTGGCACGCCCAGCACGGCGCCGCCTTCGGCGAGAAGTCCGGCTGGGAGCGCGTCAACTGGTACGAGTCAAACGCCGCCGCCGGCGAGCGAGTCGCTGCGCCCGCGCGGCTGGGCAGGCATGCACTGGTCGCCCGCGATCGGTGCCGAGCACCGTGCCACGCGCGAGCGCGCCGGGCTGTTCGACGAGTCCTCCTTCGCCAAGCTCGAGATCGCCGGCCCGGGCGCCGCCCAGTTCCTGCAGCGGCTCTGCGACAACGACGTCGCGCGCGAAGTCGGCGCGATCACCTACACGCAGATGCTCAACCGCCGCGGCGGCATCGAGTGCGATTTCACCGTCACGCGCGTCGAGGACGAGCTGTTCTCGATCGTCACCGGCACCGCCTTCGGCAACCACGACCTCAGCTGGATCCGCCGCCACGCGCCGCACGACGGCAGCGTGCGCTGCTCGGATGTGACCGCGCGCTGGGCGTGCTTTGCGCTGTGGGGACCGCGCGCCCGCGACATCCTCGCACCGCTCACCGCCGAGGAGCTCGACTTCCCCTACATGCACATGCGCGAGCTCGCCGTCGGCGACGTCCCCGTGCGCGCGCTGCGCGTGACGTTCGTCGGCGAGCTCGGCTGGGAGCTGTACTGCCCGACGGAGTACGGCGCCGGCCTGTGGCGCACGCTGTGGCACGCCGGTCAGGAGCACGGCCTGATGGCGGGCGGCTACCGCGCGATCGACTCGCTGCGCCTGGAGAAGGGCTACCGCGTGTGGGCGGCCGACATCACCCCCGACGAGAACCCATACGAGGCCGGCCTCGGCTTCTGCGTGCGCGAACACGGCGGCTTCATCGGCGCGGCCGCGCTGGGCCTCGACGCGAACGGGGACGCCGGGACGCGACCTGCGCCGAGCAAGCGGCTTCGCTGCCTGGTGCTCGAGGACCCCCGCTCGGTGGCGCTCGGCAACGAGCCGGTGCGCGTCGAGGGCGAGGTCGTCGGGCGCGTCACCAGCGGCGGCTACGGCTACACCGTCGAGCGCTCGATCGCCTACGCATACCTGCCGGCCGAGGTGGCGCTCGAGACGGCCGTGGAGGTCGACATCTTCGGGAAGTGGACCGCCGGCGTCGTGGCGCGCGAGCCGCTGTATGACCCCAAGGGTGAGCGCGTCAGGAGCTAGTCGCGCTCGGGGCCTGCGAGGCCTTCGCCGTCGCGCCCAGATCGTCGATCGTGAGGGGCCGTGCGGGCGCCTGCGCCAGGATCACGCTGCTGCTGAGCCGAAGCGCGTGGTCGACGTGCACGAGCTCGCCCGGCGCTAGCAGGCGCCAGCCGGAGTCGGCGTCCATGCGCTCGCTCGCGATGACAACGAACGGGCGCTCGCTGCCCTCGTCGGACTGCACGCGCATGCCGAGGCTGCTCGCGTGCGCAAGCGGCTGTCCGGGCTCGCGCTCGAGCACGAACAACGGATGCGTGTCGGGGTAGCGAAGCGCCCACAGTCCGTCCGCGACGGTCAGCACGAGGTTGATCGCGAACACCGGCAGGTTCGCCGCGACCCACGCGGATGCCGCCTCGATCCCCGCGGCGACGTCCCCGGCGCGGGCGTCGATCTCGCGCGTGATCAGCGCGAAGAACCGCTCGGAGTCCGTGTCGCCTTTGACGAGCTCGCGATCTCCTCCGAGATGCGCGTCGAGCGCCGGCAGGTCCTCGATCACGCCGTTGTGGGCGAACAGCCGCCCGCGCTGCTCGAACGGATGGGTGTTGCGCAGTTCGAGCCCCCCGGTCGAGGCGAAGCGGACGTGGGCGACGAACGTCGTCGAGCGGACCTCGCGCGCCTCGCGAGCGAACCTGTGGTCATCGTAAGCGGCCAGCGGCTGCTTGCTGAGGTGCGGCGCGCCGCGGTCGTCGAACCAGCCGAGACCGGTGCCGTCGGGCTCGCGATGGCTCTGCTGGGAGAGGCTGTCGGGCGCGTCGAGCAGCCAGAACTTCGCCGTCGCGGGCTCACTCCCAGCGCTCATCCCAAAGAGACGGCACACGAGTCCCTACGATCGCACGTGTCGGCGCCAGGCGTCTCGCTTCTGCAGGTACCCGGGCGGAAGTACCCCGTCGAGGCGTTCGATCACCTCGAGCCACTCGAGGGCAGAGTCGAAGTGGTCGTCGGCGCTGTCGCGCTCGGCGAACGTCAGCGCCAGCTCACGGGCCTCGTCGTGCATGCTCTGGACCCTCGCAGGATCCTCGCTCGCCGGCGGAAAATCAGCGAGCGTCTGCGCGTGGTCGAGCGGGTACTGGCCCGCCAGGTACGGTGCGAGATAGCGGCCCGCGATCTTGCCCGGCGGCCACCACAGCGGGTTGACGGCCGTCTCGAAGGAGTGCCCGGCCGTGCCCTGCAGCTGCGCCCGCAGGTATGCCGGCGCGATCCCCGTGAGGAGCATTCCGCGTAGCGTGGGCGCCAGCGGCGCCGGTTCGAGCGCATCGCCGAGCTGCGCAGCGATCGCTTCGGCCGCCGCGTCGGCCTGTTGCGCGGCGATCCCGCCCTGCTTGATCGGGAACGTCGTTCCGTCACCGGCGGCGTATACGTCCGCGAGCCCCGTGACGCGACTTTGCTCATCGACCGGGATGAAGCCGCCCTGGTCGCACGGCAGCCCTTGGAGCGCGTGGCCTTCGGGCCGGGCGAGCGCGAGGACCTGCTCGACCTCCAGCGGAGCGCCCGTTTGGAAGTGCAGCTTGCCGCCTTCGATCCGCTCGGCTCGTGCGTCCGTTCTCAGAGCAATCCCGCGATCGGCGAGCAGGTTTCGCAACATCCCGCCGGCAGCCGGCCCGAACACCGCGAGCGGATCCGCCTCCGGCGTCGCCACAGCGAGCTCGACGCCTGCGGCGCCGGCGTCGGCCAGGTGCGAGGCGGTAAGCAGGGCGAGCTCGTAAATCGGCAGCGTCCAGCTGAGTCCCGCCGGGGCGACGAAGCACAGCCGCTGCGTGGATCCCGCCACGAGCCGCTCGAGCACCGCCCGGAATGCCTTCACGTCGGCTGCGCCGCCGAAGTGCA
Source organism: uncultured Solirubrobacteraceae bacterium (assembly GCA_963827455.1). Taxonomy (GTDB): domain Bacteria; phylum Actinomycetota; class Thermoleophilia; order Solirubrobacterales; family Solirubrobacteraceae; genus Palsa-744. The sequence goes on along the minus strand of CAWHAW010000004.1, from coordinate 338,083 downwards.
GGGCCCCCTCGAGCCAATCTCCTCGCCACGCGCCCACGGCCACCAGGAGCGCGTCGTAAGAGAGCTCCTCGCCACTGGCGAGCTGCACCCGGCGCGTGCTCGTGGCGACGCTCTCCAGCGCGTCCTCGTGCAGCCTCGCGCCGTGCTCGCGGCAGAATCCGGCGAGCTCGAACAGGTGCGTCTCGGCGAGCTTGAACGGCTCTGCGACCGCCAGCGGCTGATAGACGAACTGCCGGTTCGGAGCGACGAGGTGCAACTCCACGCCGACCTCCAGAAACACGCGCAGTGCGAGCAGCGCCTCGACGGCGGCTACGCCGCCACCGCAGATGACAACTTGCCTCGGAGCCCGCGAACCCATGATGATGCCCAGGCTACGTCTCGGGGTGGGCGCCGGTAGCCGAGGAAAGCCTCGGATCGGGGTGGGTAACTACGTAGCGCTGTGCGGGCACACGTGCGACGATGGTGACGTGAATACCGTGGAGCCAAGGACCGTGTCGCTCCATGGCCGCGCGCTCACCTATGTGAAGGCTGGCAGCGGCCCGGTGCTGCTGCTCATCCATGGCGTTGCCGGAACACATGCCACCTGGGATCCGGTGATCGAGCCGCTCGCGCAGCGCCACACCGTGATCGCTCCCGACCTCCCCGGGCACGGCGACTCCGAGCCAGGCGCGGGCGACTACTCGCTCGGATCCCTCGCCGCGTGCCTGCGCGACCTGCTGATCAAGCTCGGGCACGATCGCGCGACGCTCGTCGGGCACTCACTCGGCGGCGGCATCGCGATGCAGTTCTCCTACCAGTTCCCGGAGATCACGGAACGCCTGGTGCTCGTCTCCAGTGGCGGGCTCGGCCCGGAGGTCAGCCCCGTGCTGCGGGCCGCAGCGCTTCCAGGCGCCAACCTGTTCATCGCCGCGACCGCTGCGCCGGGGCGCGCCGCCGGATCGGCGCTGGCGCGTGGGCTCGCGAGCGTCGGGCTGCAGCCGAGCGCCGACGTGGCGGAGATCGCGCGCGGATACGCGTCGCTCGTTGACGCGGGGCGCCGCAGCGCGTTCCTGGCGACACTGCGATCCGTCGTCGGCCCAGAAGGCCAGCGCGTCGAGGCGGGCGACAGGCTGTATCTCACCGAAGGCGTTCCCGTTCTGATCATCTGGGGGCGCCGCGACCGCATCATTCCCGTGAGCCACGGCGAGCACGCGCACGAGGCGATCCCCGACAGCCGGCTGGAGATCTTCGACGCCGCGGGGCACATGCCGCAGCTCGAGGTGCCGGCGCGCTTCGTCGCGGTGCTCGAGCGGTTCCTCGAGGAGACCGAGCCCGCAGAGTGGAGCTCAGAGCAGTGGCGCTCGCGGCTGACGGCCACCGGTGAGGCGTAGGACCTCAGGACCTGAGAGCCGGCCCTAGCTCGGCCGATGCGCCGGTGCGAGCTTGCGTGCGACGACATCGCCTTGGCGCGGAAAGAACGACTCGATCGCGGCGACGTCGAGCGGACGTGCGAACAGGAAGCCCTGTCCGTTGTCGCAGTGCTCGTCCTGCAGCAGCGACAGCTCGTCCTGCTGCTCGATGCCCTCGGCGAATGTCTCGAGCGACAGCGCCTTGCCGAGCTGGACGAGCGTGTGGATCAGCGTCTCGCCCTCCTTGTTGCTGCGCAGCCCCGAGATGAACGAGCGGTCGATCTTGAGCGCGTCGACCGGGAACTGCTGCAGGTGTGCGAGCGAGGAGTAGCCCGTGCCGAAATCGTCTATCGCGATCCGAACGCCGAGCCGCTTGATCTCGGTCAACCTGCGTGCGGTGTGCTCGATGTTGCGCATCAGCGTCGTCTCGGTGATCTCGATCGTCAGCGCGCCCGCCCGCAGGCCGCTGTCGCTGAGCGCTTCTTCGATGTCGAGGAGCAGCTCGTCGGTGTCGAGCTGGCGCGCGGAGACGTTGACGGCCATCGCGATCTCGTAGCCGCCGTCGCGCCACGCTGCACCCTGACGGCATGCCTCGCGCAGTACCCACCTGCCGACCTCGGTGATCAGTCCCGTCTCCTCGAGCAGCGGGATGAAGGCGTCCGGTTGGACGATTCCGCGCGTCGGGTGCTTCCAACGGATCAGCGCCTCGACCCCCGTCGGCGTCATGTCGCTGAGGGTGAACGTCGGCTGGTAGGCGAGGAAGAACTCGCCGCGGTCGAGCGCTTCGTGGAGATCCATGTCGAGCTCCATGCGGTTCTGCACCGTGTCCTGCATTGCGCTCTCGAACACCGCGTAGCGGTTCTTGCCGTCCCACTTGGCGCTGTACATCGCGATGTCGGCGTCGCGCAGCAGCTCCTCGGCGGAGTCACGATGGCCCGCCGCCACGCCGACACTGGCGGTGACCGTCAGGCGCGTCTCTTCGTTCTCGCCGAGCTCGAAGGGATGCTTGAGCGCCTCGAGCAGACGCTCGGCGACCAGCTCGGGGCCGGCGTCGAGTGAGAGCTCCTCCGCGATCACCACGAACTCGTCGCCGCCGAGGCGCCCCAGCGCGTCGACGTTGCGAACGACGCCCCCGAGTCGGGCCGCGACGGCGCACAGCAGCTGATCGCCGACGCCATGGCCGAGCGTGTCGTTGATCGTCTTGAAGTTGTCGAGGTCGATGAACAGCGCCGCGACCGGCGTCTGGTTACGAGCCGAGCGGGCGAGCATCTGCTCGACGCGGTCCAGGATCAGCGTGCGGTTGGGCAGGCCCGTGAGCGGATCGTGCGTCGCGAGAAACGCGAGCTCCTCCTCGCGGCGCGCGAGCTCCTCGTCGGCCCGCTGGCGCTCGGCTTCGAAGCACTCGCACATGCGCAGGAGGCTGAACTCGACGCTCAGCTGCACCATGTTCACCGCCTCGTTCAGCGCCTCCTCGGATACGTGCAGCTCCGCGGCGCTCTCGCGCAGCATCTGCGCCATCACATTGCGCCACCACAGCGAGCGGCGCGTGACCTCGTTGAGCGACGCGGCGCGCCTGGCGGCGAGCTCGCCGAAGATCTGCGAGGTCTCCTGCGCCGAGTCGTTGGTGACCTCGATGCCCTCGCCCGCGATCCAGCGGGCGACCGCGCTCGTCGAGCCCTGGCAGATCCGCTCGAAGCGCTCCTGCACCTGCGCGTCGACGACCTCGCCGGAGGCGATCGTGCGCGCGACCGTCTCCCTCAGCACGTCGTCGGCGCGCGCGAGTAGCGCCTCGCCGAGCAGGCGAAGCTCGTCCTTGCCGGGCCCCCGACTCGTGCGCTGAACGGCCATCTCACCTCAAGACATCGGCTGCTCGCGAAGCTGGCTAAAGGGCCAACGACGCTTTCCGTCAGACGCGCTCCTCGAACGCCGGCTGCGCAAGCGCTATCTCGCGGTCGATCGCGACGTGCGGCAGACGGTGTTCCAGCCAGCTGGGCAGCGCCCAGGTGCGACGCCCGAGCAGTTGCAGGACCGACGGCAGCAGCAGCGAGCGAACGACGAACGCATCGAGGAACACTGCGCTCGCGAGGCTCAGCCCGAACAGCTCGAGCACCCGTTCCCCGCCGACGACGAACGACAGGAACACGCAGATCATGATCGTCGCCGCCGCCGTGATGACACGCCCGGTCGAGGCAAGTCCCTGACGCGTCGCCTGATGCGCGTCGCGGCTGCGCGTCCACTCCTCGTGGATGCGCGAGACGAGAAACACCTCGTAGTCCATCGACAGCCCGAACACGATCGCGAACAGCATCACGGGGATGAACGCCTGAATCGGCGCGCCCTTGACGTTGAAGATCGAGCCGAGCCAGCCCCACTGGAAGATCGCCACGACAACGCCCAGCGACGCGCCGATCGACAGCAGGTTCATGAACGCCGCCTGCAACGGGATCACGAGCGAGCGGAACACCACGAGCAGCAGCAACGCCGAGAGCAGGACCACCACGCCCACGAACAGCGGCAGCTTGCTCGAGAGGACGTGCGTGAAGTCGATCTCGGCAGCGCTCGAGCCGCCGACGAGCAGCGTCGTTGCGCTGGCGGCCGCCACCGGCGGCAGTACGTGCTCGCGCAGGGTGCTCACGAGTTCGGTCGTCGCGAGCGCCTGCGGCGCCGAGCGCGGGTAGACGTTGAACACGGCCGTCAGGCCCTTCGGGCTGATCCGCGCGGGCGCCACCGACGCGACATCGGACGTCGAGTGCAGCGCGTTCGAGACGGTTGCGAGCGCCGGCGGGTCGTTGACGTGCGGGAGCTGCACGACGACCTGGAGGGGTCCGTTGAAGCCCCGGCCAAAACCCTTCGCCAGCAGGTCATACGCCTGGCGCGTGGTCTGGTTGGGAGGGTTGTTGCCCGCGTCGCTGTTGCCGAGGCGCAGCGCCAGCGCGGGCGCGCACAGCGTCAGCATGATCGCCAGACCTGCGATCGCGCCCTCCCACGGATGGCGTTCGATGAAACCGGACCAGCGCACCCAGAAGCCGCCCGGGGCGGTGCTCGGTGCGCTGCTTGTGCTCGGCGCGTGGCGAGCACGCCGGCGGCCGCCTCGCGGTCGCCCCAGGCGCTCGCCGAAGCGGGCCAACATCGCCGGCAGGACGGTCAGCGCGGCGAGCATCGTCATCAGCACCGCGAGCGCGGAGGCGACCGCGAGGCCGTAGAGAAATTCGACACCCAGGGCAAACTGGCCGAGCAGCGCGATGATCACGGTCGTGCCCGCGAACAGCACGGCACGGCCGGCCGTGTCCATCGCGGCGACGATCGCAGCGTGAACGTCGTGGTCGATCAGGTAGTTCTCGCGGAAGCGGGTGACGATGAACAGCGCGTAGTCGATCCCGACGCCCAGGCCGATCATCGCCGCGAGCTCGGTCGCGAACGTCGGCATCCCGATCACGCGCGAGGCGAGTCCCGCGAGGCCGATGCCGGTGAGGAGCCCCAGTATCGCGGTGACGATCGGCAGCCCCATCGCGATCAGCGAGCCGAAGGTGATGAACAGCACGACCATCGCCGCGAGCAGCCCGATACCCGTGGCCGCGCCGAGCGACGGTTTCTGCACCTGTTCGATCGCCTGCCCGCCGAGCGCGACCTGCAGCTGCGGCGAGGCGACGCCTTTGGCGGCGCTGATCACCCGTTCGGCGGCCGACGCCGGCAGCAGGTTGGCCCGCTCGTCGAAGTTGACGGTCGCGAACGCGATCTTGCCATCGGGGGAGATCTCCTGTGCGCCCTTGGCCGAGTACGGGCTGATGACGCCCGTGACGTGCGGCAGCGCTGCGACGGCCGCGAGCATCGGCGTCACGCGCGAGCGCACCGCCGCATCCCGGATCGTCCCACCGTGCGTGGCGAACACGATCTGATCGGAGTCCCCCGCCTGCGCGGGGAAGTCGCGCTTCAACAGATCCGCGGCGCGCTGAGCGTCGGTGCCCGGGAGCGAGAAGTTGTTCGAGTATTCGGTCCCGATTGCGCCCGACAGCCCGAGCGAGCCGACGAGCAGCACCAGCCACGCGATCACGACCGTGCGGCGGTGGCGGACCGCCCAGTCCGCGCCGCGCGCGACAAAGCCGGGGTTTGCGGGGGTGCTCTCAGTGGCGCTCATGGGGCATCTCCGGGTTTCGCGGTATTCTTAGTAGATCAAACGGTTTGATGTCAGAACATTTCGGTTTCGAAAGTAGCATAGTCGAGCGGCCATGTCAGCAAGTACAGCGCGAGCACATCCACAGGGGACGGTTGAGCAGGATCTCGACGAGCTCTTCTCGCTGCTCTGGGAGACGCTGAGCGGGCTCAAGCGCGCGAGCCCGCCACCCGAGGAGCTGCACGAGATAGGCATGCGCGCGTCGCTCACAGCCCGCCACATGCCGGCTGTACTCGCCGTCGCCGCGGGGGGGCCGGTCAGCGTCAGCGAGCTCGCCCGGCGGCTGGGCCTGAGCCTGTCGACGACGAGCGCCATCGTCGGGGAGCTCAGTCGCGCCGGCCTGCTCGAGCGCACCGAGGACGACGCCGATCGCAGGCGCACGATCGTGCGCCTGCACGAGGACTACAGGCAGCTGCTCACCGAGTGGCTCGCGGAGGCGCAGGCGCCACTGCGGGGCACGCTCGAGCGACTATCCCCGCGCGCCCGCGCCCAGTTCATGGAGGGTTGGCGCATCCTGCACGAGGAAGCCACCCGCATGCCTGGCCGCAGCGGTCAGGCCGAGGACTGCTGAGATCGCGGGCACCTGCGATGCGCGCTTCGCTGCCGTAGAGGAGGCGTTTCGCGAAAACGACGCGCACAGGGACGAGCTCGGCGCCGCCGTGACTGTGCTCGTCGAAGGGCGAGCCGTCGTGGAGCTGTGGTGCGGGTGGGCGGACGCGGAGCGCTCGCGCGCTTGGCAAGGAGACACGCTCGTGAACGTGTTCTCGGTCGGCAAGGCGCTGACTGCAATGTGCGTGCTGCTGCTCGTCTCGCGCGGATCGCTCGAGCTCGACGAGCCCCTCGCGCGACGCTGGCCGGAGTTCGCCGCGGAAGGCAAGCAGGCGATCACCGTGCGGGAGGTGCTGAGCCACCGCTCGGGGGTCGCCGCTGTCAGGCGGGAGCTGCCGGAGGGCTCGCTCTACCACTGGGAGGAGGTGACAGGCGCGCTCGCAGAGCAGCAGCCGTGGTGGACGCCTGGATCAGCGCACGGGTACCACGTCCACACCTTCGGCTTCCTGGCGGGCGAGATCGTCCGCCGCGTCGCGGGCGAGCGCATCGGGACGTTCCTGCGCCGCGAGATCGCCGACAGGCTCGGCGTCGAGCTGGGCTACGGCCTCGCGCCCAGCGAGCGCCATCGACGCGCCGAGTTCGTATTCGACTTCGACCAGGTCTCGCGCGGCGGTCGACGCGCCACGTTCGACACGCAGCTGCGCGAGCGCGCGTACCTCAACCCACCAGGCGCGACGGGGATCGGGACGGTCAATACCGCCGCCTGGCAGGACGCGGAACTGCCGTCGGCCAACCTCCACGCCGGCGCGAGCGCCATCGCCCGGGTATACGACGCCCTGATCAGCGACGCGCAGCCGCTGATCGACGCAGACCTGCTCGCCGAGGCGCGGACCGAGGCGTCCGCCGGCGAGGATCTCGTGCTCCGCCGTCCGTCCCGCTTCGGCCTCGGCTTCCAGCTCACCCAGCCCGAGCGCCCGCTCGGTCCCAACCCGCACAGCTTCGGGCACTTCGGCACCGGCGGCTCGCTCGGATTCGCCGACCCCGAAGCGAGGGTGGCGTTCGCGTACGTGATGAACCGCGGCGGGGGTCAGTGGCAGGACCCGCGCAACCGGGCACTGATCGACGCGGTGTACGCGTCGCTCGCGTAGGTGCCTAGCCTGCATCATATACCACGGTATACTCCCGGCATGGCGAAGGTCATGGTGTCGATGCCGGACGATCTCCTGAGCGAGGTCGATGCTGAGGCGACTCGCCTCGGCACGTCCCGTAGCGCTGTGCTGCGAGAGTTCGCCGACGCCGCGCTACGTAGACGCCGAGCGGATCGTGCGGCCTCCATGAACAGGCTCCTGCGGCAGACCGCGCGGCATGGCGGTGCGGCTGCCGAACAGGTGAAAGCCACGAGGCCGTAGCGTGAGCACGCTGCTGTTGGACGCCAGCGTGATCCTCGCGGCGTTCGACTCCGACGACGAGCTACACGGCCCATCCCAGACGCTTCTCGCTGATCCCGACGTGACGCTCACGACCCTCGATCTTGCCCGATATGAGGTCGCAAACGTGGCAGTTCGAGGCTGGTGCGAGGTCGGCCGTGTCGCCCCATTGCTGGAAGCTATAGACCGGATCTCCGGCGACGGTGGCGTCATACCGTCTACGACGACTTTGCTCAGCAGTGCCGCCAAGCTCGCCGATGCGCACACGATCTCCGTATACGACGCGGCCTACGTGGCGGCAGCTGACCAAGCTGGCGGCACACTCGTCAGTTGCGACATCCGCGATCTCGTGAGTAGAGGGCTCGCGAGTAGCCCCGCGAGCATCCGCGTCGACGAGCCGCCCGCACCCTCCGCGTGATCAAGACGGTGGGCGCCAACCTCTGGCCAGCGTCGTCTGGCCCACCTCGATGATGTAGCCGTCGGGGTCGCGGATGTAGCAGCGGATCTCGGTCTCGTGCTGCTTCGGCGGCGTCAGGAATTGGGCGCCTCGCGCGCTCCACTCGGCGTACACAGCCTGGATGTCGGCCACGCGGATGTTGAGGAAGCTGCTCACCCGATCTGGGTCGGGCGGCGTCTCGAGCGTGACGCTCGGCTTGTCGTCGGTTGGACCTCCGCCGACGTTGATGATGATCCAGCTGTTGGCCAGCGCGACGTACGTCACTTCGTCCCCCGCCTCGCCGCCGATGACGGTCTTGCCGCCAAGCACGTCGGTGTAGAAGCGCCGGGCACGCTCGACATCGTCAGAAACTATGAAGTGGGCCACGACCATCTGCTCGTCGCTGCTGCTCACGGTGACCTCCGTTGTGGAATTGGCTCCATCATCGCGGCCACGAGCGAGCGACGCGACGACCTATCGGGAAGCGCGCTCCTGCGCGTGGGCGCGACGCGTCGCCGCACCCTTGGCCGCTGCGGCTTTTCGGTTCTTCTGCGGGTGAACACCGAGCTGATGCCAGTCGGTCTCGGAGAGGTTCACGTCGTAGTACTCCGCGGCCTTCTCGATGTTCGCAAACGCGAGCTCGCGCTCGGCATCGGACACGTCGGTCACCTGGTCGAAGCGCGCGACCGCGTTGCGCACGTGCTGTGCGTCGGTCAACGGCTCCTTGCGCTCGCTTGGAAAGGCGAAGACGCTGTCGGGGAGGTCGCTTTGCGTCGTCAGATCACCATGCTTCTCATGAGGCTCCCACGTTGCTTTGGCTGCCATGTCTTCCTCCTATCGGATCGTGGATCGTGCGCCGAGCGTCCAACACCGGCGCAGGCCGCTGAAACGCCCACGCGTAGGCACGTGCATGCTCGTCGATATGGGCCGCGGCGGGCACACTTCAAGAGCCGATCTCCGCGTGCTGGCCGTGACGCACCCCACACACCGGCGATGGCAAGACTGCGATGCTCGAACGACCGACCACGTAGACAAGGGGGTAACTGAAATGCGCCGATTCTCGAAAGTTGTGTGGAGCCGCGTGAGGCTGATTCTCGGCGGTGCGCTCGCGACTATGCTGCTGCTGCCGATGGCGGCTTTTGCGGGCGGATTCTCTGGGCATCTCGGCGCGCACCACCAAGCCGTGGGCGACGGGGGGTCAGCTGATCTCGCTATTTTCCTCGGGATCATTGCCGGAGCCGTGCTGTCCGTCTTGATCTTCAGCCGAATTGGCACCAGGCGCGAACGCGGCCGCGCTGCCAGCAGCATCGAGCGCAAGCCGGTTGGTGCGGGCTAGTAACGACGCGCAGGTCTGCAAGATGGGTCGAACAGGTATGACAAGGCGGCACCGCGCGGCGTCCGCCGGGGCCCCACCACGTCCACAAAACCGCACGATCTGCAGGCCATTCGCGGATGGGCGATCCAGGACTCGAACCTGGGACCTCTTCCTTATCAGAGAAGCGCTCTAACCAACTGAGCTAATCGCCCGGGGTCGCCGATTCTAGCGGCCGTATTCGCTGCGCCAACTCACGCGCCTCATCGGCCGTCGCGAACGAAAGCTGCGCACTGTAGCGACCGTCGCTGGTCGGCTTGACCCGCACCTCGGCGCCGAGCGCCGCGCCGAGCGTCTGCGCGATCTCGCGGGCGGCGTGCGCCTGATCGGGGTGCACCCCGCGCGGCGCGCGGTGGGCACTCTTGGCGCCGCTCGGCTGCGACTCGGAATTGCTCTCGCGCGCGCGCTCTTCGGTGACCCGGACCGACCATCCGTGCTCTGCGGCCGCGCGCGCCAGGCTGCGCCGCTCGCTGTGGCCGTGCGCGAGCAGCAGCGCCCTCCCATGGCCCTCGCTGAGCGTGCCCTCTTGAACGAGCTCGATTGCCTCGTCCGGCAGGTCGAGCAGACGCACGAGGTTGCTGACGGCCACCCGGCCGCGGCCGACGCGCCGCCCCACGTCCTCCCGCGTCAATCCGAGCTCCTCGACGAGTGCGGCGCACGCGCGGGCCTCCTCGATCGGGTTGAGGTCCTCGCGCGCCATGTTCTCGATGAGCGCCGCTTCCAGCGCCTGCGCGTCCTCGCGCTCGCGCACGATCGCGGGAATGCTCGTCAGGCCTGCCATCCGCGCCGCTCGCCAGCGGCGCTCGCCAGCGACCAGCTCGTAACCACCGCCGGCCCGTGGGCGCACGAGCACCGGCTGCAGCACGCCGCGCTCGCCCAGCGACGCCGCGAGCGCGTCGAGCGACTCCTGCTCAAAGCGCCGCCGCGGCTGCTTCGGGTTGGGAGAGATCAGCTCCACGGGCAGCTCGCGGAGCTGGTCCTCGCTGCGCTGCGCACCCTCCGCCGACACCGAAAGGATCGCCTCGAGCCCCCTCCCCATCCCGGGCCGCGGCTTAGCCACGCGCCGCCACCTCCTTCGCCAGCTCGAAATACGCCTCTGCGCCGGCGCTGAGCGGATCGTGGTGGGTCACCGGCAGACCGTAGCTCGGCGCCTCGCCGACCCGCACGTTGCGCGGGATCACCGTGTTGAACACCAGATCCGGGAAGTGTGCACGCACTTCACGCTCGACGTCCTGGCCCAGACGCGTGCGGCCGTCGTGCATCGTCAACAACATGCCGGCCACCGTCAGGCGTGGGTTCAGCTCTCGCTGCACCAGTGCCAGTGTCTCCAGCAGGCCAGCCAGTCCCTCGAGCGCGAAATACTCGGTCTGCACCGGCACGATCACACGATCCGCCGCCACCAGCGCGCTGATCGTAAGCGGCCCGAGCGACGGCGGGCAGTCGATCAGGATGTAGCGAAAGCTCTCCCGCAGAGGCTCCAAGCACTCGCGCAGGCGCTGCTCATAGCCCTCGATGCGCGGCAGCTCGATGTTCGCGCCCGCCAGGTCGGGACCGGCCGGCAGCGCGGTCAAACCCGGGATCGGCGAGGCCGTAAGCGCCTCGCGTGCCGTCGCCGTACCCGATAGCACCTCGTACAGGCCCGGGACCTGAGAGCGAGGAATGCCGAGGCCGACCGTCGCGTTCGCCTGTGGGTCAGCGTCCACCAGCAGCGTCTCGTAGCCGGCCTCCGCGATGCACGCCGCCACGTTGACCGCCGTCGTCGTCTTCCCCACGCCCCCCTTCTGATTGGCGACCGCATAGACCGTGCCCATCCCGCGCACGCTACCGCCGATCGCCGATGCGTGGCTGCTCATCGACTGCACGTCGGACCCGCGGCGATATACCTATGCGCCGAGCGGGCGCTTGCGCGCGACCCCCGCCCGCCGGGGAAACCGCGGCGGCGTCTGGAGCGCCTTCGTGAAGACGTGCAGGTGGTGGTCGGTCGCGCCCTCGAATGGGACGACCCTGCGCACCTCCTCCCTGACGAGCCCCAGCAACGCCGCCGCGCGATCCGCGCTGCGCTCGGCAGCCGCGTCGCGCCTGCCGCGCCAGTCGACCAACGTGCCGCCCACCCGCAGCAGGGGCGCCGCGTACTCGAGTACCACGTTCTGCGGCGCGAGGGCCCTTGCGGTCACCACGTCGTTGGCTGACAGGCCGGCCTCCCACTCCTCGGCCCTCATGCAGACGACGCGGGCGTTCTCGACGCCCGCAGCCGCCCGCAGGCGCTCGAGGAACTCGCACTTGCGGCGCTGGCTCTCGATCAGGCTGACCTCCGCACCCGGCAGCGCAACCGCGAGCGCAAGGCCCGGGAAACCGGCGCCGCTGCCGAGATCCGCGATCCGTCGTGCCCCCATGAGCGGATCGAGCCCTAGGGCAGCTAGCGAGTCGGCGATGTGCGCCTGCGCCGCCTGCTTTGGCTCTCGGATCGCCGTCGGGGCGTGCTCGTCGGCCTCGAGCGTGCGCAGAATGCAGTCGAGCCGGCGCTCTTGCGCCGAGGTCAGCGCCCCGATGGTTTCCCGTGAAACATCACGCACGGTCATCGCTGGCGAGCGGCGTGACCACCAGATACCGCTCGGGCTCGTTGCCCTCGCTGTGGGTCTCGACGTCGCCGCGCTCGCGCAGGTACTCGTGAACGATGCGCCGCTCGAACGGTGGCAGCGGATCGAGCTCGACCGGCTGCCCCGAGCTCACCGCCTCCTCCGCCGCGTCATCGGCCTCCGCCTGCAGCGCCTCTGCCCGTCGCGCTCGATATCCGTTCGCGTCGATCACGATGCGAACGGCAGACGGGCCGTCCGGGAAGACGATCCGCTGCGCGAGGTGCTGCACGGCGTCGATCGTTTGCCCGTGTCGGCCGATGAACAGGCCCACGTCCTCCCCGTCGAGCTGGCCGCTGAGGGCGCCGTCGCGCTCGGAAACCTCAACCGCCACCTCGAGCTTGAGCGCCTCGGCGATCTCTTCGAGCAGCTCTTCGAGCGCCTCGGCGGGCTCGAGATCGCCTGCCACCGGGTCCGCGTCCTCGCGCTCGTCGTCCGGGCCGCTCATCGCCTTCTACCCGAGCGTTTCTTCTTCTTTCGCGGCGGGCGCGGAGGGGGCGCGGATGACACGCCCGCCGGCGCGACCTCAGGCTGCGGGGCGGGCGTCGTGGCCCCACCCGCCGCGTCTGCGATCGCCTGGCGCAGCGAGCGGCTCGGTTTCCCGTTGGTCGTCCCGACCGGTTTCGGCGGTGGCGGCAGCCGTCGTCGCAGGATCGACTGCTGGCCGACCGTCCACAGGTTGGTGGTGATCCAGTAGACCAGCAGGCCCGCCGGGTAGCGGTACAGAATCACGACGAACACGACCGGCAACAGCAGCATCAACCGCCGCTGATTGGGGTCGGCGGTGGCGGTCGCGATCAACGTCGACGCCAGCTGCGAGCCGACGTAGAGCACGATCAGCACGATCAGCACGATGCCGGTCGCCTTGCTGGTGATGTCGGGGATGAAGAGGAACTTCCCCGAGTGGGGCGCGACCGTGTTGCATGTGGTTTCTTCGATGAACTTCGACGGCAGGTGCGCGACCGACGGGATGTGCGGCGAGGCTTTGTACTTGGTCGCGAGGCCGGGGTGCGCGTTGTAGTAGCTGACGAGCTGCGTGCCACAGATGTGCTTCTTGAGGTCCGTGCGCAGCATGTAGAACAGCGAGATGAACACAGGAAGCTGCAGTACCAATGGCAGGCAGGATGCCAAAGGATTGATTTTGTGCTCCTGGTAGAATTTCATTATCTCCTGCTGCTGGCGCTGTTTGTCCTCCTTGTACTTTTCTTTCAGCTTGTTGATCTCTGGCGCCAGCCGCTGCATCTCCTGCATCGACTTCAGCTGCCGATAGGTCAGCGGCACGAGGATCGCGCGGATCAAGACCGTCAGCCCGACGATCGCCAGTCCCCAACTACCCCCCACGAGGTGGTTGTGGATGAACACCATGATTTCTTCGAACACGGTGATCAGGGGCGAGAACGCGTCCTGAATCACGTTGGCGAGGATTGGCATGCTCTAGGTCTCGGCGGTCGTGGTGATGGGCACGGGAATGGGGCTGATGCGCTGCGGCTGGCCGCCGGTGGGGCTGCGCGCCCCGCGTCCGCTCAGCCGCCGGTGTCGGAACCGGTTCTGAACACTCGCTGAGCCTCCACCGGATCGTATCCGCCGTGACTCCACGGGTTGCACCTCAGCAGACGCCACCCCGCGAGCACCAGGCCCCTAAGTATGCCGTACCGCCGTATCGCTTCGACCGCATAACGCGAGCACGTCGGCTCGTACTTGCAACGACGCGGCAGCGCCGGCGAGATCAGGCGCTGATAGAGCACGATCGGGGTGACCGCAACCATCCGTGCAGCACGCGCAAGTCCGTGCGCGGGCCGCGGAGGTCGGTCTGATGCAGTTGCGCCCATGAGTCTGGCGCTACTGCTCGTCCGCGGGACTCGCGTGCAGGCCCGCCTTCGCGATCAGCTCCGCGAGCGAAGCATCCACTCCCGCGAGCCCCTCGCGCTCGGCGAGCTCGCCCGCGGCCGGGCGAGCCACGACGACGACGTCCTGGCCGGAGAGCAGCTCGTTCTCCGCGTGCGAGAACGCCTCGCGCAGCAGGCGCTTGACCTTGTTGCGCTCGACCGCGCCGCCCACCTTGCGCGACACCGACAGCCCAAGCCGCGGCCTCTGCGTGGACGCGTTCGGGAACGTGTAGAGCACGAGGTGGCGATTGGCGACCGAGCGGCCCTGCCGGTAGACGCGCTCGAACTCAGCGCTGCGCGACAGCCGCCCGCGGGCGGATGGACGCGAGCTCATCTCCCGTCCGCCGAACTCGGGGCCCGCGCCATCACGAGCCTCAGGCCGACAGGCGCTTGCGCCCCTTGCTGCGACGGCGCTTGAGCGTGAGTCGTCCCGCGCGCGAGGCCATGCGGGCGCGGAACCCGTGCGCCCGAGCCCGCTTGCGCTTCTTTGGCTGATACGTGCGCTTCATGCCGGCTGCAGTATAGGACCGCGGGGCGGCGCAGGGCCCCGGCGATTTTTCCCGCCAAATGCGGCGACCCCAATCGAGCCTCCGCAGGCGTTGGGTATAGTCGCCCGACCGGGCCTTCGGGCCCTCCTTCGAATAGCAACCAGCGTTCTCGCTTGGAGAGGAGCGGACTACCGCTGCCGTGAGCCAGCAGCTCGAGCACATATGGTCGCGAGTGCAAGCCCAGCTCGCTCTCGTGGTCGACGAGCCGACCCATCGCATCTGGCTCGAGCCGCTCCGCGCCGTCGAGCTAGACGATCATCGCCTCATCGTGGACGCGCCGGCGCACGCGCGCAGCTGGATCCGCGAGCGCTTCGGCAGGGTGATCCAGGCGAGCGTCGAGCTCGTGCTCGGGCCCGACGTGAGCGTGGAGATCATCGCCGCGGACGCACCCGCGGATGCGCTCGCCGGCGTCCCCGCCTCCTCGCGCCCGCGTGCAGCCGGTCCGGGAGCCGCCACCAGGCGCACCCGTTCGGCCTCCACGACGCTGAGCCCGAGCGGCCCGCTCGCCAACCCGAAGCTGACCTTCGACCAGTTCGTCATCGGCGATTGCAACCGCCTCGCCCACGCAGCCTCGCTCACCGTCGCCGAGATGCCCGCCCAGGCCTACAACCCGCTGTTCATCTGCGGACCGCCAGGTGTCGGCAAGACCCACCTGCTCAGCTCGATTGCGATCCTCCTGCTCGCGCACAACCCCGGCCTGACCGTTCGTTGCACGACCGGCGAGGCCTTTACGAACGATTTCCTCGGAGCCCTCGGCGGCGGCAGCACCGAGACCTTCAAGCTCCACTTCCGCGACGTCGACGTGCTGCTGCTCGACGACGTCCAGTTCCTCGAGCGCAAGACAAAGACCGAGGAGGAGTTCTTCCATACGTTCAACGCCTTGCACGACGGTGGACGCCAGATCGTCCTGACCTCCGACCGGCCTCCCCACGACCTCCAGGCGCTCGAGGACCGTCTTCGCGAGCGCTTCGAGGCAGGTCTCGTCGCCGACATCAAACCCCCCGAGCTGGGCACGCGACTCGCGATCCTGCGCAAGCGCGCCCAGCACGACGACATCCACGTCGCCGACCCACAGGCGCTCGAGGCGATCGCCGAGCGCATCACCACCAACGTGCGCGCACTCGAGGGTGCGCTGATCCGCGTCGTCGCCTTCAGCTCGCTCACAGGTCGCCCGCTGACGGCCGAGCTCGCGCGTGAGGTGCTCGACAGCCTCTATCCACGTACCGCCTCGCGTACGGGAACGAAGCGCACGATCGCCGAGATCCAGGCCGCGGCGTGTGAGCACTTCGGCCTCACTTCCGAGGAGCTCCTCTCGACGGCACGCGTCACGCGAGTCGCCTGGCCCCGGCAGGTGGCGATGTACCTCGCTCGCGAGCTCACAGGCGAATCGCTGCCCGCGATCGCGCGGGAGTTCGGCGGCCGCGACCACACGACCGTGCTCCACGCCTGCCGGCGCACTTCTGCCCGGATCGCCGCCGACACATCCTCCCGCGAAGCTGTGGAGAAGCTGTGTAGGGCGCTCGGCCAGTCACCGCCGTGAACGGCTCTACACCGCCGACCGACCATCCTGAGAGACTTCGACAACTTCATTCACAGCTCCATCCACCGCCCTTCAGTCCGAATCCGCACTATCCGTGCCGTATCCACATGCACACACCCCCTACTAACACTCCCTTCTATCCCACAGACTTCCCGTGAAGCTTTCCCTTTCTGCAAGCGACCTGCTCGCACAGCTCCAGACCACCACCCGTGTCGCCTCCTCACGCAGCGCGGTGCAGGCGCTCTCCGGCGTCATGATCTCGGCCGCCGCCGACTCGACGCCTGAGTTGCTGGCCACGGACATGGAGGTCGGCCTCCGCGTTCCGTTGCACGCCGAGGTGGTTCGGCCCGGCTCCGCGGTCCTACCGGCTCGACTCCTACTCGATGTCGCGCGCTCGCTGCCTGCCGAGAGCCTGACGATGGAGCTGCGCAGCGCCGAGCAGGACGTCGAGCTGATCTGCGGGCCGACCACCTTCCACCTGCGTACCTTGCGTGCCGAGGACTTCCCGTCACTACCGTCGCCGTCATCAGAGACGCGCGTGGTGCTACCAACCGAGGCGTTTGTCCAAACCGTCAGCCGTGTCGCTCGCTCGGCGTCACGAGACGAGACACGCCCGGTGCTCACGGGGATCCTGATGTCCGCGTCCGGGCAGGAGCTGCGGATGGTCGCGACCGACTCCTACAGGCTCAGCGTCAAGGAGACCGCGCTCGAGGCGCCGCTCGAGGCGACGCTCGAGGCCAACGTCCCGGCCCGTGCTCTCCAAGAGCTCGTGCGCATCGCCCAGCAGGCGCCGAGTGACACGATCGCGGTCAGCGTCGGGCAGAACCAGGCCGTGTTCGAGCTCGGCGACGTGGTGCTCTCCTCGCGCCTGATCGACGGCCAATTCCCGAACTACCGTCAGCTGCTGCCCGAGTCGGTCGAGCATGAGCTGCGGCTGTCCAGCGCCGAGGTGACCGATGTGGTGCGCCGGATCAGCCTGCTGGCGCAGAAGAACGCGCCGCTGCGACTGAGCTTCAGCGAGGGCACGCTGACGGTCTCCGCACAGACCCCCGACGTGGGCGAGGCCAGCGAGGCGATCCCCGTGCCGTTCCACGGGGAGCCTTTCGAGATCGGCTTCAACCCGGAGTTCCTGCGCGACGGGCTCGAGAGCGTCGAGTCCGACGAGCTCGTATTGAAGCTGATCAGCCCGCTGCGCCCCGGATTGATCGAATCACCTGACACCGGCGATTTTGTGTACCTGATCATGCCCATCCGTTTGAACGTGTGACGCCGTGCTCGTCCTCAGCGTGCAGCTGCGCGACTTCCGTACGTATTCGCGGGCGGATGCGCGTCTCGGCGATGGGCTGACGGTCGTCCACGGACCCAACGGGGCGGGCAAGTCGAACCTGCTCGAGGCGCTCTACTACGGCTGCACCGCGCGATCCCCCCGCACGCGCAATGATCGCGAGCTCGTGCGCTTCGAAGCGCAGGCGGCACGCGTGTCACTGCGCCTGCGCGATGACGAAGGGGACGAGCACGAGCTGAGCGTCGGCTTCGGGACGCTGGGGGATGGCGCGCAGCCGGTCAAGCGGATGACCGCCGACGGCGCGCCTGTCGAGCGACTCCTCGACGTCGAGTCACGCCCGCTCGTCAGCGTGTTCCTGCCGGACCGACTCGAGCTCGTCAAGGGGCCGCCGGCGCTCCGTCGCGCCCATCTCGACCAGGTCGTCGCCGCGATCTGGCCGGCGCGCGCACAGGTGCGCAGGGAGTACTCGCGGGTGCTGGCACAGCGCAATGCGCTGCTCGGGCGCATCCGCTCGGGTCGGGCGTCGGACGCGACGCTCGCGACGTGGGATCGTGAGCTCGCGGCGCGGGCGCTCGAGCTGCGCGCTCAGCGCGACGCGGCAGTGGCGCTGCTGGCCGAGCCGTTCTCCGAGCGCGCTGCGCAGCTCGGTTGCAGCGGTGGGATCACGCTCGAGTACAGGCCACGCTCGCGCGCGTCAGACGAGGAGGAGTACATCGCCGAGCTGCGCGAGCGCCTGCCGGGAGACCTCGAGCGCGGCTTCTCCGGCCACGGCCCGCACCGCGACGAGCTCGCGATCGTTCGCGACCGGCGCGAGCTGCGGGTGTACGGATCGCAGGGCGAGCAGCGGCTGGCATTGCTGGCATTGCTGCTGGCCGAGCGCGCCGTGCTGGCAGACGCCCGCAGGCGCACGCCGCTGATGCTGCTCGACGACGTGATGAGCGAGCTCGACGCCGAACGACGCGAGCTGCTCGCACGAGAGCTGCGCTCGGGCGGCCAGAGCGTGATCGCAACGACCGACCTCGCGCACGTGCCCGGCGCGATGGATGCCTCGGTGACACGCCTGCGGATCTCGCCCGGCGCGATCTTGCAGGAGGCGATCGCGGCGTGAGCAGGGCCGCGCCGCGCCCGCTGTCGGACGCTCTCCAGCGCCTCACCGGAGCACTCGCGCCGGTGAGCACGCTCGCGCGGGTGCAGGAGGTCTGGGATGACGCCGTCGGGCCGGCGATCGCCGAGGCGGCGCGACCCACCGGCGAGCGCGAGGGCGTCCTCACCGTCACGTGCGCCGCCGCCGTCTGGGCGCAGGAGCTGAACCTCATGGCCGAGGTCGTGCTTGCCCGCCTGAACGCCGCGATGGGCGCCGAGAGGATCCGCGAGCTGCGCTGCCGGACGGGCTGAGCATGAGAAGCGCGGGTGGGTCGGCTGAGCGGCCTCATTTCCGGCGACGTGTGCGCTGACAAACCAAAGCGCGTCGGTGGGTCAGGGCCTGAAGTCAGGAAAGAGGCTCGCGGCCTGCGCCTCGGTGAGCCTGCGAGTCTTATCCTCGCCGTCTGGCGTGTTCTCGTAGAGCGTCGCGCAGCGTGGGCATCGAGACAGGAGCATCCGACGCTTCTCGTCGCTGGCGATTTGCGTTACGTGCCCGTACCAGCGGTTCTGGTCATCGGCGCAGTAGTCGCACCCGAACTCGGCCGGCGCGCTGGCCCCGCCGCCCAACAGCCCGCGTAGGGCGTCCTCGGGGTCGCCCTCGATAACGAACCGCTCGTCCGGGTCTATATCGGTCATCTTCGCGAGCGTAGCGCGGCTACAAGCGCTCCTCGATCCATACAAGCTCGCACTCAGAGGCGACCCCTGGGCGGGGGCGAAGGAAGATCCGAAGCGGCGGGATGCCTCCGGGCGTCACGGCGACCCACAGATCCCGGCCCGGTATGCGCTGTGTGTTCGTGCTTGCGTCGCGGACGATGCTCCACGTCAGGGCGTTGAGGCGATCATCGATGTCGCGGTCCGACAAGTCGAAGAGGGCCATGAGGTCCCGCTTCGATTCCCCGAAGCCGTCGCCCTCAATGAAGCCCTCACAAAGAAGCAGGTGGCTGTGGCTAGTTCCAGCCATGCGAGGAAGCTAGTTCCTCGCCCCGACGGATATCCACCTCTGTCACGCCGCCTCTCCCGAGGAAGACGGTGTTGTACGGGATCACTTCCTTCATCTTCGCGGCGCGCCATCCGACTTCCAAGTGCGAAAGCTCGCTGAGGTAGGACGCGCTCTCATGACCGGAGGTCACGATTGCCCGCTCGGCGTCCGCTAGGTCCTCATCGCTAAAGCCGCTGAGATCGGGCTCCCGCAACGCAGAGATGCGCTTGAGCGTCTTGCCGTAGTAGTCGACGGTCTCCGTCGCGATTGAACCATCCGCTTCTAGATCACGCTGCGCTAGCAACAGCTCCCTCGGTAGATGACCGTGCTCCCACTTTTCGTAGGTCGCGCCCGTGATTGGCACTCCCCGCCGCTCGTATGCGCCGAAGTCGCTCTGCATGAGCAGCTTGGCGAGCTTGACGCGGCCAAGCGCCGCCTCCGGCCCAAGCCGCGTGGCCACGTAAACGATTAGCTCGTTGAACTTGGCGGGATCGAACCTCGGCTCGCTCATTCCTAGACCTCGCAGCCCTAGCGTAGTAGAGTCGCGCTGCTTCGCGCTCGTATACGACTGGTATACGAGAGCTAGGCTAGGGGTCCTTGCGGATGGCCAAAGACGAAGACAAGATGGTGCGGGTTCACCCGCTGACCAGTAGTCGACTCGGAGAGCTTGAAATCGCTCTAGAGCGCGATATTGGCGTCACGGCATCATACGCGGAGATTGTCGGAGCGCTGGTCCATGCGACCACCGTCCCGGCGTTGGCGGTCCTGCTGCCCGTATACAAACGGTACACGGCGAGGCTTCCGAAGACTTAGGCCTAGCGCGCTTACGATGTACTCAAGCCGCCTGGTAGTACGTCAGCCTCCGACCGCCGGTCTGCTCAACTATTTGCGCCATCCGCTCGGTGTCGCTGTCCTTGCACGTGGTGTAGCGGAAGTCGAACTCGGCCAAGTAGCGCTCCAAGTGCTCGGGGGAGACGTGGTGGTGCGTCCCGTCGAGTGACCGCTTTAGCTGCGAGAAGTACGTCTCGGCGTGGTTGGTGGTCACGTCGCCCTTGACGTACTCGCGGTCGTTGTGGTTCACGAAGCCGTGGCTTGCGAACTCGCCCGCGATCAACTGGTAGGAGCGAAGCGCGTCGGTGTGAAGGTGCGTGTTCGGGATATCGACGTGATCCGCGATGGCCTGCCGCAGTGTGTGGCTCTTGATGTTCGGAACGACGCGTGAACGCACTTCGCCCGTCTCGCGGGAGACGAGCGCCATGATCGTGATTTTGTCCTCTCCGGTCCGCTGTATGTGCTCCCTCGGGTCGTGACCGTGCCGGTTGCGCGGCTTGCCGCCATACCAAGTCTCGTCAGCTATCACGCGGCCCATCAGCGGATCAGCGGTCGCGCCGAGCTTCATCGCCTCGCGCAGACGGTGCAGCGCGAACCAGGCGCTACGCGGGCAGAGCCCGTACTTGCGCTCGACCTCGCGCGCGGAGATGCCGTTCTTGGACGCCGCCATCTCGAAAACGAGGAAGCAGCCACGTACGCACCGGGATCTTCGTCCCGTGGAAGACCGTTCCGGTGAGCACTGAGAACTGCTTGCGGCACTCGCGCTCGCGGCACTTCCAGACGCGCCGTTCCGAGGCTGCACCAGTGCGCGTCTTGCGCGAGCGGCCATTCGCCGGGTTCAGGAAGTAATGCTCGGCCACCGAGCCGCAGTGCGGGCAGACCGGGCGACCGTTCCAGCGAAGCTGCTCAAGGTAGCGGTACGCGTCGCCCTCCGTGCGCAGCTTGTCGGCCAGTTGGAGGACGTTCAGCGACATAACAAGACTGTAGCACACTTGACGCACTCTGTCAAGACTGGTACAGTGACCGTTATGACTGAGACACCGCAGGACATACAGGCAGCGCGAGCAATCGAGGACGAAGCGATCCGGCTTGGCGACGAGCGCAACGGGCTTGAGGACCGCCTCGCCAAGAACACCAATGACGTGCTCGCGCTTATGCGCGAGTGGGAGGAAGCGAAAGCTCCGATCCCGTTCGACCGGCTCGCCTCACTGGTGGGAGTGAGTCGCCAAACGCTTTACCGCTGGCGGGACGTGGCCGCTCGCCTGAGGGCCAACGCGGCCGAAGAATGACGGGACCGCCCCCGGAAGCTTGCCTGGCGAGGGAGCGGTCCCGGGGCCTTCAGGACGAAGGGAGCCAAACCTAGCGAGTGCGATGGACGTTCCGTCTTATGCACGGTCTAGCTTCTCTCGAACAAGCGTTCGCACACCATGCCTGGCGAGCGAACGAAACCCAGGACGAAAGGAGGGCCATCCAAAATGGCCCGCGTAGACCCTTACCACACCATCATTCCGGAGACACCGCCGGAGCGCGATGTCTACCACAATGACGACGAGTGCCCGCGCGGACTCGAAATCAAGAAGGAACACGAACGGGAAGGGACCGACGAACGGCCCTTGTGCAAGGTCTGCAACTAGACCGCCCGCGTGCGGAACGTCAGCTCCCAATGGGGGCCTTCCGGCTCTCCGGCGCGGCTGACCTGCCAATAGCGCCGAAGTTCGCGCACGGGTAGTTCCCGGCGCACGGCAGCCGCGAGGGCACGGAAGCCCTCGCTGTTGTCGCCGTAGAAGCGGATCGTGGGCTCCAAGAAGCCATGCCCCTCACCGCCTTCGCAGGACTCGAAAGTCTCGATTCCTTTCGAGTCGAGCCAGTCGACATAGGGCGCAATGCCCGGATCAAGCGTGGCGAGCCAGCGTGCGCGCGTGTCGGCATCCATCTAAACCCCCTCAGCGCCTTGGTTTGTCAGCGCACACATCGCCTCATTTCCCGCCATTTTGCAGGCATTTACGCGAGTTTTAGGCCGGGAAGCGGGGTGCCCCCGTGCTATCATTTACGGCATAGACAACCCGCCCCGGCCGTGGACCTCGCGCCCCGGAATCCGGGGCGTTCTCACGTCATCGGAGGGCCATTGGCAACAGGCAGCAACAGCTCTGGAGAGAGCGCAAAGAAAGGCGGCGTAAACGACCCGTCAATGACGGGCGGCTCCGCCAGCTATGACGCCCAGGACATCACCGTCCTCGAGGGGCTGCAGGCGGTGCGCAAGCGCCCGGGCATGTACATCGGCTCGACCGGGCCGATGGGTCTGCACCACCTCGTCTACGAGGTCGTGGACAACTCCGTTGACGAGGCGCTCGCCGGCTTCTGCACCGAAGTCGCTGTGACGATCCACCCGGACAACTCCGTCACGGTCTTCGACAACGGGCGTGGCATACCCGTCGCGGAAATGGAGAAAGAGGGCAAGCCGGCGGTCGAAGTCGTGCTCACGGTGCTGCACTCCGGCGGCAAGTTCGGCGAGGGCGGCGGCTACAAGGTCTCCGGCGGGCTGCACGGCGTCGGCGTGTCGGTCGTCAACGCCCTGTCCGAACGTCTCGAGGTCGAGATCCGCCGCGATGGCTACGTCTTCTCCCAGGAGTATTCACGTGGAGCGCCGCAGGGCGAGCTCGTCAGGGGCGAGCAGCTCGCGCCCGGAACGCCCACCAGCAACTCCGTCACCTTCCTCCCCGACGCGGAGATCTTCGAGACGCTCGAGCTCGACTTCCACACGCTCGAAGAGCGCCTGCGCGAGACCGCCTTCCTGACCCGCGGCCTGAAGATCGCGATCGTCGACGAGCGCGGCGAAGGCCACGCTGCCGAGTTCCAGTACGACGGCGGCATCGAGGACTTCGTCTCCTACCTCAACGAGAACAAGGACACCGTCCACCGCAAGGTCGTGTTCTTCGCAGGCGAGTCCGAGGAGGGCGCAGCGGAGGTCGCGATGCAGTGGAACACCTCTTACCAGGAGTCGATCCACTCCTTCGCCAACAACATCTCCACCCGCGAGGGCGGCTCGCACATGTCCGGCTTTCGCTCGGCGCTGACACGCACGCTGAACAAGTATGCGCGCGACCACAGCCTGCTCAAGGAGAAAGAGGACAACCTCACAGGCGAGGACGTCCGCGAGGGGCTGACCGCCGTGATCTCGGTAAAGCTCCGCGACCCGCAGTTCGAGGGGCAGACCAAGACCAAGCTCGGCAACCCCGGCATGGCCGGCTTCGTCGAGTCGATCGTCAACACCGGCCTGGGGGAGTTCCTCGAGGAGAACCCGAGCGAGGCGCGCGCGGTGATCATGAAGTCGGTGCAGGCGCAACGCGCCCGCGAGGCGGCGCGCAAGGCGCGCGATCTGACCAGGCGCAAGTCGGCGCTCGAGAACTCGACGCTGCCGGGTAAGCTCGCCGACTGCTCGATCAAGGATCCCTCCCTGGCGGAGCTGTTCGTGGTCGAGGGTGACTCCGCGGGAGGCTCCGCCAAGCAGGGTCGCGACCGCGAAACGCAGGCCGTGCTGCCGCTGCGCGGCAAGATCCTCAACGTCGAGAAGTCACGCATCGACAAGGTGCTGCAGAACACCGAGATCCAGGCGCTGATCACCGCGATCGGCACCGGTGTGCGCGACGAGTTCAACATCGAGAACGCGCGCTACCACAAGGTGGTTCTCATGACAGATGCAGACGTTGACGGCGCTCATATCAGGACCCTCGTGCTCACGCTTCTGTTCCGCGAGATGCAGGAGCTGATCGAGGCCGGATACGTGTACATCGCCAAGCCGCCGCTGTACAAGCTCAAGCAGGGCTCGCGCGAGCGCTACATCGAGAAGGACTCGGAACTCGAGGAGATCCTGCTCTCGGACAAGTGGGAGAAGATCGAGATCTTCGACCGCCACGCCACGCAGCTGAAGCTCACCGAGGCGCGCTGGCAGCGCTTCTCGAGGCTGCTCAAGCAGTACGAGGGATGGTCGTCCTCGCTGCGTGCGGCGCATGGCCACGAGATGGTGCAGTTCCTGGAGGAGTCCTCGTTGCTCGACGAGCAGGTGATGAGCGCTGAGGCCGCCATCGAGCTGCTCGCAAAGGCGAGCGTCGTCGGCGACACGCACCTCGCGGACGTCGTCGATCAGGACCCGCTCGAGATCCGCGTCAAGGCCGTCGAAGCCAAGACAGGTTTCGCGCGCACGCACCGGATCAAGCGCTCGCTGTTCGAGTCCCAGGAGTACCGGCAACTCGCACGTGTCCACAGCCAGCTCGTCGAGCTCGTCGGCACCCCTCCGTTCGACGTGCGCCTCGGTGACGCCCGTGAGGACGCACCAACGTTCGAGGCGCTGCACGAAGCCGTCCTGACCGTGGCGCAGAAGGGCATCAAACTCCAGCGCTTCAAGGGCCTCGGCGAGATGAACGCGGACCAGCTCGGCGAAACCACGATGTCGCCCACGACGCGAACGCTCGCCCAGGTGACGCTCGAGGATGCGTTCGCCGCCGACCGCATGTTCTCGATGCTGATGGGCGACCAGGTCGAGCCTCGGCGCGCGTTCATCGAGGACAACGCGAGGCTGGTGGCCAACCTTGACGTATGAGGTGGTGATCGACCGTGGCTAGTGCCGACGTCATAGGCGGCGGCAACATCGAACCGCGCGCGCTCGAGGAGGAGATGCGCACCGCGTACCTCGACTACGCGATGTCGGTGATCGTCGGGCGCGCGCTTCCCGACGTGCGCGACGGCCTGAAGCCCGTGCATCGACGCGTGCTGTACGCGATGAACGAGCTCGGGCTCAGCCCGAATCGCTCATATTCGAAGTGCGCGCTGATCGTCGGCGAGGTCATGGGCAAGTACCACCCGCACGGCGACTCCGCCATCTACGACACGCTCGTGCGCATGGCGCAGGAATTCTCGATGCGCTACGAGCTCGTCGACGGGCAGGGCAACTTCGGCTCGATCGACGACGACCCGGCTGCCGCGATGAGGTACACCGAGGCCCGCCTGGCGCGCATCGCCACCGAGATGCTGCGCGACCTCGACATGGACACGGTCGATTTCGTGCCCAACTACGACGGCTCCAAGCGCGAACCGCTGGTGCTCCCCTCGCGCTTCCCCAACCTGCTCGTGAACGGCTCCTCGGGCATTGCGGTGGGCATGGCGACGAACATCCCACCGCACAACCTGCGTGAGGTCGTCGCGGCGACGATCGCCTACATCGATGACCCCGATCTCGAGGTCGAGGGCCTGATGCGCCACATCAAGGGCCCGGACTTTCCGACCGGCGGGATCATCCTCGGTCGCGCCGGGATCAAGGACGCGTACGAGACCGGGCGCGGCCGGGTGCGGATCCAGGCGCGTGCTCACATCGAGCCGCTGAAACAGGGCAAGGAGGCGATCGTCGTCACCGAGCTGCCGTTTATGGTCAAGAAGGGCGGCCCGGGAAACCTGATCGAGAAAATCGCGGATCTCGTCCGCGACAAACGCATCCCCGAGATCTCCGACCTGCGCGACGAGTCCGACAAGCGCGGCATGCGCCTGGTGATCGAGCTCAAGCGCGACGCGATCCCGAAGGTGGTGCTCAACAAGCTCTACAAGCACACCTCGATGCAGACGACGTTCGGCGTGAACATGGTCGCGCTCGTCGACAACGTGCCGCGCACGCTCGACCTGCGGGCGATGATCCACAACTACGTCGCGCACCAGCGCGAGGTGATCGTGCGCCGCACCAAGCACGAGCTCTCCGAGAAGGAGGCGCGCGCGCACATCCTCGAGGGGCTGCTGACGGCGCTCGAGCACCTCGACGAGATCATCGAACTGATCCGCGGCTCACGCGACCGGGACAGCGCCCGCGAGCAGCTGATCGCACGCTTCGAGCTCAGCGCGATCCAGGCGAGCGCGATCCTCGATCTGCGCCTGTCGCAGCTCACCGCGCTCGAGGCCGACAGCATCAAACAGGAGCACGCCGATGTCACCGAGCGGATCACCGAGCTGCGCGCGATCCTCGGCGACGAGAGCCGCGTGCTCGCGGTGATCAAGGAGGAGCTGACCGAGATCGCGGAGCGCTTCGGCGACGAGCGCCGCTCGGAGATAACCCACTCCGAGGACGAGATCGACATCGAGGACCTGATCGCCGATCAGCAGATGGTGATCACGATCACCCAGACCGGCTACATCAAGTCGCTGCCGCTGGCCACCTACCGCCAGCAGGCGCGTGGTGGACGCGGCGTGACCGGTATGGACATGAAGGACGGCGACTTCATCGAGCACCTGTTCGTGACCTCCTCGCACGACTATCTGCTGTTCTTCTCCAACCGCGGCAAGGTCTACCGCTCGAAGGTCTACGAGCTCCCGGAGGCGCAGCGAACGGCCAAGGGCCGGGCGCTCGTCAACGTGCTGCCGCTGCGCGAGGGAGAGCGGATCCAGGCGGTGGTCTCCACGCGCGACTTCACCGAGGCGCAGTACCTCGTGTTCGCTACGCAGGGGGGCACCGTCAAGAAGACCGAGCTGCAGGCTTACAACACCCCGATCAAAGCCGACGGCATCATCGCGATCAACATCCGCGACGACGACGAGCTGCTCGCCGTTCGCGCGGTCGACCCCCAGGACGAGGTCATCATGGTCTCCCGCGCCGGATTGACGGTGCGCTTCGCCGAGTCCGACGTGCGCGCGATGGGGCGCGACACGACGGGTGTCCGCGGCATGGACGTCGGCAAGGACGGTCGTGTCATCGCGATGGACGTCGCACGTGACGACATGGATCTGCTGGTGGTCACCGAGAACGGATACGGCAAGCGCACGCAGATCGGGCAGTACCGCAAGACCAACCGCGGCGCGAAGGGCGTCAAGACGATCGGCCTCACGGAGAAAAAGGGCGCCCTCGCGGGCGCGCTCGTCGTGCGCGAGCACCAGGAGCTGGTGTTCATCAGCGTCGGCGGCATGGTTCAGCGCACCGCCGCCGGAGGCATCTCCCAACAGGGCCGCTCGGCCACCGGGGTGCGCGTCATGAACCTCAAGGACGACGACGTCGTCAGCGCCGTCGCACTCGTCGTCGACGCGGGCGATGACGTCGCGGCGGAGGACTCCAGAGGGCGTGCTCCCCGCTGGGCAGGATGATGCAGCGCCCGAGCAGTGACTCGCGTCTGAGCCAAACCTGCCGATAACGTCGCTGTGGGCGGGGCTGCCCGGCGGCGTCTGTGCGGCTCATCTCCCAATCGTCCATATTCACCCGTCCCGGCTCAGAGGGTTCCGGTGAACGACCGACAGGCTGAGGGTGCCCGCTCCCCGCAGCTTTCTAGTCGCAGTCCTGTCGATCCTCTGCGTCACGGTCCTCGTCGCCGCCTGCGCTCTTCCGGCGGCTGCCTCGCAGATCGCCGCGGCGGCCCGCGTGCAGGCCGCTTGCGCAAGCAATGCCGGGCACGCCACCAAGCGCTCACGCGCGAGCGCACGAGCATGCCGCGCGGCCACGCGCAGGGCGCGTCGGGCCACCCGCAGGAGTCACTCGCCGAAGCCCCGCCCGCTCAAGCAGCACCAGACGCGCTCGCGCGCGGCGACTCCGGCCGAATCCGCGCCTGAATCCGAAGCTGGCACAGCGGCAACGCAGTCGGCCACCCAACGCAACGCCGCGACGATCGCCGCTGTCCTGTCAACTTCTTGCCAGAACACCGAATTGACGCCCGAAGCCGCCAACATCGGACTCGTGCGGGCAGCCGTGCTGTGCCTGATCAACCGCAAGCGTGCCGAAGCCGGTGAGAGCCCGCTCGCGATCAACGCACAGCTCGAACACGCCGCCGAAGAACACGGCCAGGAACTCGTCGCAGACGACTACTTCGCGCACGTCTCTCCCAGCGGCGAGACCCCGGTCGACCGCATCCGTGCCACCGGCTACATACCGAACACCACCGTCGGCTACGTGATCGGCGAGAACCTCGCCTGGGGCACCTACCAGCTGTCGACGCCCCAGGCGATCGTCTCGGCGTGGATCGCCTCGCCGGGGCACCTCGCGAACATCCTCGAAGCGAAATACCAGGACACCGGGATCGGCATCACGCCGGCGGTGCCTCCTTCGCTCGCCCCCGGCGCCCCCGGCGCCACCTATGCGCAGGAGTTCGGCGTCATCGTCCAGTGAGCAATATGCGAGCGCTTTGTGTCTCGCACGTCATCTCCGTTCGCTAATCTGGCGTGACCAGAGAAAGGAGGTGGTCCAAACGTTGAGTGACAGTTCTTGCGGGACCCTGGAGGTGACCGGCCGGTAGGTCGGGAGGCTGGTCCGCCTAGCGGAATCCAACCCGGGACACCCCGAGACGACCGCCGGCCCTGGTCCCTCCGGCCACGTCCGTCGTTCTCGGTCTTTCCAGTCAGCGAAGTTCGCGAAGGGCGCCTCCAGGGGCGCCCTTCGTCGTTCAGGCCGCTTGCGGGAGGTACTGGAGCCAAGCCGCGGGAATCGTCGGGCTGGCGACGTGAATGAAGATCTCAGCGCGCGGCGTGCGCGGAGCGTGGCGCGGGTGCATTCCGGCCTGGCGCGGCAGGCGGTCGCCCTTGCGACGATTGCACGGCGCGCACGAGGCGACGATGTTCTCCCAGCTCGAGGTGCCGCCCTTGGAGCGGGGGATCACGTGGTCGACCGTCAAGTTGGAGCGTGAGCCGCAGTACTGGCAGGTCCAGCTGTCGCGGGCGAACACCGCTCGCCGCGTGATCTTGCGCCGGTGGGCGTCGCGGGGAACCTTGACGTAGCTGACCAGCCGGATGACCACCGGTCGCGCCAGCGTCGAGCTCTCGGAGTGCAGCTCCCAGCGGCCTCGCTCCAGGAGCTCCGCCTTCTCCTTGAGCAGGAGCACCACCGCGCGGCGGACCGTGCAAACGTTGATCGGCTCATACGTGGCGTTCAACACGAGCACCCGACCACCCATCGCCGTGGTGGGCGATGACGTAGGTCCGTGCCGCTGGTGCTCTGTGGGCGACACGGACCCCACCGGCTCGGGTGGGACAGTGCACTCCATCTTCAGGCCCGCAGTCTAGCGGGGGCGTCCAGGTGGCGCGTCGGCGTATACCTCCGAACGAACGTGCGCGACGGCGGTCCTCAGCGCGCAGCGGCGACGGCGTAGGAGCCGAGCACGAGCACCTCCTCGCAGTCGGCCTTGATCCGTTCGACCGCCTCCGCCACCTCGG
Source organism: uncultured Solirubrobacteraceae bacterium (assembly GCA_963827455.1). Taxonomy (GTDB): domain Bacteria; phylum Actinomycetota; class Thermoleophilia; order Solirubrobacterales; family Solirubrobacteraceae; genus Palsa-744. The sequence continues at coordinate 308,730 of CAWHAW010000004.1, read as the reverse complement.
CGTCCTCTGCGCGCCCGGCCAGATCGACGAAGAACATGTAGCTGCCGAGACCCTCCCGGCGCGGGCGCGACTCGATCTTCGTGAGGTTGATGTGCCTGCTCGCGAACTCGTCCAGGCAACGCACGAGCCACCCCGGGCGCTCCGCGCCGGCCCCCCAGAACACCAGCGATGTCTTGTACCCAGCGTCTGCGCCGGCGCGTAGCGGCGCGCGCGCGCTCCCGGCGCCACCGTCCGCCGACGCGGGCCGCGCCAGCCACACGAAGCGCGTTTCGTTGTCCTCGCGGTCCTCGACGCGCTCGCGGATCACCGTGCCGCCGTAGATCCTCGCGGCCAGCAGCGTGCCGATCGCCGCCCGCCCGGGCTCGCCGCCCGCCACCACCGTGCGCACCGCCTCGGCCGTCGAGCTCGCCGGCAGGATCCGTGCGTGCGCGAGCTCGCCGCGCAGGAAACGCGTGCACTGTCCCGGCACGTGCGGGTGCGTGAGCACGGTGTCGATCTCCTCCAGCGCCGTGTCCGCGGGCGCGATCAACGAATGGCGCACCCGCAGCAGCGCCTCGCCCACGATCTTCACGTCCGTGGCCTCGCCCGCGAGCAGGTCGAGCGTGACGTTGATCGAGCCCTCGAGCGAGTTCTCGATCGGCACGATCGCAAACTCCACCTCGTCGCGCCGCAGCGCCGCCACCGTGTCGTAGATGCTCGCCAGCGCCACCGGCTCGACGGCCTCCGGTGCCGCGCTGTCCAGCAGCGCCTCCTCGGTGAAGGTTCCCGCCGGACCGAGATAGCCGACGCGTGGCCGGTCGGCGGGACGATCAGGTGGGCTGCTCATCGCCGGCCGCGGCGCCACCGTCCGCACCGTCCATGCCGCCCGTGAGCGCCAGGCGCACCGCCTCCGCCTCCTCGGGAGAGAGCTCCAGTTCGCCGCGACCGCCATGTACCTGCTTGCCGTACACGCGCGCCTGGTCGCGGTGGTGGATGCAGGACAGCACGATGCCCGATCGCTCGTCGTCCAGCAGCGCGATCGACATCGACTGCTGCCCGGACAGCTCGTTGTAGGCGTCGTAGCGCACGAGCGCGCGGTGCGCGATCCGGCCCCGCAGGGCGCCCTCGACGTTCGCGAGCCGCATGTCCAGGCGGGCGGCGGTGTCCTGCACGTAGGCGCTCATTTCGCCGAACGCCTGCTGCAGGGCAGCCGCGTGCGCGACCACGTCCTGCTCCTGATGCTCGCCGAGCAGGAGTCGCTGCGCGCGCCGCAGGCGCCGCACGCTGATACTCAGCGCCGCGCACGCAATCAGCGCCACGAGTGCCACCGCGCCCGCTGCGATCGCGACGATTCCCTGGGTGTCCGTTATCGATGCCGTCATCGGCACAAGGTAGCCGCTGGCGCCCCGAACACCGGCTCGACGGATTGAGAACGTCGATGACGGCGCTGCCGCGCCGGCTCGACTATTCGCCGAAGATCGCCAGGTAGGTGGCCTTGGTGCCTTCGTGGTTGGTTTCGCCGGGCACTGGCTCGACCTGGACTTCGATCTTCGCGGCCTGGCCGGTCGGCACACCCGTGATCGGGATTTCCACGTTCGCGCGCTTGCCCGGTTCGGTCTTCGGAATCACGCCTGAGGCTTTGTACTGTTTACCCCCCGCGGTCACCGTGACGTCAACCTTGACGTTCGGCTCGTTGAATTCCCCCGCGTTTTCGACGGTTGCCGTCAGCGTCGGGCTGCCGCCGCCGCTGATGTGGTTGATCGCGGGTTCAGGTTCGAGTTTCGTCGCTCCCGCGCTGACGCCGATCAGCGCGCTGCCGTGGTGGCCGGACAGGGTTTCCGCGCTCTGCGCCGAGCTGGTGCTTTCGCCGGCCAGTCGGGCGGCGACGGTGTTCGTTTCGAGCCAGCCGATGTTCGGCAAGAAGCGGCTCGGCGCAGTGCTCAGGCCCGTGATCCCGGCGCTCGCGAGCGCTTCCTGGATCAGGGGCACGACCCGCTGCGAGTAAACCACGTCGGAGGCGAGGAAGATCTGCATCGCGCCTGCGATCTGCGGGCTCGTCTGTTTCGCCTTGCCGCCCAGCGCCGCCGGGACGAGCGTCGTCAGCTTGGTCATCCCTTCGACGCGCAGGTCGAACACGAGCAGCAGGTTCTGCTGCGCCGCGGCCATTTCGCCCGGCACGCTCAGCCCATGGGCGCGGTTGTCGAGGCTTCGTGCCTGCGTCAGCTGTTCGTCCAGCTGCTGCTCGACGTCGATCGCGGTCTTCCCGGCCGCGTTCGTCAACGTCACGAACAGCGGGTCGGCGACCTGCTTTTCGGATTCCTGCGCAAGCGTGCTGACTTCGTGGTTATACGTCTTCAACGACTGCTGCTTTTCGCTTTTCAGGCAGCCGCTTATCAGCAGCACGACCACGATGATCAGCACGATCGCGACGCCCGCCGCGATCAGGCGGCGCGTCATCAGCGTCTGCTGGTCGATCCCTGCAGGGCCGCGGCCCTGCGGCCGGCGCGGTCGCGGTCGCGGACCGCGGGCGGAAGCCGCGCCCGTCGTTCGCCCTCCCGATGGTGCCGGGCGCGGTGCTCGGGGTGCCGATCGCGGCGCAGTCTCCTCGTCATCGTCAAAGAACGACAAAAGCGAACCGCTCCTTTGCAGGGACTTTAGGAATGGCCCAGTATGACTGGCGCCCGCCCCGGTGGCGATACTGCAAGTTCTCGGTCAGTGCGGCTTTTGACGCCGTCGCGGGCAGGGACAGGAGCTGAATGCGGCGAACGCGGAGCCGGTGGAGTCGCCAGAGACCCTCGTTCAAGCATCCCGTGAGCGCCCCGGCACCGTGGCTGCACCCGCGCGGCGGCACATCGCGGCCGCCAACGAGGACGTCGCCGTGGACGCGCTCGTGCTCGAGCGCTACCGCCTGCTCGAGCGGCTGGGCGCAGGCGGCTTCGGCGTCGTCTGGCGCGCTCGCGACGAGCTGCTGCACCGCGAGGTGGCCGTCAAGCGCATTTGGCTGGGCGCGGGTGGGGCTGCGATCGACGGCGAGCGGGCCAGCCGCGAGGCGCTCGCGGCCGCGCGTCTGTCACACCCGGCGATCGTCGCCCTCTACGAGGCCTGCCCGCAGGAGGGAGCGTTCTACCTGATCTCAGAGCTGGTCGACGGCGACACGCTCGCGCGGCTGATCGAGCAGAACGAGCTGGAGGACGAGGAGATCCTGGAGATCGGCGCGGCGCTCGCGAGCGCGCTCGCCCACGCCCACGCCCGCGGCGTGATCCACCGCGACATCAAGCCGCAGAACGTGCTCGTGCCGGCACGCTCCGCCGAGCCCGCGGCGCAAGCGCCGCAGAATCTGCTGGCGGCGGCCAAGCTCACCGACTTCGGCGGCGCCACGCTCGTTGGCGAGGAGGCGCTCACGCGCACCGGCGACGTGCTCGGCACGCTTGCCTACATGGCCCCGGAGCAGAGCGAAGGCGGCGAGGTCGGCGTGCAGGCCGACCTGTACTCGCTCGCGCTGGTGCTCTACGAGGCGCTGTGCGGCTTCAACCCGGTCCGCGGCGCAACGCCCGCCGCCACCGTGCGGCGCATCGGCCAGGAGCTGCCGGCGCTCGCGCGGGCCCGCCGCGAGCTGCCGGACGAGCTCACCTTCGCGCTCGACCGTGCGCTGGCGCCCGCGCCCGGTGAGCGGGGAACGCTCGACGAGTTGCGTGACGCGCTCGAGCACACGCTCGAGCGCGGACTCAGGCGCTCACGGTGGCGGCGCGCCACGATGACGCGGCGTGCCGAGGCGCTAGACACCCCCGCGCGAATCCTTCCGCGTGCCGAGGAGCCGCGGCCCGAGCTCACCGAGCTCGCCGAGCTCGATCCGCACCCGCAGCCCGGAGCGCGATCTGGCTTCCCCGCGGCGTTTGGCTCGGAGCCGCAGGGGCACTGGTCTGCTGGCAGGCGGTCGTCGGGCGCCCCGGCGTCGCGCTGCTCGCGCTCGCCGCGCTGGTGCCCCCATTGCTGATCGGCGCTGCGCGCCCGGACTCGCGCCTGGGCGTTGGCTGGCTCGCTGCCGCGCTTGCGCCGGCGCTCGGCGTGGCCGGTCTCGCCGGTGCCTTCCCCGCGATCGCGGGACAGGCCGCGCGCTGGCACGCTCGCGCCGCGCTCGGCGTGCTCGGATACTGGTGGCTGACGCTCGCCGGCCCGCTGCTCGGCCGCGAGTTGTGGCTCGGCGCACCACACGGAACGCCGCCGCACTCCGCGTGGGAGGGCTCGCTGAGCCTCGCCGCCGCACACGTCGTCGCTCCCGTGCTGGCCCTCGGCGTGCTGCTGGGTGCGCTGCTGTGGGGCGTCGCCGCGGTTGTGCTGCCGTTGATCGTGCGCGGCTACAGTGCCGCGCGTGACCTCGCGGCGGTCGCGGTTTGGTCCGCCGTGGTGGTCGCCGCCACGCCCGAGCTGGATGCCGGCCTGAACGCTCACGCAGCGCACCCGAGCCCGCGCGGGGCGCTGCTCGGCGCCGTACTCGGCGCGCTCGTCGCGGTTGCAGCGCGCGCGGTGCGCGGCCCTGTCTGACCGCGGGTGCGTAGCATGGCTCCCGGTCGCCGGCCGATGCGCTGAGATTGACCAGGCCACGCGTCCATCCGTCTCCAGATGAACCCGCTCAAGAGCGTCGAGAACATGATCTCCAGCCTCGTCGAGGGCACCTTCGGACGCCTTTTTCGCACCGAGGTCCGGCCGATGGAGCTCGCGCGCAAGCTCGCGCGCGAGATGGACGCGCACCGGACCGTGTCGGTCTCGCGTGTCTACGTCCCCAACGAGTTCTCCGTGTGGCTCTCACCCGCCGACCGCGAGCGCTACGACGGCGTCGAGCACGAGGTCATCGACGAGCTGTGCGCGTACCTGCTCGAGCACGCACGGCGCGAGGACTTGATCATGGCCTCCTCGCCGCACATCTCCTTCCACACCGACGAGCGCCTCTCGCTCGGCGAATTCGGCATCCAGGCGCGCCTCGCGCGGCCGCCGGCCGAGGCCGGCGAGCGGCGCCCAGCACCCGCGCCCGCCCCAGCGCCCGCCCGCCCGCCTGCCGCACCGGCGCCGGCCGCGCGGCCGCCGGCCGAGCGCGGCGAAACGATGATCTTCAGCAGCTCCGAGCGCCTACGTGGCCCGGTCGAGGACGCCCAGGCTCGCCGTACACCACCGCGCGCGTTGCTCGCCGTGGGCGGTCGCCGGCTGCTGGTCCCGAGCGGCGGCGGCACGATTGGCCGCAGCCGCGACTGCGACGTGGTCCTCGAGGACGCGGGGGTCTCGCGCCGCCACGCCGAGATCCGACCTGGACCAGGCGGCTGGACGGTCGCGGACCTCGGCTCGACCAACGGCGTGCGCGTCAACGGCGCGGAGGTGCGCGGCGCGCATTCGCTCGCGCCCGGCGATCGTGTCGAGCTCGGCTCCACCGAGATCGTCTTCGAAATCTCATGAGCTCGCTCGCACCCGTGTCCGTCGCCCTGAAGTTCGGGTTCGTGGTGGTCATGTACCTGTTCCTGGCGTGGATCGCGCGCAGCGCACGTCGCGACCTTCGCGGCAGCCCCGCGGCCGAACGCGAAGCGGTCCCCGCCGGCGGCGCACCGCGCGAGGCGATCCCGCCGGATGCGACCGGCATGTACTCCGCGTCGAGGCTCGGCAGCGTCGCGCTCGTCGACCGGGCGCCACGGCTCGTGATCGATCGGGCCCCGGGGCACGACCCAGGCATGATCTACGACCTCGACGGCGACATCGTGCTCGGCCGCGGCGAGCGCGCCGAGATCCGGCTCGAGGACCCATTCGCCTCCTCGCGTCATGCTCGCGTGTACGAGCAGGGAAACATCGTCGTCATCGAAGATCTCGGTTCGACCAACGGCACCTATCTCAACGAGGAGTTGCTGCAGACACCCAGGCCACTGCACCCCGGCGACAGGGTGCGCATCGGCGACAGCGAGTTCACGTTCGAGGTCGATTGAGATGCTCCGCGTGGCAGAGCAATACGCCGGTAGCGACACCGGGCGCCAGCGGCGCGCGAACGAGGACTCGCTGCTCGCGCGCTCGCCGCTGTTCGTCGTGGCCGACGGCATGGGCGGCGCGCAGGCGGGCGAGGTCGCGTCGCGGATCGCGGTCGAGTCCTTCCAGCAGGGTCTGCAGGGGGCTTCGCACCCGGAGCTGGAGCTGGCACAGCTCGCGCGCGCCGCCAACGCGCGCATCCACGAGCTCTCGCACGCGAACGCCGAGCAGGCCGGCATGGGCACGACGCTCACCGCCGTCTACGTCGGCGAGCAGGAGGTCGCGGTCGCGCACGTCGGCGACAGCCGCGCGTACTGCCTGCGCGACGGGCAGCTGCTGCGCCTGACCGACGACCACTCGCTCGTCGACGAGCTGCTGCGCCAGGGGAGGCTGACCCCGGAGGAGGCGGTCGAGCACCCGCAGCGCTCGGTGATCACGCGCGCGCTCGGGCCGGAGGGCGTGGTCGAGGTCGACACGCGCTCCTTCCGCGCACGGGCCGGGGACGTGTACCTGCTGTGCAGCGACGGGCTGACGACGATGATCGGGGAGGATGAGATCGCGGCGACGCTGCTCGCGCACGAGCGACTGCGTGAGGCGGGCGAGGCGCTGATCGCTGCGGCCAACCAGGCCGGCGGGCGCGACAACATCACGGTCGTGCTGCTGCGCTTGGAGGAGGTGCACCACGCGGCGGCGCCGCCAATCGAGGAGGGCGCCACGATGGTCGGGGTCCCGGCCGTGTCGGGGCCCGCGCGGTCGGCCGACGGAGCTGACGGAGCCGACGCGGCGCGTGGCACCGCCGCGCTCAGCTCGGCGTCCGCGCCGCCCAGCACGCGCCGCACGCCGCGGGCAGCGGCCCCCGCCGCGTCGGGTCGCCGCCGCCGCTTGCGAATCCGGCACGCGGGCGCGCTCGCTTTCACGCTCGTCGTGCTCGGACTGCTCGGCGCTGGCGCCTACCTGGCGTTGCAGTCGGTCTACTTCATCGCCACCAACAACCGCGGCCTCGTGACGATGTTCGAGGGCCTGCCCTACCGCCTCCCTGGCAACCTCAACCTGTACACCTCCAGTTACGTCTCGGGCGTCAGCGCCTCGACGCTGAGCCCCGAAAAACGGCACACGCTGCTCGATCACTCGCTGCGTTCCGAAGGCGACGCGGCGGCGCTGATTCGCAGCCTCGAACTGGAACAGCTCGAATGAGGCCTCCGCAGTGAACCGCCCGATCCTGCGCCTGTTCGGCTTCGTCGGCCTGCTGTTCGCGCTGCTCGTCGCGTTCACGTCGCGCTGGACCGTCTTCGAAGCGTCCTCGCTACGCGAAAACCCGCTGAACAAACGCATGTTGCTGGAGCAGGAGCGGATCGAACGCGGCGCGATCACCGCCGCCAACGGACAGGTGCTCGCGCGCAGCGTGCGCGGCGGCGAAGGTATCTATCAGCGCATCTACCCGACGGGTGAACTGTTCGCCGCGCCGATCGGCTTCGACTATCTCGACCCCGACATCGGCAGCACCGGACTCGAGCGCTTTCGCAACAAGGAACTGACCGGCCAGAACGGCAACAACCTGCAGAGCGTGCTCGATCAGCTTCAGGGCAAGGAACCCCGCGGCGAGAAGGTGGTCACGACGCTCAACCCGAGCGCGCAGCGCACCGCACTCGCCGCGCTCGGTGAACACGAAGGCGCGGTCGTCGCACTCGAACCGAAAACCGGCGCTGTCGAGGTGATGGCGTCCAAGCCCAGCTACAACCCCAACGCACTGCGATCGCAAGCGGCCAGGGCCAAGCAGGCAGCCGAAATGACCGGCAGCCACCCGACCCGCTCGGAAGTCAACCGCGCCACCCAGTTCGGCTACGCGCCCGGCTCCACCTTCAAGGTCGTGACCGCCACCGCCGCGATCGACACCGGCTCCTACACCCCGGAATCGACCGTCGACGGGCGCAACGAAGTGCTGATCTCAGGGGTGCCGCTGAAAAACGACAACAACGAGAGCTTCGGACCGATCACGCTCACCGAGGGGCTTGTGCACTCGGTCAACACCGTCTACGCGCAGGTGGCCGAGCACGTCGGCAAGCGCGCGCTCGGCCGCTACATGGAACGCTTCGGCTTCGATCGCAAGCCGCAGCTCGACTACCCCGCTGACGAGATGTCGGCGAGCGGCGAGCACGAAGGTGAACGGATCGTCGCGCCCACCAGCCCGCGGGTCGATCTCGGCCGGCTCGGCATCGGCCAGGACAAACTCGCGGTCACGCCGCTGCAGATGGCCGAGGTCGCAGCCGCCGTGGCAAACCACGGCAAGCTGATGGTGCCGCACCTGACAAAGCGCATCGTCGACGCCGAAGGCCGCACGGTGCAGACGATCTCGCCGCGTGTGCAGTCGGCCGTGATGAAACCCTCGACGGCTGCGGCGGTCACCTCGATGATGGAAGCGGTCGTCAAGGAAGGGACCGGCACCGCGGCTCAAATCCCGGGCGTGCCGGTCGCCGGCAAGACCGGCACCGCCGAGACGCAGTTCGGCAACGCGATCAACAACGTGTGGTTCATCGCCTTCGCGCCGGCGAACGACCCCAAGGTGGCGGTCGCGGTGACGCTCAAGGCGGTGCCGGGTGAAGGCGCGACGTTCGCCGCGCCCGTCGCCAGAGCCGTGATCGAAAGCCTGATCAGATGATCGATCCGGAGACGATCATCGATGGTCGCTACCGGGTGATCTCGCGCCTGGGCTCGGGAGGTATGGCGGACGTCTATCTCGCCCAGGACCAGCTGCTCGGCAGGGAGGTCGCCGTCAAGGTCCTGCACCATCACTTCGCCGAAGACCAGGAGTTCGTCGAGCGCTTCCGGCGCGAGGCCTCGAGCGCCGCCGGCCTGTCACACCCGAACATCGTCGCCATCTTCGACCGCGGCGAGTGGAACGGCACCTACTACATCGCGATGGAGTACGTCGCCGGGAGGACCCTCAAGGCGATCGTGCGCGAGCAGGGCGCGCTCGACCCGGCCAGCGCGATCGACATCGTGGTGCAGATCCTGCGCGCCGCGCGCTTCGCGCACAAGCGCGGTGTCATCCATCGCGACCTCAAGCCCCACAACGTGATCCTCGACGAGGAGGGACGCGCGCGCGTCACCGACTTCGGCATCGCGCGCGCCGGCGCCTCGGACATGACGCTGACGGGCTCGATCATGGGCACAGCCCAATATCTCTCCCCCGAGCAGGCGCAGGGCCTCGCGGTCAGCTCGGCCTCCGATCTGTACTCCGTCGGCGTGATCCTCTACGAGCTGCTCACGGGCGTGGTTCCCTTCGAGGGCGAAACCGCAGTCGCGATTGCCTTCAAGCAGGTCGCAGCGGAGCCGCAGCCCCCGAGCGCGCTCAGGCAGGGCATCCCCGCCTCGCTCGACGCGGTCGTCCTGCGCGCGCTCGCCAAGGATCCCGCCCAGCGCTACGCAGACGCCGACGAGCTGATCGCGGCGCTCGAACACGAGCGCCAGGCGCTGCCGGCGCTGTCGGCCACCACCGCTGTGCCCGACTCCTACGCCCAACACGCTGCGAGCTCCTACGCCGGCGCGGGCTGGCTGCTCGCGGCGCCCGCGACCGGTGAACACGAGCTCGAGGAGGACCCGGCGGCGCGCGAGCAGCGCCGCAGGCGCAGACGCCGGGGCATGCTGTGGGCGCTCGCGGCGGTGCTCGTGGCTGGCGTCGTCGCGTTGGCGCTCGTGCTGACCCAGTCCACCAAGACCGTGGTCGTGCCGAAGGTGACGGGGCAGACCGAACAGGCCGCGGGCGCGATGCTGCGCGCCGCGGGTCTCGACCCGGTGCCGTCGCTGCGCTCGAGCGTCGATGTTCCCAGCGGGCTCGTGATCAGCCAGTCGCCGGCCGCCGCGAGCACGGCCAAGAAGGGCTCGCGCGTGAACATCGTCGTCTCCTCCGGCCCGGGGAGCTCCTCGCTGACCAACGTCGCCGGTCTGACCGTCGCCAAGGCCGAGTCTGACCTGCACAGGGCCGGTCTGAAGACGACGACCAAGAGTGAGCCGTCGAAGACGGTCGAAGCGGGTCGCGTGATCGCCACCGAACCGCCTGCGGAAACCGAGGTCCAGGAAGGCCACCTCGTTACGCTGCTCGTCTCCAGCGGGCCGGCGCCGGTGCGCGTCCCAGACGTCGTCGGACAGACGCTCGAAGCCGCCGAAGCGACGCTCACGAACGCCGAACTGGCGCTCGGCACCGTCAGCAAACGCGTGTCCAGCACGCAGGCGCCGGGAACCGTGATCGCCCAGGTGCCCGCCGTAGGCGCCAGCGCGCACGCGGGCAACAAGGTCGACCTGACGGTGGCGCAGGCGCCGAAGGAAGTCGCCGTCCCGACTGTCGTCGGAGCTGCGAAGGCCGCCGCCGCCGCGGCGCTGCGACACGCCGGCTTCAAGGTTGCGACACAGCCGCACACGACCACTGAACAGTCCCAGGTGGGCGTCGTCCTCGAACAGAACCCGGTGGGCGGGACGCGCGCCCGCAAGGGCTCGACGGTGACGATCGCCATCGGTGTGCTCGCCCCGACCACGACCACGACCACGACCACCACGACGACGCCGCCGACCACCACGACCGCGACGCCGCCCGCCGCACCCACACCGTGACCAGCGCTGACATCGAGATCACAGGCCCCGTCATCGGCGCCCCGCTGAGCGTCGCGGTGCTCGCCGGCGGGCGCTCGTCAGAGCACGACGTCTCGCTGTCCTCAGGCGCCGCCGTGCGCGACGGGCTGGGCATTGCAGGGCACGAGGTCGTGTCTGTCGAGATCGGTCGCGACGGCATCTGGCGGCGCGACGGACAGACGCTGCGCGTGACGCCGGGCGAGGGCCTGCTCGGCGTCGACGTCGTCTTTCCCGATGCTCCACGGGCCGTTCGGCGAGGACGGCACGGTGCAGGGCCTGCTCGAGACGCTCGACGTCGCCTACGTGGGCGCCGGCGTGACAGCTTCCGCGGTGTGCCTGGACAAGGTCCTCTTCAAGCAGCTCATGTCAGCCGTCGGAGTGCCTCAGGTCGACTACGTCGGGGTGCGCGCGGAGCGCCTGCGACGCTCGCGCGAGACGGTGCTCGAAGAGATCGACCGCCTCGGGCTGCCGGTGTTCGTCAAGCCCGCGCACCTCGGCTCCTCGGTCGGGATCGTCAAGGTCGTCGCGGCGGACGCGATCGAGGAAGCGCTCGAGCAGGCGTTCGCCCATGACGCCCTCGTGATCGTGGAGGCGATGGCACGCGGCCTCGAGGTCGAGTGCGGCGTGCTCGGCGGGGAGCCTGCACTCGCATCCGAGCCTGGGCAGATCGTGTTCCATGGAGACTTCTACGACTACGACGCCAAGTACACGCCGGACGCCATGGAGCTGCGGATCCCGGCGGACATCTCAGCTGGCGCGCGCGCGGAGGTCAGACGGCTCGCGGTGAGCGCGTTCGAGGCAACCGGCTGCGAGGGCCTCGCGCGCGTTGACTTCTTCGTGGAAGGCGAGCGCGTGCTGGTCAACGAGCTGAACACGATGCCTGGATTCACGCCGACGAGCGTGTATGCCAAGCTGCTCGCCGCCTCGGGCGTCGCCTATACGCAGCTGCTTGACCGCCTCTGCCGGCTCGCGCTCGCGAGCCACGAGCGGCGCCACGCGTACAGCTACTGAGGCGTCACGCCTACAGCTACTGAGCGCTACTTGAAGAGCGTCAGCTCGTCGATCGTCGCCGACTGCATCCCGGGCGGCAGCGTCGTCAGCCACACCAGGTAGTAGCGATGCGGGTGTCCCGAGAGCGACAGCGCGATGTGCTCGCCGCTGCGCACGTCGGTGCTCGCGCCGACCGGACCCTGCCAGCCGCGCGCGAGGAGCGGCGTTGAGTTGCCGTACGGGAGTTCCAGGTCGATGTGGTCGGCGACATACACCTGCGCGGAGAAGCCCGGCGTCGCGGTCTGGACTTCGAGCGCCTTGGCGAGCACGCGTGGTGCCGCATCGAGGTAGATCCCGAGGCCGACGCCTCCGGGCTTGCGCAGCGTGCCTTCGTAGTACTGCTCCGTGCTCCACGTGGTGTTGGGGTCGCCGTCGACGACGTTGCCGATCAGATCGCGATTTTCGGGCCCGGTGCCGAACGGGTTGTAGTCGTGCGCGGCGGCCTGGCCGAGCTGCACAGCTTCCAGGCCGGTGTGCGCGTCGGTGTCCGGCGGGACGCCCGCGCCGCGGTGCGCTTTGCCGGCGGCGATGATCAGCGCGATCGCTGCGATCGCCACGACCAGGGCGAGTGACGCGGCCCAGCGCGCGGGGTGGCGCATCCGCCACGGCAGCCGGCGCCGGGCGGAGCCAGGGAGCGTGCGCAGCACGCTCGTGACCTCGCCGGTCGCCTGCCCCGAACGCGAGGCCTCGAGCGCGAGCACCTCCTCGAGGTCGGCGACCATGCTGGCGGCGTCGGGATAGCGGTGCGTGAGGTCCTTTGAGACGGCGCGATCGACGACCGCGGCGGTCGCCGCGGACAGCGCAGGGCGCAGCCAGCAGCACGTCGGGCAGTTCCTCACGCACGTGCTTCATCGCCACCGCGACGGGCGAGCCGCCCTCGAACGGGACCGCGCCGGTGAGCATCTCGAACAGCACCACGCCAAGCGAGTACAGGTCCGACTGGCCTGTGACCGCCTGGCCGAGCGCCTGCTCGGGGGATACGTAGTCGGTCGTCCCGAGTACACGGCCGGCCATCGTCAGACCTTCCTCCGTGAGCGTTCGGGCGATCCCGAAGTCGGTGATCTTCGCTCCGCCTTCCTCGCTGATCAGCACGTTGTGCGGCTTGACGTCGCGGTGCACGATCTGACGTTCGTGCGCGGCTCCGAGCGCGCGCGCGATCTCGATCGCGTAGGCGATCGCCTGCGGGATCTCCAACGGACCCTCGCGACGGATGACGTCCTTGAGCGTCTCGCCGTCGACGTACTCGAGCACGATGTACGGCGTTCCGATCTCCGGCTCGCCCGGCCGCTGGCCACCGGGCGAGAGCTCCTCGCCCGCATCGATCACGGTGACCACGTGCGGGTGGTTCAGCTGTGCCACCGAGCGCGCCTCCCTGCGAAACCGCTCGAGCTGATCGGCGTCGGCCGCGATCTCGCGGTGCATCAGCTTGATCGCGACGGGGCGTTCGAGCACCGTGTCGAACGCGCGGTATACGGTCGACATGCCTCCGCGCCCGATCTCCGCCTCGAGCCGGTAGCGCCCGCCGATAACCGTTCCCAGGGCAGTCATGCCGCGTCTATTGTGCGCGCAGGCGCAAGACGACGAGCGCGGCGAGCACAGCACGGTAGAGCGCGTAGGGCCAGAGCGGCTGACCCTCGCGTAGCGGGCGCCGCAGCAGTCGCGCAACCGCGAGCGTGGAGGCGAACGCGCTCGCGCCGCCGGCGAGCTGGCTCACACGCTGCGGGCGCGTCACACCGCCACCGCGCAGGCGCGCGCCCTCGAGCACGCCGGCGCCGGCGATCACTCCTAGCCCGGCGTGCCACGAGAGCGCCTGTGCGGCGGCTCGGGAGAAGCCGCGGGCGCGAGCGGCGGTGAGCGTGGCGCCGTTCCGCGACACGCCCGGCATCAGCGCGACCGCCTGTGCAAGCCCGAGCGCGAGCCCGTCGCCGAGCTTCGCGTCAGCCTGCGCGCGTGCATGCCCGCCCCCGCGTCCGCAGCGGCCCCCGTCGGCGATCGCCATCGCCGCGGCGCCCAGGACGAGGCCCGCGGCAATCGAACGCGGAGCGCCCAGGCGTCGCGCGATCGGGCGCTCGAGCAGGTAGCCGGCCAGCGCCGGCGGGGCGAGCGATAGCGCGACCACGCCGATTCGGCGCGCGTCCATGCCTGCGAGGTCGCGCAGCAGCTCGCGGCGCAGATGGATCGCGAGCGCGGCGCCGGCGCCGGCGTGCAGCGAGACCTCGAAGGCCTTGCGCTGCCGTGCGTCCAGCCGCGCGTATGGCCAGTCGAGGAGCCAGGGGATGAGCGTCGTGTGCGCCGAGGAGGAGATCGGCAGCAGCTCGCTCGGCCCGTGCAGAAGGCCCAGTGCCACGGCGTGGCGAAGCGGCGAGGCCTGCTCAGCCGGCTGCATCGGCCGCCGGGCGGCGGCGCGTCCGCCGCCGGCGCACGAGCGCGTAGACGATGCCCGCGACGACGAGCGCGACGACCACGTAGTCGACGTACTCAAAGCCTTTGCGCACGCTCGTCCAGTCCCCGCCGAGCGCGTGGCCGGCGAGCGCCAGACCGAGCACCCACGGGATCGTGCCCAGCAGCGAGAACAGGGTGAAGCGTCCCAATGGCATCTTCGCGACGCCGGCCGGGAGCGAGACGAACGCGCGCACGACCGGGATCACGCGCCCTACGAGGACCGCCATCTCGCCGTGGCGCTGGAACCATTGATCGCCGCGTTCTATCTGAGCCGGGCCCATGTGCAGCTTGGCGCCGTGGCGTTCGAACAGCTCCAGGCGCCCGCCCCGCCCGACACCGTAGGTGATCCACGAGCCGACCATCGACCCGAGCACCCCCGCGAGCACGACCCCGACCATCGTCAGGTGGTGATGCGTGGCGCTCTGGCCGGGGTCGGCCACGGCGAAGCCGGCGAACAGCATCACGACCTCCGACGGGATCGGGATGCAGGCGCTCGAGATCGCCATCAGCGCGAAGATCCCAGGCAGCCCGGCTTCGCGAACGAAGTGCGACGTTTCGTTGACGAGCGTTTCCGATATCGAGGCGATGACGAGCATCAGCGACGCAACGATACCGGCCGTCCCCACCTGAGGACCCGGTTGGCCCTGGGGACGGCTCGGTGCGCCGCGCGTTAGCGTCCCCGCCCAGATGCGCGTCTGGATCGATCTGACCAACAGCCCGCACGTGCTGGTGATGCGCCCCGTGATCGAGCGCCTGCGGGACGACGGCCATGACGTGCGGGTGACCGCCCGCGACTTCGCCCAGACGATCGAGCTGTGCGAGCGCCTCGGCGTCGCGCACACCAAGATCGGCCGCCATCGCGGCGAGCGGATTGCGGCCAAGGCCGCGGGGCTCGTGTCGCGCTCGGCAGCGCTCGTGCGCTGGGCGCGCGCCGAGTCACGTCGAACTCGAGCCCACCCACCCTTCGACATCGCCCTCGGTCATGGCTCCAACGACGTGACGGTCGCGGCCGCGCTGCTGCGGATCCCGAGCGCGACGATGTTCGACTACGAGTGGGCGACCGTCCAGCACAACGTCAACTGCCGGCTGGCGCGGGCGGTCGTCGTGCCCGACGCGATCCCGCCAGAGCGCCTCGAGCGCTACGGCGCGAAGGGCAAGCTACGGCCCTACGAAGGCCTCAAGGAGGAGTACTACCTGGCGGACTTCGAGCCCGACGAGCGTGTGCTCGCGGAGCTGGACCTCGACCCGGCACGCGCGCTCGTGGTCGTGCGCACCCCACCCGAGGTCTCGCTGTACCACCGCTTCGAGAACGACCTCTTCGCGGATGTGCTGCGACGCCTGGGGGACGCCGCGGCGGAGCAGGGGCTACAGCCGGTGGTGCTGCCGCGCGTCGCCGCTCAGCGCGAGGAGCTCGCGCGCGTCCCCGGCTTCGTCGTCCCGGAGCACGCCATCGACGCGCAGTCGCTGATTGCGTATGCCGACCTCGTGATCTCGGCCGGGGGGACGATGAACCGCGAGGCGGTCGCGCTTGGTACCCCCGTCTACACCACCTTCCAGGGCCGTCTGGGGGCGGTCGACGAACGCCTGATCGACGAAGGCCGGCTGCGCATGCTGAGCGCCGCCGAGAACCTCGACCTGGGCAAGCGCACCGCCGCCGCGACGCCGCCGCGCGTGCGACGCGATCCGGGCGTGCTCGTCAAGCTGCTTCTATCCCCAGTCCTGCGCTAGGGATCCGGCGCAGTCGGCTTGCCCCCCGCATCGGGGCTGGCGCTTACAATCCCTGCAATGCGCCGACGGATCCGCTCGGCGGCCCTACCGCTCCACCGTCACTCGCTACCACAGCTCGTAGTGGACGGGGCGCTGGTCGCGCTCGCATACTACCTCGCGTTCCAGCTGCGCTTCAGCAGCGGACCGCCGCATCACTACGCCCAGCTGCGCGAAGACACGATCTGGTGGGTCGCGCTTGGCAGCCTGCCGATCCTGATCCTTTGCCGCGTGTACGAGCGTCGCTGGCGCTATGCCGGCCAGCGCGACTATGAGGCGGTCGTACGCGCGATCGTCCTGACCGTGCTGCTGACGTTCGTCGCCGTGCAGGCGGTGCGCCCGGTCTACCGCTACCCCCACAACATCACCGTCGCGATCGGCCTGCCGATCGGCGTGACGGTTCTGTTCGCGCTGCTCTCGCTGGTGTTCCTGGTGGGCATTCGCGCGCTCGCGCGCAGCGTCTACGAGCGCCGTCCGCTCGCAGCCTTCCGCGGCGGGCGCAAGGGCGAGCGCACAGTTCTGATCGCGGGTGCCGGCGACGGGGGGCGGATGGTCATCCGCGAGATCGTGCGCAACCGGGAGCTCGGGCTGCTGCCGGTGGGCTTCCTCGACGACGACCCGCTGAAGTTGCGGCTGCGAATCGACGGCGTGCGCGTACGCGGGAACACCGAAGGCGATCTGCCGCGCATCCTCGACGAGGCCGAGCCGGACGAAGTCATCATCGCGATCCCCTCCGCCCCGGGCTCGACGCGGGCGCGGATCGTGCGCGAGTGCCGCACGCGCGGCATCCCCGTGCGCACCCTGCCGACCGTGTTCGAGCTGCTGCAGACCCGCGGCGCGCTCGCCCGGCAGGTGCGCGAGGTGCGCGTCGAGGACGTCCTCGGCCGCGAGCCGGTGCACATGGAGCTCGAGCGCGTCGGCGCGTATCTCAGCGGCGAGACCGTGCTCGTGACCGGTGCCGGCGGCTCGATCGGCTCGGAGCTGTGCCGCCAGATCGCAAGGGTGGAGCCGCACCGGATCGTGCTGGTCGACCACGCCGAGGACAACCTCTTCTCGATCCAGCGCGAGCTCGAGGACGAGCGCCACGTGCCGCCATCGATGCTCGCTGCCGTGCTCGCCGATTGCAAGGAGGAGGAGCGGATGCGCGAGGTGTTCGCCGAGCATCGGCCGACGATCGTGTTCCACGCCGCCGCCTACAAGCACGTGGGACTGATGGAGGCGAACCCGGTCGAGGCTGTGCGCAACAACGCGATCGGCACGCGTGTCGTCGCCCACGTCGCGGGCGAGACCGAGGTCGCCCGCTTCGTGCTCGTCTCCACCGACAAGGCCGTCGCGCCCGCGACCGTGATGGGTGCCTCGAAGGCGCTCGCGGAGTTCGCGCTAGAGGCGGCCGCCGCGCGCTGGCGTGGCACCCGCTACAACGCGGTGCGCTTCGGCAACGTGCTCGGATCCTCGGGCAGCGTGGTGCCGATCTTCCGCCGCCAGATCGAGCGCGGTGGCCCGGTGACCGTGACCGACGAGCGCATGACCCGCTACTTCATGACGATCCCGGAGGCGGTGCAGTTGATCATTCGCTCCGGTTCGCTCGCATCCGCTCCCGCACTCCGCGAGGGCAGGCCGCTGGGCGAGCGCATCGTCGCGCCTGCGCGCAGTCGCCGGGGTGCCGAGGTGTTCGTGCTCGACATGGGCGAGCCGGTCCGCATCATCGACCTCGCACGCGCGATGATCGAGCTGTCGGGATTGGATCCCGACCGCGACATCGACATCGAGGTCGTCGGGCGCCGGCCCGGGGAGAAGCTTCACGAGGAGCTGTTCAACACGTACGAGCGCCGGCGCGCGACCGCCGCCGAGAAGATCCTGCTCGCGCAGCGCGAGCCGCTGCCGAGCGACGCCGTCGAGTCGATGTTCGCGGAGATCGGGCTGCTGGTGCTCGAGGGCGACGCTGCCGGGCTGGCGGCGAAGGTCTCCGAGCTGGCGGCTGCGCGCCGGGAGCCCCCCGCGCCCGAGTCGCCTGAGTCGCCTGAGAATGGCGCAGGGCCGCCGAATGGCAGTGGACCGCACGTCGCGCATCGCGAGGCGCCTGCGCCCCTCGTAAACTCCCCCCATTCATGAGCTTCCTGCCGTTCGCGCTCTCGCTCTCGAGCACGTTCACCAAGATCGGCGCAATCGCCGCGTTCGCCGCGTTGGTCGGCATCGCGATGCTGTCGCTTCTGGTGTTCTCTCAGGCACGCGAGCTCAAGCGCCTGCGTGAGTGGGCAGGACGCGCGCCCGAGCGCGCCGCCGACCTCGAGCAACGCGTCAGCGCCGCCGCGTCCCTGCGCGCACAGCAGCAGGCACCTCCCGGTCAGCCGCCGCGCGTCGTTCCGGCAGCCGTCGGCGCGGCGGCCGCCGCGGGCGCTGCTGTCGGCGCGACGCGTGTGGTGGCGAGCCCGATCCCCCCTGCAGCGCCAGCGGTGCCGGCCGCCCAGGCGGTGAGCGCCCCCGCAGCACCCGCCCCCGCGCCCGGCGTACCGTGCCCGCCCCCGCCCCCGCCGCGCCCCCGCCCGGCGTGCCGTTGCCGGCGCCCGGTCAGCCGGCGACGACGGCACAGCCGCGCCCCGTTCCGGCTACTGCCCCGCCCCGCACCGCCACACCCGCCGCTGCGCCGATGCCCGTCGGAGCGCCCGTGTCGGCGGCCGCGGCGGCACAGAGCCGGCCCGCCGCAGCGGTTCCTGTCGCGCCGAGCGCACCCGCAGGGGACCCGCCCGCCCCGGCCCCGGCCACCGCTGCGGCAGCCGCGAGCGTGGCAGGGGCAGGCGCTCCGCGCTCGCCCATCCCACCACGCCCGCCCGGCCCGAACACCGCTGCACCGGCGGCCCCGCCGCCGCAGCCGCCTCGGCGTCCGCCGGCGCCCGCTGTGCCGGTCGCGCCCGCTTCCGCCAATTCACGCGCGCCCGCAGCCGCCGGGCAGCCTCCTCGTGCCGGCGGCGTCTCGCCCCTGCAGGGCGGGCGCTCGGTGTACGCCGCCAAACGCTCGCGGGGCCGTAGCGCGGCGTTGATCGTCGGTGCGCTCGTCCTCGTCGGGGTCGTAGCGGCGCTTGCCGTCACGCTGCTCGACGGGTCCTCCGGAACGAAGACGCCGACCTCGTCGGTGGGGACGACGCCAACCACCCAAACCACGGCCGGCCACCCGACCCGAAAGTCGCACAGGGCGTCGCAAAAGACCCCGACGATCAACCCGGCGCAAACGAACGTCACGGTGCTCAACGCGACCGAAGTGGAAGGCCTAGCCGGCCGGACCGCCACGCAACTGCAGCAGAGTGGTTACGCGAAGGCCGCGGCGCTGCACGGCAAACCTCCCGGTACGGGCCAGGTGAGCGTCGTCGAGTACGCCGGCGGCCATCGCGCCGAAGCGGAAGCGGTCGCGCACGCGGTGTCGGTGACGCACGTGCTGCCGATCGAAGCGGCCGTCACCGCGGACGCTGGATCGGCGAACGTCGTCGTGATCGTCGGCGCCGACAAAGCCTCGCCATAGAGGGCTTCCTCGACATCCCTGCGCGGTCGAGCAAGCCGCGCGAGTTCGGCATCACGCACGTGATCGACAGGGGCCTTTCGGTGGCGGACGCGGCCGGGCTTCTGGAGGTCGCCGGCGACAGCGTCGACATCGTCAAGCTCGGCTGGGGCACGGCGCTGGTGACCGCGAACCTGAGGCCGAAGCTCGAGCTCTACGGCGCACACGGCATTCCGGTGGTGCTCGGCGGCACGCTCACCGAGGTGGCGATCCGCCAGGGGCGCGTCGACGGCCTCGTCGCGTGGCTGCGCGAGCTTGGCCTGCGTCACGTCGAGATCTCCGACGGCACGATCACGCTCGACGGCGCCGTCAAGCGCGAGCTGATCGAACGCCTCGCACGCGAGTTCGTCGTGCTGGCAGAGGTCGGCAACAAGGACGCCGACTTCATCATGGCGCCGTATATCTGGGTGGAGCAGATCGAACGGGACCTGAACGCCGGGGCGTGGAAGGTGATCGCCGAGGCGCGTGAGTCGGGCACCGCGGGGATCTACCGCGCCAACGGCGAAGTGCGCACCGGCCTGATCGATGAGATCGCGCATGCCGTCGACCCGGAGCGCCTGATCTTCGACGCGCCGCTGCAGCGCCAGCAGGTGTGGCTGCTCAAGCGCTTCGGCATCGAGTGCAACCTCGGGAACATCGCGCCCGACGACGTGCTTTCGCTGGAGACGCTGCGGCTGGGGCTTCGCGCGGACACGGTCGAGCGCTTCGCGCTGGGCGGCGAGGATTGACCGAGACAGCCGCCGGGGTGGATGACGCGCCGGACCGTGCGCGCTCACCTGTGGCGGGGAGCGACCCGGTTGCGGGCGTCGTCTTCGCCGTGCTGGTCCTCGCCTGCTTCGCGGCGTTCGTGATCACGCAGCGGCTCAAGCACACGCCGACGGCCGTGCACAGGTTCAAGCTGTCGACGGCCTTCTCTCCCTACCCCAAGGCTCACGCCAAGCTGGAGGAAATCTCCTTCGAGCTCGCCAGCGCCGAACCGGTGACCGTGACGATCATCGACTCCGACGGAAACACGGTCGCGACGCTCGTGCACGATTTCCCGGCGCCGCGCTACAAAGACGTCTCGCTGCGCTGGAACGGCCATCGCGGCACGGCGCACCGGTACGGCCACGTGATAACCCCGGGGGGGCGCAGCATTCCCGTGCCGGACAACGAAGGCCCGGTCGCTCCCGCGGGCGAATACCGGGTCAGCCTCAGCCTCCGCAACCACGGACAGGTGCTGCTGCCGCGCAGCTTCTCCCTGGTGAGGCCATGAGCACGCTCGCGACGAGCCTGCCGAGCGCCGGTACGCTCGCGCTCCTGGTGGTCCTCGCGCTGGTCGTGATCGCGGCGCTGATGTGGGTGATGCGCCGCTACCCCGACGCGTTCCCGCTGCTGGCCGTGTTCGCGCTGCCGTTCCGGCTGCCGATCTCCTCCGGCGGCAGGACGGTGAACCTGCTGATACCGCTGTATCTGGTCATCGCGGCGGGAGCGCTCGAGTACCTGCTCCCGCGAGTGCTCGGCCGCCGCGCGACGGACGAGCACGGCAACGCTCGCCGCGAACCGGCAGCTCCGACGCGCCTGGCGTTCTGGAGCTCGCCGCGCGGCGTGGAATGGCTGCTGTTCGCCGCCGTCGCCCTGTACGCGCTGCAGACGCTCTACTCGAGCGACCGCGCCAAGGCGGCCGAGAACATCGCCTTCTTCTACGTTCCGTTCGCGCTGCTGTTCGGAATCCTGCGCGACGTGCGCTGGACGCGCGGGCTGCTGCTGCGCTGCCTCGCCGTCGCGGTGGCGCTGGCGGTGCTGTTCGCAGGTGTCGGCTTCGTCGAGTACTACCGAAAGTCGCTGTTCCTGAACCCGAAGGTCGTGGCGGCCAACCAGTACGACAACTATTTCCGCGTCAACTCGGTGTTCTTCGACCCGAGCATCTACGGCCGTTTTCTGGCGCTCGTGATGGTGGCGCTCGTAGCGGCCGTGCTCGCGCGCGGCTCCGCGGCCTACGATCGTCTGCGCCGTCGCGACGTGCTGATCGGCGGCGCCGTGCTGCTGTGGCTGCTGGCCGGGCTCGTCACGAGCTTCTCCCAGTCGAGCATCGCTGCACTTGTGCTCGGGCTGTGGGTGCTCGGCGCGTGGTTCTGGGGCGTGCGAGGAGCCGTTTACGTGGGGCTCGTCGCATTGGTGCTCGCGGCCGCGTTCGCGCTGCTCGCCCCCGCGAGCTCGCATCTCGGCCTGAGCGGCAGCGGCGGCAGCGCGAACAACGCCACCAGCGGGCGCGCCAGCCTGATCTCGGGAGGTCTCGCACTGTTCGCTGAACGCCCGCTCGAGGGTTACGGCTCGGGCTCCTTCGAAACCGCGTACAAGCGCAAGCACAGCACCTCCGGAGCCGAGAACGCCGTGTCGGCCTCGCACACGATTCCCGTGACGGTCGCCGCCGAGCAGGGGATCGTCGGCCTCGCGCTGTACGTGGCGCTGCTCCTCAGCGCCTTCGTCGTCCTGTTCCGCGGAGCGGGCCGGTCGCCGCCGCGGATCGCGATCGCCGCGTGCTTTGCGGCGCTGGTGCTGCACACGTGGACGTACGCGGACTTCCTCGAAGACCCCTCCACGTGGCTGCTGCTAGCGATCGGCCTGGCGCTCGCTCGCGCCGCAGCTACGGGCGACGGGGGCCCGGGCGTGCAGGAAGCCGTGCTCGGAGCCAGCGCGCCGGCCAGTAGCTTCTGAGCCGTGCTCGACTACCTGAAGCGCCTCGTCACGAGCGGCGCGGCGTACCAGTTCGGGGACATCCTTGCCAAGGGCCTGGCGCTGCTGACGCTGCCGCTGTACACGCGCCATCTGGACAACGAAGCGTACGGCGCCGCCGAAACGCTGCTGACGGCCGTGATCCTCGCGAGCATCGTCCTGCGGCTGGGCGTCGGCGAAGCGTTCATCCGCTTCTACTTCGACGACGACGACCAGGCCCGGCGCGCGCGGATCGCGCGCACGGCGACGGCGACCGTGGCATGGACGACGACGCTCGCGTCGGTGCTCGCGCTCGTGTTCGCGGGACCTCTGTCGCGCCTGCTGCTGGGCTCTGAGGACCCGCTGCTGTTCGACTGCGCCGCGCTCGGACTGTGGGCGTTCACCAACCTCGAGATGGCCTACGCGCAGCTGCGCGTGGACGAACGCAGGCGCACATACGTGTACGCGTCGGGCGCCAACGTCGCGATGACGGTGATCTTCACGATCGCGCTGGTCGTGTTCGCGGAACAGGGCGCGCGCGGGCTGCTGCTCGGCAACTTCGGCGCCTCGGCGGTCGTCGTGCTGGGGCTCTGGTGGGTGCTGCGCCGGCGCTTCTCGTTGCGGGTGCGTCTCTCCGACCTGCGCGCGATGCTGCGCTTCGGGCTTCCGACCGTGCCGGCGGACGCGAGCGTGTACGCGCTGCAGGTCGCCGACCGCCTGTACCTGTACAGGGTCTTCTCCCGCGCCGCCGCCGGTGACTACGCGATCGCGATCAAGCTCGCGACGGTCGTGTTCGTGGCGGTGCGCGGCTTTCAATACGCGTGGCCGCCGCTGGCGTACTCGGTCGAGAGCGACGAGGAGGCCGGGCGCCTGTACTCGCTCGTCACGACCTACTACGCGCTCGCCACCGGGGTCGTCGTCTGCGCGGTCGCGCTGCTCGGGCGCTGGCTGGTGCGGCTGCTCGCCGCTCATGAGTACTTCGGCGCCTACCGCGCGCTGCCGTGGCTCGCGCTGGGGTGGGCGCTGTACGGCCTGTACCTGGTTTTCGTCGCGATCTCGGCACGTGCGCGCAACACCTCGCGCAACCTGCCAGCGGGTCTCGCCGGCCTGGCGGTCAACGTCGTGCTGCTCGTGCTGCTCGTTCCGCACAGCGGCGCCGGCCTGGGGATCGCGGGCGCGGGCCTTGCGCTGTGTGGTGCCTACGTGACGATGCTCGCCGTCATGTATGTGCTCACCCGCGGCCTTTTCCGCGTCGGCTTCGAATGGCCGCGGCTCGCCAAGCTCGCGGCGATCTTCGGCGGTGTGGCCGTCTCCGGCGAGCTGCTGCTGCCGAGCAACGGCTTCGCCGGGCTCGCCCTGCGCGCCGCGTGGCTCGCGCTCGTGCCGGCAACGCTCGCGTTGACGCGTTTCTTTCACCCGCACGAGCTCGCGCACGCCCGCAAGCTGCTCGCCGAGGTGCGCCGGCGCGTTTCCAGCTTTCGCTCCGGCCCCGGCGAGATCGAGGTCTACGTAGAGGATCCGCTGAAAGACGTCTGACTGCCATAGGCCCCGGGCCAGCATTCAGAGGCAGACCGGTATGTCTAGGAGACCGGTTATTGGCTCAAGAAAGCGGTATTCGCAGCCGATGGGTGCCTTGCCATGGCCGAACTGACCGCCAAGCCGCCAAGCCGTGCCGGCGCCAAGGAGCGCCAGCGGCGCGCCGAGGCGCTCAAGCGCCACCGCGCCGACGCCCGCGTCAAGAGCATGGCGGTGACAGGCGAGGTGAGCTACCTGCGCGAGCAGCTGCGACTCGCCGCGAGGCTCACGTCGAGGCTCGCGAGCAAGAGCGAGATCGAGGAGCTGGCGCAGCTGGTCGTGGACGACCTGCACGAAACGTTCGCCTTCTACCTCGCCGCGATTCAGCGTCTCGACCCGGACGGCGTGCTGCGGCTCGTGGCCGCACGCGGTCCGCTGGCGGAGGTGATGGCTGAGTTCCTGCTCACCGAACAGCGTGTCTCGGAGGGCGTCAACGGGAAGGTGGCCCGTTCACGCCACGCGGTGCTCGTGAACGACACGCGCGAGGATCGCGACTACATCGTGCGCGACCCCAAGACCGACCCCCGCTCTCAGCTCGCGGTGCCGGTGCTCGTCGATGGATCGGTGTGGGGCGTGCTCAACATCGAGGCCACCGAGCCAGGGGCGCTCGCGGAGAGCGACGCGGTGCTCGTGGAGGCGATCGCGACGAGCTTCGGCGCGGCTGTCCATCGCGCCCGTCTCGTGGCCGACCTCGAGGGCGCGTTCACGACCGCGCTGGCGGCGTTGACGAGTACCGTCGAGGCGAAGGACGACTACACGGCCTGCCACGGCGAGGACGTGGCGGTGCTTGCCGAGCGGGTCGCGCTGCGCCTGTCGCTGTCGAGTTCCGAGGCGCGCGACGTGCGCTACGCGGCGATGCTGCACGACCTCGGCAAGGTGGCCGTGCCCAGCGAGATCCTGCTGAAGCCCGGGCCGCTGAGCGACGAGGAGTGGGTGACGATGCGCAGCCACGCAGCGATCGGCGGCGAGCTCGTCGGGCGCATCGACGCGTTCGCGCACCTCGCCCCCGCCGTGCGTGCCAGCCACGAGCGCTGGGACGGAGGCGGCTATCCCGACGGCCTGTCCTGCGAGCAGATTCCGCTCGCGGCGCGCATCATCGCGGCGTGCGACACCTACGACGCGATCGTTACCGACCGTCCGTACCGCGCCGCGCGCTCACCGCGCGAGGCGTGCGAGGAGCTGCGTCGAGTCGCCGGAGCCCAGCTCGACACCGTCGTCGTCGATGCGCTCGTCGACGAGCTCGCCGAGCACTGATCCGCTCCTGATACTGCCCCGTCCGCTCACACCGGTCCGGAGCGGTTGTACTCCTCGGCGGCCTCGCGCAGGCCGACGCCGCGCTCAGGGTACAAAGACGCCGTGACGTGGCGCCAGTAGCGGCGTGCATCGTGCGCGGGCATCGCCAGCGCGGCGAGCGCGCGCAGCGCGTAGCTCCACGCGGTCAGCCAGCGCACCGCCCGTGCCGCGGAGGCGGAGTGGTGCTTGCGCATGTACAGATCGCGGTTGCGTGCCATTTCCACGATGCGCCGATCGGACGCGGCGCTCGTGGACAGCTGCTCGTGGTGAGTCGCGCGCGCCGCGGGCACGTACAGCGAACGCCAGCCCGCATCGCGCAGCCGGCGCGCGAAGTCCACCTCGTCGGAGTAAACGAAGAAGTCCGGGTCGAGGTAGTCGACCTGCACGGCGGCCTCGCGCCTGACGAGCAACGCCGCCGACTGGCACCAGTCGACCTCGCGCATCTGTGAGCCGCCGCTCTGCACCGTCAGCCACCGATGCGCCAGCACCGCGCCGGCGAACGCGGTGGAGACGGACGGGAAGCGCCAGGCGCACGCCTGCGGCGTGCCGTCTGGGCGTAGCAGTTGCGCTCCCGCGCACGCAGCGCGCGGATGCTGCTCGAGCGCTCGCCACAGAGCCAGCGTCGCGCCCGCCTGCAGCTCGGAGTCCTCGTTGAGCAGCAGCGCGTAGCGCCCGTGCGCGCGGCGCAGCAGCTCGGAGTCGTTGAGCGCCTTGCCGCGGCGCTGCGGGACAGCGATCGTCTGATCGACCGCGGGGTGCTCGCGCGCGGCCTCGGCGGAGCCGTCACGTGAGCCGTTGTCGAGCACCAGCACCTCGGTCGCGAACGGGACGCTCGCGCGCTCGCGTGCGATCGCATCGAGGCCGCGCACCAGCAGCTCCCGCTGGGAGGTGTTGACCACGCAGTAGCTCAGCTCGATTTCAGGTGCCGTCAGCGTCGGTAAATCTACGCGACGGCGTTCAGTGTGCCGCGGCGCATACGCTCTAGCGCGTGCAAGCCCTGGAGCAACTGCGTGGCCGCATGGCCGAGCTCTCGGACCTCGGCGCGATCGGCATGCTCAGCGAGTGGGACCAGCTGGTGATGATGCCGGCCGACGGCGCGCCGGCCCGGGCGCAGCAGCTCGGGACCCTGGCCCGCTTGACCCACGAGCGCGCGACGGCCGAGGAGATCGGCGAGTGGCTGGCGGAGATCGAGCGAGGCGAGGGCGCGGAGCCGGACGAGCTCGACCGCGACATCGTGCGCATCGCGCGGCGCGACTGGGAGCGCGCGCGACGCGTCCCGGACGAGCTCGCCGTGGAACGCGCTCGCGCGAGCGCCGAGGGCCAGGAGCGCTGGCGCGAGGCCCGCGCGCACGACGACTTCAGCGCGTTCGCGCCGGCGCTCGAGCGAAACGTGGAGCTCGCGCGGGCGTACGGTGAATGCGTTGCCGAGGACGGCGAGAGCCGCTACGAGGGGCTGCTCGGCGACTACGACTTCGGACTGCGGACCGATGAGCTGCGACGCGTTTTCGGGGCGCTCGCGCTGGAGCTGCCGCCGCTCGCGGAGCAGGCGCTCCTCCGCTCGCCGCGCCGCTCGTTGCGCGTGCCCGTCCACGCGCAGGAAGCGGCGGTCGCGGGCACGTTGCGCAGGCTCGGCGTCGAGGAGGCGAGCTGGCGCGTGGACGTCTCCGCGCACCCGTTCACGGCGTGGGTCGGTCGTGACGACTCACGCCTGACGACGCGCTACAGCGACGGCGAGGTCGAGTCGCTGCTGAGCTCGCTGCACGAGTACGGCCACGCGCTGTACGAGCGCCAGATCGATCCCGCGCTGGACCGGACGAACCTCGGCACTGGCACGTCGATGTCGGTGCACGAGTCGCAGAGCAAGCTGTGGGAGAACCACGTCGCGCGCAACGCCGCGTTCGCGGAGGTGCTCGCGGCGGAGCTGCGGGCGGGTGGCTTCGCCGTGCAGGCGCCCGAGCTGCACGCCGCGCTCACCGGCGTCGAACCGTCGGCCGTGCGCGTGTCGGCCGATCCGCTCACCTACCCGCTGCACATCGTCGTGCGCTTCGAGCTCGAGCTCGCGCTGATCGACGGCGAGCTGGCGGTCGCCGACGTGCCCGACGCGTGGAACGAGCAGATGCGCCGCCTGCTCGGCGTGGAGGTCCCCTCCGACGCGCTCGGCTGTCTGCAGGACGTGCATTGGGGCGCGGGCGCCTTCGGCTACTTTCCGAGCTACGCGCTCGGCTGTCTGATCGCGGCGCAGCTGTGGGAGACGCTCGAGACGGATCTCGGCTCGCGCGCAGAGGATCTGCGCCGCGGGGACGTCGCCGCGATCCAGCGCTGGCTCGCCGAGCGCGTGCATCGTCACGGCCGCCGCCTGGACACGCTGCCGCTGCTCGAGCACGCCACCGGACGCGCGCTGGAGATCGAGCCGTTCCTGCGCTACGTCGCGCCGCTCGCTGAGGGTTGACTGCACGGATTCTCCTGTACAGCAAGGCTCAAGCATCGCGCACATAAAGACGATCTATGTGCATGCACGCCCGCGACCAGATTGCGCTGCAGGCGCAGCTGCTCGACGAGGTCGATGCGGCGGTGATCCTCGTCGAGCAGTCGGGCGAGCAGGGCGTCGTGCGCTTCTGGAGCGCCGGCGCCCAACGGCTGTACGGCTACACCGTCGAGGAGGCCGTCGGCCGTGACCTCCGCGATCTCGTAATGGTCGAGAGCGGCCGCGCCATGGCGTCGGCGCATGCCGACGCGGTCCGTGCCGGCGAAGACGGTCGAGGATGAGGCCGAAGCGCGGGATAAGCACGGCCGGGTCTTCCCGGTCGACGTGCGCATTCGTCCGGTGCCCCCCGACGCGGGGCTTGGGCCGGGCCTGGTCATCACCGTCTCGGCTGACATCTCCACGCGCCGCGAGGCCGAAGCGGCGGCTGCTCGCCACGCAGAAGGCCAACAGGAGATCGTCGAGCTCGGACGGGTGGCACTCAGGGAGGGGTGCACGCAGGTGCTCCTCGAGCAGGCGGTCCGCGCCGCGGCGCGGGTGCTTTCCGGCGACTGCGCCATGTTGCTCGAGCACGTTCCGGGCTCCGATGAGCTGATCGTGAGCGCCGCCACGGGCTGGGATCCCGACACGGTGGGCAAGCGGATGCCGAGCGAAACCCCCTCGGTGCTGGAAAAGGTCCTGGGCGGGGGCGGCCTGGCGATGATCGACGATTGGCAGACAGAGCAGCGCTTCCCACCCTCGTCGTTGTTGGCTGCGCGTGGCGTGCGCAGCACGGTCGCGGTGCTGGTCGGCGACCCACAGAAGTCGTTCGGGGTGCTGTCGGTCCACTACACGGAGCCCGGCGCTGTGGCAAAGGACTGCGCCCCGTTCTTGGACGCGCTCGCGAACGTGCTGGCCGACGCGATGCACGGCCGCGACGTGCAGGAGCGGATGCGCCACCTGGCGCTGCACGACGAGCTGACCGATCTTCCCAATCGCACGCTGTTCCTCGACCGGGTCAGCCATGCGCTGCTGCGGGCCGACCGCGACCCGCGACCCTCGGCGGTGTTCGTGGTCGACCTCGACCACTTCAAGCTCGTCAACGACAGCCTCGGCCACGAGGCCGGCGACGAGCTGCTGCGCAAGGTCGCCCCCCGTCTCGCCGGTGCGATCCGTCGCCAGGACACGCTCGCGCGCCTCGGCGGCGACGAGTTTGCGGTCCTGTGCGAGCAGATCCCGTCGGAGGACGCCGCCACACGCATCGCCAGCAAGATGGCCAGCGCGCTCGAGGAGCCGATCGGGCTCGGCGGCGACGAGCACGTGATCAGCGCGAGCATCGGCATCGCCCTCAGCAGCCCCGGCTCCAGCGCCGCCGACCTGCTCCGTGACGCCGACGCGGCGATGTTCCAGGCCAAGCAGTCCGGTCGCGGCGGGCTGCGAGGTCTTCGACCGCGAGATGCACGAGCGCGTGCTCGGCAGGGTCCGCACCGAGTCGGCGCTGCGCGCGGCGCTCGCCGACGAGGAGATCCACCTCCACTACCAGCCGTTGATCTCGCTGCAGGACGGACACATCGTCGGTGCCGAGGCGTTGGCGCGCTGGCGCCACGCCGAGTGGGGCCCCGTGTCGCCAGCCGAGTTCATCGCGGTCGCCGAGGAGAGCGGACTGATCCACTCACTGGGCGCGCAGATGCTGCGGCGCGCTGGGCGGGAGTGCGTCGGCTGGCGCGAGCATCCGGGGTTTGAGGGTGTGGCCGTCAACGTCTCGACCAGGCAGCTGCTTCACCCCGACGAGCTCACCCGAGTCGTACGCGAGGTGATCGCGGCGGAGCGTCTGCAACCGGACTTCCTCACGATCGAGATCACCGAGAGCGTGCTGATCGAGCAGCTCGAGGCAGCGCGCAACACGCTCGAGGCGCTGAGCGGGCTCGGCGTGCGCCTGTCGCTCGATGACTTCGGCACCGGCTACAGCTCGTTGAGCTACCTGGCGAACCTGAACTTCCAGAGCGTCAAGATCGATCGCGCGCTGATCGAGAAGATCGTCACTTCGCCGAAGGCCGAGGCGCTTGCCGCCGCGATCATCCGCATGGGGCATGCGCTCGGCCAGCAGGTGATAGCGGAGGGCGTCGAGACCTTGGAGCAGGCCGTCCGACTGCGCGAGCTCGACTGCGACATCGCCCAGGGGTTCTACTTCGCGATGCCCGTCGCGCCCGAGGCGTTCGCGGTCCTGCTGCGGGGAGGCCCCCCGAGCTGGGCGCACCTGTTCGCCAAGCCCGGCGTGCCGGTGCGGGGCGAAAGTCGTTCCGGGCGCATACCCTCCAGCGTGTGACAGTCCCAAACCGGCTCGAGCACACGGGCGCCGCTCGCTGCGCGCCCTCTCCGCCCGCTGGGCGCTGATCCGTGCGCGTCCACATCGTCGACCCGTCGGCCTACACGCCGCCGTATGACCACGCGCTGTGTCGCGCGCTGGCCGCCGCCGGCGTGGAGGTCGAGCTCTACACCAGCCACTTCGCCCATGGACCGGTGGCGCCGCCCGAGGGCTACCGCCGCCGCGAGCTGTTCTATCCGCTGGCGTCGCGCATCGGCTCCCCGGGCGTGCGCCGCGCAGCGAAGCTGGCCGAGCACGTGCCCGACATGCTGCGCTACCGGCGAGCGGCCAGCACGGCCGACGTCGTGCACTTCCAGTGGCTCGCCGTCCAGCACCTAGACGGGCGGCTGCTGCCGGCGCGTGGCGGCGCCACGTCAGCGCCGCGCCGGCCGCTCGTGTTGACCGCACACGACATCCTCCCGCGGGAGGCGCGCCCGGGGCAGCGCACGGCGCAGCGGCGGCTGTATGACCGTTTCGACGCGATCATCGTTCACTCCGAGCACGGCCGCCAACGACTGACGGGCGAGCTCGGCGTCGAGCCCGAGCGCGTCCACGTGATCCCGCACGGCGTGCTCGAGCACCTCGCCGGCAGCGGGCCCGAGGAGGGCGCGCCGCAGCGGCCCCCTTTCGCGACGGAGCTCCCCGTCGTCCTGTGCTTCGGGTTGATGCGCCCGTACAAGGGCATCGACCTGCTGCTCGATGCGTGGCGCGGGATCGACGACGCGGAGCTGTGGATCGCGGGCATGCCGCGCATGGACATCTCCGCCCTGCGCGTCGCCGCGCCGCCGGGCGTGCGCTTCGTGCCGCGCTTCATCGGCGACGACGAGCTGCCCGCTTACTTCCGCCGCGCAGACCTCGTCGTGCTGCCATATCGCGAGATCGACCAGTCCGGCGTGCTGTTTACGGCGCTCGCGTTCGGCAAGCCGCTGCTGCTGAGCGATGTCGGCGGCTTCCCTGAGATCGCGGCGACCGGCGCCGCGCGCAGCTTCCCCGCCGGTGACGTCGGCGCGCTGCGCGACAGTCTGCGCGAGCTGATCGACGACGCGGCTGCGCGATCAGCGCTCGCGGCGCGCGCGCAGGAGCTCGCCGCCGGCGAGTACTCCTGGCGCGCGATCGCCGAGCGCACGCTCGCGCTGTATGAGTCCCTGCTGGCGGCTGCACCTGGCCGATGAGGACGGCGCTGGAGATCGTGTTCTGGGTGTCCGTCGGGCTGATCGTGTGGACGCAGCTCGGCTACGCCGTGGCGCTCGCGCTGATCGCCCGCGTGCTTCCCGCCCGTGGCGCCCACCGTGCGCTCGAGCTCTCCGAGCTCCCCGAGCTGTCCTTGATCGTCGCGGCCCACGACGAGGCGTCGGTGATCGCGGCGAAGGTCGAGAACACGTTGGCGCTGGACTATCCGCGCGAGCGCCTCGAGCTGATCGTCACGTGCGACGGCTGCACCGACGCCACCCCGGCGCTCGCGCGCCAGGCGGGAGCGGACCTGGTGCTCGAGCTGCCGCGCGGCGGCAAGATCCGTGCGCAGGACGCGGCGGTGCAGCGGGCGCGCGGCGCGATCGTCGCGTTCTCCGACGCGAACGCGATGTGGGAGCCAAACGCGGCGCGGGTGCTCGTGAGCGCGTTCGAGGATCCGCGCGTCGGCTACGCGTGCGGCCAGGTGCGCTTCGTGCGGGGCGCCGATGGGGACGGCGCCGGTGGCGCGCCGAACCAGGAGGATGTGTACTGGCGCTACGAGCTGGCGGTGCGCGCGCTCGAGTCGCGGCTGTCGTCGATCACCGCGGGCAACGGCGCGATCTATGCCACCCGGCGCGAGTCCTACGTGGTCGTCGACCCGGTCATGGGCCACGACCTGTCGTTGCCGTTCAACACGGTCAAGCGCGGGCTGCGCGCGGTGTACGTACCAGGCGCCCGCGCGAACGAGAAGATGGTGCCGTCGCTGGCCGGCGAGTTCGAGCGCAAGCGGCGGATGATGAGCCACACGTGGCCGATAGTCCTGCTCGGTGGCATGCTCTCACCGCGGGGCTACCCGCCGGGCTACGCGCTGATGATCTTCTCGCACCGTCTGCTGCGCTATTCGACGGCCGCGCTGCACGTGCTGGCGCTTGCCGCCAACATCGCGCTCGTCGCACTCGGCGGCTCCGGGCAGACGCTATACATCGTCACGCTGGCGCTGCAGCTCGCGTTGCTGCTCGGGGCGGCGCTCGCGGGCGTGGCCCCGATACGCCCGCTGCTGATTGCGCGCTACTACGTGCTCACGACGGCCTCGCTTGCCGCCGGCCTATGGGACTGGCTGCGGCGTGGGACCGACGCGACGTGGGACGCGGCCGAGGGCACGCGCTGACGGTTGGTCACCGGCTGTTGGCTTAGGCGGCGGCCGCGCGCTCGATGTAGACACCGGGCCCGGAGGGCTCGGGCGCCGGCTCGTCGTGCTCCCGCATCACGTCCAGGTGTCCCGTCAGCGCGGCTCGCATCTCTTCGATGCACTCATCAATCGTGTCTCCGGTCGCCACACACCCAGGCACGTCAGGCGACCACGCCGAGTAATTCGACGGCGGCCCGCCTTCGATCAGAATCAGATAACGGTCGATGTCGGTCATCGCCTCAAGCCTGCCTGCCACATGATGCTCGCCTTCGTCTTGGGATGCAACTCATCGCGTAGATGCCCCCCACTGACAGAATCACCGCCGTGATCCGCCGCACCATCGACGTCAGTCGTGTCCGCACTCGCTCTCGCCGTGAGCGCGCCACTCCTCGCTGTCGCGGCGGTGGCCATCCGCCTGGAGACCCCCGGCCCGGTGATCTACCGCCAGCGCCGCAGCGGTCTGCACGGCCGCGAGTTCGACGTGCTGAAGCTGCGCACGATGGTCGATGGCGCGGAGCACATTGGCGCGGGCCTGGCGGTCAACGAGAACGATGCGCGCATCACGCGCGCGGGCGCGTTCCTGCGGCGCACGTCGCTGGACGAGCTGCCGAACCTGGTGAACGTGCTGCGCGGCGACATGTCGCTGATCGGGCCGCGCCCGACGCTGCCGGTGCAGGTGGCGCAGTACACCGAGCGCCAGCGCGGGCGCCTCGCGCTGAAGCCCGGCATCACTGGCTGGGCGCAGGTCAACGGTCGCGCATCGCTGCCGTGGTCGGAGCGGATCGAGCTCGACCTGTACTACGTCGAGCACCGCTCGCTGGCGCTCGACGCGCGGATCGTGTGGCGCACGCTGACGATGGTGCTCGGCGGCTCGGGCCTGTACAAGGGGCACGCGGGCGGCTGGGAGGGCGAGCTGTGAGCGCGCCGGCGCCCAAGCGCGACCGTCCGGCGATCCTGCTGACGGGCGCGGGCAAGCGCTACGACATCGTGTCGTGCTTCGCGGCGCTGACGAAGACGCTCGTCGCCGACCCCTCGCCGCTGGCGCCGGCGCAGTACGCGGCGCACATGCGCGTGGCGGTCCCGCCGATGCGCGACCCCGGCTACGTCGACGCGCTGGCGGCGCTGTGCGAGCGCCACGACGTCGGCGCGGTGCTGCCGCTGACGGACCTCGATATAGAGATCCTGGCGCGCGCGCTGGAGGAGCAGCGGCTTCCTGCTCTCGTTCCGTCTGCCGAGGTTGCCCGCGCGACCTACGACAAGTACGAGGCGCACCTGCTGCTGAGGAGCCTGGGCCTGCCCTCGCCGGCGACTGTCCTGCCGCAGGAGGACCTCGACGCGCTCGAGTATCCGGTGATGGTCAAGCCGCGCCGCGGCTCGGGAGCGCGCTCGATACATCTCGCGCACGACGCCGCGCAGGCGCGCTTCTACATCGACTACGTCCAAAATGCGCCGAGTGGCGTGCGCCCGAAGGGCCTGCCGGGGCCCGAGCCCGTGATGGTCCAGCGCGCGATGGGGGGCGATGAGCTCTCGATCGACTGCCTCGGCGACGGCGACGGGCGCTGCTTGAACGCGATCCCGCGGACGATGCTGGAGTCGCGCGGCGGCGAGTCGATCAAGGGCCAGGTGGTCCACGACGACGAGCTGATCGAGCTCGGCAGGCGCGTCATGCAGGAGCTGCGGGTACGCGGTCCGGCGACGATCCAGGTGTTCCGCGACCCGGACGTCGGGCTGGCCATCACCGACGTCAACACGCGCTTCGGCGGAGCCTTCCCCGGGCCCGTGTACGCGGCGCTTCCGGGGCGCAGCTATCCCGAGCTGATCGTGCGCATGGCGGCGGGCGAGCGTATCGAGCCGCACGTGGGAGAGTTTCGCGCGGGCATGACCTTCACGCGTTACTACTGGCAGCTGGAGCTCGACGAGCAGCTGGCGCCGACGGGCCGCGAGATCGTCCCCGGCGGCCCGCGCCCGCCCGACGGCGCCGAGGGCTGAGGCCCCAAGCGCTGTATTGGCGCTCGCCGGGGGGCTAGAATTGGCTGCTATGGCTACGTCGCTCGCCGACTCGCCGCCCGTCTCGCCGCCGAGCGGACAGGCGCCGCCGGACGGATCCAATGGGGCTCCGCCGGAGCCGCCCGCCGGTTCCGCGTCGGCTGCTCCGCCCGCGCGCGCGTGCGCGCACTGCGCGGCGCCGATGGCCGCCGGGCAGGATTGGTGCCTGGAGTGCGGCGCCGGGGCGCCCGGCAGCCTCGGCACGCGGAGCTGGCGCTCGGCGGCGACGATCGCCGCCGTGGTTGCCGCGCTGGTGCTGGGCGCCGCAGCGGCTGCCGTCGCCGCGCTGACCAAAGGCCACGCCAAACCCCCGGTCGTGATCCGGACGGTCGCCCAGGCGCCCGCCGCGGCTGCGCCCGCGCCGACGACACCGGGCACCACCTCGACGACCCCGGGTGCGCTCGGCACCGCGCCGGGCGCGAAAGTGAAACTGCCGTTTCACACGGTCAAACCGCCGAAGATCCCGCTCACGGCGGTGACGCCGAAAGCGTCTGAAAAACCCGCGACGACGCCCGCCCCGGAAACCAAAGCGAGCACGCCGTCGAGCACCACGCCGTCGAGCTCCTCGCCGAGCGGCTCGGGCACGAGCGGCGAAAAAACGGGCGAAGAATCACAGCAGGCGGCGATCCTGCTCGACACGAACGCCGCCGCCACCTACAACCCCTACGCCTACCCCGCCTCGGGCTTCGGCGATCCGAGCCTCGCGATCGACGGCGACACCTCGACCGCATGGACCGCCGCGGTCAACCCGAGCACCGCGCCGAAGATGGCCGAGGGCCTGCTGATCGACCTGAAGGGGAAGTTCAAGCTCTCGGCGATTCAGCTCGTGACCGCGACGCCGGGCATCCGCATTCAGGTCTACGGCGCCGACGTCCCGACCGCGCCGACGTCGATCACCGACCCGGCCTGGGTCAGGCTGAGCCCGCCGCGGACCGTCAAGAAGAGGCGTCTGCGCATGAGCCTGCGCGACGCGACGAAGGCGTTCACGTTCGTCACCGTGTGGATCAGCCAGGCGCCGCCGTCGGCGATCGGCACGGCCGCGGTCCCCGGGCACGTCGACCTCAACGAAGTCGAACTGTTCGAAGCGCACTAGGAGCGAACTAGGAGCGCACTAGCTGCGCACTTGGCGAGGCGCTAGCGCGCGGCGCGTTTGACGGTGCGCGCGGGCTTGGCGGCCGGTTTGGCGGTGCGTCGCGGTTTGGCCGATCGTTTTGCGCGTGTGCTCCAGACCTCGTCCAGGAACTTCGCGATCTCGCCGGTCAGCCGCGCGGGCTGCAGGCGCAGCTCCATCAGCGAGTTCGCCTCGAGCAGCCGCGCGTTGGGCATCTCGTGGGCGAGCATGCCGGCGTCTGAGAACGGGTGCACGGGGTCGCGCGGGTGACCGAGCACGAGCGTCGGCATGGTGAACGTCGCGCGCTCGCTGCGCGGCGGCGCGATGCGCCCGAAGAACAGGCCCTGCAGCAGCGCACCGCCGGGCCCAGGTTCTTGGCGGACGAGGTCGAGCATCACGTTGCCGTAGTGCGGCAACACGGCGCGCGGCACCGCGCGGGTCGCGCGCGCGAGCAGCTTCATGAGGGGCTCGCCGAACGTCAGCGCGACGAGCAGCGGCGTGAACGTCAGCGCGCTCCACAAGAGCCCGTTGTCGAGCACCGGCATCTCGATCACCAGGCCGCGCAGGCGCTCGGGGCTGTGCGCGGCGACCTCGAGCGCGGCGTTTGCGCCGAGCGAGGTCCCCATCACGACCGCCTGCTCGATCTGCAGGTGGTCCATCAGCGCGACCACCTGCTCGCCGTAGGTGGCCATCGAGTAGCGCCACATGTCGCGCGGGCGGTCCGAGCGTCCGTGGCCCAGCAGGTCGAGCGTGATCACGCGGTTGCCGCGCGCGGCCAGGTCGTTGGCGAGCGTCCTGTGCATCTCCTGCGAGAGCAGCAGCCCGTGCAACAGGATCAGTGGGCGGGCGTTCGCGCTCGCGCTGCGCGCGGTCCTGCCGCGCCCGCCACCCGGCGTCACCTCCGCCGGCCCACCGCCGAACTCCGTGTAGGCGATGCGTTGCCCCTCATATTTGAAGAACGGCATGGGTGCAGAGCATCATACCGTGGTGTTGGCTGCCTGGCCAAAGCGCTAGCTTTGGCCAGGCAGCTCATCGCCCGCCGCATTTCAGGAGGAGACTCATGGCCAAGCAGCCCCGCATCCTCGCCGGACAGACAGCCGCGATCACCGGCGCCGCCCGCGGCATCGGGCGCGCGACCGCGATTGCGCTGCTGCGCCAGGGCATGCGCGTGGCGATCGGCGACGTGGACTTCGAGGCCGCCGCTCGGACGGCTCAGGAGCTCGGCGCGAGCGCGGTCGCGCTCGAGCTCGACGTCACCGACCGTGACTCGTTCTGCGCGTTCCTCGACGGCGCCGAGGAACAGCTCGGGCCGCTGGACGTGCTGATCAACAACGCCGGCATCATGCAGCTCGGGAGCTTCCTCGACGAGGACGACCTCACAACGCGGCGGATGGTTGACATAAACCTGCACGGCGTGATCCTCGGCATGAAGCTCGCGCTCGCGCGCATGGTCGCGCGCGACCGCGGCCACATCGTCAACATCTCCTCGCAGGCGGGCAAGTTCGGCGCGCCCGGCGGCGCGACCTACTCGGCGACCAAGCACGCCGTGGTCGGTCTGAGCGAGGCCGTCCGGGGCGAGCTGCGCCAGATGGGCGCCCACGTCGAGGTCAGCTACGTGATGCCGTTCGTGGTCAACACAGAGCTCGGCTCCGGCCTCGGGTCGGCCCGCGGCATGAGCAACCTCGAGCCCGCGGACGTAGCTGAGGCGATCGTCGAGGCGCTGCAACTGGGGATCGTCGACGTGTGGGTGCCGAAGTCCGCCAAGCGCACGAGCGTGCTCGGCACGCTGCTGCCGCGGCCGCTCGCGGAGGGCATGGCGCGTGCGATGAAGGCCGACCGCGTCCTGACGGACACCGACGGCGGCGTGCGTCGGGCCTACGAAGTGCGCGCCGCGCACTCGGAGCCGGGTCTCGAACCCGCGCCCGAGCGTCCGCGCATCACGCGCTGAGCCAGCGTCAGCCGGCCCTGAGCCACTCGGCGATCAGCGTGCCGATCAGCGGTCCCTGATCCTCCTGTAGGAAGTGGCTGGCGTTCTCGATCGTGCGCGGGGGCGGCGCGCCGAACTTCTCCGCCATGCGCTCGCCGGCCTTCAGGGGGATGATCGGGTCGGAGTCGGCCCACAGGAACAGCTTCGGGCGATCATCGGATTCCAGCGCATCCTGCACCCGCTGGCCGATGGCCGCGCCCGGATCATCCGGCGAGCGGGGCATCATCAGCGGGAACGCGCGCGCGCCGGCCTTGGAGGCGGGAGTCGGATAGGGGGCCTCGTACGCGCTCGCCACCTCGTCGCCCGGGTCCAGCTTGCACGCACGCCGCACCAGCATGCCGACCGGCAGGTCCTCGGTGCGCTCCACGAAGTCGTGGAAGGCGAGCCACGCGTCGCTCATCTTCTGGCGGCCGGTGAACAGGCCGGTGTCGAGGATCACCATGCGGTCGATCCGCTGCGGGTGCTCGACCGCCATGTTCAGCCCGATCCCACCGCCCCAGTCGTGCACGACGACGGTCGCGCCGCGCAGGTCCAGGTCCTCCAGCAGCGTCGCCGTCATCGCGCAGTGGCGCTCGAAGGTGTACCAGTCGACGTCCACCGGCTTGTCCGAGCGGCCGAAGCCGGCGAGGTCGGGGACGATGCAGCGGAAGCCGGCGTCGCGGACCGGCGGGATCACCTTGCGCCACAGAAACGACCACGTCGGCTCGCCGTGCAAGAAGATCACCGGTGCGCCTTCGCCCTCGTCCAGGTGCGCGAGCCGCAGCCCGTCGATGTCGCGGTACTGCGAGACGAACGGGAACTCGGGGAGTCCCTGCAGCGCCTCCTCGGGCGTGCGCACCACCTCGCTCATCTCCGGCGTAGCATACCGGGGGCCCATCGGCTAGGCTCGCGCCCGTGCACACGCTCGCCCTGCAGCTGGCGCCCGTCCTCGCGTCGGAGAAGAGCAAAGTCCCGTTCTACATCGCGGGCGGCCTGCTCGTCGTGTGGGCGCTGACGCTGTCGCTCGGAATCGGCATGCGCAAACCGGACTTCCCCGGCAGCGCAGCCGGCCAGCGCGCGGTGGTGGCGGTCTCCGCGGTGCTCGTGCTCGCCGCGGTCTCAACCGCTGTGCTGACCTCGAGCGTGCCCGCCAAGGGCACCGTGCCGCCGGCGCAGACGCAGGAACTCGCGCCGGTGCCCTCGGTCTCCGCGCCGGTGGAGCAGAGCACGAGCGCCACCTGCGAGCGCGCCGGCGGCCACGGCGCCGGTCGCCACTGCGCCGGTCGCCACGACCGGCACCCCCGCCCCGACGAGCTCGCCGTCGCCGGGCAAAGCCGCGAGCAAGCTCGCACTCGCGGCCAACCCGTCCGGGCTGCTCGCATACAACACCAAGCAGCTGAGCGCCAAGGCCGGCACGGTGACGATCACGATGGCGAACATGTCGCCGCTGGAACACGACGTGACGGTCGCCGAAGGCTCCAAGGTGCTCGGCGCGACGCCGGTCTTCAAAGGCGGGACCAAGACACTGACGCTCAAACTGAAGCCCGGGAAATACGTCTTCTACTGCACGCGTGCCGGGGCACCGCCAGGCGGGCATGGAAGGTACGCTTAACGTCTCGTGAAGCTGTACGTCTGCTGGGGCACCTTCCCGACGCCGAAACCCGGCGGGCATCCGTGCGCGAACGCCTACCACGCGCTGAAGGACGCCGGACACGACCCCGAAGTGGTGAGGTCCTACGGCCTGGGGCTGCTGCCTGGGATCTTCAACCAGACGCCCGGGCGCCGCGAGGTCCAGGCGCTGACCGGCAACCGATGGGTACCCACCCTCGTCCTCGACGACGGCTCGGTGATCGACGACTCGCGCGCGATCATCGACTGGGCCCGGGCGAACCCCGTATAAAGCGGCGCGGTCGCGGGCGACGTGGTCGGGGCGTCGGGCCGGTGCTCGGCGAGCAGCCGGTCGGCGTCCTCGTCGGCGAGCGCCGCGACGCGGCCCAGGGCCACCGCCAGCACCGCGCCAAATGCCATTGCGCCGAGTGCCGAAGCGATGATGATGGCCACCAAAACCACCCCCTTTGCTCCTCCGATCAACCCTCGCGAGGACACTCGCACACCGGCCGGACGGCGGTCCAGTACCCGGCGGACGTTCACCTCGCTAACTCCGTAGCTTTCTGCGTCGGGAGGGCTATCTCCTTCCCGGGCCCACCCACCAAGACAACAGAAGGGAACGCGCAATGGACGTTCTGGCCAGACTCGACGAGACCCGCAGCCGCGATCAACGTGCTCGAGCACCCGTTCTATCAGCGCTGGAGCGCCGGCGAGCTGAGCGCCGGGGAGCTCGCCCGCTATGCCGGCGAGTACCGGCACGCCGTCGGCGCGCTGGCGCACGCGTCAGAGCGCGCCGCCGAGTGCGCGGCGGCGCATCCGGCGAGCGCCGAGCACGCGGATGGGCTGCGCCGCCACGCCGAGGAGGAGGCCGCGCACGTCGCGCTGTGGGAGCAGTTCGAGCGAGCGCTCGACGCCGAGCCGGCTGGCGCCGGCGTGGTCGAGTCCGAGCAGACGCGCGCATGCGTGCGGGCGTGGAACGCAGGCGTTGACCTGCTCGAGCACCTCGCGGTGCTGTATGCGATCGAGGCCGGCCAGCCGGAGATCTCCGCGACGAAGCTCGCCGGGCTGAGCGCGCACTACGGCCTCCGCGACGAAGGCCCGGCGACCGAGTACTTCCGCGTCCACGAGCTGCGCGACGTGGAGCACGCGCGCGAGGCACGCGAGCTGATCACGCGGCTGATCGCCGAAGCGGAGGACCCCGTCGGGCAAGCAGACCGAATGCTGGCACGCGCGAGCGACGCGCTGCGCGGCAACTGGCTGCTGCTGGATGGTGTCGAAGCCGGGCGCTGAGCGTCAGCGTTCGCGGCGCCAGTACACGCCGGTCCAGTCGATCGTCTGGAGCGGCTCGCTGATGCCGTGCTGCGCCCTGTAATCGCGGATCGCCTGACCGCAGGCGTCCGCGAACAGCGGGGCGTTGTAGTCGTCGACGATCAGGTAGCCGCCGATCGACAGTTTCGGATAGAGCGCGGTGATCGCATCGATCGTCGACTCGTACAGGTCGCCGTCGAGCCGGGCGATGGCGAGCTGCTCGATCGGCGCGGCGGCGAGCGTGTCCTTGAACCATCCGACGAGGAAGCGGACGTTGTCGTCGAGCAGGCCGTATCTCGCGAAGTTCGCCTTGACCTGATCGAGGTCGACCGCGAGCCCGGTGAAGCCGTCCATGTCGTACGCGCGGTCGACAGGATGCGCATCGGCGCTCGTGCTCGGCAGGCCCTGGAAGGAGTCGGCCACCCACACGGTCCGGTCGCTCACGCCCCGTGCGGCGAGCACCGCGCGCATGAAGATCGACGAGCCTCCACGCCAGACGCCGGTCTCGATCAGGTCGCCCGCGACGCCGTCCTCGAGAACGGCGTCGACGCACTGGCGGATGTTCTCGAGGCGTAGATGCCCGGCCATCGTCTCGGCGCTCTGTGGAAAGTCACGACCTTCGAAGCGATCCTTGGCGCTCGGAGCGGCACGCTCGAGGACGCGCCAGTCGAGGTTCCGCTCGACGCGGTTGATGGTGTCGCGAACGCGCCGCCGCCAACCCTCGAGGCGAGGTTCCTCGTGCTGCTCCTCGAGAAACAGGCTGCGTGTCAGACAGCCCTTGAGCAGCTCGAGATACAGCTCAGCGGTGTCGTAGCGATCGTGGGTGCTCATGACAGCGGCTGGACCGGACGGGCGGACAGGCGCCACGCGAACAGCACAGCGGCGACGGAGGTCGCGAGGTTGAGGCTCGAGACGCCCGGGCGCATGGGAAT
Source organism: uncultured Solirubrobacteraceae bacterium (assembly GCA_963827455.1). Classification (GTDB taxonomy): domain Bacteria; phylum Actinomycetota; class Thermoleophilia; order Solirubrobacterales; family Solirubrobacteraceae; genus Palsa-744. The sequence goes on along the minus strand of CAWHAW010000004.1, from coordinate 267,604 downwards.
GCTGACGCGTGCGTCGGCCTGCGCGAGCAGCTCATCGCTGAGGCCGTGGCGCTCGGTGCCGAAGGCGAGCAGCGCGCGCGCGGGGAGCTCCGCGGGCTCCAACAGCGGCTCCCCGGCGGGGTCGATCGCGAGCAGCGGCCGGTCGCGCCGGGAAAGCTGATCCAGAGACTGGAGTCGCGCAACCGGCACCGCGTAGTGCAGGCCGGCGGCGCCGCGCAGCGCGTCCGGATGCCACGGGTCGTGGCTGCCTGTGCTGAGCACGCCGGCGGCGTCGGCGGCGGCAGCGACCCGTATGCAGGCGCCCAGGTTGCCGAGATCGCGCGGATCCTCGAGCACCACGACAGGCCCCGAGCCACCGTCGGCGAGGACCGCGGCGGGATCGACAGAAGCACGCTCGGCGAGCGCGATCACTCCGGTCGCGGGCGCCAGCGGCGAGAGCTGGTCGAAGACCGCCGGGTCGATCTCCCGCGCGAGGTCGGGCAGACGCTCGAGCAGATCGGGCGCGAGCTCGCGCGTCAGGCGCTCGAGCTCGTCGAGGTCGCGGGTGATGACCTCGAGCACGTTGGCGTCGAAGCGCAGCGCGTGCTTGAGCGGATGCAACCCTTCGAGCACCGCGAGCATGGGATCGCGTCGCGCGCGGCCAAAGCGCGGAATGAGCGATCCATCTTGCACTCAGCGATAATGGCAGCTCCGATGAAGCTCGAGGGGATTCACCACATCAGCGCGATCACCGGTGACGCGCGCGCGAACGTCGAGTTCTACACGGGGGTGCTCGGACTGAGGATGGTCAAGCGGACCGTCAACCAGGACGAACCGAACATGTACCACCTGTTCTACGGCGACGAGCACGGCTCGCCGGGGATGGATCTGACGTTCTTCGAGTACCCGGGCGCGGCGCGCGGCGTGGCGGGCACGGGGATGGTGCACCGGATCGTGTGGCGGGTGTCCTCACCGCAGGCGCTCGAGTTCTGGCGCGAGCGGCTGGCGGCGGCCGGCGTCGACGCCGAGCTGACCGAGAACAGCCTGCTGTTCGGAGACCCCGAGGGCCTCGGACACGAGCTCGTGCTCAACAGGAGCGAGGACGAGCCGCTGAGCGCGCATTCTCCGGAGATCCCGTCCGAGCACGCGCTGCAGGGCTTCGAGGGCGTGCGCGCGTACAGCAACGCCCCGTTTCGCAGCGAGCGGCTGCTGGGCGAGGCGATGGGCTTCACGAAAGGCGAGGGCGAGCACTGGGAGGTCCGCGGGGATCACCGCGGAAGCTTCTACGCCTACGATCCCTCGCCGCCGGAGATCAATCGCACGCAGGGCGCCGGCACGGTGCACCACGTGGCCTTCGCCGCGGTGATGGACGATCTCGAGACGTGGCGCACGCGTGTGTCCGAGGCGGGCGCGCGTCCGACGCCGGTGATCGACCGCTTCTACTTCAAATCGGTGTATTTCCTCGAGCCGAGTGGCGTGCTCTTCGAGATCGCGACGATCGGCCCGGGCTTCGCGGTCGACGAGCCCGAGCGTCATCTCGGCGAGAGCCTGTCGCTGCCACCGCCGCTGCAGCCGTTGCGCGAGCGGCTCGAGAGCACGCTCAGCCCGCTGCCGTATCCGCCCGCGTGGCGGATCGCGGCGGGCGAGTGATCGCGTCCAGCAGTCCCGAAGATCGGTTCAGCTAGGCGCGTAGCGGCCCGATAAACACATATGTATCGCGAGGAGGATTGGGGCATCGTCGACCAGTCGGCGGTTGCCATGCGTGTCGCGACGATCGCCGCGGGTATCTGGTTGAGCTATGCCGTGTGCGGCGCGAGCGCCGTGTACGTCGCGCTGACGTGGCAGCGCCCAAACCGCCTCCTGATCGCGGTGCTGTTCGCCACGGGTATCCTCAGCGCGGCCGTGATCTCGCGGTTGCCGCGCGAACGGATCGTGCGCAGCCGCCTGCGCGAGGTGTTCTTCCTCGGCTGGAGCCTCGGCGACCTCAGCCTGATGATCGCGGCGACGCTCGCCGACGGCGGCGCCGGCAGCCCGATCGCGCTGTTCCTGTTCATCCCGGTGGTGTTCTCCGCGATGTCCTATCCACTGCGCTCGGTCCTCACGGTCGGCGGCCTCAGCGTCGCGGGCTTTTTGGCTGTCGCGGTGGTGGTCGGCGGCGCCGGCTGGGGGTATCAGGCGCTGTTCACGGTGATGCTGATGTGCACGGGCGCGATGAGCGCGTGGCAGGCACGCAACCACGATCGCCAGCGCACGGCGCTGATGGAGGTCTCCCGCGCCGACCCGCTGACGGGCTGCCTGAACAGGCGCGGCTTCGAAGATCGAGCGGACGCGGCGCTCGCGGCGGCTACCCGCGAGGTCGGCGAAGGCGCGGTGCTGGTGCTCGACCTCGACCACTTCAAGGAGGTCAACGACCGCTACGGACACGCCGCCGGCGATGAGCTGTTGTGCTGGGTCGTGAGCACGCTGACGCGCTCGGTCAGGCCCGGCGACGCGATCGGGCGGATCGGCGGCGACGAGTTCGCGGCGCTGCTCGTGAACATCAGCCCTGCCGACGCGCTCGAGCGCAGCTCGCGTCTGCTCGAGGCGCTGAGCGAGCGCGCACCGTGCTCGGTGGGACTGGCGAGCTTCCCGATCGACGGGGTTGAGCTCGAGGACCTGATGCGCCAGGCCGACGTCCGCCTGTACGCGTCACGTCACGGGCGCCCAGCGCGCGAGAGTGCTCCGAACGCCGAGCGGCTGAGCTGGGCGGCGGCGCTCGCCGGCGCGGTCGACCTGCGCATGCACGCCGAGCACGGGCATTCGTGCGCCGTCGCCGAGCACGCGGTGGCGATCGCGGCGCGGCTTGGCTGGTCGCAGGACACGCTCGGCATGCTGAGGATCGCGGCGACGCTGCACGACGTCGGCAAGATGACGATTCCCGAGAGCGTCCTGCGCAAGCCGGGAAGCCTCACCGACGCGGAGTTCGAGCAGATCAAGGCGCACAGCGCCGCCGGCGCGATGCTCGTCGCCGGTGTCGAGGGGCTCGAGCAGATCGTCCCGTGGATCCGCCACTCACACGAGAGCTACGACGGCTCTGGCTACCCGGACGGGCTGCGCGGCGAGGCGATCCCGCAGGCGTCGCGGATCATGCTGGTGGCGGATGCCTTCGACGCGATCACGAGCACCCGTCCCTATCGCGAGGGACTATCTGTGGCGCAGGCGCGCGAGGAGCTCGAGCGTCATGCCGGCAGCCAGTTCGACCCGGAGTGCGTGGCCGCGCTGCTGGCATATCTCGATGACACGCTGGTCGTGCGCGCGTCGCAGCTGTCGCTCGCCTGATCTGTTTCTAGGCGGCGGCGGTGTCGCGCCGGCGCGAGCGCGGCGAGCGACGTGCGAGTACGGCGCCCCAGTCGGCGTCGTCGATGCGCCCGGGCTCGGTCTGCTCGAGGAACTCGCGCAGTACCCGTGCGAGACCGTCGGGGTCTTCGAGGTGCGGGAAGTGCGCCGCGTCGGGAAGCGTCGTGAAGCGGCTGTGCGAGATCGCCTCGTGTGCGCGGCGGCCGTGCGCGAGCGGGATCGTGTGGTCGCGCTCTCCCCACACGATCAGCGTCGGCATCGTCTCCAGCAGGTACAGGCGATCGGTGGCGCTGACGCGCTGGCCGTGCACGTCGATCACGGAGCGCAGTGTGTTCAGGAACGCCTGGCGCGCGTCGGCGTTCTCGAGTGGACGCAGGGCCCGCGTGAGCGCCTGCAGGTGCACACCGCCGCCGAGCGCGCGCTCGCGCATGCGCCGTCCGGCTTCGGCGAGCGCTGCCAGCAGGCGCGGCTGGATCGTAAGCGACAGCAGTCCCGAGACGCCGGGGAGCGCGGCGGTGCGAAGCATCGGGCTGACCTCGTGGCCGAGGCCGCCGCTCGAGATCAGCACGAGGCGCTCGACGCGCTGTGGGAACTGGTAGAAGAACTGCATCGCGACGCCGCCGCCGAGCGAGTGCCCGACGATGCTCGCGCGCTCGACCCCGATCGCGGCGAGCAGGTCGCGGATGCTGGCGGCGTGCGCTCCCAGGGAGTAGTCGCCGCGCGGCGCAGCCGAGTCGCCGTGCCCGATGAGGTCCGGAGCGATCACGGTGTGGTCGCGCGCCAGCATCAGCGCCACCGACTGCCAGTGGCTCGAGGAGTTGAGCATCCCGTGGATCAGCACGATCGGCGGTCCGCTGCCGGCGATCCTGTAGATCACCCTGCGTCCGTGCAGTGCGATCTGCCACTCCTCGAACTGGCCCTCCGGTGCGCGCACCCGGGCAAAGCGCCGCGCGCCCTCGGCGTCCCCCCCGGACGCAGGTGTTGCCTGGCTGGATGTCAGCGCGGCACCTCGTCGCCACCCTAGCAAGCCCTTTCCCGCGACACCAGCCGCCGGCCTAGCCGCCGGCGCCGTCGTCCCACAGCAGGATGTTGCGCCGTCCGGCGCGGCGCGTGCGCTTCAGCTTGCGCTGCGCGGGAGTCAAGCGCCGGTCGTCGGGCTCGACGTGCTCGTCGAGGTCTGCGCGTGCATCGTCGGGCTCGTTCCACTCATACAGGCAGTGGCTCGCCGAAGCCAGCCGCCGGCAACCCCGCTGCAGCTCCTCGGCGAGCTCGAGCCACGCATCGGAGTGGGGCGGCGGATCGGCGTCCAGCAGCGCCGCTGCCTGTTGCAGGCGCTCGCGCAGCCGCCGGCGGAAGCGCTCCAGCTCCTGCGCCGCCGTCGTGCGCGCGTTGCGCCACGCGCGGTGCTGCGGGGACTCCGGAAGCGCAGGCAGCTCATCGGCGCTCGCCGCACGGCGCAGGCGACGCCGGCCGGCGCGCGTGAGCTGCCACGTCGGGACGCCGTGGCGGTGCGCGCACGCGAGCGATCCGGCGGCCTGCAACGCGTGGAGCCGGGTGCGGACGTGCCGCGCGGGAGCCGAGCGCGGTCGCAGCTCCAGGTGTTCGAGAATCGCCCACACCGGCACCGCTGACCCATGATTGGCCTGGTGGCGCCCTGCGCGCTCGACCGCCGCCAGCACCAGCTGATCGGGCGGTCGAGCGGGGCGTGTGGCGCGCGTGTGTGCAGCTTGGTGTGGCATCTCGGCCGACGCTAGTACCGCGTCCGGTCGCAGGCAACCGAAAGTGCTAGAAAGTCCCAGTGTTGACACACATCGGTGTCACGGCGGACACAAATTTGAGCGCCGCGTGACGAAGGAGCGCCAGCGCCAGACGCCTTATCTGGACGCGCTGTGTGAGTACGCCCGCCGCAATCCGGCGCGTCTGCACGTGCCGGGTCACAAGGGCGGCGCCGGCGCCGATCCGGGGCTGCTTGAGGCCCTGGGCGAGCGGGCGGTGAGCCTCGACATCCCGGCGCTGACCTACGGAATCGACCTGGGCGCCGAGCCGACGCCGTTCGAGCAGGCCCAGCGGCTGGCAGCGGAGGCGTGGGGGGCCAAGCGCGCGTGGTTCCTGGTCAACGGCGCCTCGCAGGGCAACCTCGCGGCGGGCCTGGCGCTTGCGCACTACGGGCACGACGTGGTCGTCCAGCGCAACGCGCACTCGAGCACTATCGACGCGCTCGTGCTGTCGGGCTTGCGCCCCACATTCGCGGCGCCTGAGGTGGACCCCGAGCTGGGCATCGCCCACTGCCTGACCCCGGAGACGCTCGAACGGGCGCTTGCGCAGACGCCGGCGGCGGTGGGCGCATGGGTCGTCTCGCCGACGTACTTCGGTGCGGTCGCGGACGTCGCTGCGTTGGCGGAGGTGGCGCACGCGCGCGGCGTCCCACTCGTCGTGGATGAGGCGTGGGGCGCGCACATGGCCTTCCACGAGGAGCTCCCCGAGCACGCGTTGGCATTGGGCGCCGACCTGGTGATCTCGAGCACACACAAGATCGTCGGCAGCCTCACGCAATCGGCGATGCTGCACCTGGGCCACGGTGGCGAGGAGCTGCTGATCGGCGCCGACGCGGTGGATCGTGCAGTCACGCTGACGGAGTCCACGAGCCCCAACTCGCTCCTGTGCGCGTCGCTCGATGCGGCGCGCAGACAGGCGGCGGTTCATGGCCGCGAGCTGCTCGGGCGCACGATGGCGGCGCTGACACTCGCGCGCGAGGAAATCCGCGCGATCGAGGGCCTGGACGTGCTCGACGAGCGCATGACGGGCCGGCCGGGCGTGTTCGCTTACGACCCCCTGCGCCTGGCGATCGACGTGCGTGGGGTTGCCGCGAGCGGCTACGAGCTGGCGCCGATGCTGCGTCAGATCGGCGACATCAACCTGGAGCTGTACGGGCAGAACGTGCTGGTGGCGGTATTCGGCATGGGCGAGCGCAGCCTGCCCGAGGCGGCGCGCCTGGTGGAGGCGCTGCGGGTTGCGGCCGCGCGCGTCGGCGTCGACCCGGACGCCGCGAGCACGAGCTTCGCGGCGCCGCCGCCGTGGGGCGAGCTCGCGATGACCCCGCGCGAGGCCTACCTGGGGGCGCAGGAGGTGGTGCCGGCGGCGCACGCCGTGGGGCGGATCGCCGCCGAGTCGCTCGCCACCTATCCGCCGGGGATACCGAACGTGCTGCCGGGCGAGCGCCTCACCGCAGAGACGCTCGCCTATGTGCAGCGCACGCTAGAGCTGGGCGGCAGCGTGCGTGGCGCGAGCGACCGGCTGCTGCACACGGTGCGAGTGGTCGTCGAGGACGGCGCGCGCCCGCGCTGATCGAGGGCCGCGGGCGCGGGCGCGTCGCTGTGTCTGCGGGATACTCCCGGCCATGCCCGAGGAGTCCACGACCCCCGACCCGGTTGAGCTTGTGGGCAGGGCGTTTGAGGCTGCGAATCGTCGTGATCTCGACGCGGCGGCCGGCAGCTTCGCCGAAGATGCGGCCTTCGACGGGAGGGCGTTGGGGGACCACTTTGAGGGGCGGGGGGCCATTCGCAGCTTCCTTGAGGACTGGTTTGGCATGTACGAGGAGTTGGAGTTCGGGCTTGAGGAGGTCCGCGACCTCGGCAATGGGGTTGTGTTTGCCGTGGTCGTTCAGAACGGTCGTCCGGCTGGCAGCGCCGGTCACCTTCGACAACGCGAGGGATGGGTCTTCGTCTGGGTAGGAGGCTTGATCGCACGCCTTACGATCTCCGAGGTCGAGGAGGCCCGTGCTGCCGCCGAACGCCTCGTCGCGGAACGCGGTTAGGTCACTCAAACCAGCCAGGTCGCGCCACCCGTACCCACGGTAAGGGGGGTACGCGCCCAAATGATCCCCTGTCAAGTGGATACCGTGCGGCTTGGTTCCGCGGGTGCACGGCTCATCGCGGAGGGCCACCAGTTCCAGCGCCCGAGCAGCGTGACGGTCGCGGGCACCAGCAGCGTGCGCACGATGAACGTGTCCATCAGGATCCCGATGGCGAGGCCCGCGCCGATCGCCCTGACCTGGCTGCCGGAGGCGCTCGAGCCGGCGACGACCGCGAGCACGCCGAACGTGCCGGCGAGCACGACACCGGCGGAGGTGACCGTCGTGCCGGTGCGCGCGACAGCGTGGACGACGGCCTCGCGGAGCGGCATGCTCCGCGCTTCTTCGCGGATCCGGGTCATGACGAGGATGTTGTAGTCCTCGCCGAGCGCCAGCAGGAAGATGAACATCAAAAACGGCAGGATGAAGGTGAGCCCGCCTTCGCCGCCGATGTCGATGAACACGAGCGTGGCGACGCCGAGCGCGGCGAGGTAGGAGAGCGCGACGCTGATGATCAGATACACCGGTGCGACCAGGCTCCTGAGCACGACCGCGAGCAGCAGCGCGATTGCGACGATCGCCACGGGCACGATGTCGATGAGGTCGTTGTTGGAGGTTTCGCTGACGTCGTAAAGGGCGGCGGCCTCGCCGGCCACCCCGGACGCGCTCGCCCCGGAGATCGTGGCCGCGTGCTCGACCACCTTGCGGATCTCCGGCGTCGCGTTGAGCGCCGCCGTCGTTTGCTGCCCGCCGGCGCGCAGGCTCGCCTCGAACTGGATCACGTGGCCTTCCGCTCCCACGAAGCCGGCGCTCGAGCGGTAGGCGTTGTATTCCTGCGGCGATACGGCGCTGTCGCTCGCGGGTCGCGTCGGCGGCAGCGTCGTGGGGTTGCCGAGCAGGGCGTGCAGCCGGGAGTACTGTGCGGGGCTGAGGGTGGTGCCGTTGGGCGAGAGCGGACCGAGCAGCGCGGTGAACTGCCCGGACGCATTCAGCGCGGTGTCGGCGCGCGAGATCACGCCCGGTGCGTCCCACACCGGCTTGGGGTAGCGGAACACCAGGTTCGCGGGGTTGGAGCTCGACTGCGGGAAGTGAGCCGCGAGAAGCGCGTTGCCGGTGGCCGCGCTGCTGCCCTTGGGGGCGCTCGCCGCGCCACCGAAGCCGCTCGAGTGGTAGCCGAGCGCGACAAGCGCGAGGCTGCCGAACAGCGCGACGCCGAGTGCGAGCGTCAGCGCCGGGCGCTGGATCACGCGCGCGGCGATCGTGCCCCACGCTCCGGTGTGCTGCTCGCCGGGCTTGACGCGCGTAGGCCAGAAGGCCGCCTTGCCGAAGATCGCGAGCAGCGCCGGCAGCAATGTGAGACCCGCGAGCAGGATCATGGCGACGCCGATCGCGAGTGGGATGCCGAGGTCGTGGTAGATGCCGAAGCTCGCAAGCAGCAGCGTCAGCAGGGCGATGATCACCGTTGCCGCCGATGCGGTGATCGACTCCCCGACGCGCACGAGGGCGTGTTCCACGGCGCTGCGGTCATCGAGGCCGCGGCGGATGTCCTCGCGCACGCGGAACACGAGGAACAGGCCGTAGTCGGTGCCGGCGCCGAGGATCAGGATGATCAGCAGCAGCTCGGTGATCTCGGAGATCTTCAGGCCGTGCGCGCCCAGTTGGCCGATCAGCCGCATCGCGACCACCAGCGAGACGCCCGCCGGCAGCAGCGTGATCAATGGCGCCAGCAGCGAGCGGAAGATCAGGAGCAGGAGAACGATGATGAAGACGAACGAGAACGTCTGCGTTTCGCTCCCCGTGCGCTGTGAGCTGGCCTGGTTGGCGACGTTGGTGGCGACCGCCCCGGCGAGCGCCAGCTCGACCCCCGGCGTGTGGGCATTTGCGAGCGCTCGTTCGATGTTGCCGATCAGCGTTTTCTGGTCGGTGATGTCGGCTGCGTTCAGGTGCGCGCGCACCAGGATCTGCGCGGCCCTGCCGTCAGCGGAGATCGCAATCGCGCGCGCCGAGTCCACCTTCGGGACCGACCGCACCGCCGCGATCACGCGCGCGAGCGCCTCGAGCTCGGCCGCGCCCGTGAGGTTGCCGGTACGCACCGCGACGATCGTGACGCTGCTGTTGTCGTTTCGCGAGCCGAGGATCGGCGCGGCCAGTGACGCCGCCTGCGAGCTGGGCGTGCTCGAGGGGAGGAACTGGCTGTTGTCGTTGTTGATCTCGCTGGAGAGGCTCGGAAACGCAGCCGAGGTGATCACGACGAGCGCGATCCACAGCGCGACGACGAGCCAGCGAAAGCGCACGACGACGCGCGCCAGGGCCGTGAAGAAGCGATCGCTCACGCGCGCGCGAACCGCGGCACGATCAGGCGCCGTCGGGGAACTGCATCAGCGTGAAGGAGGCGCCCTGGGGGTCGATCAGCCCGGCGAAACGCCCGATCGGCATGTCCATCGGCTCATTGGTGACGCTCGCGCCGAGCGCGCGTGCCTTCTCGACGGTGGCATCGCAGTCCGCGACCGCGAAGCACACGCTCCAGTGCGGTGGAACCTCGTCGGGGAAGTACTCGTCGCTCATCTGCATCATGCCGCCGATCGCCTTGCCGTCGAGCTCCCACATCGTGTAGCTGTCGGGCGCGCTCTCGAACGACGGGCGCGTGGCGTCCCAGCCGAACACCGCCGAGTAGAAGGCCTCCTCGGCGTCGGCGTCGCGGGTGAGCACTTCGTTCCAACAGAGCGAGTTGGGCTCGTTGACGAGGTCGGCGCCTGCGAATGCCTTTGGCTGCCAGACGCCGAACACAGCGCCGGTGGGGTCGGCGAAGAACGCCATCCGCCCGACGTCCATCACGTCCATCGGCTCGATCATCACGGTGCCACCGGCGTCTGTCACCTTGGCTGCCGTCTCGTCGGCGTCGGCGACGCTCACGTACGTCGCCCAGGCGGTGGGCTGGCCCTCCTGCATGTGCCCCATCAGGCCGGCGACCCTGTTGCCGTCCTGCTGGAACATGCGGTAGCCGCCGGCCTCGGGTGGGCCGTCGGGCGCGTTCCAACCCATCAGCTCGCCGTAGAAGCGGGCGGCAGCATCGGTGTCCGGTGAGGAGAGTTCAACCCACGACGGGGTTCCGGGCTGGTACTCGGGCATGGTTCTCCTTTGCGAGTTCGAGTGCCGCACGATCGTGGCAGATCAGCAGGTGAAGCGCCTGGCAGAGAACGAGCTCGCCTTCGCCTGGTTGGCTCTCCCGACTCCCATGCGAGAATCCCCACCGTGGCTTCGCTTGCCCCAGAACCTCGGCGCTACCGAGGGCTCACGGCAGCCGAGCGCCAGGAGCGCAGGCGCGAGCAGTTGCTGGAGGCCGGTCTCGAGCTGTTCGGCACCCAGGGATATCGCAACACGACGATTCGGGCCGTGAGCGCAGCTGCCTCGCTGAACTCCCGTCACTTCTATGAGTCCTTTGCCTCCAGAGAGGATCTGCTGTACCACGTTTACGAACGCATCGTCCACGAGATCGTGCTCGCCGCGGCGGAGGAGACAGGGAAGGTCGAAACGCTCGAGGGGAAGGCGCGAGCGGGCCTGCGGGCCGGGTGGACGATCGTCACCGATGACCGGCGCAAGGCGCGAATCGTCGCGCTCGAGGTCGTGGGCGTCAGCGATCGCCTCGATCGCCTACGTCGTGACATAAGGCATGCGCTGGCGGATCTCACGGCGAAAAATGCGCTGTCAATCGCCGGAAGCGGAATGAAATACCGCCTCGACCCGGTGCTGACCGCGCGTACGCTGATCGGCGGAGTCGTCGAGATCTTGATCGACTGGATCAACGGCGACGTGGACGTCTCTGTCGACGAGCTCGTCGAGCATTTCACCGTACTGTTCACGGCGGCCGCCGCTGCCGCTGTCGCACCGGATGCGCCAGGTCCGCTCGCCGCGTCCGAAGCGCCGGAAATAACCCCGAGCGGCGCTCGCCGTTGCCGGGTATGAGGCTCGGAGACGAAGGGGTTGACTTCTGCTTGACAAAGCGGTGCGCCATCGCTACAGTTTCGCCGCCAAGTGGTGCGCGCGCGCTACTTATTGTGCGCCCCCGCGACGTCACACGAGGCCTAATCCAAGGGAGGAAGCTGTGAGCAACGGAGCTTGGGGACCTACCAGCAAGGCTTTGACCAGTTCGATCGCCGCCCTGGCGATGTTCTGCGCGGTGGGCATGGCGTCGGCCTCGAGTGCGGCCGCATCGCCAACCGTGACTGAAATTCCGTTCGCCAGCGGGTCACACGGCTACCCGTATGACGCCGTCCCGCAGACGCCGACGGTCCCGGGGGCGCCGTTTGTCAACTTGAGCGAAGCAGGGTATGCAGAACGTGAGTTCACGATGTCCGGCGGCGCCACGATCTATAAGCAGAGCGGCTTTTGGTCCTCGAACGGCAAATGGGGCGTGACGCCTGCACAGACGGGTGTGCCCTACACCACCCGCTTGCTCGTGCGCTACCCGACCGACCCGTCGAAGTTCAACGGCACCGTGGTGTTCGAGTGGCTGAACGACACCACCGGCGGCGATCAGGACCCGGTGTGGGCGCAGCTGTACAACCAGATCATCAACAAAGGCTATGCATACGTCGGCGTGACGGCGCAAAGGCCCGGCATGAAAGATCTCGCCGCCTGGGACCCCGCGCGCTACGGCAAGCTCGGCGACAGCAACGACGGCGAGTCCTACGAAATCTTCACGCAGGCCGCGGAAGCGGTGAAGGCCGACAGCGCGACGCTGCTCGGCGGCTTGACACCCAAGGAGCTAATCGGGACCGGTGACTCTCAGTCTGCGTTCCGCGTGGATACCTACGTAAACGCGATCCAGCCGCTCACCCACGCCTTCAACGGCTTCCTGGCTGTCGGCCGTGGCGCGACGGCGGCACCGATCGGCGAAGGGCTGGTCGCGACGTCACCGCTGCCGGCACTCATTCGCACGGACAACACGGCGCCGTTGATTCAGCTCAACACACAGGGCGACATCGAAGAGCTCGACGCGGCCGCTGCTCGCCAGGCCGACAACAACGATCTGCGCACCTGGGAAGTCCCGGGCGCCTCGCACATCGACGCGCATGAGGCGGCCTATGAGACCGAGACGATCGCTCACGAGGAGCCAAACGTCGAAGCGCCGTCGTGCGTGTTCGGAACGCCGATCGAGGGCACCGGCACGCCGCTCGATGGTCATAACCAAACGGACAACATGCCGCTGTTTGAGGTCGAGGACGCTGCGCTGGCGGCCGTGCAGAACTGGATAACCAAAGGCGTGCAGCCGGCGCACAGCCCGCAGATATCGACGATACCGGTGTTTTTCGGCCTCTATTACCTCGTCAACAAGAACAGGTATGGCGTCGGCGAAGGCGGCATCCGGACGCCCGAAGCACAGGTCCCGACAGAGGACTACTCGGCGATCAACTTCGCGAATGTGAACGAAGAGAGCCTCAATCCGCTGGCCGTCCAGGGCGAGCTGGAAAACGTGTTCACCACGCTCGAGACCGGCGGCATCACCAACGAAGCGCTGCGCGACTCGGGTCTGTGCCTGCTGTCGGGCTACTTCACCGATTTCAGTCAATCCCAGCTGAAATCGCTGTATCCCACGACGGCCGGCTATGCGTCGAAATTCGCGGCAGCGGTAAACGCCGAGGTGGCGAGTGGCTTCATGACCGCCGAAGACGCCGCCGCGGCCATCGCCAACGCAAACGCCGGCTTCGGCGCGCTGCAGCAGCCGCCGCTCGCGATTCCGTGATCTAGCGTCTCCCGAATCCCTCGGGCCGCGAAGCGCCGGAGCCCCGCATGTGCGGGGCTCCGTGGCGATGGAGCTAGGGGGACTCGAACCCCCGACCTCCTGGGTGCGATCCAGGCGCTCTCCCAACTGAGCTATAGCCCCGTACGCGCTCGATCGAGCGCGGCGCAGGACGGCTAAGAAAGTGTAGTCGCATGAATCGCGGGCGGTGGGGCAGTATGGTTTCGGGGCGCGATGGGATTGCTCGACGAAGCCATACGCGAACACTTGGAGCTCAAGCGCCGCAGGGGCGGCGATCCGAGTGCCATAGCGCGCGAGGAGCGCGAGGCGCTGGATCCTGGTCTCGCGGACGAGCCGACCGAAGAAGGCGCCTACGCAGCCGAGGCGGCGGTAGCGGCGGACGGCGAGAGCGCCTCCCCCGTTGCGGCTGCGCCGACTCCTGCGGCCTCATTGGACCCGGAGAAGCAGGAGGACCCCGTCGCCGACCTCTCGGCCGGCGGTCAGGAGACGGCTGAGTTGGACGTGCAGACTGTGATGGAGGACGACCCCGACGCGGCCGATCCGGCGGCGCCGGAGGCCCCGCTCGTCGGTGAGCCACGAGTCGCTGGGCACGGAGATGCGGCGCCCGGGGACGATTCGCCGGAGTGGGAGTTCCCGGGCGAGCAAGACCGCGAGCCCCCGCCCGCGGACATCCCAGGTCAAGAGCGGCTGTCGTTCGAGTAGTCCGCAGGCGATCTGCCGGATCTAGCGCACAGGGCGCCGCCGCAGCCAAGCGTGCTGGCCGCGATCGCACCGGGACGAGTCGCGGCACGCGACCCCGAGCGTGAAGCTCGCTTGAGCGGGAGAACCGCGCTACAGGACGTATATTGAAGCTCCTGGGGCCATAGCTCAGCTGGGAGAGCGCCTGCTTTGCAAGCAGGAGGTCACCGGTTCGATCCCGGTTGGCTCCACTCGAGAAGGCCTGCAAAGCGACATTTTAGCGCAAGGTACCGCGTCTGGGTATAAGTGCGGAGCGGGCCAAAACAGTCGATTTGTGCCCGTTTGTGCCCGATCAGCTTCGCGCGCCGGGACACTCGCCGGTCTTTAATCCGGTGGGGCGAGTTCGAGTCTCGCACGGGGCATCGCTGAAGACGCTGCAATGAGCCGGTTTCGGGACGTCGGGGAGAGAGTCGCGAGGCGAATTAGTCCCCATTTAGTCCCGAGATCGGCGTCGAGAAGCGCATAGCAAGGTCACTGGATCCCTGACCGGAGCCTGGGCACGACGCCGTGCGAGGCCTCCTAAGCGGTAAATCCACCGTTCGACTCCTGGCGGGGGCATGGCGAGAAAGTGCCTGCTATCCCGCTGGTCTTGTGGTTTTGGGACGATCCCATGGCTCGGCCGTGAAGGCGTGGAGGCCTCCGGGCGGGCGTTGCTGCCCGCAGCCATGCCGCGCAGGGTAGGGAGGCCTCTGCTCTATCTCCGGACCTGCGGCCGGCCTTTAGGCGGACGGGCGACTACCCATCGTTGCGCAGCCGGAGGCCTAACCACCGACGGCCCGCAATGTGGAACCTTCACCCGAAGCTGCCGCCAGCGATGGCCGCCAAAATCCGCGGCCATCTTGCCCGACTCGGCCCTTCGGCGTGGCAGCTAGAACGGATCGACAGAGGCTACGCCGGAGACAGTCAGCAAGTCCCACTGCATATGGAGTTGACATCAGCGTGTAGGCGATTTGCGGAGACGGTGTGTTGGGCGCTAGGAATGTCCGCGGCGGCCCGGTCCCTCCCAGGGCGCCCGGGGTGAGTCGGGCGCGATTGGAGGATCGCGGGACACCACAATCGATCCCGGGGAACAGTATTCTTCCAGCTTTGGTTTCGGCGGGTCATGAGGGAGGACGGGTCCGGTGCGGCGCAGGTTCGTCATCACGATTGCTTTGGCGGCGATTCTGACCGCGCCATCAGGCGCTCTGGCGTACAGCCCAGGTACCGCGAGGGGTGGAATCATCACAGGTCCAGACGGGAACATTTGGGCTGGCATCCCAACAGGTGCCCTCTACAAGGTCACAACCTCTGGCCAGATCACCCCGGCGAACTCGGGGGGCATGATCTCTGGTGAACTCGCTAGCGGCCCCAACGGGGACATCTGGGCGTCGGTCGTGGGGTTCGGGGCTGGACCACCAGGCATCGCCGAGATTTCTCCTCTTGGACCGGCATTTGTCTTCGCGCCGTATCAAGTCGCCGGACTCACAGTGGGCCCTGACGGTAATATTTGGTTTACGAGCGGTCTGGCTGGGACGGCCAGCGAAGTGGTCGAGGTAAGTCGGATCGCGTCGGATGGGCAGGTCACGTCATATCCGATCCCGGTCAGCCTAGTTCCCGGGCTCGATGCTCAGCATCTAAACGAAGTTGCGCCATTGGAGATTGCTAGCGGCGATGGGGCGTTGTGGATGCTGACGTACAACGGGCTCATAAGAATGACCACCGACGGGCAGATGACCTTTCTGCCCATACCCAACACCGGGGGGGAGGAGTCCGGGCTGACCTACGGCCCCGACGGGAACCTGTGGGCGACCTACGGCGAGTATTTGTCCGGTCTAGCGGTGAGGCGAATAACTCGGTCGGGGCAGGTCACGGCAATTCCGCTACCGCCCGGACGTGCGAGCGGAGAAGAGGGCGGGGGCATTACTGGAGGGCCGGACGGTAACATATGGGTCGCGAACGGCTCACGCATTCTTCGCATCACACCTGCTGGTGGGGTCACCGAATGCCCCACAGGCCTACCCGCCTCCAGCCCAGCGGAAGGAATCACGACCGGCCCGGACGGGAACCTGTGGTTCAGATCGTTGTACGCAATTGGGCGAATCACGACGAGTTGCGCCGTCACCGACTTTCCGCTGCCTGGGAATACGGGAAAGCCCCCCGTCTACCTGTACTGCGTCGTTCCGACGCTTAAGGGTGAGAGCGTGCCTGAAGTGAGGAGGCAGCTAGCGCGTGCGCACTGCCAGCTAGGCCACGTGAGCAGGTCCGCTCGCCACACAGCGCGCAAGAGTGTTGTTCTGAGACAGAAGCCCGCAGCGAAGACGGTGCGTCCGCAAGGCACAAGGGTCAGCGTCGTGCTGAGCGGCCGTTAGACGACGGGCCGGTGGCCGCAGACTCGACCGCTCAGCGCGGCTATCGGCTCGACGAGCGTTCCTTGCCGACTCAGCGTCGGCTGGGTCGCCTTCGTGCCGCCCGCATTCGCCGCGAAGTACTACCTGAACCTGCGTGCCTAGGCTGCGAGCACGAAGCCTGACACTGGTAGGCGCCTTCGTGAGTAGCTCTCACAGGTCTGTTTCGCTCCCGTCGCTGGGGGGCGGGGTCATCGGGCGTTCGGAGGTTCAGAGGCCTGACCAGGTCTAGGCAAGGCCTACGTCAGGTATGTCGCCGGTAGACGGGGCCGTCCATCCCCACATGCTCTCCACTGCATCCCAGGACATGCTGAGCCCTGGGTATGGGCTGGAAAAGCCGAGCGCCTCCGGCGTGTCTGGGAGTCGCACGGCGAAGCGGGGGGCACTTTTCCAGTAGAGGCGCCCCCCAGGGAGTCACCCCACGAAACCCGCACGACCTTGCGGGTGCCGGAGTCCGCACGACGTTACGCGAGCAGCTTTGCCTTTGCGGCCGAGAACTCATCGGCCGTGAGAACACCGTCTTTGTGCAGTTGAGCGAGGCGCTCTAGCTCCCGGGACGTGGACAAGGGCTCGGCGGTGGCCGACGTCGCTTCGTTCGGTGCATCGGGCATCTTCGGAGCTAGCTCAAGGGCCTTGTCGTAGATCTTCCGCGCGATCGCCTCCTTCTCGCCCCATTGGACGAGCTGTCCACCCTTTCGTGCGCCGCTAATGACCAGCTCGGCGACTGCACCATCTGCGCTCACGGCGGCACTCATCTCCTGTCCTTGCCACGTCCTCCAAGACATCCCCGTTTCGAAGGACACGGTCTTCGAACCTGCGTCGCTGTGGGTAATCGAGTACCCCAGGTCGCTGATTGCCTTGACCGCGAGCGCGAATAGCTTGTCGGCCGATCCGTTCACGCGAAACGTCCAGCTCCTCGCCATGCGCGGAGTATCGCCAGACTGTGCCGACGGTTCAATCCCCTATTGCCGCATGCGATGAGCGTTGGGACTCACGCCCGCTCGGCCGTGAGGTCGCCGCCGGACACATTCAGCCTGCGCTGCGAGTCGGAAGTCCGAGGCCGGTCCTCCGAGGCCGACTCGACGGGCGGGCGGCGGGCCATAAGAGCGCTTATCGGGCGTTAGACGAGAAGGCGGCGGCCAATGTCGAGTGTCATGCCTTTCGCACCGCGGTTCCATCGACGTAGCGTCGGCACGCGAAGGCCGCCGACGACCGGCATGGCCCAGACCGCGTCTGAGTGTCAGTAGCGCCGGTCTAGGGCCGGCTCTGGCCTCTTAGAGCTCGCGCAGGTCGGCTCCTGTTAGGAGCGCCCCGCGCCATCAGCGGCCTCGAGCAGACGGTCGGCGTAGTTCTCGGCCGCCCGCCGCACCCATTCGGGTCTAACGACCACGAGCCAGAACCCGAGGCACAGGGCGCAGACGATCGCCGCGGGCACCCAGCGGTCCACGGTCGTCGCGCCCGACCCGAGCACGGCAGAGGCGGCGCTCACGACCATGCCCACGAGCGCAGCCGCGATGCCGTAGGGACGGACGCCGTAGGCGTTGCGGCGGAAGCCGTAGTCGGCGTTCTCGGCAGCGACGAGCGGAAACTCGTCGGCTTTGCGGGTGCGCTCGCGGAGCACCCCGACCGCCTCCTCGTAACGGCGGTCGGCTTCGTCAGGGTCGGCAGTCTCGCTTGCGACATCGGGGAGCCGCTCTCCGGTCGCGTCTTCGACGCGCTCGTGCAGCCGCTGGACCGCACTCTCGGGGGCGCCGCTGCCCCACCTCAGCCGCGAGGTCGTCGGTGGACCGCCCCACGCGGCCCACAGCCCGGGCTGCGCGCTCCTCCCAGCGTCCCGCACGAGGATCGCGACGACGATGCCGATCGCGCCGAGGAACACGCCGACAGCGCGAACGACGTTCTCCGGCGAGATCGCGCCCGCGATCAGCAGCGCCCCGCCCGGCACCCCGACGAGCACCGCAGGCGCGATCCTCGCCTTGCGGGTGTAGGCGTCAGGCATCGTCGTCGAGTTCTTGGAGGATCGGCCCTTCCGCAGCCTGGCTGTAGTCGTGGCGCGGCGGGGCGCCGGGGCTCTTGAACCACAGCGAGTTGTTGTTCGCCGTCCAAAACCAGGGGTAGCCGCGCCGTTTGTAGGCGTTCACGATCCGGCCGGAGGGGTGCTTCGGGTCGCTGTCGGAGACGACGCTCACGAACGCCTCCCCGCGCCGTTCGTCCGTCACGGTCCCGAGCATCCGGTCGAGCAGCGCGGACGCGCCGTTGCGTCGGCTCCCGTGGTGGGGGATCTGCACGATGGTGGGCTGCTCGGCGGCGACGCCGACGCTCTCCGCGTAGTCGAGGGCGCGTTCGATCGAGTCGATCCCGGCGTCGGCCGTCAGCAGGATTCGCTGTCCGTCGACCCGCAAGAGGCTGATGACGGACGAGTTGTTGCGGGGGTTGGTGCCGGGGCCGTCATCGAAGGGGACCTCGACCGGGAGCCAGCCGAGCACCCGATCGCCCAGCGCCCTCGCTGCCTCGCGAAGGCCGAGCGACTTCGCAACGGCACCGACGGCCTCCTTCGCGACCTCTTCCTGCACGAGCTGGTCGTAGTAGACGTCCGAGGGGCCGAGAATCGTCAGCGCGCCGCCTCCGAAGGTCAACCCCGGTCGCGGCTCCACCACTGTCGTTCCTTTGCCCTCCGCCTTCTCGACCAGCTCCTGCACGGCGTCGGCTGCCGAGAGACCCGCGCCGCCGCGCTGGTCGAGGCGATGGAGCACGAGCCGGTCCACGGAGAAGGAATCGAAGATCTTCCCCATGCCGCCGATGTGGTCGCCGTCGGGGTGGGTCAGCAGCACCACGTCCACCCTGGGCGCTTCGTAGCGTTCCAGCATGCCGACGACCTTGTCTCCGTCGGGCTGCCAACCAGCGTCGATCACGATGTGCGCCAGCTCCCCGTTGTCGGGGCGGTGGAAGCGCGCTGTCATAGCGTCGGCGTCGCTTTCGTTTCCGACGCCGAGCACGTCAAGCTCATACATGTCTTGTGCACCTCCTAGTGGTGCGTCGCTTGCTTGTGGTCGTTCCCTGCTTGCGCGGTCGGTCGAGGCGAAGGTCAGTCCGCAGACCGCGGATCGCAGTGAAGCAAGCGCCCCGGATGGCAAAAGACCCCGCCGGGCGGGGTTGACTAGGCCTCGCCCGACGGGAAGCTGCGGGAACGCGAAGCAAGCAGCAGGTAATTCCTAGGGGCAAGAGCAGACGGAATCCGCTCGTGGCGCTCGGCACTTGGCCCGGATTTGTCTGGTTGGAACGCGCTGTCACTAACGGTCAAGGTTTACGACCATCGCCGGTCCTCGACCGAGCGCTACAGGCCGCGCTCGTGTTCCTCGAGTGTGCGCCCATCGGGACCGCGAACAGGGTCCGGGTTCGAGACGGTCGGTAGGGCGGCACCGCCCTTGACCGGCGGTGTCACGCGCTCGCGGAGGCGGTCGCTGACGGCTTTGCACTTCCCGCTCAGAGTGTCCGTGAGCTTCGCCGCGCTTACGGCCTGGTTGTGGAGCGTTGCGTCCGTCGTCGCTTCCAGCATTTCGGCCTGGTCGAGCGCCTGCGTCAGCGCGTCGTCGGCCGTTTCGACTTTGCGCCTGATGTCGGCAAGGGCCTCGACGTCCATGCCGCGAGTGTAGTCCCTTAGATGGCCGCCGAGATAACCGGGGATCGCCGGTGAGCGGGGATTACAGCCTTTGGATTTAGAACGGTCAGAGTCGGCCAGCTCGAGCGCGAAAAGGCTCCGAAAGTGCGCAAGGTTCGGTCGGTGCCGTTGGTAGATGAGGTGCAGGTAGGCACACACGCGACGAGCCTGACCAGCCGGAGGACGTGGTGTTCAAGAGCCCGAGCGGGCGCAACCTAGACGACATGGCCGTGCGGCGGGCCTTCCACAAGGCGCTCGCCGCGGGGGACCTGCCGCGCATCCGCTTCCCTGGTCTGCGGCTCGGTCATCGCCAATCGAAACCCTCGGGCTGCTCGCTAGCCCGCGTTCAACGCATGCAGGCGCGCGACAAGAGCCCTTGTGAGGATCGAACAGCCGTGCTTGAGGTCGTCTCCGACCCCCTAGGGTCGGACGACCTGCTGAGCCGGGCCTATCTCGACGGGGAGCAGGTAGTCCGCGTCGCCGGCCGCGAGTTCATCCGCGCTGTGAGCCGGGCCGGTTTTGACGGGGGCTCTGTTCCGTGGTTTCGTCCGCGGGAGAGGAGAGCCTTCTGGTATGCCAAGAGCGAGGAAGTATCCCGAGGAGTTGTTGGAGCGCGCGACGCGGCTGGTGTTCGAGTCTGGGCGCCCGATCGCGCATGTCGCGCGTGATCTGGGTGTCCCTTCTGAGACGCTGAGGGTGTTCGTGCGCCGCGTCGAAGCGAACGAGGGTCGGCGCAAGGACGTGTTGAGCGATGAGGAGCGTGAGGAGATCCGCAAGCTGCGGCGCGAGAACTTCGAGCTGCGTCGCGCGAACGAGATCCTGAAGTCCGCGAGCGTGTTTTTCGCGAAGGAGCTCGACCCAGACCGAACGAAGTGAGCCGCTATCGAGGAGCACCGCGGCCGCTTCGGGGTCGAGCCGATCTGCAGCACTTTGGGCGTGTCGGCGTCCGCTTACTATCAGCGCAAGACGGGGAAGCGCTCGGCCCGCCAGCTCGAGGACGAGCGGCTGCTGGCACGGAGTCGCGAGGTGCACGACGCGAACTACTGCGCCTACGGCTACCGGCGCACCTGGAAGGCTCTACGGCGTGCCGGGGAGCATGCGCCGCGCTGTCAGGTCCAGCGGCTGATGCGCGCCAACGGGCTCCAAGGCGCAAAGCGCCGCGGCAAGCCATGGCGGACCACCACCCCGGCCGCTTCTGCTCGCCGGCGGCCCGATCTCGTCAACCGCGATTTCACGGCGGCCGCGCCGAACGAGCTGTGGGTTGCGGACTTCTCGTATCTGCGCTGCTGGGAGGGCGTGGTGTTCTTCAGCTTCGTCGTCGATGTCTATAGCCGCAAGGTCGTGGGCTGGCAGTTCGCGAGCCACATGCGCACCACGCTCGTGCTCGACGCGCTACGGATGGCGCTCTCAACCCGGGAGCGCGTCGAGGAGGTCCGCCTCGTCCATCACAGCGACAGGGGCAGCCAATACGTCAGCGGTGACTACACACAGACGCTCGCCGACCACGACGTGCTCGCATCGGTCGGGAGCACCGGCGACGCCTACGACAATTCGATGGCCGAGAGCTTCGTCGACAGCTTCAAGACCGAGCTCATCGCAGACCGCGTGTGGCGCACCCGCAGCCAGCTCGAGCTCGCGATCGTCGAGTACATCAGCTGGTTCAACAAACACCCGCCTGCACGAAAACCTCAACGACCGGCCACCACGAGAGATCGAAGAACTCTACGCTGCGAAAAGCACAGCCCTGACCACCACAACATGAGACAGAAAACCTACTAACCACAGTCTCCGCGAAAGTCGGTCCGGCTCACTGACCCTGATCTGAGCATGCGAAAGCTCCCGAATCGAACTCGTGAGGGTTCCTCCCGTTAGAGGGAAGCGGCCCTCGCCGCTCCGGAGGTACAGCACTAGGCCCTCGTCGTCCGGCTTCTCTGAGGTCATTGGACCCCACCGTAGCCTGGCGTGCCCACGTCACAGGGAGAGGCTGGCGGCGCTACCGTCCGCTTGGCGCTGACCGCATGCGACCGGCAGCTAGGGAACGTCGGCTCAGAGGGTGGGACCTCCGAGCTTTTCGCCGCACCTTCTATCCCTACGACTATCCCCAGAGCCCGCAACGCCCCGCGTTTATTGGCCCGAACGCCCCGCACAGCCGGTCTCCAAAACCACAACACGCCGTCCGGTTCTGAGGCCAGCGTCGTGACGTCGGTGAAATCGAGCCGGCGCAGCCTGTCCTAGCTGCCCAGCCCCGTCGTCCCCGAGGGTCATCCACGCCGGAAGCGGGAAGTCGACACGCGGATCCCAAGCTCGCCCTACGCATCTACACCAAGGTCATGGGTGAACAACGCCGCCGCGGCTCCGGCGCCCGGCTCGTAGGTGTGCTCGACGGCGCCCGCTGGACGCAGGACGCCATGCCCATGTCTGTCGGCGGAGCCAGTCGACCGGTGGCCGTGGGGTGACGTCTCCAGCCTCCCTTCGCCGGCGGCGCATCGACGAGCTACACGGCTCTGCCGACGTTACCGATGTTTGGCGGCGACCATCCTCCGACAGCGTGCCCCTCCACGTCTGCCATTTGGCGCGCCAGGTCAGCCCAGGTCTTCGCGGCCGGCGCGATCTCAAAGGGCCGGTTTGGAACTTCCCGGCGGATGCCCCACCACTCAAAAGCGGTGCCCGCCTCTCTGAGCCGAGCATCAATTCGAGCCCGGCTTTGCGCGCCCCAGTAGACCACTCGTGCTACGACACGACTGCCCTGCCCATCATCGTATGTCTCCAAGACCTCCGTCACGCCTGTCGTCCTTCGCAGGTGGTCAACCAGCGCATGAGGCTCCTTCATCGGTTCGAATACAACGAGCGCACGCTCCAGATCAAGGCCCTGCAGGTCGGCCCCAACGGTGTCCCAAATCCATCCGTCCGACACGCCCTCCTTTGGCGTGTCGCTGGACTTGCGCCCCTTCTTGGCATCCAGAGGCGAGAGTTGCTTGCGCAACCGCAACGCGCTCTTACGACCCTTGTCGCCGATCGCAACGCCGAGCTGAGTCTTGAACCAGCTGGGCTGATCGTCAATGCGCACTCCGCGGAGCTCGGCGGCTATCGCGGCAATGACTGCCGTTTTGCTGGTCTCCTGGCTCACGGTTCCGTCCGACCACCTTGCGAAGGTATTTCGCGAGGTTCTTTAAAGAACCCTAAACCCTGGAGAGCACCATCGCATTGAAGATGGCCGAGCGTTTTGCGGAAGCAGCGGCACCTGTCGCCCGTGGGCGGGGCCGCCGGGGGCGGGCCACAACCAATGGTCGCTGCCAGCGGATGTGCCGTAGGCTACGTGCCTCGCGCGAGATCCGCTCCGGGTCTGGTGCGCTTCCGACCGTGTTCTACTCGTCGCGTCCACTCGCCCTACACCATCGCTTCGTCCTATACGCACGCCCATGTTGACGTACCGGCGCGTCTTTCGGCTCATGGTCCGTGTCCGCCTAGATGGCGAAGCTGCCCATACGATCGCCCTCGTCGCACTCGGAATCGTCACGGCGATCCCCGGTGCTAAGCGCCTCCTTCGAGGCATCCTCGGTCCTCACGACCCAGGCTTGCGGGTTCGGGCGCTCGGGAAAGACTTTCCGAGCCCTCTAGGTTTGGCCGCAGGCGTAGACAGCAATGCGACCTCATTTGAAGGTCTTGGCGCCCTCGGCTTTGGTTTTGTCGAGGTTGGGACCGTCACGGCTCGCCGGCAGCCTGGCAATCCCGGAAGGCGAGTGTTCCGCCTCGTCGGCGACCGAGCGATCCTCAACCGAAGGGGCTTCCCCAACGATGGCGCCTCCGCCGTAGCCCACCGCTTGCGCGGCAGACGAACCGACTCGATCGTTGGCGTCAACATCGGTAAGACCAAGGACGTGCCCTTGGACGACGCTGGCGGCGACTACCAAGCGTCTCTGCGGCAACTCGCGCCGCTCGCCGACTACGCAGTTCTGAACGTGAGCTCCCCCAACACGCCCGGGCTCCGAGAAATGCAGTCTGTCGAGCGACTCCGTCAGCTCATCGACGACGCCCGCCGCGAGATCGAAGCCGTGGCACACACACGTGCCCCTCCTGATTAAGATCGCCCCTGACCTCACCGACGAGGAGCTCGATGCGATATCCGACCTCGCGGTCTCAGCAAGGCTCGACGGCATCATCGCGGTCAACACAACCACCAAACGCGATGATCTAACCGACCTCTCGGCTCTGCCCGCGGGCGTGACCGACGGTGGGATCTCAGGCGCTCCCCTGAAGCGTCGAGCACTCGAGGTTCTCCGGCACCTCCGCGCACGTGTCGGCGACAAGGTGACTCTGATTTCGGTGGGTGGCATCGAGACGCCAGACGACGCGTGGGACCGTATCCTCGCCGGCGCGACCCTTGTCCAGGCGCATACTGCGTTCGTCTACGGGGGGCCACTATGGCCTCGCTCCATCAATCTCGGCCTATCTCGTCGTTGCGCGACACTGGACTTCAGTCGATTCAGGAGATGGTGGGCTCTGGAAAATCGCCGGGTCCGAGCGCCGTCGAGCTGCCAGACGGCGACGCGGCCGAGACCATGCAGACGCGCGACGCGGCTTAGGGTCACGGAGCGAGGCGGGCTTCTCGGCGCCGCCCGCGTCGCCTGAGCGCGCGCGCCGGTGAACGGGTTGACAACCCTTCCGATCGAAGCGAGACCAATGGCCGATATCGACTCGCTGTTCGTTCTCGTCGCCGAGCAACTTGCAGCCGCGCTCGTCGAGCTCGAGTCCTGCTGACCCCCAGATCAAGCACTGGGTCGTCGTCGATGATGAGATCGGCGTCGAGATCTCAGCAGTTGACGATGAGTCGAAGGCCCACGAGATCGTGACGAACCTCGTCGATGGAGGAGCCGCAGGCGCGGCGTATGCCACGTATAACCCTGCCGCCGAACTCGTGGTTGCTTCTGCGCTCGTGGCAGACCCCAGAAACTCCGACATCCGACGCTCCCGTGCAGTCCGCGCCGGTCAAACGATCTCGCTCGGAGCATGGGAGCACACGGTCTAGCTCGTCCCCCCGAGAGACTCTAGGTTTCGCCCTCGACATACGCTTTGCTGTCTCTGTCTTAGCGCGCCGTGACTGCGACGACGCACGCCGATTGAGTGTGAGATTGAAGGCCGAGGAGCGCCGACCCGACCGGGAAGCCGGACTGGTCAGCGTGCTCGATGAGGTCGCATGGACGCGAGGCGGCGCCCAGCTGCGCTCGGTCGGCCCGCGTTTGCAGCTCTTGATGCACGCGGTAGGCCCCGCGAGGCACGGTTCGGATTGACGAACTTTGGGGCGATCTGCTAGCGTGCCGCGCTTCGCGCTGGGTCGGTCGCTCTCAAGCATGAGTGCTGCCCTGCCGATCGTTGATCTATCAGCAAGGAACCGAAACCCATGGGGACCACATCCCTCGTACCAGTCGTCGACAAAGGCGAGCGCCGACAGATCATGAGTCCCGCTGCCACGATTGAGTTGCACGACTTGCAGGAGGCTCGACGAGACCCGGTCATCAAGAGCCTCCTGAGCGAGGCTGCCGCGGAGGGCGAGCGAGTCAAGCGCGAAGAGCGCAAGCGCTGGTAGCCCTCACCGCGCATGATCAGTTTCTGAGCACCCGCAGCACAGTCGACTCGGAACCACAAGGAGGAGGTACGTGGCGGAAAGTCACGACGTGTACTGGCACCAGTGGACGCCGGAGAATGCCGAGGACGCTGTATACGCGGATATCGCCCGCGGTGTCGAGGAGTTCGAGTCACTTGAATCGCCGGCTGGGGAAGCGGCAACGGCGTGGTTGAAGGAAGATGCCCTCCCCAACCATCCTTCGACCATCACATATCTCCTCGCGCTCGATGGCAGAATCGAGGGCTACTTTGCACTGGCCTCGAGCTCGCTGGAGCTGACGCAAAGTCATCGCAAACAATTGAAATCGGGCCAGAAGGACTACCTGCTCGACCCAACGCAAGGGGCCTCGTTGGTCGCTTGGATCGCGAAGCATCGCGACGCCGTCGTGTCTGGCCGCAGCCTGTTCCTGTACGCGATCTCGGTCGCGCAAGATGCGGCGCGTCTACAGGGTGCCGTCGCATTCGTATTGGATCCCTACGATGAGAAGACGGCCGAGAAATGGGCCGCAAACTACGGCTTCAAGCGCGCACGAACACCCAGAGGAGAAAAGCCCCGGCTGTGGATACCTCTCCACGCCGACTAACCGGTCGCCTACCAGCGCTTGCGTCCCTCCCGGGAAACACGCGCGCCTTCAGTTTCTGCGTCGCGAAGAAGCGCCTTGACTCTGCCCTCGCGGCGGGAATCGACGAGGTCGTTCAGATCCACCACAGCGCTTGCACCACACGCGGCCCCTTCAGGGGTGCGCTCGACACTTCTGAGCTTGCGCGACCACTTCATCCAGACACCTCGCACCTGTTTCCGCAAGCCTAGCAGTGGTCCGCCACCCTTCTCTGACCGAGCACGCGACGATGATATTGCTGGCGTCGGCGGCATGTCCCTCAGGATACTCCGGAGCGGCCGTCGATACGGCGCCTACCGTCGTGGGTCGGGTAGTCGGACCGCGTGTCCGCCGCCCCGGCCAGCGCAGGAATGGTCGCCACTTGCGCCGGGCGTCAGAGCCATCGTTCGACGGTAGGCCGTTCCTGCCCGCAGGATGCCGCGCCGGCAGCACCGGTCCTCGGCGAGCGAAGCAACGGTCGCGACCGGACAAATGCGTCGTGTCGCGGGACACTTGAACCCCGCAGAAGCGTGCGCTGGCACCCGGCCCCGCGGGCTGCACTCGCTCGACATAGGCCCGCGCGGTCCCTGCCCAGCAAGCATCGACGACGGGCTCGCCGATACAAGCCGTCGCCAAGCGGCATACGATCGCGTCGCAATGCCCCCAGACCCGGCGATCGACTGGACTACGCTCAGCAGTGACGGGCGCGAGCTCGAGCAGCTGGCTCGGGATCTATTGGGCTCGCTGGGCTATCGCTCGGCGTGGTCGGGCCAAGGCCCAGATGGCGGCCGGGACTTGACCGCGGAAGAGCCCGGCGTCGCGGACTTCGGAGGCTTCAGTCGCAAGTGGCTCGTTTCGTGTAAGCACAAGGCAGTGAGCGGTGGGGCGGTGAGCTACGCTGACATCGGCGATGTGCCGGGTCGGCTAGCGCAGCATAGCTGTCACGGGTTTCTGTTGGTGTGCACGACGCACCCAAGTGCCGGCTTGATTGATGCCTTCCAGGGCTGGGAAGACAATACCCCTTACCTATTTCACTATTGGGACGAGCCCGCGCTCCGTCTGCTGCTCAGGAGGCCAGAGGCGACCCAGGTGCGGGCCGCCTATTTCCCGAATACTGCTTCCACGAGCGGAGGATCGGGGGCTGCTGGGGTACGAGTGGTGGCACCGGACTTCTCTGCTCTTAGTAGCAAGCCAACCGCGAGGGAGATGCTGTCATATATCGAGGGTCCGGGCATCGCCTTCTACTTCGAAACTCGAGGGCGAGAAGGGCCCGACGACGGTCTGCAGCACGACGGAGAGTTCGAACTGGCTTGGGAGCATCTTCTTGCCGAGATCCCCCATCTACGTTGGGCGTTGCGAGGCGTCTTTTACGACGACAAGCACTGTTCCTACTCTTGGCGCGTGGATGTGACCGCTCCCTCTTTCGATCAGGAGTTTGATGCAAAGGTCCTTCAAGAGCGCATCTCGCGAGTTCTCGTGAGGCCCGGCGGATGGGGTGGACAGTGGCATGACTTCGAGCTACGGGTCCGCACCACGACTGGTCTGACGTGGATCACGCCACGGTCGGCCAATGAGGCCCAACTGAGCTTGCTTAGCGGATGGCAGCAGTCACTCTGACGCGCCGCCCTTTGCTCGGTATTGAGGGCGCAACTCTAGGACTCGAGGTGGCGGCGACGTGGCGGTGTGCGCCGGCCGCCGCCCCGCACCTTAGGGGCAGGTGGCTGTCGCACTACGGTGTGGACGGCCATGCAAGCCTTGAGGCGATTGATTTCCGCGCGTAGCCGGTGCGCGTACGCCGATGGGGGGATGTAATTCGATTTGTGCGAAGGGATCTGGTCTGTGGACGCGAATAGCGCGTTGACGTACGATCGGCGCCCACGCGATATGCCAGTCACCTTCGACCCAGGCCTGACCACACCTGATCGCCAGCAGCTCGGCGACATCCTCGGCGTTTCTTCGCAGCAGCTCGACGCTAAGCTCATCTCGATTGCACGGGCTGC
Source organism: uncultured Solirubrobacteraceae bacterium (assembly GCA_963827455.1). Classification (GTDB taxonomy): domain Bacteria; phylum Actinomycetota; class Thermoleophilia; order Solirubrobacterales; family Solirubrobacteraceae; genus Palsa-744. The sequence goes on along the minus strand of CAWHAW010000004.1, from coordinate 239,677 downwards.
GACGGCCGAGTACGTCGAGCAGTTCCTCGGTCGCAAGGTCTTTACCCGCGGTTCGGACATTCGTGAGTACCGGCTGTACCTGCTGATCCGCCACGTCTTCGATGAGCGGATCCCAAGCGAGGATCAAGTGTCGGCGCTATTCCAGACCGCCACCTCGCAGAGTCGCGCGCTCATCCGGGCGGTGCTGTCGAAGTACCCAGTACGAGCTGGTCACTGCTCGCGAGGCGACTCTGAAGACGGCCGTCGAAGCGATCGCGCAGCCGCAGAACGCGCCCAGCGGGCAGCGATTGGAGTCTTGACGGCCAGTCCGACTATGTGATCGAAGCCTTGAACGCGGCGATCAGCCGGTTGGACGGCACGCTCACGCGACTTATCCGCAGTCAGGGCACGGCTGCCAGCTTCGTCGTGAAGCCGGCGACCCGGGCCGCGCTGCGCAACCAGTTCGGGCTCCCATGAGTGAAGCCGCGGATCTCCTCGCGGCGGGCAGCCTGATCCTCACCGTCTTGGCTGTGCTCTACAGCATCTGGTACCCAAACGTGCAACAGAAGCTGGCGCTAGTCCTGCCGACCCACTATCAGGACGCCGTTCAGCGGCTGACGGAAATCAGGCAGGCGCTGGTCGGCCAGACGATTCCCTTGTTCATCGCAGCGCTCGCAGCAACGCTCATCTTCCTTCCGAGGGCGATCGGGGTCCTCGTTGGCACTATCAGGGACCTCGCCAATCACGGTCTAGCGGCGGTGTCGGACTACGATCCGATTCAGACGACGTTCGTCTTCGTTGTCGCGTTCACCGGCTTTCTGGCTTGGCAGGCGCTTGGGCTGCAGCCGGAAACTCCACGCGAGGCGCAACGAGGTCACCGCACCGGCCGGTTACCACGGCTGACAGCGCGGAAGTCGGGGGGAACGCTGGAGCGGCGGCGGACGCCAGTCCGAGCGCGGCGGCGCCGGTCGGGGGGCGCACTAAGAGCGGAGGCGCGTCGGCTGCATTCGGGTCGTCGAGCCGACGGGGGCCGCGCACTCGACGACGCCTGGGCGCTCGCGCGACATGCGTCCTGTGCCACGTTCGCTTTGGGCACAAACGAGTATTTGTGCCCAAAGGGCCCATGATCGACCCGCAACGGGCACTATCGCCGACGTCGCATCTACCGCTGACGACGAAAAAGGCCTGCTCAGGAGCACAAACGGCACCTGCCGTGGTTTCGTAGGCGCACAATTTGCAAGCAGGAGGTCACCGGTTCGATCCCGGTTGGCTCCACTCGCATAGTGCCTGCAGGTCCGGCATTCGGAGCCTGGCTGACGGACGCGCCAGGCTGAACGCCGCGGCCGCAAGCACTGACGCGAACCCGGGGCGGCTTGCGTTCGGCTGCCGCCGGGTACTGGCAAGACGATGGCCCGCTTCGGCTACACGATGATGTGCGAGCAGTCGCCGCCCGACGCGCTCGTGCGCGACATCCAAGGGGCCGAGCAAGCCGGGTTCGACTTCTCGGTCATCTCGGACCATTACCAGCCCTGGCTCGCCTCACAAGGACACTCGCCCTACGCGTGGGCCGTGCTGGGAGCCGCCGCCCATGCGACCGAGCGGATACCGCTGATGAGCTTCGTTACCTGCCCGACGCTGCGATACCACCCAGCCGTCGTCGCGCAAAAGGCCGCGACCATCCAGATCCTCTCCGGCAATCGTTTCCGCCTCGGTCTCGGCGCGGGGGAGAGCCTCAACGAGCACGTCGTCGGCAAGCGCTGGCCCGCAGTCGCAGAGCGCCACCAAATGCTCTCCGAGGCGCTCGACGTGATCGCGGCGCTGTTCGACCAGGAAGGCACCGTCAACTACCACGGCCAGCACTTCCAGGTCGACTCCGCTCGCCTATGGGACCGGCCCGACCAGCGCGTGCCGATCGGTGTAGCCGTCTCGGGCGAGGACTCCTGTCGGCTCGCCGGCGCCAAGGCCGACCTGTTGATCGCCACCGAGCCCAAGGCAGAGCTCGGCGAGATGTTCGACGCCGCCGGCGGCGAGGCCAAGCCCCGCGTCGGGCAGATCGCCCTCTGTTACGACCCCGACCACGACACCGCAGTCAAGCGCGCCCACGACCAGTTCCGCTGGTTCGGCCTCGGCTGGAAGGTGAATGCCGACCTGCCCAACCCCGACTCCTTTCAAAGTGCCACCGGCCTGGTCACGCCCGGGCAGGTAGCAGAGCAGATCGCGTGCGGCCCCGACCTCGACAAACACGTCGAGAAGATCAAGCCGTTCCTTGACGCGGGCTTCGACGAGATCGCGCTAGTGCAGATCGGAGGGGAAACCCAAAGCGTGTTTCTTGCCTGGGCCGCGAACGAGCTGCTCCCAGCGCTCCGTGACCTCTAGGGGTTCGCACCACCGCTCAGCTGGGTAGAGACGAATTACACACCCCAGCGAAGGAGAAGAACGATGGGCGACCGAACACAGCGAGCACAAGGCAAAGCTAAAGAGCTCAAGGGCCGCGCCAAGCAGGAAGCCGGGAGGGCCGCCGGCAAACCGGGCACCGAGGCCCGCGGCGCTGGCGACGAGCTCAAGGGCAAAGCCCAGAACGCAGCTGGCAAAGCACGCAGCGCGATCAAAAAGGCAACACGCTGAGCACACCGCCCGACATGGCGGGACGAGGGGAGAAGCCGCGCGCTCGCAGCGGCACTGAGCTCACGCACCTCTCGATGCGACTCCTGCGGTGAGGCGATCGACCCGGCCCGTCTCCGCGCGAGACCAGACAGCTCGCTCTGCATGCGCTGCGCTGCCGTCGAGGCCCGACGGCCCCCCGGCGACGGTGAGGAAGGCCAAGGTTCACGCCGAGGCAGCCCAGGACTTACAGAGCCGTCCTAGTGGGTAGTGCACACCCAAGCAAAAGCTTCGCCACCGAAAGAAAGGCCCGCTCATGGCAAGCACCCGAGCAAAAGCGCAGGCATTCGCATTCCCGGCCAAGAAGAAGGAGCCGATCGGCGACGCCCGCCATGTCCGTAATGCCGTCGCGCGCTTCAACCAGGTCGAGGGCGTGAGTGACAGCGAACGCGACGCCGCGTGGAGGCGCATCCGCGCTGCTGCTCGCAGATACGGCGTCGACATCGAGGTTCGCGGCTGGCGCCAGCTGATGGAGAAGCGCAGCTGATGGCGATCAGTCGCCACGAGATCGAAGTCCGTCGCCGTGCCGGCTGGCTGCCGGCCGAACAGGAGGACCTCGAGTCCTGGCTCCGCGCTCATCGGGAGCGGGTCGAGTCGCGCGGCGAACAGATCGTCCTGCATCCAGTGCTCCTCGAGTTCCAGGAGTTCATCGACAGCGACCCGACGATCCGCATGTACATGAACGAGATGATCACGCAGGTGCCTCCCGGCAAGCCCTACTCCGAACGTCATCTCACTAGCGTCGAGCAGTTGCTGCGCCTGATCAACGAGGTGCTCACGATGGCGCCCGAGTTCGGCCCGCAGAGCGCGATGGTCGCCACGCCGCTGGGGGCGATCCTCGACTGGCCTATGGGCACGCGGGCCGGGTTCGCCGCGTTCCGCGACCCGCGCATGAACGCGATGCTCAAGAAGATCCTTACGGTCTGGTGCGAGTTCCTCAGCAGCAACGACTCGCTGTACGTGCTCAACGACTCGGCGTCCGGCTGGAAGAGCGAGCAGGCGCAGCGGACGGTCGGCATCGAGCAATTCGAGTACGACCCCGAGGACGAGCACTGGGGCTTCTCCTCCTGGAACGACTTCTTCACCCGCCGGTTCAAGGAGGGCGAGCGGCCGGTCGCCGCGCCCGAGGACGACAAGGTCATCGTCAGCGCTTGCGAGTCGACTCCGTACGGCATCAGCCTCGACGTGCAGCGCCGGGACCGCTTCTGGATCAAGTCACAGCCCTACTCGCTGGCCGACATGCTCGCCAACGACGATGCGGTCGACGAGTTCATTGGCGGGACCATCTACCAGGCGTTCTTGAGCGCGAACAACTACCACCGCTGGCACAGTCCGGTGGCCGGCAAGATCCTCCGAGCCTTCGTGCAGGAGGGGACGTATTACTCCGAGGTGGACTCGGAGGGCAAGGACGCGATCGAGCCCACGAACTCGCAGTCCTACCTGGCGCACGTAGCCGCCCGGGCCATCTTCCTGATCGAGGCCGACGACCCGGTCATCGGCCTGGTCGCGTTCGTGCCGGTGGGAATGTCCGAGGTCTCCTCCTGCCTGATCGCATCGTCGATCAAGCCAGGCCGCCACGTCGAGAAGGGCGAGGAGCTCGGTCACTTCCAGTTCGGCGGGTCCACCCACTGCCTCGTCTTCCGCCGCGGCGCCATCGCCGAGTTCAGCATTGCGGCTATCCCCCAGCCGCACGACCCCTCAGCCCCGATCATGCGAGTCCGCTCCAGACTGGCCACAGCCAACGCAGCTGCGTGAGCGCGCCACGCGCGTCGGGCCGACCTCGAGCGGCCTAGCAGCGACTTCAGGTCCGCGGCGGACCGGCGCGCTATTTGCTCAGCAGCCCCGCCGTCAGATTGATCGAAGCCGCGATGATGACGACGCCGAACATGTAGGACAGAAGCGCGTGCCGTATCGCCGTATGCCTGATCGCTTTGGTGGTGAGATCGGTGTCGGAGACCTGGAAGGTCATCCCGACCGTGAGCGCGAGGTACAGGAAGTCGGAGTAGGACGGCTCCTCGCGTTCGTTGAAGTCGACCCCCCCGGTTTCTTGCGTGTAATAGAGGTGCGCGTAGCGAAGGGTGTACACCGTGTGGACCATGCTCCAGGCCAGGACCACGCTGATCACCGTCATGCCGATGAGCAGATCCTTCGCGAGGCCGGCTTCATTGCCGGCGCGGACGAGCACGAGGCCGACGGCGATCAGGCTGACGATGCTCGCGCTCAACAGCACCAGATCTGCGCCGGCGCGACTGGGGTCCTCGCGCCTCGCGTAGCTCATGGTCCCCGCGCCGTCGAGATGCCGGAGAGACGTCCAGATCCAGACGACGAAGACGATCGCGCCGCAGTCCCATGCCGAGAGCGGGACGAGCCACCAGGGTCCGATGAGCGCCACGATCAGTCCGCCGAGCGCCCCGGCGGCGGTCGCGACAAGGACGCGCGTGCGAGCGTTCGCTGCACGCGCGGTCGTGTCGGTACGGCCGATCCCGGAGACGGGTGCAGTGCTGGGCATGGGCGTCAACTACCCGCGGAGCCGACCTCCACCCGTCTGTGCATGCCTTCTTGCTGCTTCGCAGGCAGCAGGGACGACGGCCCCCATCTCGCCGCGTGAGCTAAGCCGCGACGGCCCCGGGCCTCTTGGCAGCGGGTCAGGTCCCGACGACGGCGGTCCGGCTGCGACCGGCGGCATGTGAGCAGCGGATGGTTTGTGCACAGCCACGTTCCGTCATAAAACCCGACTCAATGCGAACCGCCGCGACTGCTCGTGGGCGCAATCGCGCCGACCGCGCCGTTTGTGCGCGACGCGGCGGGAGTGTCGAGCACGCCATCGCCCACGAGCGGGAGGCTGATCTCGACGCGCAAGCCGCCCTCCTTCAGGGCCATGATTGTCAGCTCGCCGTGGTGAGCGTGGGTGACGGCCGCGACGATCGCCAGCCCGAGTCCATGCCCGTCACCAACGCGTGCCCTGCCGCCACGCCGAAAAGCCTGTGCGAGCTCCTGCACCTCCTCAGCGGCCACGACGTGGCCGCTGTTGGCGACTGCCAGCAGCGCGCTGACGGCATCGACCGTGCTCCGAAGGCTGATCCAGCCGCCGTCGTGGTTGTGCTTGATGGCGTTGTCGAGCAGGTTGCTCACCAACAGCGTCAACAGTCGCCGGTCGCCGTGCACGACGGCCGGCGCGAGCTGGTGGTCGATGCGCAGCCGGCAATCCGCGATGCGGGCGCTGGCATCCTCGAATAGTTCGCACGCTATCTGCGCCAGGTCAACGACCTCCAGCACGAGCAGCTCTGGCTCGCTGCGGGCCAGCGCCAGCAGCGCCTCGATCAGCTCCTCGCTGCGGGCGAGTTGGCGCCGGAGCACAAGCGTCGCCGCCTCAACGTCCGCGGCAGCCGCGTGGGGGTCGGCTGCCAGCACCTCAACCTCGGCTCGCATCGCCGCCAGTGGTGTGCGCAACTCGTGCGAGGCGTCGGCGATAAAGCGTCGCTGTGCCCGGAACACCCCGTCGAGTCGTGCGAGCATCCCGTCGAACGCATCCGCCAGCTCGCGCAGCTCATCGCGGGGTCCACCCAGGCCGATCCGCTCGCTGAGGTTCCTGCCTGTGACGCGCCCGGCCACTGAGGTGATCCGCCGCACCGAGCGCAGCAGCCGTCCCGCCAGCAGCCAGCCCAGGGCGACCGCGACCAGCACGACGCCGGCGAGGGCCGCCAGATATTGCGTCACGAGCTGCCCGAGCGTCCGATTCGTGAGCGCCGTCTGCGCCTCCTTTGCGACTGCTTCCTTGGCAGCACGCCCCTGCGAAGCCCCGCTAGGAGTCTCACTGGCGGACTTTGGCGTGGACTGCGCCGCACGCTTCGTGGCGGCTACTTCCTTGGCAGCACGCGCCGGCGAAGCCACCCCGACGCGAATGCGGTTCCCGGCGGCACTCGGTCCGGATGGCAGCGCGCCTTCAAGCGGAGCGTTCAGGTTGGAGCTGACGAGCCCGTAGCTGATCGCTAGCAGCGCGCCCCCGCAGACCAAGAGCATGAGGCCGATCAGCAAGGCGAGCCGGAGGCGAAGGCTGAAACGGCTCACGCGTCGTCTGCGATCCGGTAGCCGGCGCCAGGCAGCGTCTCGATCAGCGGCGGCTTGCCGAGCTTGCGCCGAAGCGAGGACATCGTGACGCGCACCGCCGCGGTGAACGGGTCAGCGTTCTCATCCCACACGCGCGTGAGTAACTCCTCCGTGCTCAGCAGCGCTCCGTCCGCCACGACCAGCGCTTCAAGCACGCCGAACTCCTTGGCGCTCAGGTGCAAATCCCGCACGCCTCGCCGTGCTCGTCGGCGCGCGGTGTCAAGCTCGATGTCGGCGACGCACAGGACCGGCGGGCGCGGACGGTGCACGCGCCGCCCGAGGGCAAGAACTCGCGCGGTGAGCTCAGCGAAGGAGAACGGCTTGCCGAGATAGTCATCAGCCCCCACTGCAAGCCCCGCCACGCGATCCCCGACCTCGCCCGCGGCTGTCAGCATCAGCACCGCTGGCGGTGAGTCGAGCGCGTTCAGCCGCCGGCACACCTCATCGCCGTGGACCACGGGGAGGTCGCGATCGAGCACAACGACGTCATAGCTCGCGAGGTTCGCCTTCAGGAGCGCTTCCTGGCCGTCCTCGGCCGCGTCCACCGCAAGCCCCTCGCGGCGCAGCCCGCGCACCAGCGCCGCCGCCATGTCACTCTCATCCTCAACGATCAGGACGCGCATAGGGGCAATCGTAGGCTCGCCTGGCCCGGTCAATCCCGGGCCGGGCGAGCGTCTGATGCAGCGAGGGCGTCAACCGCGCGGCGCGGCGTCCCGTGAGCCTCTTTCTGCGCCGGCCCCCGACCCAACCACGCACGGCGGCCGCGTCGCGACGAGCCGTTCCTTTTCGGTGCGCGTTGCCTTTTCGGCTGGCGTCTGGTTTTCGTCGGCGGGTCCTTCCTTTTCGGCGGGCCCTTCCTTTTCAGCAGGCGCATTTCTGGCGAGCGCTTCCTTTTGGGCGCGCGCTTCCTTTGCGGCCACCGACCCGGGCGCAGCCACCACACCGGATCGCTGGGCTGACTTTGGGGAAGGCGCCGGACACGCGGTGCCGGTGCCGCTGGCTTTGGCGGCGTGGTGGCTACGACCGTGCTTGGCATGGTGATGCCCGCCCTGCGCGAGAGCGATACCGGCGGTCGTGACCGCCGCGACGGCCGAGACCGCAAGCAGAGTGCCTACCAACCGGATCAGCCTGAGATGCGCCATGGAAGAACCTCCTGTTCGGAATTAGGGGTCGCACGTCGCGCGACACCAACCCCTTATAAACAGGCCGATGTTTGGCGGGTGTATGGCGCCGAAGGCTCGGCTCCCGTGTCGCTCAGGACGGTATAGGTGAGGGTCGCGCTTCTCCTGCGTGGTGAGTGACGCATCGGGCGTCTCCGGCGAGACCGCGACCAAGTGAGCCGAAAATGCGCCGCGGCGCTGAAATCGGGCAGCGGAGCGGGCGCTTTGCAAGGAGGAGGTCACCGGTTCGACCCCGGTTGGCTCCATATACACCAGTCATGCGACGCGTCACGAATTGCCGCGCCGCAACTGGGTTACGTACCGAGGAACACGAGGACGGCCCGTACGCGGCGATGGTCCTCGGCCGCCGGGGCAAGGTTGAGCTTCGCGAAGATACTCGTGACGTGCCTCTCGACGGCGCGCTCAGTGATCACGAGTATCTCGGCGATTGCCTTATTGCTGCGACCCTCTGCCATCAGGCCAAGCACCTCGCGCTCCCGCGCGGTCAGCACGTTCAGTGGATCGTCTGTGCGTTTGCGACCCAGCATCTCTGAGACGACCTCGGGATCGAGCGCGGAGCCTCCCTCGGCGACTCTTCTGATCGCATCGGCGAAGCGCTCTAGGTCCGAGACGCGGTCCTTGAGCAAGTAGCCGACGCCGGCGGCGTCGTCTCCCAGGAGCTCCAGCGCGTAGGCCTCCTCGACGTACTGCGAGAGCACCAGCACACCAGTGTCCGGCATCTCTTCCCGGATCACGCGCGCCGCACGCAGCCCCTCGTCTGTGTGGGTGGGCGGCATGCGGATGTCGATGATTGCGATGTCGGGCTTGTGCGCCCTGGCCTTTCGCAGCAGCTCCTCGGCATCCCCGGCCTGACCGACTACCTCGAACTTGGCCTCCTCGAGCAGCCGCACCATGCCTTCCCGCATCAGCAAGGAATCCTCTGCGACGATCACGCGCACGGGATCGTCGCCCTGAGGATGGTGCCCAACCCCTGCGGACTCGTCAGCTCGAGGCGGCCGTCGAGCGCCGCGACCCGATCTTGAAGCCCTCGCAGCCCCGAGCCCTGATCGGCGTCGGCGCCCCCGACGCCGTCGTCGCTCACCTCGACGTCGACGTGGCCGTTGTCGCGGACGACCCCCACCGTTACCGTTTGCGCGCGCGAGTAGCGGGCCGCGTTCGTAAGGGCCTCGGCGACGACGAAGTAGACCGCCGACTCGACCGACGGCGGGAGCCTGTCGGCCGGCGTCTGGAGCAGTTCCACAGGAACCGGGGAGCGGCTTGCGAGGCCTTTGAGTGCTGCGTGCAGGCCGCGATTTGTGAGCACGGCCGGGTGGATCCCTCGTGCGAGCTCGCGCAGCTCCGCGGTCGCCTCGTTCAGCTCGTGGAGTGACTCGTCGAGGAGCTCCGCCGCCCCTTGTGGGTCGTGCTCGATGCGTTCTCTTACCATTCGTAGGTCGATGCCGAGGGCCATGAGTCGCTGCTGGGCGCCGTCGTGGAGGTCCCGCTCGAGTCGGCGCCTTTGCTCATAGCCAGCCTGCACGATGCGTGAGCGTGAGGCCTGAAGCTCGGCAACCTTCGCGCGTAGTTCGGCGGCCAATCGTTCGTTTCTGAGTGTCAGCCCGGCGGCGGCGCCCGCTGTCTGCACCAGTTCGCGTTCCTCCGCGAGGCCCGGGCTGTGCACGATCGCAGCGATTCGTTCGCCGTCGTGCTCGATGATGGTGGACACCATGCCCGCCGGCGCGGGATCGACCCGAACCGGCTGACCGGCGGCGTCCACGTAGGCGTCCTGGTCCGGAACCCAATAGGCGAGCTCCAAGGTCGGGTCTCCAAGCGCGTCCGCGAGCGCGTTGCGCAACGCTCCGCGGCCACCACCCTCACCGAGCTGGGCCAAGAGCTCGCTGATCGCGTCGGCTTCGCTGAACCGGGATCGCAGGAGACCCACCAAGAAGGCAAACGGTAGGCAGGCGATGGACGTGAACAAAGCCAACGTCTGCGCGTCAGAAATGTCGCTCGACAGGCCGGCCTGTTCGACGATGAGGGCGGCCATCAGCAGCAGAAACGTGAGCCCGCCGACGGCGACGATGGGAGCGAACACCCTCGCTCGCCCTGGGGTGCCGCTTCGCCAGCGTCGATAGAGGACCGCGACCACGGCACCCAGCAACGCGATCGAGGTGTCCAGTTGCGCCGCTTCGAGTACCTTGGCAGCCTCGGAGTGTTCGATCAGCAGCGGGTTACTGGGACAGCGGGCGCAGCCCGCCTTTGAGTCGGTGAACAGGAACACTCCGAGCTGCACCACCGTCGTGTTGACGTAGGCGATGGTGACCAGGAGACGATCCAGCCGGGTTTCGAGCCTCCCCGAGGGAAACGACAGCAGCAGCTGGATGAGCACCGCGTAGATCAGCACCTCCCCGACCGAGGCGATCGCGAACAAGACGCTGTCGTTGGAAAAGGCCAACCCCTTCAGGAAGGCGCTGAGGCCGACCGCGACCATCAGCGGACCTATGTTGCCGGCCGACCGCTGCCTCCAAACCCATAGCCCGACTCCCACGAACCCCCAGCCGGTGGCCAGGAACAAGCCGGCATACGCGCCCCGGTGAACGTTGTGCTCGCCGTTGAGCATGACCACGAAAGCGGAGACGCCCATCACGAACGCCACGCCGGCGAAACCGATCAGGGTGCGTCGCGATGCGGTCAGCGGATGAGTAAAGAGATCGCCTCCGCGCTCAGCTCGCTCTTGGCGACGAACCCGCGCGCGCCACTGGCGCCCACCGCCTCGTCAAGGTCGGTGAAGTCATGACTCGAGATAAGCACTATCTGCGGGCTAGCGCCGTTCGCCTCGAGTAGTCGCCGCGTAACCTCGAAGCCGTCGATATCGGGTAGGTGCACGTCGAGTAGCACAACCTCTGGGTTCAGCTTCTCCACGGCAGCCACCACGCCGTCACCGTTGTCGAGCTCCCCGACGACGGCGTAGCCGTTGGCTTCGAGCATGCGCCTCGCGCTGGCCCGGAAGCTCGGGTGATCATCCACGATCAGGACAGTCTCTCTCATGAGGGCTGATCATCGCGCAGCGCCGCGATTGGTTCCATACGGCTGGCCGCCCCGAGCTGGCGGCAAACCGGCGTATCCCGGGCCGCTACCCGACGTCACAGACGCCTGCCAGGCCCCCTGGTTTCTTCCTCGCTGAACGGAGAGCCTGTCGTCATGTCCGAAGTCCAGCCCGAAGGGGGATGAAGCATGACCACCAAGACCGCTAGCACCGCGAGCAGCACCAACAGGAAAGCACGAGCCATGCACCCCTCGACCAGACGCTTCAGTCGCGGCCGGATCGTTGGCCTGACCCTGATCGCCGTCCTCACGCTCGGGCTCGTCTACCTCCACTTCGCCGGCAGTTCTACGGCCGTCTCCGTGCCTGCCGGCGCGCATTCAGGCCAGCTGACGCTCAAGAGCTGTACCTACAACACCGAGAAGGGCGCCTACGCCGCCGACTGCGGGACGCTCGTGGTGCCCGAGAACCGCGCCGACCCGCATTCGCGGCTGATCGCGCTGCCGGTCATCCGGATCCGCGCGCATTCGGCACATCCGGGCGCCCCGATCTTCCGCCTTGAAGGCGGCCCCGGCGTCACGAACATGAAGTTCGCGGACGCCAGTCGGTTCACCGCCAACCACGACGTCGTCCTCGTCGGCTACCGGGGCGTCGACGGCTCCGTCCGGCTCGCCTGCCCGGAGGTCGAATCGGCCCTCGAGCACTCCGCCGACTTCCTCGGCCAGAAGTCCCTCGATGCCTACTCGAACGCGCTCCGCTCGTGCGCGAAGCGGCTCCAGGCAAACGGCGTCGATCTCGCCGGCTACACACTCCCCGAACGGGTCGACGACCTCGAGGCGGCACGGAAAGCCCTCGGCTACCACCAGATCGACCTGTTGAGCGAAAGCGCGGGCACCCGCACCGCGATGATCTACTCCTGGCGCTACCCGACCGCCATCCACCGTTCGGTGATGATCGGCGTCAACCCACCCGGCAACTTCATCTGGCACCCGAAGACGACGGACGAACAGATCGACCGCTACGCCAGCCTCTGTGCTCAAGACGCGACGTGCCACAAGCGCACCGGCGATCTCGCCGCGACGCTGGAACGGACCGTCGCGCACATGCCGAACCGCTGGTTGTTCTTTCCGATCAAGAAGGGCAACGCACGGATCGCCAGCTTCTTCGGACTCATGGAGACGACGGAAAATGCCTCGCCGCTCTCCGGACCGATGACCCTGGACGCCTGGCTCTCGGCCGCCCACGGTGACTCGAGCGGGCTCTGGTTCGAGTCGCTCCTCGCCCAGATCGCTTTCCCGGAAGCGTTTGTCTGGGGCGACGTCGCAGCTGTCGGAATGGCTGACAACCAAGCTGCCGAGCGTTACTACTCGTCAAGCGAACACGACCGCCCCTCGATTATCGGCAACCCCGGAACGGAATTCCTCTTCGGCGGCGGAGGCCTCCTGCACGCATGGCCGGCCACCCCGGCCGACAACGAGTACACCCATGTCCAGACATCGAACGTGCAGACGCTCCTGATCGGCGGCAGTCTCGACTTCGCCACCCCGCCCCAGAACGCGACCAAGGAGCTCCTCCCCTACCTGCCCAACGGCCACCAGGTCATCCTCGCCGGCTTCGGCCACACAACCTCCTTCTGGACCGAACAGACCGAGGCGAGCACGCACCTGATTAACACCTACTTCGACACAGGCAAGGTCGACGACTCGCTGTACAAAACTCAAGCGGTCAAACTCACGCCCGACTCCACACAGACCGGACCCGCCAAGGCCATCGCCGGCGTCATGATCGGCTTGGGACTCCTCATGATCCTGTCACTGCTACTGATGTGGCGCCGGGCGCACAAGCGCGGCGGCTTCGGGCGCAAGGCGAGCGCGATCCTGCGCTCCGTCTACCTGCTGGTGCTCGGCCTCGGCGGATGGTTCATCGGCCTGATCATCGTGCTGGTGACTTTGCCGACAGTGCCCCTCGACAGCGAGCTCATGGCTGTTCTCTTCATCGGCATACCGATCGGCCTCGGCACCTACTTGGCCTGGTTTAACCGCGACCGGCCTGCCAGGGCCACGAGGATCGGGTTCGGGGTCGCACTGACGGGCGCACTCGTCGGCGCGCTGCTGGGGTTCAACGCAGCAGCCGGGCTCACGGCGGTCATCACCACGATCGTCGGAGCAGCTGCCGGTGCGAACCTCGGCCTGATCGTCCTCGACGTCGCACGAATCGGTGAGCGGCCGGAGACCGTTCCGCCCATCGCCACCGGTGTCGACAGGGAGCCGACGCCGCAGGGCGAGCCAGCGCCCATCGCCATTCCAGCGGTCGAACACTGACCCCCGGAGTCCGTTCGCCCAGAGCATGTGGCGGTGTGCTGGTTGCCGCCACATGCTCTGCCCCGTCGGCGACCTCGGCGATGACCTTGGAAAACCCTCTCAACAGCGTGCCCCATCGTTGGACATCAACCAGCGAGGACCGCGCGAGCAGTCGCGATCTTCATTCCCAGGCCTTGCCCGTGCAGAGCCTGGCTCAGCGCGAGCCGCGCGATTGGCCGGGCATTTCAGGCGTATCCTGTCCGCCTATGCTTGACGGGAGAGGACAGGCGAGCGCGTACAAGCGCCACGGCCGCGTAGTCCAGCCTTGCAGACAGGAGGCGATCACATCCGCGGTGTCAGATGGTTAGGTCGTCTGGTCCGCGTGCGCAGAGCTCCGACGATCCGTCGCGACACCTATCTCGGAGCCGGCACACCCACTGCATCGGGTTAGCCCGACTCGTGTGCCGTCGTGTGCGCTGGGCTCCGGCTCTCGCCGCGATCGCCAGCCTAGTCCCAGCTTGGCTTGTGGCGCTGCACCCCGTTGTCGCTTGGGGGCAGCCTCCACTGACGTCACTGCGCGACAACACGCCACGTCCCGTCGCACGCGGGCTCGCACAGCTGCGTGGACCGCGGAGCACGAGCGCCTCAGTGAGTCTGAACGTAGACCTCGCGACTCGCGAACCCGTCCAGCTCGAAGAATTGATCCGGGCCGTAAGCACACCTGGAAGCCCTTCCTACGGGCACTATCTCACTCCCGAGGAATACGACGCGCGCTTTGCTCCGACCGGGAGCGAAGTCCGTGCCGTTGACACATGGCTGCGTGGCTTGGGCCTGCACGTCGCGGGTGTCTCCCCGGACAACTCGCTCGTCGAAGTAAATGCATCCACGGCGGCGGTCGAGCGAGCGTTCGGGGTCACCATCAACAACTACGCCTTCCAGGGCCGCGAATTCTACGCGAACGATCGCAGTCCATCGGCTCCAACGTCTCTACATGTAGATTGGATTGGAGGGCTTTCCAACTACAACGTCTTCCACTTCAACAGCGCCGACCATTGCGTAAACAGGAAAAGTGAACCGGAATTCTGCGGTTACTTCGGCACTGATTTCCGCAGCGCTTATGACCTGACCGGCAGCGGCGAAGGCCAGACTATCGGCTTCACGCTCTGGGGGAAGACGGTCCCCCAGAGCGACTATACGAAATACGCCGCAGACACAGGTACGACGGCACTCACCGTCGGCGGCACCGGCCCCAACGGTCTGGAATTCATCCAGGTCGGAGGTTCCTCGACCATCAACGGGAAGACCGAGGTGGCACTGGACACCGAGGTCGCACACGCCGTGGCCCCAGGCATCCACGAGACGTACTGGCTCGGAGTCAACAACACGGAACCAACGCTGGAAACAGCCCTCGACGACGCGGCCAACTCGAAAATAGCGATCATCTCCAACAGCTGGGGTTTCGCTTGCAGCAGCGTTCCGGGAGGGTTTGAAAAAATCCTGCAGGCCGGCGTGAGCACCGGCAAGACGTTCTACTTCTCCTCGGGCGACAACGGTGCCGAAGGCGGGACCGACTGTCTGGGGCTCAGCGCGAACACGGTCGCCGTCGGCGGCACCGAACTGCACGTCGGGCCGAACAGCGAATGGAAGTCGGAGAACGCGCTGCTCGACGACGGCGGCTGCAGCAACAGCCAGGCGCGACCGGCATGGCAGACCGGCGTCGGGAGCCCGCTCGAATGGCCGTCGACGTCGTGCCATGGGCGTGCCACACCAGACGTCTCTGCGGACTCATGCTACGGGGGCAGGGAAAGCCCGACAGGCGAAACCTTCGGCACCGAATGTGGGGCGTTTCTGCTCGTCGAAGGCTCGATCTACGAAGCGGGTGGCACTAGCCTGGCGGCTCCAATTTGGGCAGGTGCGTCAGCCGTCTGGGACAACGCGAACGCGGCAGTCGGGCGCGCGGGGATCGGCTTCGTCGCTCCGTTGCTGTATTCGCTCGGTAACGACGCGACCACATACGCAAGCGACTTTCACGACATCCAGACCGGCAGCAACGGCTTCCCGGCGACGAAAGGGTGGGACGAGGCGACCGGTTGGGGGTCACCCAACTTCGACGATCTGGCCAACAACCCGGCTGACATCAACTACACCGGCGCTACCTCGGCCGTCGAAGGACAGTCCCCGGTCCTATCCGCGACGCTTTACGATCACGGCACGGCCCACGGACTCGAAGGACGGAAGATCAAGTTCGCCGTAGGTGCCGAGAGCTGCGAAGCAACGACAGCGGCGAGCGGGCTTGCGTCATGCAGCGTGACGCTTCACGATTCCGCCGGCTCGTACAGCGTGAGCGCAAGGTTCGAAGGCGATCCGGCGTACACCGCGGCCTCGACCTCGCACGCGTTCACCGTGGAACCTGTCGGCCTGCCCTCGGTGAGCAAGATCGAACCGAAAGAAGGCCCGGAAGCTGGCGGCACCCAGGTGACGATCACGGGCGCCAACCTCAGCGGCGTCAAAGAAGTCAGGTTCGGCTCGACGCCAGCGAAAGCGTTCAAAGTCGAATCGGCGAGCGTGATCTCGGCCGAATCGCCGGCCGGCAAAGGCACCGTGGGCGTGACCGTGACGACCAACGCGGGCACGAGCGCCACCGGCTCGGCCGATGAATTCTCCTACCTGGCGCTGCCCTCGGTGAGCAAGATCGAACCGAAAGAAGGCCCGGAAGCTGGCGGCACCCAGGTGACGATCACGGGCGCCAACCTCAGCGGCGTCAAAGAAGTCAGGTTCGGCTCGACGCCAGCGAAAGCGTTCAAAGTCGAATCGGCGAGCGTGATCTCGGCTGAATCGCCGGCCGGCAAAGGCACCGTGGGCGTGACCGTGACGACCAGCGCGGGCACGAGCGCCACCGGCTCGGCCGATGAATTCTCCTACCTGGCGCTGCCCTCGGTGAGCAAGATCGAACCGAAAGAAGGCCCGGAAGCTGGCGGCACCCAGGTGACGATCACGGGCGCCAACCTCAGCGGCGTCAAAGAAGTCAGGTTCGGCTCGACGCCAGCGAAAGCGTTCAAAGTCGAATCGGCGAGCGTGGTCTCGGCTGAATCGCCGCCCGGCAAAGGCACCGTGGGCGTGACCGTGACGACCAGCGCGGGCACGAGCGCCACTGGCTCGGCCGATGAATTCTCCTACCTGGCGCGGCCCTCGGCGACGACGTTGGGGGCGACAGAAATCACGAGCGCAAGCGCGACGCTGATTGGCAGCGTGAACCCGAACGGCAGCGAAGTGACGGAATGCAGGTTCGAATACGGGACGACCATGCTGCTCGGCTCGAGCGCGTCATGCACAAAACTCCCGGGATCGGGTACAAGCGCGGTCGAAGTCACCGCTCCGGTGACGGGACTGGAAGCAAACACCCCCTACTACTTCCGGCTCGTGGCGCGTAACGCTGGCGGACTGAGCAGTGGCCTAGAAGAATTCTTCACGACTACGGGAACATCATCTCCTCCCGAATTCGGGCGCTGCCTGAAAGTCGCGGCCGAAAAAGATGCCGGCAAAACCGTCTATGACGGGGCATTCACGACCGCCACCTGTCTGGCAAAAAGCGAAACGCACAGTGGCAAATACGAATGGCACTCCGGGGCCGTCAAAGCGGGCTTCACGACGGCGATCAAACCAACTACGACGACAATGCTGGAAACGGTCAAGAAAGTCAAAGTCACGTGCACGGGCGAGAGCAGCAGCGGCACGATCACGAGCGCCAAGGCCGTCGGCGACGTCGCCATTAAGTTCACGGGCTGTGAATCGGCCACCAAGAAATGCACAACGCCAGGGCTCGGCGAAGGCGAACTTGAAACCAAGAAGCTCGAAGGCGTGCTCGGAATCGAACGCGTAACCCTCGAAGAAGGCAAAGAAACCCGGCACGTCGCCCTCGACCTCTACCCGGTTGGCAAAACCGGACCCTTCATCGAATACACCTGCGCGGGCAGCCCTTCCACGACGCTCACGGGCTCGATCCTCGCTCCCGTCTCGGCAGACGCGATGCACACGACGGCGACGTTGAAATTCACGGCCACGGCCGGCAAGCAGAAACCCGAACAGTTCGAAGGCGGCGAAAAAGACGTGCTCACGAACGCGCTCAACGAACAGGTCGGCCTGAGGCTCACATCGACGCAGAGCAACGAAGAAGCAGTCGAGATCAACGCGTTTGTTTAGAGCGAGCGCACCGCGATGTGGGTGCAGGATCCACCATCCGAGCGTTCATCGGCCCAGCGCCGCTCCTCAGCCCTGGTCAGTCGACACGATGAGCACATTGCAGCTCGCCCTGTGGGAAACCTTGTTCGGCACGTTTCCCAAGACGAATCGCTTGGCACTGTGCATCCCCCGATTGCCGACGACGATCAGCGCCGCTCCAGCCTCGGCGGCGACGTCCAACAGCGCGTCAGCCGGGTCCTTTTGCACGGCGTGCGTCGTTACCTTCACGTCATGAACACGGACCGCGGCCGCGGCCTCGCCTAGCGTCACTTCAACCTCGGCATCCGGCAACGGTGCCCACACCTTGGCAGCCCCTGCCGGCGCCCCCTCGATATGGACATCACGCAACGGCTTATAGGCTGAAACGACATGGAGTTCGGCATCGAGGGCCTTGGCTAGGCGGACCGCCTCCGCCACCGCTTGCGCAGCACTCTCAGAACCGTCGGTGCCCACCACGATCGCTTCGCCCATCAGAAACCCCTCCCTCGCCAGCGCCGATCAATCAGACCTTACCGCGAGCCAGCCGGCAAAGGCTCCCGGTCCGAGGCTGATGCCGCCCGGGGCTCGGCAGCTCACACCCTTATGACCGTACGCCGGCTGGAGGGATCGGAGATCGGCACGTGCTCGGGCAGCAGCCAGGCCGGGGGTTCCTCGAGCGCTTGGGAGGCGGCTTGACGGCCCGCAGCTCTGGCCTGGTCGATCTGGTGAAACTCGAGCAGACCAACACCAGACACCCGCACCTCGATCTTGAAGTCGGCGTGCAGCCGCGCGGACTCGGTGGTATTGGAGCTCGATAGCAGGGCGATGCGGGATATCGTTCCCGGCAGTGACGGCACGCGCACGCCTCGCTTGCCCCGGCTCTCCCGCACGCGATAGCCGCTGTTGGCGGCGTCCTGTCGGGGGTGCTCTTCGCCGCCCTTGATGTCCACAGCAACAACGGGTCCCTCACCGGTGAGCGTCATCGGCGCGAGCGGGAGGTTGTCCAATAGGGAGCCGTCGATCAGGACACGTTCGGCGCGCAACTGTGGGGGCGCGATCAGAGGCAGCGACATACTGCATCCGACTGCCAGGTAGAGGGGACCGTCGCGGTCGATCACCAGGCTGCTGTTCCTGAGATCGACGGTCGCCGAGTAGAAGGCGCGGTCGAGTTCCTCTATCTGCACGTCGCCGAAGACCCGTTCGAGCATGGCCCGCCCCTTTTGTCCCTTGGTCAAAGCTGTTCGCGGCAGGGTGTAGTCGTTGATCGGATTGCGGCGTACCCACTCCTCATAGCAGCAGGCGTCGATCGCGTGGCTGTTATGCCCGCAGGCGAGCAAGCCGCCGATGAACGCGCCCATGCTTACGCCCCCGACCCGGTCCACGACCACACCGGCGTTCTGGAGTCTCTCAATCACCCCGAGATGGGCGAACGCCCTCGCTCCGCCGCCGCTGAGCACGATCCCCACCGCCCGTCCGGCCAGCCTGCGAGCCATGCGAGCCATATCGCCGCGGCGGTGACCGTCGGTCCTGATCGCGAAGGTGCTCACAGGCGCCAGATCTTCCATCCACTCCACCAGGGACTGCGACCCGCGCTCAATGCCGTAGGCGAGCAGGTCGCACCCGCGCAGGCTCGCCCACTGCCCCGCAGGCGCCAAGGGTCGCTGGGGGTCGGGAACGGTTGCGCCGACGGCGACGACCACCTTGTCGGCACGCGCAAGGCAGAACTCGTCCCACGCCACAGTGTGCTCGGACGAGCCACACACCAGGATCACCTGATCGTGGTCGAGCTCGCAGCGCTCGACCAGCGGAGTGAACTTGGCCACCGCTTCCTGTGAGCTGATTCTTTCGGCGAGTCCACTCCCGAGCAGGGCTCCGGGGGCGTCCGCGTCGCCGGGGTAGAGAACCGCCACCCGTCCCCAGGTGCAGAGCATCCGACTGAGTTCGTCCGCGAGATCGGTCAACGGCACGTCATCGCCGAGGGCGTGAAGGGCCAGGATCACAGGTCGGCCACGCCTGAGGGGAATCGCGCGACTTACCCTCAGCTGAGCGGCGAGCGCCCGGGCGAGGCTCAGGGTTAGCTCGGGTTCGGAGCGGAGCAACGACTCGAAGTGGGGACGAGTGATCTGCAATAACTCGGTGTCCCGGAGCGCTCGGACCGAGGCAGTTCGGTTGGAGTCGCTGAGAAGCGCGAGCTCGCCGAGCACCGCTCCGCGCGTCACCGTGTTAACCGTTTCGGGCTCTGGGTCCTCGCGGATCACCTCGAGCTGGCCGAGACGTACGATGTAGACGCTGTCGGCGTAATCGTCTTGGCGAAACAGCCACTCGTCTCGCTTCAGGCTGACGGCGGTCCCGAGCTCGGCGATCTCAGCGCGCATCGCGTCGGAAAGCGTCGCGAAGACGGGCACGTTGCGCAGGAACTCCGCTACCGACTGTGGCTCGCCGACGGCGTGCTCGCCGTCTGACTCGGTGAGAGGTGGCAGGGCCCGGTCGTCGAGGAGCGCTCCCTCTCCGAGAGCCTCTGCCGACTCTCTCGTACTCTCCGAAAGATGGCCCGCCCGCGTGTCAGTGGCGCTCGCTCTCCGTACCACCAGGGCGCTGCACGCCAGCGCTCCGGCCAGGAAGCAGCCGCCGGCGAAGAGCCACCCGTGCTCGAACGCGTGCAGCGCCTGCAGCGGCGTGGGGGTGCCGATGATCGCGATCAGGATCGCCACCCCAAGCGCAGCGCCCAGTTGACGCGCGACCGAGTTCAGCGAGCTGGCGACGGCAAAGCGCGGCCCGGGCACCGACCCCACCGCTGCGCCGCTCAGCGTGGGGAACGTGAGCCCAGCTCCGACGCCGAGGATGAGCATCCCGGGCAGCCACCCGCCGAGGAAGTCGGGGGTGACGCCGAGCGTTGTGGCGAAGTAGGCCACACCTGCGGCCCAGATCAAAGCGCCCGGCACGACGACCACCCGGTGGCCCACGCGTTCGACGAGTCGGCTGGCCGGGCCGGCGACCGCCATCGCCGTGAACGGTCCTGGCGTTAACGCCAAGCCTGCGGTAAGGACCGAGTAGCGCCAGACGCTCGTGAGGAACAGGACGTTGCAGAGGGTGTATGCGTAGAAGCCGCTCGCCATCACCACGGTGACCCCGTTCGAGAGCGCGAACGAGCGGATGCGCAGCAGCGACAGGTCGATCACCGGCGTGCGCTGGTGGTTCGAGCGCACCACGAAGTACACACCAAGCAGGAGCGAGACCAGGAACGCGCTCACGACACGCGCGTTTCCCCAGCCCCATTCCTGTCCCTTGACCACCCCGAGTACGAACGCTGCGATCGCCGCGGCGAACACGACTGCACCGAGCAGGTCGGGCATTTGTCTGCGCCCGGGCGCGCGGCTCTCGACGAGCACGCGCCGCGCCAGCATGAATGCGATGAGGCCCACGGGGATGTTCACCAGGAACACCAGCCGCCAGTTGGAGGCCGTGATCAACACGCCGCCGAGCGGAGGGCCGATACCGGCCGCGAGCGCGGCCACCGCGGCCCACAGCGCGACCGCGTGCATGCGCTGGCTCTCGTCGTGCGCCTCAAGCACGATCGCGAGCGAGCTCGGAACCAGCATCGCCGAGCCCGCGGCCTGCAGCACGCGCGCGGCGATCAGCAGGTTCAGCGAGGGCGAGGCCGCGCATACCGCGGACCCAAGCGTGAACAGGATCAGCGCGAATGAGAACACCCGCCGGCGGCCGAGCAGGTCCGCGAGCTGTCCTCCGCCGACGAGAAAGGCCGCGAACACGATGTTGTAGGCGTTCAGCACCCACGACACGCTCGACAGGGGGCTCGAGAATTCGTGGGCGATGTTCGGCACCGCGATGTTGACGATCGTGGCGTCGACGAACGCCATGAAACTGCCCAGCACCGCGACTCCGAGAACCGCTCTTGGCGTGGAGACGCGGCGTCCACGCTGAGGGGCCGAAGTGATCGCCTGGCGCCCAGCGTGCTGGTCGGCCGACCTCACGATCTCCACCTCCGTATCGCGTCCCCCCGGTGCACCTGCGTCACCTCACCGATCCCAGCGCAGCCCCAGGGCTTCGAGCGCCGTCTCCTTCGAGCCGAAGTCCTCCCAGCGAACGATCCTGCCGTCACGGAACTCCAATATGGCGCCCGTCGCGATGTCGGTCTCGATGCCGCTGCCCCTGGCCCGCACGTGGAGCGTCCCCCAAACCAGGAGCCGTTCTCCCAGGTCGAGCACTTCGTAGTGCTGCTCGAACTTCTCGAAGGTCTCGTCGGCATCGGCGATAAAGCGTTCGACGCCGTCGATCCCGCGATATGGCCCCTCAGTCGCTGATCGACGCGGCAAGAACTCCACATCCGGGTGCCAGAAAGCGCGAACCTGCGCCTCGCTCCTGTCGCCGCGATTCCACTCCTCGAGGGCAACGCGCATCATCTCCACGTTCTCCTGCGACACCGCCTACCCCCGTGCTCCTCATAGTTGCCGAACCACTCTTCATTGACGCTGCGGATTGAGTATCGCGCGCGCCCGTCACTGCCGCTTTGCGAAGCTGAGCGAGCGTCCGCGCTGGACCCGAGAAGGCGCTCGGCTGCACCCTCGGCAGGCGGCCCACGGTTTAGTTGGGTTGGCCCGCACGACCGTCGGTCCGAGGAGTACAGTCCGCGGCATCGCTGGGTAAACCACCGCGCAGGCCGCGCGAAGGGGGATCGTGATCGAATGGCGCTCGGGTTCTACATCACTGGCAAGGGCTTTACGCAGGATCGGTACGACACGACGCTCGTCCGGCTTGAGGAAGCGGGTGTAGGAGCCCCCGACGGACGTATCTCCCACATCGCTCTCGAGACGGACGGCGAGATCCAGGTGTTCGACGTTTGGGAGTCGCAGGAGGCATTTGACGCATTCGGGGTAACCCTTTTGCCGATCCTCGCGGCGGCGGGCATCGAGATGAACGAGCCGATGGTGGCTCGGGTTCACAACGAGATCAAGGGCTGATCGGCTAGAGCGGCACGCGGCGCTGGTGCAACAACATCGAGGTGCTTTTAGCCCTAACTCTCAGCCTGCGCCTTGAGTCCTTCGACCGGACGGTCCGCCAGAAGCGCCTCGAGCCGGTCGCGCAGGGGCCCGCGAATTGTGCGTACGAGGACGGACAGGCGTCGGCTGACCCCGATCTCCAACCCGTATGTCGCCACCGTCACGCCGTCACGCTCCTCAAAGCGCCACCACCCATCCAGCGAACGCAGGTCCCCGCTCTCGCGCGTCCACTGCAGACCGCTCGGCTTGCCATAGCTGAAGCGCAACCGCACGCGCACAGACGCAACGATGACGTTGATCGTGCTCTCAACGACGGTCGCCAGCCCGTCCCCGTTGCGCTCGAGCACCTCGACACCGGTCATCGCCCCATGCCACTCAGGCACGTGATCGAGGTCCGCCGCGATGGCGAAGCAGCGCTCGGCAGGCGCGGCGATCTCGATCGAACGGCTCCCCTGTAGATCAGCGATAGGCACCCGTTCTAGCGGATGCGCCGGCCGGGCATGCGTGTGGGCACTGGCCTCAGACCTCTGGCACCGAGGCGCCTCCCAGGTGTCTCGGCTCGGGCTCGGCTGGGTAGATACCGCCGGTGGGCGTGAAACTGTCGCAGGTGGATGCGCGTCGAACCCTGGCGGAGCGGTACGCGCTAGGCGCGGTGATCGGCCGGGGTGGCATGGGCACGGTGTATCGCGCCACCGATCTCGTCTTGGACCGGGTCGTGGCGGTCAAGGTGCTGCCCGCCGAGATCGCCGAGGCGGACCCGGTCAGCGTCGCGCGCTTTGAGCGCGAGGCGCGCGCGCCCGCGGCGCTTGCCAACGCGGCGATCGTGACCGTGTTCGACGCCGGCGTCGACGAGGGGAGCCGCTTCATCGTGATGGAGTACCTCGTCGGTCGTAGCGTCGAGACGATCCTGCGCGAGGAGGGCCGGATCGCGCTGGAGCGCGCCGTCGGCATCGCCGCTCACTGCGCCGACGCGCTCGGTGCCGCGCACGCGGCGGGGATCATCCACCGCGATATCAAGCCAGGCAATGTCATGGTCGCCGATGACGGGACGGTGAAGGTCCTCGACTTCGGCATCGCCAGAGCTCTCGACGGCACAGCGCTAACGCACACCACCAATGTCCTCGGGACCGCGGCCTACATGGCGCCGGAGCAGGTGCTCGGGCGCCCAGCTGACGAGCGCTCGGACATCTACTCGCTCGGCTGCGTGCTCTACGCGATGCTCGCCGGCCGCCCGCCGTTCGCGGGGGAGACGGTCGCGGCGATCCTCCACCAGCAGGTCAACGTCGATCCCCAGCCGTTGCGGGCGCGCGGCCTCGAGGTCTCCGGCGCCCTTGAAGCACTCGTGACCCAGATGCTTGCCAAGGCTCCGGGTGACCGGCCGCAGAGCACCGCGCAGCTGCAGCAGCGGCTCACAGACACCCTGCACACCGCGCGGGACGGAGTCGCCTACGCGACGGCATGGACCGTCCCGCGTCGTCCGCGCGCGCATGTGCCGCGCGGGACCGCCGAAACGGCCACCACTCGCATGCGCTCGCATGATCGCCGCCACAGCCGCCGTCGCGTCGCAGCGATAGCGGTGGTGGTTGCCGGCGTGGCGCTCCTGGCCGGGGCGATCGCAACGCTGTCCAGCGGGAGCGCACGCCACGCGCCGATGCATCGCCGGACGGCCTCCAAGCGACCGTCGCGCCCGCACACCACCTCCGCCGCCACGACGGCGGCCACCACAGCCGCAAGCGCCCCGGCGGGCGCCCCCAAACAGACCTCTACGACGAGCAGCGCGCCCCAGACGCCCACGGTCGCCGGCAGCGCGGGCGCTCTCACGACGATCCTCACCCAGGATGTCGAAGCGGGCAGCATCGAACGGCATGCCGCCCAGCAGATCACGAACGAACTGTCCAATATTCTGAACTCCTACGAGCTGGGCCACACCGCGAACCTGCCGCAAGAACTGGCGAACCTCAGCCAGCAGCTTCAGATGCTCGAAGGCCACGGCGGAATCAGCCCAGCCGCGGAGCCGCCCCTCGACGCGGACCTCGCCAACCTGCAAACCGCGCTCACTCGAGCAGCGCCCGAAGTCGATCCACCGAACGGGCGGCCAGTGGCGCCTGCGACCGCGCCGGAAGCACACACGCCCACCGAAGCGAGGCCTCCGCGACACCCGGGCCATCACCACCATCCAGATTGACGCGCGACAGGCCTAGGCGCGGACCGATTCGTCCTCGGCCGACGTGATCGTCTCCTCACAGACCGGGCACCACCAGCGCACCTGAAGTGGTGTCCCGCAGACGAGGTGCCGGGGCGCGTCGAGCGGTTCGCCCCCCTGAGTGCCGAGCGACCAGTCGATGAGCAGGCGCAGCGCATCGGCGAGCGCCTCGCCGTCGGCGGTCAGGCGGTACTCGAACCGCGGCGGGCGTTCGCTGTAGGGCGAGGACACGATGATCCCGTCGTTCTCGAGCTTGCGAA
This sequence comes from uncultured Solirubrobacteraceae bacterium, assembly GCA_963827455.1. Taxonomy (GTDB): domain Bacteria; phylum Actinomycetota; class Thermoleophilia; order Solirubrobacterales; family Solirubrobacteraceae; genus Palsa-744. Next base: position 214,728 of record CAWHAW010000004.1, on the reverse strand, counting down.
GACGGGCGGTGAGGATGTTTGGCGCGATGCCGCGCACGCGTTCTTGGAGCTCCCCGTACCTCAAGGACCCTGAGAGCAGCGCCGCGACGATCACCAGCGACCAGCGATCGCCGAGGCGCTCGGCGACGTGCGCCACGTGTGCGAGCTCGTCTGCTCGCTCGTCTCCGGAAGGTCTCGCTCGGACATTGCGCAAGGATGGCATTCTCGTCAGTGATTGGGGGCCTGCGGCTCGCTCGCGACCTGCATCCGCGAGGAGTGCTTAGGAAGGTCACGCTACGCCTGTATAGTGACTTGCATGTCGCAAGTAACCTCTGTCGTAGACCAGGTTGGTGGGAGTGTCGTAGGCGTGCGCTGGGGTAAGCGCCGTGCATCCGGCGTCGTCGTCGCACAGGACCGGATCGTCGTGCTGCGCCAGACCACGCCCGGCCCGGTGGAGCTGACCGTCGCCGGCCACGCCCCACAAGAGGGCGAGCTTGTGGGCAGCGACCGTCGCCGCGGGCTCGCGGTGCTGGGCGCCCCGACGGGCGACGTCACGGCGGCGCAGTGGGCTGACGCAGCGCCGAGCATCGGCGATGCGGTGTTCGCGCTCGCGAACCCCGGAGGCACCGGCCTGCGGGCCACGGAAGGGCGTGTATCGAGCGAACCACTGACGGTACGCGGACGCCACGGCGGTCCCGTAGAGGGCGTGATCGAGCATACGGCTCCGCTGCCTCGGGGCGCTGGCGGTGGGCCGCTCGTCGACTCGCGGGGAGCTCTGCTGGGCCTGAACGTGCTGCGCTCTGATCCCGGGCTGATCCTGGCGCTTCCGGCGGCCGTCGTCAGGCCCGCCGTCGAGCGAATCCTCAGCGGCCGCGAGCAGGCCCGCCACCTCGGAGTGGCGCTGGCCCCGCGGCGCGCGAGCCGAAAGATGCGGGCGGCGGTCGGACTGCCCGAGCGCGACGGCTTGATCGTGCGTGGCGTCGAGCGCGGCGGTGCGGCGGATACCGCCGGCGTCCGAGCCGGGGATCTACTGGTCACGATCGGCGAGACCGAGTTGAGCCACATCGACGATGTCTTTGCCGCGCTTGACGGCGCTGAGGACTCAGTCGCCCTGCGTCTGATTCGCGGCACGCAAGAGCTCGAGCTGACGGTCGCGCTCGGCGCTCGGGAGTCCACGTGAGCGCCGGCGTCGCGACGCCCGACGCCGCTGTGCTGGACGCCTACAGCACGACGGTTGTCGCCGTCGCCGAAACGCTCGCACCGTCGGTGGCGAACCTGCGCCTGACGGCGTCGACGCGCAACGGTCGGCGCGTTGTCTCGGGTGGCGGCAGTGCGATCGTGCTGAGCCACGACGGCTTCCTGCTGACCTCGGCCCACGTCGTCGCAGGCCGGCGACGCTCGAGCGCCGCGGCTAGCGGTGTCGCATCGTTCACCGACGGACGCGAGCTTGCGTTCACCGTGATCGGAGCTGACCCACTGACGGACCTGGCCGTCCTACGCACGGAGGAGGGCGGCCTCGAGCCGGCCAGCCTCGGGGACGCTTCGCAGCTTCGCGTCGGTCAGCTCGTGGTGGCGATCGGCAATCCCCACGGCTTCGCGGGCTCGGTCACCGCGGGAGTGGTGTCGGCGCTGGGACGCTCACTGCCGGCGAGGGCGGGCGGGGTTGCTCGCACGATTGACGATGTCATCCAGACCGACGCGGCGCTGAACCCCGGCAACTCCGGCGGCGCGCTCGCCGATAGTCAAGCCCGCGTAATCGGGGTGAACACGGCGCTGGCAGGGATCGGTCTCGGGCTGGCCGTGCCCGTCAATCACGCGACCCGCCGGATCATCGGCGCGTTGATGACCGACGGCCGCGTGCGCCGTGCCTACATCGGAATCTCAGGGGCGCCACGCCCACTCCCGCCTTCGGCGCGCGCGAACTGGAGTCCCGGAGGTTGCTTCGAGCTGGCGGAGGTGCTTCCGGAAACCCCGGCCGCGCGGGCCGGCCTTCGGGCGGGGGACCTTCTCGTCGAGCTGGGAGGGACACGGACAACGGGCGTCGGCGACGTCCTCGGCGTGCTGGAGCACGAGGTCATTGGCTCGCACCTCACCGCCGTCGTGCTGCGCGATGGCGTAGAGCGCCACGTCCAGGTTGTGCCAGTCGAACTCGCATAACGCGACGCTGCTGGACGATTAGTCTGATCGTCGCCCGGAGTCTTAGTACCGAGTTTCCGAACGAAGGAGGGCGATGAGATGCCTGAGCACGAGATTGGAACGCGCGAGGAGTGGCAGGTGGCCCGAGACGAGCTCGCGAAGCTCGAGGCCGAGCAGGCGGAGCGAAACCAGCAGATCAAGGAGAAGCGGCTGGCGCTGCCCTGGGTCCCTGTGCAGAAGAAGTACGAGTTCGATACCGAGAGCGGACGCAAGACGCTCGCCGAGCTCTTTGACGGCCGCTCGCAGCTCCTGGCCTACAACATCATGTTCGGCCCCGCCTACACCAACGGGGCATGTCCCGGGTGCACGTCTCTCGGCGACGGCCTGGGCGGATCGCTCGTCCACCTCAACCACCGTGACGTCACCCTGGTCTGCTTCTCGCGGGCCCCGATCGAGCGGCTCGCCGCCTACAAGGAGCGGATGGGCTGGGAGTTCCCCTACGTATCGACCTACAACACCGAGTTCCCGTTCGACTTCGGGCTCGCGTTCACCGAGGAGCAGGCGCAGCAGATCCGCGAGATCAACGAGATGGTCGACGATCCCCCCGCTTGGCTCCTCGAGTGGTCGCACCAGGTCGGCGCCGAGCTGAAGGACGGGCTGCGCGAGTGCCCCGCTTGGATCGCCTTCGCGCGCGAGAACGGGACCGTCTACCACACCTACACGGTGAGCGCGCCCGATCCGTTCGTCGCGCCGTACTTCAACTTCCTGCTCGACCGCACGCCCAAGCCCGGGCCCGGCGAGCCCCGCACCTTCCGCAAGGACGAGTACCCGGACTGAGCGGCGAGCCGCGCTGGAGCGCCCGACGGCATAACATCCGCGAGCCGATGTCCGAGCGCACCATCGCGAGCAACGGGATCGAGCTGCATGTGCTCGAGCAGGGACACGGTCCGTTGGTGGTGCTCTGTCATGGTTTTCCCGAGCTGGCCTACTCGTGGCGCCATCAGCTTCCCGCGCTCGCCGGCGCGGGCTTCCGTGTCGTCGCTCCGGACATGCGCGGGTTCGGGCGCAGCAGCGCACCCCGCGATCCCTACGCATATGACGTGCTGACGCTGTGCGCCGACATGACCGGGCTGCTCGACGAGCTCGACGAGGAGCAGGCGGTGTTCGTCGGCCACGACTGGGGCGCGAGCCTCGTCTGGCACCTCGCGCTGATACACCCCGAGCGGGTACGCGCCGTCGCGGGTCTCAGCGTGCCCTTCACGCCACGCGCGCCGGCACCCCCGGTCGAGATCCTGCGGGCGAACCTCGGCGAGGACTTCTACATCGTGTGGTTCCAGCAGCCCGGCGTCGCCGACGAGGCGCTCGCACGCGACGTGCGCAGGACGCTCACCACATCACGGCAGTGGACCTCGAACTGGGCGCAGGAGGACGACCGTCCGCCGAGCTCGCCGCCGTGGCTCTCCGATGAGGAGCTCGAGGTCTATATCAGCGCGTTCGAACGCACGGGCTTCACCGGCGGCCTCAACTGGTATCGCAACATCGACCGCAACTGGCGGCTGCTCGAGCCCTACGCGAGGCGCGTGATCGAGCCTCCCGCGATGTTCCTGACGGGCGCACTTGACCCTGTGCGCAGCTTCATGCCGGCGGAGACGATGGACGACTGGGTGCGCGACCTGCGCGCGAAGATCGTCGTCCCGGACGCCGGCCACTGGGTTCAGCAGCAGGCACCCGACGCGGTCAACGCGGCTCTCACCGAGTTCCTGGCTGACGGATGTTGAGATGGCGTTGAGGATCGTCGGGCTCGGTGGCTCGCTTCGAGCGTCTTCACATAGTCGCGCAGCGCTTGCCGTGGCGCTCGACGGGGCAGCTGGCGCGGGAGCAACGGTCGAGATGCTCGACCTTCGGCAGTTGGAGTTGCCGATGTTCAATCCCGAAGCCGAAGCCAACGCCCCCGTCGTCGTCCGCACGATGATCGAGACCTGCTATCAGGCGGACGGGCTGCTGTGGAGCAGCCCGATGTACAACGGATCGGTCTCGGGTTCGTTCAAGAACGCGATCGACTGGCTGCACGTTGCCGAGCGCTTCGCGCGTGATCCCGCGCTGCACCGGTCGGCTGAGTGTGAACGCGCCGCCGAACGCGTAGCCCAGGTCGGCTGACGGCTGCTACGACGGCGAGGCGCGCTCCTCGTCCAGCGATTGGCGCTGCTCGACGAGCGACCGCAGCTGGTCGTTGACCTCGGCGGAGATCCGCTTGAGATCCCATTTGCTGAGGGTGATCAGGCGCATTGAGGAAGTTGCGACGACATCGGCCGTGCGCTTGCCGCCGGAGAGCATCCCCATCTCTCCAAAGACGTCGCCCGGCCCCAGCGACCCGATGACCTCCCCGCCCTTGATCACGTCGGCGGTACCGGTCTCGATAACGATCAACTCGTAGGAGTAATCGCCTTCGTGCACGAGTCGCTTGCCGGTGGAGACCGACGTCTCGCTGGAGAACACGCTCACGGTGTTGAGAGCTTGATCGGATAGCGTCGAGAACAGCGGGATGGTCTTCAGACGATCGGGATCCATGATCTCCCAACCTACCATTTCAGAACTCCCGCCTGAGTGTCTCCTCGAGCTCGCGCTGAAGGATCCGGACGACGACCTCTTGGACGCTCATCGCATCTCTGGCCGCCCGCAGGCGCAGCTCGCGCCACTCTCGCGGCGTCAACGTCAGGCTGAGCGCCTTCGTGTTTGGATCGCCTCGCTTCGGCCGCGGCGCGCGTCCCTCCTGCTCGCACATGCCACAAAGCATGCCAGCGACGCTCAGCGTTGGGCGAGCCCGGGTGCAAGCGCGCGCGCTCAGACGTTTCAGGCCGCGGTCAGATCGCTCCGCTCTGCCGGCAGGGCATGCTGGGGAGCCGTTCCCGCGGCGACCTGCTCGGCGAAATGACAGGCGCTCAGCTGGTGCGAGCCGACGGGTGCGAGTGGCGGCGCCTGCGCCGCGCAGAGTGGTTGCGCAAAGGAGCAGCGACCCTGGAACGAACATCCGACGATCTCGCCGACCGGGCTCGGCGGCTCGCCCGCCAACGAGGGCGAGAGCCGGCCCGGCTCGGTGGTCGGGATCGCTGCCAGCAGTCCCTGCGTGTACGGGTGGGCCGGACGGGTGAAGATCTGGTCGGTCGTCCCCTGCTCGACGACCTCGCCGCGGTACATGACGGCGACCTCGTCGGCCGTGCGATGAGCCACGCCGAGGTCGTGGGTCACCACGAGCAGCGCAACCCCCAGCCGTGACCGCAGCTCGGCGAGCAGGTCGAGCACGCGGATCGCAAGCGAAGCGTCGAGCGCGCTGACCGGCTCGTCGCAGATCAGCAGACGCGGCTCGGAGGCGAGCGCGCGGGCGATCGCGGCGCGCTGGCGCTGTCCGCCCGAGAGCTCCCGCGGTTTGGCGCCCGCGGCCCGCTCGTCGAGGCCAACCTGCTGCAGTAGCTCAACCGCGCGGCTGAGGCGCTCGCGGCGGGGGACGCCGCGCCTGGCCAGTTGTTCGGCGAGCATTGCTCCGACCGTCCGCCAGGGCGTCAGCGAGCTGCCGGCATCCTGGAAGACGAGCTGCGGCCGGCCGGCGCCCCTGGCCCAGGCCACCTCTCCGCTATCGGGAGCCATCAGCGCGCAGGCGAGCCTCAGCGTCGTGGTCTTGCCGCAGCCGCTCTCGCCGACGAGCGCCACCGAACCCCCGGCAGGGACGGTCAGGCTGACACGGTTGACGGCGTGCACCTTGCGATCGGCTTTGCCGGTCGGGCCTCGCACGACGAAGCTCTTCGACACCGCACGGAGCTCGAGTGCCGCTTCCTGTTCGGACGTCGGAGCGCTCGCCCGGGGCGCGCGACCGTTGCTCGGCGACGGGGCGGCCTGCTGGGGCACGTCGCCCTCGAGCAGCGGATGCAGGCACGCAACCGTGCGAGACGGAGGCCCGCCGGGCGCCGGGCGAAGCTCGGGCGGCGCGACGGTGCAGTCCTCCTTTGCGCGTGTGCAGCGCGGCGCGTAGGGGCACCCGGGAGGTGGGGCGGTCGGGTCGGGCGGCGCACCGGCGATGCCGCGCACCTCCGCTCCGCGCGGGGTGTCGACCGAGACGCGCGCTTCGAGCAGGGCACGCGTGTACGGGTGAGTGGATCGCTGCAGGACGTCGGCCGCGGAGCCAACCTCGCATAGGCGTCCCGCATACATCACCGCGATGCGGTCGGCGATCGAGGCGGCGACGCCGAGGTCGTGTGTGACGAACAGAACGGCGCAGCCGTGTTCGCGGCGCAGGCGGTCGAATAGCAGCACGATCTGCGCCTGGACGCTTACGTCCAGGGCGGTCGTCGGCTCATCGGCGACGATCAGCCTGGGCACACCACGCGGGTCGGTGACCGTGTGGACACCGCCCGCCGGCACCGACGTCCCGATGGCCATCGCGATCGAGACCCGCTGGCGCAGCCCGCCGGAGAGCTCGTGCGGATACTGGCTCAGCCGGCGCTCCGGGTCGGGCACGCCCGCATCGCGCAGGTTCTTCAGTGCCCGCGCCCGCTTTATGCCTCGCTCAGTCAGCTGGCGCTCGATCTTCATAGTCGGGTCGAGTGAGGTGAGCGGGTCCTGGAAGACCGCGCCGAGCGCCTCTCGCCTGACCAGCCGACGTGTCGAGTCCGGGTTGTTGAGCATGTCGACCCCGGCGACGCTGACTTGACCACTGACCTGTGCGCCGCGCATCTGCGAGACGAGCCCGAGCAGCGACATGCCGAGGACGCTCTTACCCGAGCCGGACTCGCCCACGAGTGCGACGACCTCACCCGGCATCACCTCCAGCGTGACCGACCGCAGCGCCTGCACGATGCCGCGCTGCGTGGCGAACCCGACTCGCAGGTCCTCGACCGATGCGACCGGCGCTCCCACGCCCGAGCGGCTCTCGTCTGGCGCCGATGACGTGCTCTCGCGTGCGCTCATCGCGCGTCTCGCAGACGCGGGTCGGCGACCAGCTGCAGAATGTCCACGATCGCGTTGATGACCACGTACGCCGCACCAAGCAGCAGCGTCACGCCGATGATCGCCGGGAAGTCGGCGCTTACGAGCGAGTCGGACGCGTACAGGCCGAGGCCGGGCCAGGCGAAGACGGTCTCGACAACGATCACCCCGGTGAGCACGAGGCCCATTTGCAGGCCGGCCATAGCGAGTACCGGTGTCGCAGAGTTGCGCAATGCGTGATGCAGCATCACCGCGAAATCGCTGAGGCCCTTCGAGCGGGCGGTCCGGATGTGGTCCTTGCGCAGCTCTTCGAGCAGGGAGCCGCGCAGCACCCGGCCGATCGCGACGGCCGGTCCGATCGCGATGACGAGCGCGGGCATGATCACGTGTTCGAGCCCGTCGAGCAGCCCGGGGAACTTGCCGCTGAAGAGGTCTTCGAACATCACCAGGCCGGTCGCGTCGCCCGATGAGGTGCGACCGGACGGAGGCAGGAGGTGCAGGCTGCTGTAGAAGATCAGGATCAGCACGATCGCGGCGAAGAACGTCGGCACGGCGGACAGCGCTGCCATCACCGCCCGGATCGCATTCGAGCCGCGCGCACCAGAGGCCGACCACATCCCGAGGATGAGCGCGAGCACGACGATCAGCACCCCAGCGACCAGCGCGAGTTCCAGCGAGGCGGGGCCGAAGCGCATGAGGTCACTCGAAACCGAGTTGTGGGTGCGCAGCGACGTTCCGAGGTTGCCCTGCACGACCCGCGTGAGGAAGAGCCAGTACTGGGCGTAGAAGGGTTTGTCGTAGCCGAGCTGATGTTCGCGTGTGACGATCTGCTGGTGGCTGGCGCCGGCGCCGAGGCTCGCCGCCACCGGGTTGGCCGGCACGACGGCATCGATCAGGTAGACGATGAAGGTCAGCGCCAGCAGCACGCCGATCAGCGCCGTGAGCCGTCCGAGGATGAGGCGTCCCATCAGCTGTCCACCAGGTCGCGTATCGCGTCGCCGGCGAAGTTGGCGACGAACACGAGGATCAGCACGGCGGCCGCCGGGTAGACCGCGACGTTCCAGTTTGTGAAGAGGTAGGTCAACCCCCGGGCGGTCATCGACCCGAGCTCCGAGGCGGGGTCCGGGGAACCGAGGCCGAGGAAGGAGAGGCTGGCGAGCAGCAGGATCACGTTGCCGACGTCGAGCGACGCGGTCACGATCACCGGCCCGAACGAGCTCGGCAGCACGTGGACGAGGGCGACCCGAAGGCGGCTCAGGCCGGCGAGGCGCGCGGCCTCAACGTGCGGCAGCGCCATCGTCGCGCGCGTCTGTCCGCGCACGACCCTCGCGTACCACGGCCACCACACGATCGCCACGCCGATCAGCGTGTGTTCGAGGCTCGGCCCGAGCGCGCCGACGATCGCCAGCACCAGCAGCGGGCCCGGGAGAGCGAGAAACAGGTCTGTCAGGCGCATCAGCAGCGCGTCGACGATGCCACCGGCGATACCCGCCGTCAGGCCGATGATGCCGCCGATGACGATGCCGGAGGCGATCACCACGGCCGCCGAGAGGAGGCTGGTGCGAACCCCATAGAGGATGCGCGCGAGCAATTCCCGCCCCTGGTCGTCGGTGCCGAGCAGGTGTGCTCCGCTCGGCGGGCTAAGGGGCACGCCGACGAGCGCTGTCGGTCCGTGCGGCGCAAGGCCCGGAGCGATCATCGCGACCAGCAGGCCGATCGCCGCGACCCACAGCGCCACTCGCTCGGTCCGCGCCAGTGCGCCGAAGCGCGCCGGCCTCCTGCCGGCCAGACGCCGCCCCTGGCCGACCGCGCGCAGGAGGCCTGCGCCGCGGTCGGCCGGGGGCGAGACGGCTGTGCTCACTTGGCGGCCCGCAGCGCGGCCAGGTTGAGACACGTCGTGCACTCGAGCTGGTGTTCGAAGCCCGTGATTCCAGCGCGCGCGATGAACGTGTCGTCGTTGTCGGCGATCGTGATGAACGTTCCTTCTTCGTGGATCAGGTCGCCGGCCCGGCCGTAGTCGCTTGTGATCTGCGACGGTTCAATTGCCGACAGCCCTTCATCCATCGCCTTGTCGGCCGCCGGCACCGAACCTTCGAAGTAGTTCAGCGCGGCGCCCTTGTACATGTAGGAGCGGGCCCACGTGTCCGGCGAGGCCGAGTCGGGGTTCTCGCTGCCGACGAACAGGTTCGGCTCGCCCTTGGGGCTCTGGGACGGGTAGCTGAACAGCTGCGCGACCGTGACTTCGTGCACGGTCACGTTGAGGCCGACTTCGCGCAGCTCCGCCCCGATCGCGTCGGCGACACGCTCGATGTCGACGCCGTGGCCGAGCAGATAGACGAGGGTGATGTTGCGTTCACTCGGTGAAAGCTTGGCAACTGCGGCCTTCAGCTTCGCCGGTTCGAACGGCTGCGGGTCGGCGCCCACCCCTTCGGGCATCATGCCGGCCGGATACATGCTCTTCGAGACGGTCCCGTACTGCTCGAAGAACGTCTTGGTGATCAGTTCGCGGTTGATGGCCTGGCCGAGCACTCGGCGGACTTCCGGGTTGGAGAACGGCGGCCTGTTGGGGTTGACGTGGATCCAGGTCTTGAGGAAGACGGGGAACACCTTGACCTGGAAGCCGGACTTGTGTTCGAAGCTGCTAACGGTCGTGACCGGCTGTTGGTGGAGGATGTCGAGGCTGCCGCCCTCTAGCTGCAGGACCTGATTGCCGGTGTCGGGCACGAGCTTGTAGACGACCGTCTTGTAGTACGGAGCCGCGCCCCACCATTTCTGCCAAGCCGTCTCGACGTACTGCTGGCCGAGCGTGAACTGGGTGATCGTGTACGGGCCAGTGCCGGCGTCGTGCGTGGACAGCCAGTGCTTGGCGAGGTCGCCGTTGACTTCGTGCTTTTTGATCGCGGTCGGGCTGATCGCCTTGACGCCGTAGGGAGAAGCCAGGTAGTCCATGAAGGCGGACACCGCACGGTTCAGCTGGATCACGAGCGTGTAGGGCGAGGGCGTCGACATGCTCCTGACGTCGGCGACCTGGTAGAGCGTGCCTTCTTTCATTTTGATGCGCCGTTCGATGCTCGCCTTCATCGCCGCGGCGTTGAACGGCGTGCCGTCGTGGAACAGCACGCCGTGGCGGAGCTGAAAGGTGTAGGTCTGGTCTTTGTTGGCGATGGTCCAGCTCGTCGCCAGCCACGGTTCGATTTTGGTGCTGTTGCCGTATGCGTAGTGGACGAGACCCTCGTAGGTGTTGTTGACGAGCATCAGCCCGGGGATGTCGTACTGGATGTCAGGGTCTGGGCTCTGGATGTCCTCGTAGTACCCGAGTGTGAGGGTGCGGTCCGAGGCGGGCTTCCCACCCGCGGAGCCGCCGCTGCCAGAGCTTTCGGTGCTCCCGCAGCCAGCCACCGCGAGCGCGAGCGCCCCGATGGAGAGAACGACGGATAGACGGCGTGCGATCATGTTTGGCCTCCTGAGAGCCCTCGGGCCCGGTTTACGAATTGGCATCAGTCCTGCTCCTGGCCGGCGTCCGTGCCGGGCGCTGCTGTCGCGCCGGGCCCCCCCGCTGCGCGTGCGTCCAAGTAGTCCTCTTGCGTGATGCCCGCGCGGCGCATCGCCAGGCCGGTGATCGCTTCGAGCACGCAGCGGTGCGCGAGCATCGCCGTGATGCTGTTGCCCACGTCGTAGGGCGGGCTCACCTCGACCACGTCCATGCCAACAATCCCGACCTCGTGGGCGATGCGGCGAACGGCTCGCAGCAGCTGCGCGCTCGTCATACCGCCCGGCTCGGGAGAGCCGGTGCCCGGCGCGAACGCGGGGTCAGCGGCGTCGACGTCGACGGTCAAGAAGACGTGCTCGGCGCCTTCCCGCGCCTCGCGGATCGCATCGGCGAGAACCGCGTCGAAGCCGCGCGCCTGGATCTCGGCCATGTAGTGCGTACGGATGCCCTCGGCCTCCATCCAGGCCGTGACCTCGGGGTCGGGCCAGCCGCCGCGCATCCCTACCTGCACGAGGCTGGGGGCGTGGATCGCGCCCATCTCGATGAGCTGGCGCATCTGCGTGCCGTGGTTGCCGATGTGACCCGGCGGCACCGGGGCGGTGTCGCTGTGCGCGTCGAACTGAACGACGCCCACCGAGCCGAACCCGTAGTGCTCGGCGACGGCCTGGATGTGCGGCAGCGATACGCCGTGATCGCCCCCCAGCATGATCGGAAGCGCGCCCGCTCCGAGGATCTCGCCGACGAAGCGGCATACGTTGTCGAACGTCATCAAGGTGTTGCCGGGGATGACCTCGGCGTCTCCGTAGTCCACCATCGACAGGTACTTGAAGGGGTCCACCCGCACCGCCTGCGAGGGTCGGCTGAGCGGCGGCGACCAGGCGTTGTCGCAGCGGCGGATCGACTGCGGACCGAGGTGTGTGCCGGAGCGCGCCGTGTTGGTGCCGTCCCAGGGCGTTCCGCCGATCGCGATGTCGACGTCTGCCGCGGCCAGCTCCTCAGGCGATAGGCACAGCGGCAGCTTCAGAAACGACTGAACGCCTACATAGGAGGGCTCCCACTTGTAACGGGCAACGGGGCGGGGGCGGGGGGTTTCGTCGTTCATTCCTACCTTCGATCCGAGTGGAGTGCATAGTAGTGGAAACGTTTGCAGCACGTCAAGCAAGAACTGCAGAACACCGGCGTGAGCTAACTGCCGGCGCTCGCGCCGTCGGCCTGCCGAACCAGCTCGTCCGGGGCGGTGCGCGCATCCGTGGCAGCGGCCGGCAAGCGTTCTGCCGCCTGGGCGAATGAGGCCTGCGTTCCGGGCGCTTCGACCGTCATCGAAGCGCATCGCACGGCCGTTTCGGCGGCTGAGAGGTCGTCGGCGCCGCTGGCGAGCGAGTATGCAAACGCTCCCACAAGCGCGTCGCCGGCGCCCGATGTGTCACACACATCGGCGGCTGGGGCGGCGACGCGGTGGACGCCGTCCTCGCCGGCCCTGCTGAGCAGAGCGCCGCGCTCGCCGTGCGTCATCAGGATCGAGGCCTCGAGCCTCGCGCACACCGGTCCGAGCCGGTCCTCGAGGCGGGTCGCGAGGTCGCGATCGGCGTCAAGCAGGATTCGGCTGAGCACATCGAACTCGACCTCGTTGGGAGTTATCCAATCCGCGAGCTCGAGCAGATCCGATGCCTCCTCGGCGAACGGCGCCGGGTTGAGGATCGTCGTCGCATGCTGCTCGCGGCCAAGTTCGAGGGCTCGGCGCACGCATCCCAGCGGGATCTCCAGCTGGCAGATGAGCACGTCAGGCACGCCGGCCGCGGCGATCGCCTCCTCGACCTGGCCGATGCTCATCAGGCTGTTCGCGCCGGGCACGATCACGATGCGGTTCTCACCACTGGCCTCCACCCAGATCGGCGCCACGCCGGTCGCGGCGCCGTCGAGCACGGCGACGCCGCCGGTGTCGATGTTCAACGAGCGGAGGTTCTCGATCGCTTCGCCGCCGAAGGCGTCAGCTCCCACGCAGGCGATCATGCTCACGCGGGCGCCGAGCAGCGCCGCCATCACGGCCTGGTTGGCGCCCTTTCCCCCGAAGCCGAGCAGAAACGAGTTGCCGACGAGCGTCTCGCCCGCCGCGGGAATACGTTCGAGCGAGACGGTCATGTCGGTCATGACGCTGCCGACGACGACGACGTGCGGACGCGCGCCCATCCGTCAGCCTGTGCCGAGCCAGTCGAGCAGCTGGCCCCAGAAGCGCCCGTAGTGGGGCCATTGCAGGAATTCCGGGCTTCCCCAGTGCGGCGAGCAGTCTGAGGCGAACGCCGCGGTGCGCCCGCGTCCGTGGGCTCCGAGCGCGAGCATCGGGTCCGAGCCGACTTCAAGCAGAACGGTGGACGCGCCCTTAGGGCGCAGGCGGTTGTAGCCGAGGAAGTCCGGCCAGGTGCCATCGATGCCGGCGAGCAGCTCGTGGTCGGCGACCTTCACCGGGTGGACGCCTTCCGGCGTCTCGACGCGGTCGTCGTAGCCGAGCATCTCGACGGGCAGGACCGCTGCGAGCGGCGTCGCCTGGTAGCGGGCCTTGCCCTCCAGGCCCGAGAAGGACATGTAGCCGCCGACCATCAGCAGGCCGCCGCCATCGTTCACGAAATCGGCGATCAGCCGCAGCCGGTCGGGCGTGCGCTGTCCCCGGTCGAAGCAGTCAGGGTGTATCTGCAGCGTGTCCGCGGAGATGTCGCTGAGCATCACGACGTCGTACTCCGCCAGCTCGGCGGCGGTCCAGGGGAACTCCTCGACCGCGACGTGATTGGCGATGTGCACGACCTCGTGCCCATGCGTCTCGAGCGCTTCGACCAGCTCGGTCTGTCCTTCGCCGAAGGATCCCGTCGAGTAGGACGAGAACCCCTTGACGTCGATCTTGTGGCTGATCCACGTCTCGCCGGCCAGCAGGATTCTCTTTGGCATCTCTTCGTCATCTCCTGTCGTTGTCATGTGCAGTCACGCATCGGCAGCTCAAACGGCTTCTGGGGGCCGCGTGCACGAGTCGCGTACGGACAGCCGCGTCTCCATCACGCAGCGGCGCGGCTCGGCGTCGGCTGCGTCGCCGTCGAGCCTGTCCAGCAGCAGCGACATCGCGAGCACGCCCTGCGCGACGGTCGGGCGACTCACGCTGGTGATCGCGGGTTCGAGCAACTCGCCCAGCTCGAGGTCGTCGAAGCAGACGAACGAGAGCTGCTCGGGGATGCGCACTTGGGCCTCCTTGCACGCGCGCAGCGCGCCCGCCGCCATCAGGTTGTTGGCGACGAACACGGCGCTCAGCGAAGCGCCGGCGAGCAGGCTCTTCATCGCCAGGTAGCCGCCCGTCTCCCGGAAGTCGCCCACCTCGACCAGCTCTGGGTCGAGCTCGAGGCCCGCGTCGCGCATGCCGGTCACGACGCCCTCGTGGCGCTGGCGGCCCGGCGTGGAGTCCAGCGGCCCGCTGATCACCGCGACCTTGCGGTGACCGAGATCGGTCAGGTAGCGGGTCGCCTGCCTGGCGCCGCCGACGTTGTCGACGAGGACCGAGTCGTAATGCTCGCCGTCGCCGAACTCGCGATCGAGCAGGACCACGGGGACGCGACGGTGGTGCATCAGTGCCTCGGGAGCATCCGGCGACTCGATCGCGGGCGTCAGGATCAGCGCGTCGACGGCTCCGACGAGCGTCTTCAGGAGATGGTCCTGGCGCTCGGCGTTCTCGTCCGTGTTGCAGAGCAGCAGGTTGTAGGCCTGGTCGCTCGAGCTCGACTCGATCCCCTTCACGACGGCGCCGAAGAAAGGGTTCGTGATGTCGGGGACGACGACACCGATGTTGCGGGTGCGCCCGGACTTGAGGCTGCGCGCCAGCCGGTTGGGGGCGTAGCCGAGCTCCTCGATCGCCCGCCAGACGACCTCGGCGTGACGGATGTTCTGGCCGCTGAGAAACCGCGAAACCGTCGCCGGCGAGACACCGGCGCGACGCGCGACGTCTGTGATCGTCGCGGCGGGCGCCTCTCCTCGGAGGTCTTCTGACATCGTTTTCAGTCTACCTTTGGAGAGGCGGCTGGGTCAAGCGGCACACGGTCGCTCAGGCTCCGATCGGGTGCCAGGCGGTCTTGATCTCGACGAACGCCTCGATCTCGCCGAGCCCCAGCGGGCTGTCCGGGTGCGCGCGCCGCACGCGCTTGATCGACTCGGCGGCGAGCCGCGCGACGGTCCCGCTGAGCGCGGCGTCGCCGGCGGCGTCGGAGATCGCGTCGACGTCCCGGTGTTCGGCCAGCACGCTCGCCAGCTCCTCGGTGCGACCGCTGAGCAGGTTCACCACACCGGCGGGTACGTCGGAGGCGACCACGACCTCGCCGAGATCGAGCCCGAGCAGTGGCCAGCGCTCGGAGAGCACCGCGACGACGACGTTGCCCGCCGCCAGCGGGGGCGCGATCTTCGCGACGAGCCCCAGCAGGTCGGGCTCGGGCGGCGCCAGGACGGCGACGACGCCGCTCGGCTCGGGGACGGAGAACGACAGGAACGGGCCGGCGATCGGGTTCACGCCGCCGAGTACCGCGTGCAGCTTGTCGGTCCAGCCTGCGTAGTGCACGAGCACATCGACGGCTGCCTCGAGCTCGCGGTGGGCGGCGCCCCGATCGAGGCCACGCAGCTCGGCCGTCCGTGCCGCCAGCTCGTCGCCGCGACGCTCGAGCGTCTCGGCAAGGCGGTAGAGGATCTGGCCGCGGTTGTATGCGGTGCGTGCCTGCCACGGTCCGAAGGCGCGCCGCGCCGCCCTCACCGCGTCGCGCGCGTCCTTGCGCGAAGCGCGTGGCACGTTGGCGATAGGACGATCGGCGTGGTCCAGCACGCGCTCGTAGCGGCCCGACTCGGAGCGCACGAACGCTCCGTCGATCAGCAGCTTCGCAGTCTTCGGGACCGCTAGCCGGGCAGCGCTCATGAGACCCGCAGGTACGGGAGCAGGCCGGAGGGACCGCCCTCGCGACCGAAGCCGCTCTCGCGGTAGCCGCCGAACGCCGCCGTCGGGTCGAAGCGGTTGTAGGTGTTCTGCCAGACGACGCCGGAGCGCAGCGCGCCCGCCACTTCGAAGGCCTTCGCGCCCTTGTCGGTCCAGATCCCGGCGGCGAGGCCGTAGACCGAGGCATTCGCCTTCTCGACGGCCTCTGCCTGGGTGCGGAATGTCAACACGGAGAGGACCGGACCGAAGATCTCCTCGACCGCGATGCGGTGGACCGGAGAGACGTCGGTGAAAAGGGTCGGCGCGAACCAGTAGCCGCGCTCGGGGAGGGGACCATTGATCGTGCGGCGCCGAGCGCCCTCGAGCTCGCCGCAGGCGACCAGCTCCTGGATGCGAGCCAGCTGCTCAGCCGAGTTGATCGCCCCGATGTCCGTGTTCTTGTCAAGCGGGTCGCCGATGCGCAGGCGCTGCATGCGCGACCACAGCTTCTCGACGACCTCCTCGCGGACGCTCTCCTGCACGAGCAGCCGCGAGCCGGCGCAGCAGACGTGACCCTGGTTGAAGAAGATGCCGCTGACGATTCCCTCGACCGCCTGGTCGATCGAGGCGTCCTCGAAGACGATGTTCGCGGACTTGCCGCCCAGCTCGAGCGTGAGGCCGACGTCGCTGCCGGCGAGCGCGGCCTGGATGTCCCTGCCGACCGCGGTCGAGCCGGTGAACGCGACCTTGTCGATACCCGGATGGCGTACGAGCGTCGCGCCCGTCGCTCCATCTCCGGGGAGCACCGCCACCACCCCTCGGGGGAGCTCGGCTTCCTGGCAGATCTCGGCGAGCAGGAGCGCGGTGAGCGGCGTCGTCTCGGCCGGCTTGAGGATCGCGACGTTGCCGGCGGCGAGGGCCGGCGCGAGCTTCCACGCGGCCATCAGCAGGGGAAAGTTCCACGGCACGATCTGTGCGCAGATGCCGCGCGGGGCGCTGGGCCGCCCGGCGGTGACGTGCCTGAGCTTGTCGGCCCAACCCGCGTAGTAGAAGAAGTGTGCGGCGGCCAGCGGGATGTCGATGTCGCGTGCCTCGCGGATCGGCTTGCCGCCGTCCATCGACTCGACGATCGCGAGCTCGCGGGCGCGCTCCTGGATCAGACGGGCGATGCGGAACAGGTACTTGCCGCGCTCGAGTGGGGCGAGCGCCCCCCAGCGTGGCAGGGCCCGGCGGGCGGCGCTCACCGCGAGGTCGATGTCGGCGTCTCCGGCGAAGCCGACCTCGGCCAGGCGCTCCTCACTCGCTGGATTGATCGTCTCGCGCCCCGCTCCGCCGTCGGCGGGCTCGACGAACTGTCCGTCGATGAACGGCTCGTAGCGCGCGGCGAGACGGACATGGTCAGTCGCCTCAGGCGCCGGGGCGTAGTCCCAGTGAAGCGCGGTACGCGACGGGACGACTCCCTGGCTCGTCTGTTGCGTGTCACCGAGATCTTGTTGGATGTTCATCTGGCCACCCTGGTCACTCGCGAGAGAAGTCCTCCGACCGTCCGTAGCGGCCGGTCTGTGTCTTCACGTACTGCATGAGCAGGTCGTTGAGCAGCGAGGAGGCGCCGATGCGGAAGCGCTCGGGGCAGAGCCACTCATCGCCGAGTGTCTCCTTGACGAGCACCAGCAGATGCAGCGCCTGCTTGGTCACCCCGACGCCGCCCGCGGCCTTGACGCCGACGATCCTTCCGGTGCGCCACGCGTGCTCGCGGACGGCCTCGAGCAGCACGAGCACTGTTCCTGGGGTCGCGCCGCTGGCGGCCTTGCCGGTGGAGGTCTTGACCATGTCGGCCCCGCCGAGGATCGCGAGCGCCGCGGCGTGACGGATGTGGTCGTAGCTGCCCAGCTCGGCGGTCTCGAGGATGACCTTCAGGTGCGCGTCGCCGCACGCTGCCTTGACCTCCTCGATCTCGCGCACGACGCGCGCGTCGTCGCCTGAGAGAAACGCCTCCCTCGAGATCACCATGTCGACCTCCTGCGCCCCGGCGGCTATGACCTCGGCGGTCTCTTCGAGCTTCACAGCCAGAGACGTCTGCCCCGCCGGAAAGCCGGTCGCGACGGAGGCCACCAGGACGCCCGATCCGGCGAGCGCCTCGCGCGCCTCGGTGACGAGCGTCGGATACACGCACAGGGCCGCACAGGACGGGATCTCGGGCAGAGCCGGCGCCGGGCAGACGGCCTTCGCGGCGAGCGAGCGGACCTTCCCAGCCGTGTCCTGTCCCTCGAGCGTTGTCAGATCGATCAGCGATGTCGCCAGGCGGATGCCCGCGAGCTTCGCGTCGTTCTTGATCGAGCGACGCCCCAGCGTCGAGGCGCGCTCCTCGACGGCGACGCGGTCCACGTGCGGGAGGCTGCGCATCAACGAGGCGCCGCCATCGTGGCGTACCTGCGCTGGCATGCGGCGAGGCTCATGACTGCACGATAGCGCCTTTCTGCAATCGATATCAGTAGATGTGTCGGGCTCGCCCAATACACCGCGCGGACGCTGTATCTTCCGCGATGTGACTCAAGGGGGCGTACGGTCAGGGCGGCGCGTGCGTCCGGTTCGGGCGGGGGTGCGCGCGCTTCTGCGTGCCGTTCCCGTGCTACGACCCGTCGTGGAGACGGCGCTCTGGCGGCTCTTCTACGAGCTCACCAGCCGCAGGGGCAACAAGAGCGGCGTGACGCTGCTGAACTACGGCTACGCGGCGTCCGGGGAGAGCGCGCCGGCCGGAGGTGAGGACGAGCTTGGCACGGCGCTGTACGCGGCCGTCGCCGGCGCGGCCGAGCTCTCCGGCAAGCAGGCGCTCGAGGTGGGGTGCGGCCGGGGTGGCGGGGCTGCGTTCGTCTTCGAGCATTTCGAGCCGAGCTCGTTGACCGGCGTGGATCTCGCTGCCACCGCGGTCGAGCGCTGCCGGCGACGTTACGCGCGCCCTGGGCTGACGTTCCGCACCGGCGACGCCCAGAACCTCCCGTTTGCGCCGGACGCCTTCGATGCGGTGATCAACGTCGAGTCATCGCACTGCTATTCAGATATGCCGCGTTTCCTTGGTGAGGTGCATCGCGTGCTGAGGCCCGGCGGGCTCTTCTTGTTCGCCGACTTCAGGCCGACCCATCCGTCGCCAGCAGACCCCTTTCCACGCGACGTTGAGGTGCTGCGCCGGCAGCTCGAGGAAGCTGGCCTGAGCACCGTCGAGGAACAGGACATCACCAGCGAGGTCCTGCGCGCGAGGTCACTGGCCACCCCGGTCGTGCGCGCCAGGGTCGATCCTCGTCTTCCGAAGGCACTTCGACGCTACGCGTATGAGTACTGGGGGATCGAGGGGAGCGCCATCTTCCGCGGGCTCGCGGACGGCAGCCTCACTTATCGGCGCTTCGTGCTCGAGAACACCTGAGCGCCTCTACGCCGGGCTCGCGCTCACCTCGTAGGTATGCCCGGCCTTGCGCAGCCGCCCGACCAGCGTGGCTCCGAGGGCTGTGGCGGGCGTGAGCACGCCGCCACCCGCGGGTAGCAGCTCTCCGTCGAAGGCAAGCGCCAGGGCGCTCTCGCCGAACATGACCGACGTCGCCTTGTAGCCGGGGTCGCCTTCGGCGGCGATACGGCACACATAGTGGGCACCGCCGGAGGTGCGGGCGAATGTCTCGATGCGGTAGTGGCCGCGGTCGCGGCTGCGCTCGTCAGGCCCCTCCCCGGGGGACGGGAGCACGCGGCCGAGCAGCGCCTCGGTTGGCCCGAACTGCAGACCCGCCAGGAGCGCCCCGAGTCCCGCCGCCGTCCCGGCCGCGACCAGGGGTGCGAGCGGGCCGTTGCCGAAGCCCATCACCTCGCGATAGCGCATGCGTCGTCCGTAATCCCAGCCGCGCAACGCGTTGCTGCGGCGCACGACGCGGGTGTTCACCGGTCCCATCACAAACGGCCCGACCCAGCCGCCGACGAGCTGATCACGCTCGATGCCCACCAGGTCAGGCTCGGGCCCGAGGTCGGGCTCGGCGGCGCGGTCCGGGCTGAGGGCATACGGATCGTCCATCAGCCGCGCACGTGCAGGCTCGCGCTTGCGGTCCTCGATCGTGCCCTTCATCGAAGCAAACGTGCCGCCGCTGAGGCCGCCCCGGAAGGACCGCACGACGAGCGTCGTCTCCTCGAGCTCGCCAGCGCCGTCAGCGGTCGCGGCCTCGTGCGTCAGGAGCACACCGAGGTCCGAGGGGATCGAGTCAAAGCCGCAGCTGTGGACGATCCGCGCGCCGGACTCACGGGCGGATGCGTCGAAGCGGTCGATCGACTCGCGCATGAAGACGACCTCTCCCGTCAGGTCTGCGTAGTGGGTCCCGGCCTTGGCGCAGGCGGCGACCACCGATATCCCGAACTGGCGGTACGGGCCGACGGTGCTCGCCAGCACGCGGGTATTCCTCGCGAGCTCATCTAGCGAGTCCGCGTCGAACGAGTCTGCAACCAGTGCCGGCCAATCCTCCGCTCCGATCGACGTCTTCAGCTGCTCGAGCCTCTCGGGCGAGCGGCCGGCGAGGGCAATGCGGGCGCCCGCTGGAGCAGCTTTCTGTAGGTAAATGGCGGTCAGGCGACCGACGAAGCTGGTCGCCCCGAACAACACGAGGTCGAAGCGTCGCTCGCTCACGGCCAGAACCCTAACCTACGCTGTAGCTCCGCCGTCTAGCATCGCCCAATGCCCGCCAGCGTTTCACGCGCCAGCGGCGCGGGTCCGCTCGCGGGTGCCCCGTCAGGCGTTCTCGTCGTCGGCGCGATCGCGTCTGTGCAGTTCGGTTCCTCGCTAGCCGCGACCCTGTTCAGCCAACTCAGCCCCGGCGGGACGGTGTTCCTGCGCCTGGCCTCGGCCGCGATCATCCTGCTGGCGCTCTGGCGTCCGCGGCTGAGGGGGCGCACCCGCAGCGAGCTGCTGCTCGCCGGCGGATTCGGCCTCGTGCTCGTCGGCATGAACCTCAGCTTCTACGCGGCGCTTGACCGGATCCCGCTGGGGATCGCCGTGGCGATCGAGTTCGTGGGCCCGCTCACCGTCGCCGTGGCGGGCTCGAGACGCCTGCTCGATCTGCTGTGGGTGGTGCTGGCCGCCACGGGAATCGTGGCGCTCACGCATGGCACCGGGCACGGGGTGGACGCCCTCGGCGTTTTTCTGGCGCTGATCGCCGGCTGCTTCTGGGGCACCTACATCGTCCTGAACGCCAGGCTCGGGCGGGCGTTCGAGGGCTCGACCGGCCTCACGTTCGCGATTTGCGTCGCAGCCGTCGTGGCGCTTCCGATCGGGATCTCCGAAGCGGGCAGCCAGCTTCTGAACCCCGGGTTGCTCGCGCTCGGTGCAGCCGTGGGGATCCTCTCGTCGGTGATCCCGTATTCGTTTGAGGTTGAGGCGCTCCGCCGGATCTCGCCGCCCGTCTTCGGGGTGCTGATGAGCCTCGAGCCCGGCGTCGCCGCGCTGGCGGGCTTCCTCGTTCTGGGGCAGGCGCTGGGAGCTCGTGCGCTGCTCGGGATCGCCCTCGTCGTCGTCGCCTCGGTGGGGGCATCGCGCGGCAGCACCGACGCGGCCGTGTCGGTGTAGGGGTCACAAACGGACGTTGCTGCTCGTAATAAACCCTCAGATGGCGGCCGAACCGAGCGACGAGGAGTTGCTGGTCAGTGGCGGTGCCCAGGGGTTTGGGCTCCTGTATGAGCGGCGCTACCCACTGGTGCGAGGTTACCTGCGCCGTCGCGTCGGCGCGCGCCCGGAGCTCGTGCTCGATCTCGTCGCCGAGACGTTCGCACGCGCCCTCGAGCGCCGCGCGCAGTTCGACCCGCAGCGAGGTTCGGCGGTGGGCTGGCTGCTCGGGATCGCCCACCACGTGCTCGTCGACGCGGCACGCCGTGGTCGCGTAGCCGATGAGTCGCGTCGTCGGCTCGGGATGGAGCGCGTCCTCGTCGAAGATGCGCAGCTCGAGCTGATCGAGCGCGACAGCGAGTCCGATCTGCAGCGTGCTCTCTCGGCGCTGCCGGTCGAGCAGCGACAGGCGGTCGAAGGCCGGGTCCTCGAGGAGCAGCCATACGCGGCAATCGCAACCCAGATCGGTCACTCAGAGCAGGTGGTCCGCAAGCGCGTGTCGCGCGGCCTCGCGGCCCTCAGACGAGGCATCAAGGAGAGCGCATGACAGACCCCTACAGCTTCCTCGGCGAGACCCTGACCGCCGCCGCCCGGCGACTGCAGGACAACGGCGCCGGCGCGCCTCGCAGCGTGCGCGCCTGGCTGGCTCGTCGGCTGAACGCGGCGGCGATAGCCGTCACGCTCGTGCTCGGAGGCGGCGCGATCGCAGTCGCAGCGACGGGCCTGCTGAACGGCAGTCCCGTCAAGGACCCAGCCGGAACGCCGACCCCGAGCTCCGGCAGCGGCGTCCCCGTGGCCCTTGGCGGCTCCCAGCTGGCGGCGCTCACGGCGGACCCCGAAGGCGGCCTGCCGTGGGCGATACAACTCGTGCACACCACACGCGGAGAGCTGTGCGTGCAGATCGGACGCGTGCACGACGGTCAGATCGGTCAGCTCGGCATCGACGGCGCGTTCCACGACGACGGGCGCTTCCATCCGCTGGCGCCGGACATCCTCCCTGAGTACGGCGGCGGTTACGCCGACATCAGCTGCATCCTGCCCGGGGAAACGCTGATGGGCAGCCAGCCGACCCAGGATCGCAACGCGGAATGGATGGTCGGGCCGCGGGAGGCCAAACCTGCGCGAGACCTGCGCGCGATCGCCTTCGGCGTGCTCGGTCCGCACGCTGTCAGCGTCAGCTACCGCACGAGCACTGGCTCCGGCACTCGCACGGTCCCGGTCAGCCAGGGAACGGGCGCCTACATGATCGTCCAGCCGATCGGTCGCCTGGTTCCCCCGATCAGGCTCGGCGGCTTCAGCGGCGGGTTCATCTCCGGAGACACGGTCAGCGGCGAGCCCGGCCCGGAACAGCTCGACACAGTGAGGACCGTGACCTTCCGCTTCGGCGCGCTGGTCTGCTCGATCGGCAGCGTCCCGCCCGGGGGCAAGCGCTGCCCAGCCCCCTCGCCGCCGCCGCACAGCGCGTTCGGGCCCCCGACCCGCAGCCTGCACCAGCCGGTGCACGTCACGGCTGTGACACAGTCGCGGGCGAGCTGCCGTGCCGCCTTCCTGCTGATCCCCTGCTACCGGGCCGAGGTGGAATTCAAGGCTCCCTACGCGATCACGAGCGCGGGCAGCGAATACGAGGTCGAAGCCGGGTCGACGTGTAAGAACGCGCGCCCCAGCGGCTGGCCGCTCAACGAGAACGTCGCCCGTGACCAAACCGTGCGCACCTTCTCGCTCGGTCTCTTCAACTGCACCTCCGCCGACGAATTCCAGGTTCGCTACATGAACCTGAGCCGCCGCTTCCAGGGGAGCTCGACCCGCCACGGTCATGAATCGGTGATCGTCGGCGCGGGGTTCATCGGAAAGCCCTCGCGCGGCGAGTCGCTCCCCTTGGTCCGACCGGTGCGCGTCATCAGAGCCAGGCCCCGCCGCCACTAAGCTGGCGGACGATGAGCGACGGTCCGGCAATCGAAGTCCAGCGGTTGGTCAAGCGCTTCGGCGACGTGCGCGCGCTGGACGGCGTCGACCTGATTGCGCCCCACGGCCAGATGGTCGGGCTGCTCGGCCCCAACGGCGCCGGCAAGACCACGCTCGTGCGCGTGCTCGCGACGCTGCTGAAGGCGGACGCGGGCACCGCGCGTGTGCTCGGCTTGGACGTCGAGCACGACGCCGCCGCCGTGCGCGAACGGATCGGCCTGGCGGGGCAGTACGCGGCGGTCGATGAAAACCTCACAGGCCTCGAGAACCTCACGATGGTCGGACGGCTGTACGGCTTCAGCCGCAAGAACGCCAAGGCTCGGGGTGTGGAGCTGCTCGAGCGCTTTGACCTCGTCGAGGCCGCCGGGCGCCCGACCAAGACCTACTCGGGTGGCATGCGCCGCCGTCTCGATCTCGCGGCCGCGCTCGTCGCGAGGCCGCCCGTGCTGTTCCTGGACGAGCCGACGACGGGCCTCGACCCGCGCAGCCGACTGAGTCTGTGGGAGGTGCTCGAAGCGCTCGTCGCCGAAGGCACCACAGCGCTGCTGACCACGCAGTACCTGGACGAGGCCGACCGGCTCGCCGACACGATCGCCGTCATCGACCACGGCCGCCTGATCGCCGAGGGCACCTCCGACGAGCTCAAGGACCGTCTCGGCGGGGAGCGGCTGGAGATCCGCCTCGAGCCGGGCTTCGACCCCGGTGTGGCGGTCGGCGCGCTCGCGCCGATGTCCGACGATCCGCCTGTTCTCGACGCGGGAACGGTCATCAAAGTGAACGTGCGCGAGCGTGCGGGGGCGATCGTGGAGGCGGTGCACCTGCTCAGCGACGCAGGGGTCGGGGTTGACGATCTCACGCTGCGCCGCCCGACGCTCGACGACGTGTTCCTCGCGTTGACCGGTCACGCGGCGGAACTCCCGGAGGACCAGGACGAGGAGCGAGAGCGGGAGCAGGTGGCGTGAGACGGCTCGTCACCGACACGCTGATCATCGCCGAGCGCAATCTGATTCGCCTGCCGCGGGCGCCCGAACTGTTGATCGGCTTCACCGTGCAGCCGATCATGTTCGTGCTGCTGTTCGCCTACGTGTTCGGCGGCGCGATCAGCACGCCCGGCTATACCTACGTCGACTTCCTGATTCCGGGCATCATCGTCCAGAACACAGCCTTCGGCGGTTTCGCCACCGCGCTCGGCCTCAACGAGGACGTGCGCAAGGGCCTGATCGATCGTTTCCGCTCGCTGCCGATGGCGCGCGCCGCGGTGCTCGGGGGCCGCACGCTGTCCGACGTCGTGACCAACGCGCTGTCGATGACGATCCTGCTGGTCACGGGCGTGATCATCGGCTTCAGCTTCCACGCGAGCTTTCCGCACGTGGTTGCCGGCATCGGCTTGCTGCTGCTGTTCGGCTACGCGTTCTCGTGGTTTCTCGCGTTCCTCGGGCTGCTCGTGTCCTCGCCCGAATCGGTCAACTCCGTGGGCTTCATCGCAGTCTTCCCGCTGACGTTCATCTCCTCGGCGTTCGTGCCCGTCGCCTCGATGCCGGACGGGCTGCGCCAGTTCGCCGAAGTCAACCCTTTCACGATCGTCGTCGACGCCATCCGCCATCTGTGGCTCGGCGCGCCCGAGCCAACCAGCGCGTGGGCGGCGGTCGCCTGGTCGCTGGCGATCATCGCGGTGTTCGCGCCGCTGGCGGTGGCGCGCTATCGCCGCGCTGCAGGGCAATAGCCCCACCAAACATCGGTTTGAGAGTGGGGCGATGCTTCAAGCGCGCGAGGCTGAGGTCGATACGAAAACGAGATGTTCAAGACGCTCAACGGGCAGCGAGACGCCGGCGACGCGATCGGAAGCCGGGATGGGCTCTACCTGCTGCTGAAGATCCTCAGCGAACGCAATCCCGGTGTCCTCGAGGACCTCAACCGCGTCGCCCGCCTCGCTGTCTCCACGGCGGAAGGCCTGGGGCTCGACGAGGAGGACATCGAGCGCATCGAGCTCGCGGCGCGGCTGCACGACGTCGGCATGATCGCGATCCCCGAGACGATCACGAACAAGCCGGGAGGGCTGGCCGAGGCTGAGTGGACGGTCATGCGCACGCACCCCGAAATCGGCCAGCGGATCCTCGCCGCCGCACCGGCGCTCGCGCCCGCGGCGCGGCTCGTGCGCTTCCACCACGAGCGCTACGACGGCCGCGGCTACCCGGACGGCCTCAAGGGCGATGACATCCCGGTCGGAGCGAGGATCATCGCGGTGTGCTCCGCGTTCGTCGCGATGATGCGCCACCGACCGTTCAGCGACGCGATCACCGTCGAGGAGGCGCTCGCCGAGATCAACTCATGCTCGGGATCGCAGTTCGACCCGCACGTCGCCGATGTCTTCTGCGGACTCGTCCGCATCGCCAGCGGCTAGCGAGAGGCGGCCGGCTTATTCGAGCGGCAGCACGTCCGGGTGTGCCGCTAGATAGGCGATGCGGCCCTCCTCGGCGGCGACGATCGCTTCGATGCCGCGCAGTCCCTGAACGATCTGCGAGAAAGGCGCGCCGTGCAGGATCTTCTCGCGCTGGCCCGGGCTCGCGTGCGCGGCTCGCGCAACCTGGCTGCGCATGCCCGCGAGCGTGATCCGATCCTGACGTAGGCGCGTCGCGAGCGATGGCGCGGGCGGCGCGGGCGGACGATTGCCCCCAGGGCCGTTGGGTACGGCCTCCGTCACGGTGCGCCCGTCGCGCAGCTCGACCGTCGCGGTGATTTCGCCACGGAAGAACTGCCCGTCATAGACGACGATCAACACGTGCTGCGGTCCGCTGGGACGCAGGGTGCGGACGTCGCGCGGCGTGGCGAGCGTGACCGACACGACGTCCGCGTCGGCGACGCCCGTGATGATCGTGCGACCGGGCAACGTGCGCCGCTCGATCTCGGGGCGCGGCAGCGCCGTGGGATGTTCTTCGAACG
Source organism: uncultured Solirubrobacteraceae bacterium (assembly GCA_963827455.1). Classification (GTDB taxonomy): domain Bacteria; phylum Actinomycetota; class Thermoleophilia; order Solirubrobacterales; family Solirubrobacteraceae; genus Palsa-744. The sequence continues at coordinate 188,691 of CAWHAW010000004.1, read as the reverse complement.
GGCCTTCTTCGGGGCCGCCGTTGCTGTCGAAGCTAACGGGCGGCGGCTTGCGCAGCGCAGGACCGTTGCCGCCGCCGCTCCAGCCATCCGGTCCGTTGTGCAGCGATCCGTTGCGGGCTTCGATCACCGCGAAGCGTCCGTCGAGGATCCGTCCGTAGTCGGTCGAATGATCGGCGCCCGCCGCAAATCCCCACGGCGCGCCACCGTTCGGGTCCGGCGCGCGCGCCTGTGGCGCGGCCGGCGCCGGAGGACCGGGGAAGGACTGCACCGCGCTACGCCTGACAGTTCGTCCGTCGATCACCGCCGAGATGCGCAGCGGCGCATCCCAGTAGCGGCCGGGGAGCACCGCGAGGAATGCGTGGTTGGCATCTAGCGCGAGCGGTCGCGGTGCTCCCGCGCCGAGCAGCGTCGGATGCTTGGCGTCGAGCCGCAGCATTCCCCAAACCACCGTCCGCAGTGGCCGCGGCGAATACGCGTAGGGGTCATCGACGTAGCTGATCGCTTCGGCGAGCGGCCCGAAGCGGAGCAGGTCGCTCGGAGCGTTGCAGCCGCCGACGTCGGCTTCCAAGTCCCCGACGACGCTCAGCGCCAGCGCCGGCGCACCGGGGCGCGGCTCGACGAGCCGGTGGCCCTCGAGCGCCCCGACCTGCACGCAGATGAATCGCTTCGGGTGATAGCCGACGCCGAAGTTGGCACGCGGATTGGGCAGCCCCTGCCAGCTGCGCAGCGCCCATTCCGGGCCGCCCGCGGGATCCTTCGCGCGCAGCGTCTCGCGCACGGTACGCGCGAGCGGGTCCTCCGGGGGCGGGGGCTCGACCTGACGCGCCGGAAACGGGTCGCGGTAGGCAGGCACGGGCGGTTCGCGTAGCGGTCGGCTGGTCGGATTCCTCTCCGTGCCTGCGCTTTCGACGGTCGTAAACGGTGATTCGAGCAGGTTGGTCGAGCGCCGGTAGGAGACCGAGCCACCGCCACGCAGGCGCGCGGTCAACGTCAGGGAGCGGGGATCGACGTGCCCGTCGAGCACAGCGAGGAACACACCGCCGTGCGGGTCGATCGCGAGCTGGCGCGGAGCGCCCGCGCCGGTCAGGGTCAGCGAGAGCACTCGCCGCGCGGCCGCGCCGTACACCAGCGTGCGCGCGGGGTTGTTTCCCCAGGGAGTGCCAGTGTGTAGACCCGATTCCGGGACGAAGCGACGCATCAGCACGAACAGCGGGTGTGCGCCCAGGCGCCCGCATACTTGCGGTGTCATCGGCGAGTTGAACCGGCTTGGATTGCCGCGGCCCAGCTCCTGCGTCGCCTGCGCGCAGTTCTCATCCGGGTAGGCGCCCCCTCCGATGTCCGCGCCGCCGCTGATTTCCCACGGCGAGCCGCCGTCGGGATCGGCGACTTCGAATGCCGAGGACTGCGCGAACGCGATCGTGTGGCTGGCGCCGTTGCGCATCGCCACGACGACGCGCGGGCGCACTTCTTCGACGTATCCGGGGTACACGGTGATGAAGCTCCCCTGCGGCCCGAGGCGCAGGGCGCGGGGGCCTTCGGGCCCGTAGACCGTCACCGACCGTGCGCCGGCACCGGCGACGCCGTTGACGACCGTGCGCGCGTCGGCGCTACTCGTGCCGACGAACACTCGCGCCCCCGCGAGCACCGGCCCGTGGGGGGCATCCACGCCGCACGCGTCAACCCCCCCGAGCGGCAACGCGCGGAACACGTGGTCGAGGCCGACGATGCCGAACTGACCGCCCAGCACCTGCCCGACCGCTGTGCACGTCTCTCCCGCGCGTGTGCGAGAGAGGCGGATGTCCCACGGCGGTTCGGCCGGGTTGGGGTCGGGCGCGTCGAGTCCGGCGAGCCGCACGGTCGCGGCCAGCGGCACGCCGCTCGACTGCAGGTCCTGCGCATTTGGTGCGGGCAGCGGCTTTCCCTCGGTGATCAGGATCGCCGCCGCCGCGACCGCCGCGAGCAGCAGCGTCAGCGCGAGCGCCAGCAGCACCGTCCGCCGGGTGAGGCCGCCGCGTCCTCTCGGCGGCTCGCCAAGGCGCCGGAACTCGCCGCCGAGCGCCTCGAGCACGGACAGTGGCTGTTCGCTCACGGTCGCTCCCCCGCGAGCTGCACGTCCAGCGCCTGGCCCAGCGCGCGTAGGCCGCGCGAGACGCGCGCGCGTGCGGCGAGCTCGGAGATGCCGAGGACGCTCGCGACCTCGGCATACGGTCGCTCCTGGACGATCCGCAGATCCAGCGCGCGCCGCTGCTGCGCGCTCAGGCGCACCAGCTCGCAGCTCAGCGCGGCGCGCAGCTCGGCAAGGCCCGCTCGCTGCTCGATCAGAGCCAGATCGTCCTCGTGCGCCACGGGCGTCTGAATGCCCAGGCGCCGCAGCGCCCGCCGCTCGACTCGGCCACGGCGCAGGTAGCGCGCGAGGCGCCTACGGGCGATCGTGTAGAGCCAGGCCTGGCGCTCCTCGTGGGAGTCTCCGCGCAATCCCCGCCAGCCGAGGTACGCGTGGCCGAACGTCTCGGCGGTCAGATCCACTGCCGTCTCGGGATCGAGCGTCCGACGCGCAAAGAACACGAGCACCCCTTCGCTCTCGCGGCGATAGAAGCCATCGAAATCTCCCGCGTCGGCCATTGCTACTCAATGTGCCAGCGGACGGCAAAGCGTGACGCGCGCGGCAGTTGGCCCGGCCTTGACAAATGGCCACCTGGCTGATGTTTCTCGCAGGCGGGCAATCTAGGTTTGCGCGGCCGCAGTCAACGGGGCCAAACGGGGCCAGGTGCCGGCGCGAATGCGCAGGCACCGAGCCGGTGGCTGCATCGCGGTTAGTCAATCACGGATAAGGGGGCAACCATGCGGGTTCTGCGTGCTCGGCGCGCCGTGTCTCAACGTCGGCGTACGCCGACAGTGTTCGTACTGCGCACGGCAGCGCTCGCGTGCGTCGGTCTGATCTTGGCGGTGACTCCGCAGGTCGCCAGCGCCGCCCAGAGTTGGACCTCGGCGGGGCAGAGCATCTCCAATGACCGCACGCAGCCCGCCGAAACCGCGATCACCACAAGCAACGTCGGCAAGCTCGTCCCCAAGTGGGAGTTCACGACACACGGCGAAGTATCGGCGACGCCGACGGTATACAAAGGAGCTGTGTACTTCCCCGACTTCGGCGGTTATCTGAATGCCGTCAACGCGAAAACAGGTGCACTGATCTGGCAGCGCAAGATCTCGGAATACGACGGCAACCCGGAAGCGGTTTCGCGGGTGAGCCCTGCGATCTACAAGAACGACCTGATCCTCGGCGATAACTTCAACGGCGTTCACAGCGGGGGTGCGCATATATTCGCGATCAATCGCCTGACAGGCGGGCTGATCTGGAGCACGCAGGTCGACAGCCACGAAGCGGCCGTCGACACCTCCAACCCCGAGATCGTCGGCGGCAAAATCATCGTTGGCGTCGCCTCGAACGAGGAGGCTGACGCGGCGTCCTCGCAGTATCCGTGCTGCACGTTCCGCGGTAGCGTCGTTGCGCTCAACGTCAGTACCGGCTCGATCCTGTGGAAGACGTACACGATTCCGCCAAACGGCGGGCCATGCGCGAAATCGGACCCGGCCGAAGGTTGTGGCTACAGCGGCGGCGCCGTCTGGGGGACGCCGACGATCGATCCGGAAACGAACAGCGTGTACATCGGCACCGGGAACAACTACACCGCGCCCGACGCGGCAAACCAGTGCCAGAAGGAAGCGGCCGAACACGAAACCTCGGACGACGCCTGCACGCCGCCCAATGACTACTTCGACAGCGTGCTCGCGCTGAACCTCGAAACCGGCACGATCAAGTGGGGCCACAAGGTCGAGGGCTGGGACGCATGGAACACGGCCTGCTTGTACGAGCACCTGGGAGCAACGTGGTGCCCGTCGATCGAAAGCCCTGACTTCGACTTCGGCGGCGGCGGGCCGAACCTGCTGACCGTGAACGGCGAAAAACTGGTCGGAGAGGGTCAGAAGAGCGGCGTCTACTGGGCCTTCAACGCGACCACCGGAAAAATCGTGTGGGACACGCTCGTCGGCCCGGGCACGGCACTCGGCGGGATCGAGTGGGGCACGGCCTACGACGGGGCGAGGATCTACGCTCCCGAGTCCGACGCGTTCGGAATTCCCTACAAACTCGCGAACGGCGAAAGCGACAGCGGCGGGTCGTGGGCGGCACTCAACCCGAGCACCGGTGAAATCGAGTGGCAGGTGGGCGTCCCCGGAGAAGCAGCGGCGCTTGGAGCGGCGAGCGAGGCCGACGGAGTGGTATTCGTGGGAAGCACGGCCGCCTCCACGAACAACATGTTCGCGCTCGAAGCCTCGACCGGCAAACAGCTGTGGAGCTTCACTGCGGAAGGTTCGGTCAATGCGGCTCCGGCGATCGCGAACGGGTACGTCTACTGGGGATCGGGCTACGGACACCTGGGGCTTCCGGGTTGGGAAACCAGTCACACGTTCTACGCGTTCGCCCTCCCGCGACGCTGAGCACAGAGAAGATGTCTCCGCCGGTCCCTCGCCGGCGGAGACGTCGCTGTCCGCGACTACGCCGATGCGCACCAGATGCAGGAGTGGCAGGCCGTCGTGCTCCGTTTCTGACAGCATGCGGCGATGATCGCTCACGGCCCACTGATCGGGCGCGAGCGGGAGCTCGGTGCGCTCGAACAAACGCTCCGCTCGACTCGGCTGCTCACCTTGACAGGCGCCGGCGGCTGCGGAAAGACGCGCCTGGCGTTCGAGCTCAGCGAGCGGAGAGCTTCCGGCGCTGAGCCCGCCGGCAGCGCGCGGGTAGAGCTCGCGGCGGTACAGAGAGGCGAGCACGTGCTCGATGCGATGCTGCGCGCGCTCAGCGTACGTGAGCGGGGAGGGCGCACGCCGCTGGAGTCCCTGATCGAGCGGCTCACCACGATTCCAACGCTGCTGGTTATCGACAACTGCGAGCACGTCGCCGCTGCGGTCCGCGGCCTCGTCGGAGAGTTGCTGGCGGCGGCGCCGGGGCTGCAGATCCTCGCCACCAGCAGAGAGCCGCTCGGCGTTCCGGCCGAGTCGGTGTTTCCGCTGGCGCCGCTGGCCCTGCCGGAAGCCGACGGTGTGGTCGGGATCGTTCGCTCCGACGCCGCCCGCTTCTTCATCGACCGGGCCGCGGTCGCCGATCCGGACTTCTCACTCACGCCGGCGGTCGCGACAGCGGTCGCCCGCATCTGTCGCGAGCTGGACGGGCTGCCGCTCGCGCTCAGTCTGGCCGCGGCGCGCATAGCCGAGCTCCCACCGGGCGAGATCGCCGACGGCCTCGCGCGTAGGGGGCGTCTGACGCAGGCGGTCGGCGAGAGCACGCTGCTGCAGCATCGCTCGCTGCGTGCGTCGCTCGACTGGAGCCACAGGCTGCTCGACACCGAGGAGCGCGCGCTGCTCCGGCGCATCGCGATCTTCAGCGGCGGTTGGGACGCCGCTGCCGCGCGCACCGTCGCGCTGCCTGAGGCGTCACAGACGCACGTGCGCGATCTGCTCAGGGGCCTGGCGGCGAAGGGCCTGATCGTCGAGACGCCGGCGACCGGCGCTGAGCGCTGGTCGCTGCTGCGGACCGTCGGCGAGTACGCCGGCGAGCAGCTCGCGCTGTGTGGCGAACAGGAGGAGTTGCGCGCGCGCCACCTCGAGTGGGCTTGTGTGTTCGCCTGCGAAGCCGACGCGTTGCTGCTCAGCGCGCGCGGCCGCGAGCGCATCGACGCAGAGACCCCCAACCTCGCTGCCGCGCTCACGACCGCGATTGAGCACGATCCCGCGAGCGCCCTGGAGATCGTCGCGTCGTTGACACGCCACTGGATCCTCGCGGAGCGTCTCGACGAGGGCCGTGCCGCGAGCATCGCCGCGCTCGCGAGCGCGGGCGAGCGGGGTGCCGTGTCGGTCCGTGCGCAGGTCCACTGCGGCGCCGGCCTGCTCGCGGTCCTCAGCGAGGAATACGAGGCGGCGATCGCCAACACGACAGCCGGACTGGCGCTCCTCGGCACCGGCGATGTCGAGGCGGAAGCACGCTGCCTGCAGATGTCGAGCATGGCGCTGATACTCGCCGGCGCCGACCTCGAGGACGGCCTGCGCAGCGCTCGTCGCGCCGTCGAGCTGCTGCGTTCCTGTGGCGACATGCTCGGCCTGTCGCTGGCGCTCGCGACGGTGGCGCATGCCGAGGGACTGGGCGACCGCTTCGACGCCGTGCACGCAGCCTACGACGAGCTGCTCGCGATGCCAGGGGTCCCAGAGCACGCGCGCGTTCGAACTTGGGCTGAGATGGCGGCCACGTGGGCTGAGTTGATCGTCGGCTCCGCACACAAGGCGCTCAGCCATGCAGACCTCGCGATCTCGCTGGAGGGCGACTGGCCATCGATGACGCACTTCATCGCCGTCTCGCACCGCGTGCATGCGCTCGCCCGCCTGGGCCGCAGCGACGAGGCGATCCTCGAGGGCACGCAGGCGCTAAAGCGCGCGCACGAGTGTGGTGCAGCGATGGCCGCGCCGTCGCTGGAGATGGCGCTGGCGATCGCAGAGCTTGCGTCCGGGGAGCTCGCTGGCGCGCACGCTCGCGCGCAACGAATGCTCGCGGTGCCTCAGATGCACACGCTCGCGCTGATGCACGAGACGCTCGCGCGGATCGCGCTGGCACAGGGCGACGCGGGTGAGGCCGATGAGCAGGCTCGCCAGCTCGGCGCGGTCGCCGCGCGGACGGGCAGCATGCGCCAGCGGTCGATCGCAGACTATCTCGCGGGCTGCTCGGCGGCGCTCACGGGCGCACACGACCGCGCCCGTGAGCTGCTGCAGACGGCGCTCGCCGCGCAGACGGCGGCCACCCTCGAGCGTGCGGCGAGCGACACGCTCGAAGAGCTTGCGCTGCTCAGCGCGCCGGGCGCGGACCGTGCGCGTGAGCCGCGCCTCGCGGCTGCGGCAGTCGTCGCGCGGACACGCATCGGCTACGTGCCTCTGTCAGGCAACACAGATCGACTGCAGGCGGCACGCGAGCGCTTCGTCGCGCGCCTAGGCGGCGCCGGGTGGGAGACCGCTTGGGCGGAGGGCGAAGCACTGTCACTGGCCGAGGCCATCGCCTATGCGCGCCGCGCCCACGGCCCGCGCGACCGGCCGACGGCCGGCTGGCCGAGCCTCACGCCGACCGAGCTCGAGGTCGCAAAGTTGGCCGCGACGGGCATCTCCAATCCGCAGATCGCCTCGTGCCTGTTCATGTCCCGCAGCACGGTCAAGTCCCATCTCTCATCGGTGTATCTCAAGGTCGGCGTCGCCAATCGCACCGAGCTAGCGCAGACCATGCCCGCGAGCGTCCGCGACGAGACGGACGCGCGGTCTGTGTCTCAGGCCGTCGTCGGCTGGTCCTCGCCAGCGCGGTCGTCGAGCTGACGCACCAGCGCGAGTGAGCGGGCGTCACGTTCGAGCTGCATGTCGCTGAGCGGGTTGACGATCCCGCGGAGCACCGAAACCGCGGCCCAGCGGCGGGGTCGGATGATGCGCGGGCTGCGGCGCTCGATGCCGGCCACGATCGCCGCCCCGGCCACCTCCGGTGACACGCGCTTGCGCAGCGGCGGGGGGAACGTGCTCATCATGTCGCTCGCGAGCGGGTCTTGGTCGATTGCCCTGTGGACCATCTCCGTGTCGATGAAGCCGAAGTACGCGACGCTGACGCTCGCGCCGTGGGGCACGAGCTCCACACGCAGCGCGCGGCCCAGCTGCTCGACGGCGGCCTTGCTCATCGCGTAGGGGATCGTGCCGACGCCGTTGACGAAGGCGTAGATCGAGGAGATCACGACGATGTGCCCCTTGCGAGCGACGATCTCCGGGAGCGCGGCATCAACGGTCCGCCACACGCCGAGCAGATTGGTGTCGAGGATGCGCTCGACCGTCTCGGGCGCCATCGCGCGCAGCGTCGCCGGGCGCGAGGCGATGCCGGCGTTGGCGACGAGCACGTCGAGCGCCCCGAATCGCTCGACTGCTGTCGCCACCGCTCGCTGGATCGCACTCCTGTCTGTCACGTCTGCCGCGATCCCCGCCGCGCGGGTGTCGTGGATCTGGGCGGCGGCCGCGGCGGCCTTCTCCGCGTCTAGGTCGGCGATCAGCACCGACGCACCGCGACCGACGAGCGCGCGGGCCGTCGCAAAGCCGATGCCCCTGGCCGCTCCGGTGACGAGCGCCGTCTTGCCCGACAGCTCGAGGTTGGCCATGCGCGAACACTAACGCGAGCGGCCGCCAACGCCGATAGGAAGCTCGTGACGCACCGTCTGCTGACGCGGGCCTGTGCCCGTTTGCCGCTCCGCAGCGCCCTCGCGACAGTACTCCTCGGCGGGGTCTGCGCGACCCTCCCGGCGGCGGCGGCGGCAGCAGCAGCTGCGGCGCCGGTGAGCGCGGCGCCGGCGAGCGGCGGCTGGGACGCGGCCCAGCAGCGTCAGGTGCTCGCCGCGGGGCTGATGGAAGCGAGCGACGGATCCTTCGACGGCGCCGGCCAGCTCTCAGCGCCACAGGCCAATGCGGCGATCGCGGCGCTCGCAACTCGGCTCCAGGCCGAGTCAAACCAGCAGGTCGTCTCCGCCCAGCCGGGTTCCGGCGTGCAAGACGCCGCGGCCGCTATGCCCGCGATGCCGGTCGCGCACGCGACTCAGAGCCCGGTCACCGTCGTCGGCTTCGATCGGATGCTCGTCGAAGAGCTGGGGTTGATCGACGTGGCGGCGCACGTACAGGCGACGGCGGTTACAGCCGGCCTGCACCCCCCGGCTTACTTCGGATCCGAGGTCGTGGCGCGCTTCCTGGAACTGCGCTACGAGCACCCCGTCGGCGCGCAAAGACTCGATCTGTTCCCGGGCGATCCTCTCACCCGCGCCGAGGCGGCGTGGTCGCTGGCCACCGCGATGAACACGAGCACGTGGGCGATCTCCTCCGCACGGGAAGCACTGTCGGCGTTTGAACTTCCGCGGATGACCGGCGCGCAGCGTCAGGCGCTGCAGATCGCGGTCTCCCGTATCGGCTACCCCTACGTGTGGGGTGGGACTACCGACAACACCGCCGACGGGCTCGAACACGGAGGCTTCGACTGCTCAGGCTTCGTGTGGCGCGTGTTCAAGGTCTCCGGGCTCCCGTGGGGCCAAGCGATCCGCGGCCGCACGGCGGCCGAACAGGCCGGCGAGATCCCGGCGTCGCAGCGGCTGCGAATCGACCAGCTCGCGCCCGGCGATCTGCTGTTCTTCGGATCCGCTCACTTCAACAGCAAGGCCACCGAGCGCAACATCGTCCACGAGGGCATCTACCTAGGGGACAACTGGGTGATCCACTCCTCCGGCCAGGGCGTGTACGTGCTGCCACTGACCGGAAGTTGGCTCGGAAGCTCGTTCGCCTGGGGCCGTCGCGTGATCCACTAGCGCCGCTAGCGTAGGGCCGGTGCGGATTGCGACCTGGAATGTGAACTCGGCTAAGCAGCGGGTGCCGCGACTGCTGCCGTGGCTCGAGGAGCGCCAGCCGGACGTCGTTTGCCTGCAGGAGACCAAGCTCACCGACGAGGCGTTCGACGAGCTGCTCGGTGATGAGCTGACGAGTCGCGGCTACGTGTTCGCCCGACAGGGCGAGCCTCAGTGGAATGGCGTCGCGATCGCGTCTCGCGTCGGGCTGGAGGATGTGGCGAACGGGGTCGAGCTCGAGCCGGGCGTCTGGCGCGCAGAGGCACGCGCCCTGTCGGCGACCTGTGGCGAGATTCGCGTGCACTGCGTGTACGTCCCCAATGGCCGCGTGCCCGGCTCCGAGCACTACGACTACAAGCTCGCGTGGCTCGCGGCGTTGACCGAGATGCTCGCCTCCGCTCCGCCGGACACGATCGTATGCGGGGACATGAACATCGCGCCAGCCGACATCGACGTGTTCGACCCGGCCGCGTACGTGGGCCACACGCACGTCACGCCCGCCGAGCGCGCGGCTCTTGCGGAGCTCGAACGGGTTGGACTGCGCGACGTCGTGCGCGAGCGCTGGCCGACCGAGCGCGTGTTCACCTACTGGGACTACCGTGCCGGGATGTTCCACCTGGACCTCGGCATGCGCATCGACCTCGTGCTGGCGACCGACACGGTCGCCGACAGGGTCCGCGCGGCATGGGTCGACCGCGCGGCCCGCAAGGGGAGCAAACCGAGCGACCACGCGCCCGTGATCGTTGACCTGGACAATGCGCCAGACGGCGACATCGGACCTGTCGTGCCGCCGCCGTCCGCCGCAGCCGGCGGGCGCCGCTCGGTGAAGCTTCCGCAGTCGCCCTGACTGCCGCAGCGCGGACTCTGGGCGTCGCGCACCGAGAGCGGGCGCGGTTTATCATCGGTCGCTGCGGGAAAGCGCAACCAAGGACGAAGCGTGCTCGGCAATACCCAGAACCCGTCGACCAGGACCCTCGCCACAGGTCTTCTCTGTGCGGGGCTGCTGGCCTTGGCCTTGCTCCTGACGCTCGCCGCCGCGGGTGCAAGCGCCGCCGCCTCGGCGGATGAACCCGCGGCGCCGCCAACGGTCGAAGGCTCCACGCCTGTGCTCACGCCGGAATCGACGACGACGCCGCCCGCGTCCGAAGCTCCCAGCACCGGAGTGCCGGCACCCATCGTGGTGGTTGAAGTCACTCCGCAACCCTCGACCCCGGTGGCGGAAGTCCCACCGCCACCCCCGGTGGTCGAAGTCCCACCGCCACCCCCGGTGGTCGAAGTCCCGCCAACACCCCCGACGCCGGTCGTGGAAATCCCACCGCCACCGCCACCCGCCCCGCCGGTGTCGCCGGCGCCAGAACCGTCGCCCCCGGCTGAAGCCATAACGCCGGCGGCGCCGGTGACGGAACCGACGCCCGCGGAAGGTACGCCGACGCCAAAGCCGACCGCCGAACCGTCTCCGGCCAGCGCCGAGCCGATCGATGCGACGGTCGTGGAAACGCCGCTGTCGGTTACGGCGCCGAGCACGGGACAGATTGCGGGCGCCCCGACTCCGCCGCCCGCCGCCCCCCAGCAGAACATCGCGGCCATCGACACCGCGCCGGTCGAAGCGTCGAGCGTTCTGCTCGGGCGTCTCGCGGCGGGCGCCGGCGGACGCTCCGGGCCGCCGAGCGGTCCCGGCGCAGCTGCAGCAGACGCGGTCGGCGTCGTCGGCTTGAGCCCCGCGCAGCGCGCAGCCGAGCTGAGCTGCGAACTCTCTGGAATGGCGGGGACCTCAACCGACAGCTGCCGGGCCGAACTCGGCGGCCAGAGCTCGCTCTCGGCGCCGGCAGCCGGCTTCCGCGCCCCGACCGGCTCGAGGACCGGCCCGCCCAACGACGGCTACGGCAACTCGGTGGGTGGTAGCCACCCGGTCATGCCCGCGCCCGCGCCCGCGCCGGGTGGCGCCGTGGGCGGCTCGGCGGCGGGCGGCTCCGGAGTAGCGCTGTCGGGCTTCTTCACGCTCGCGGGCCTCCTGTTGCTCGCAGGTCCACGCGCCCTGCGCCGCCTGCGGCTCTCTTGCCAGACGTGGCGCACCGCGTTTTTCGTTCTGATTCCAGAGCGCCCGGGCTAGCTCCTCCGGTCGCGTCGGTTCGGCGCTGGATCTCGTGATCCAGCGCCTGGGAATCAATCCGAAGCTTCCTCGGAAGGAGCTGTTTCTCATGGAAGGTCAACTAGCAACGTCGGCGGTGAGCATCGGTAGGAGAGATGGGGGCAACGCAACCCCGAACCTCGCGAGCCGCAACACAGCGTTCAACGCGAACACGCGCACGCATCCTGGCGCTGTCAAGCCCCACTCGGCGGGCAACGGCGCCGGCGTCTGGGCGCACACACTGGTTCTGACGGGCGCGCTGACGCGTCGCTCGGCGCACGCACTTGAAGTCGAGATCGAGGATCTCTGCGAAAAAGGGGTCACGGCGATCAAGCTCGATCTCCGTCAGCTCACGCAGATCGACTCGGTTGGCGTCGCGGTGATCTCGTTTCGCTGTGGCCTGTGCCAGCGGCAGGGCCGCGGCTTTTCGCTGGTTCCCGGGCCACGTTTCGTGCAGCGCGCGTTCGAGCAGGCGGGGATCGTCGATCTACTGCCGTTCGACGACGGGGCAATCGAGGCGCATCGGCTGTCCGCCTAGCTCAGATCGCAGGGAGGAGTAGACCGCGTTCGATCGAATCCTGAAGCGATGATCTCTTCGGAGGTGCAGCGCACGCTGGTCAAGTCGCCGCCCGAGCTGTGGGCGGAGCTCAGCGATCCAGCCGCTCTCGCCCGTCATCTCGGCGAGCTCGGGGAGATTCGGATCGTGCGCACGGAGCCTGAACGAGTCGTCGAGTGGACCGCCGAGCACACGACCGGCGTCGTCTCGATCAAGCCCTCCGGGTGGGGGACTCGGGTGACCCTCAGCGCCACCCGCGCGCCAACCGCGAGCGCTCCAGCGCAGCAGCACGAGGCAGAGGCTGAGGCTAAGGTAGAGGTAGAGGTGGAGACGGGAACGAGTCAGCGCGAGCCTGTTGCGGGACGGGAGGTTGCGGGGGCGATCGTCGTCGAGACCTCCCCCGATTCTGGGGCAGACAACACCGACGCCGAGCCGGAGTCCCCCGCAGAGCCGGAGCCGGCGGCGGAGCCCGAGTCGGCCCCGGAGCCGGAACCACGCTACGGCTTCTTCGCGCGGATTTTCCGTCGCCGCCGCAAGACCGACCCCTCACTCGAGGCACACGTCGCGGACCCGCCCACGCCGGAGGCCGACCCGCCCGCGCCAGCCGTCGCCCAACCCGCGCCGGCGTCCACACAGGCGCTCGTGGTCGAGCCTTCCGCTGAACGCCCCGACGCGTTCGCGGCGGTCAGGCAGGTTCTGGCGCCTGAGACCTTCGCGGCGACACACCCGTTTGCGGCCCAGACCGCCGCCGACGCCTCATCGGCGATGACGCCGATCGACCCGGCGACGACTGGGAGTGCGCTCGAGACCGGCGGCGAGCCTGGCCCGGATCCGGCGCCGCAGGCAGACGGTGAGCCGAGCACCGACATCGCGGCTGAGCTGATGGCGGCCGAGGACGTGACGGCCGACGAAGTCAGCGCAGCCGAGGTGACAGCGGTGTTGACGGCGGTCCTCGACCGCCTGGGCGCCGCGCATCACCGGCCGTTCTCGCGAGGCTGAGCGCCCGCGAGCGTCAGCGCGAACGCGCCAGCTCGGCCATCTGCTCGAACGCCGACAAGGGGTTGATCGGCTCCCGATCGCCAGCCAGCTCGTTGTAGATGTTGGCGATGTTGACGACCAACCGCTCGCCCTCGCCCCAGTCCGCCCACCGCTGCAGGGAGATCGCACGCGCCGCCTGCAGCGCGGTCATCCCCCGCCCGCGGCACTCACGCGCCTGCTCGTAGAGGTATTCGAAGTACGCACGCAGCTCGCGCACCGCGTCGAGGCTCGCCAGGGGTCCATGCCCCGGCACGATCACCGCGACGTCCATCGCGAGGATCCGATCGCACGCGGTGATCCAGTTGGACACGGGACCGGCCCACGCGATCGGGTGGGCCTCGGAGAAGAGGATGTCGCCCGAGAACAACACACGCTCGGCGGGCACCAGCACGAGCGTGTCCCCGCGCGTGTGGGCGGGGCCGACCTCGATCAGCCGCAGTTCGCGGTCGCCGACCCGCAGCGTGAGCTCGCCGGCAAACGTCTCCTGAGGGAGCACCAACTCGATCCCGCTGAAGTCGAACGCGCCGAAGCACTCCAGGAAGAACGCGCCGGTCTCGCCCATCGCCGGTGCCTGCTCGAGCAGCGCCGCCATCGCCGCCGGCGGCAGCTCGGACATCTCCGCCGTGGTTCGCTCCGAGGCGACGATCCGCGCACCACCGACGAGCTGGTTGCCGTAGCAGTGATCGCCGTTGGCGTGAGTGTTGACGAGCGTGTCGATGCGCGCAGCCGCCGGCACCGCTCGGCGCATCGTCTGCAGCATCTGCCCGGTCAAGTCGAGGTCGTACAGCGTGTCGACGAGCAGCGTGCTCTCGCCATCCACCACGAGGCCGGCGTTGCTCCAGCCCCAGCCTCCGTCCGGCTGCAGATACGCGAACAGGCCGTCGCCGACCTCCTGCAGGCCCTTGTCATAGCTCATGTCCAAGGCCATGCTCGCACAGTGCAATACTCGCCCCGATGCCATTCGATCCAGGGCGCGCCGTACCGCTGTACGTGGCCGACCCGGCCCGCTACGAGCGGGTGCCCTACCGCCGCGTGGGCGCCAGCGGCATCCAGCTTCCCGCGATCTCGCTCGGACTGTGGCAGAACTTCGGCGACGATCGTCCGCTGCAGAACAGCCGTGCGATCCTCCGCCGCGCGTTCGACCTCGGCATCACGCACTTCGATCTCGCCAACAACTACGGGCCACCGTACGGCGCCGCCGAGACCAACTTCGGCCGCATCTTCAAGGAGGACTTCCGCCCCTACCGTGACGAGCTGATCATCTCGACCAAGGCCGGCTACGACCAGTGGCCGGGACCCTACGGCGAGTGGGGATCGCGCAAGTACCTGCTGGCGAGCCTCGACCAGAGCCTCGCGCGCATGGGCCTGGAGCACGTCGACATCTTCTACTCCCATCGCTTCGACCCGCGCACGCCGCTGCGCGAGACGATGGGCGCGCTCGACACCGCGGTGCGCCAGGGCAAGGCGCTGTACGTCGGCATCAGCTCCTATTCGCCGCAGCGCACCGCCGAAGCGATCGAGATCCTGAACGGCCTCGGCACGCCGCTGCTCATCCACCAGCCCTCCTACTCGATGCTGAACCGCTGGATCGAGCAGGAGCTGCTCGATCTGCTCGCGCGTCACGGCGTCGGTGCGATCGTGTTCTCGCCGCTGGCGCAGGGCCTGCTCACCGATCGCTATCTGCATGGCGTCCCCGAGGACTCGCGCGTGCGGCGCGGCGAGGCGTTCGACGAACGCCTGCTCAGCGACGAGAACCTCGCACGCGTGCGCGCGCTGAACGAGATCGCGACGCGACGCGGACAGTCGCTCGCGCAACTCGCGATCGCGTGGGCGCTGCGCGACCCGCGCGTGAGCTCGGCGCTTGTCGGGGCCAGCAGCGTCGAGCAGCTCGAGCAGAACGTCGCTGCGCTCGAGCACGCCGAGTTCACTCCCGAGGAACTCGCAGAGATCGATCGCTACGCCGTCGACGGCGACATCAACATCTGGGCGCCTTCCAGCGACGCCTGAGTCTCAGTCCCCCTGCGAGCGCCAGCGGCGGTACAGGTCTGTGAACTCCTCGCGCATCGCCGGCGTGAGGTCCTCCGCGCGAAGCTGTCCGGTGAGCGTGATCGTGACGCGCATCTGCTTCAGGTACTCGGTGCAGTGCTCGCAGCCCGCGATGTGCGACTCGAAGCGCCGGCGCTGTGACCGCGGCAGCGCGTCTTCCAGGTAGTCGGTGATCAGCTCGACCATCTCCTGGCATACGAGCCCGTTCTTCGACCAGAACATGCTCACGTGCTCCCCAGGGCGGTTTCCAACGCCTGGCGCAGTTGACTGCGTCCGCGGTGCAGCAGCACCCGCTGGTTGGCCTCCGTGATCTCGAGCACGTCACAGACCTCGTGGCCGCTGAGGCCGTCGACGTCGCGCAGCACCACGACCTCGCGCTGGCGCGCGGGCAGCGCCTCGAGCGCCGCCTGGATCTCGCCGGACAGGCCCTGGGCGAGCAGCCGGTCCTCGCTGTCCTCGACCCAGTGCTGCGGAGGCGACATCCACGCCCCCGACGCGTCGAATCTTGCCCGGTCCACGACCGGTCCGGCGTCGCCGACGGCCACGCTTCGACTCTCACGCATGCCGGTGCTCATCGCGCGGTTGACGAGGATCCGCAGCAGCCACGTACGAAACGACGAACGCCCGGCGAAGCCGTCGATCCCGCGTAGCACGCCCATCCAGGTGTCCTGCACGACCTCCTCGGCAACGGCCCGGCTGGGAACGTAGGAGCCGGCGAGACGCACCATCGCGGCGTGGTGACGGGATACGAGCGCCACGAAGGCCTGCTCGTCGCCGGCGCGCAGCCGAGCGACGAGCTCGGCATCCTCGTCCAACGCGAGCGGCGCTCGACTGCGCCGGCGAGGCAGGCCAAGGCCAACAACGGCGAGCGCCGCGATCAACGCCATGCGGGCGCCGGGGGGTCGGATGTGGGGTGAAGAGCACAGTCCATGCCGTTCATACGCCGCGCTGCAGGCTACGGTGCCCCATCTGGCGCCGCAACCTGCAAGGGAGTGGACATGCAACGTTCAGTCCGACCAGCGGCCGATGCGTTACAGCTCCTCCTGCCGCCACGCACGGCTGGTGGCGGGCTTCCCCGGGCGGTGGGAGTATCGTCGGTGCCAGGTGTACGGATGACGTTCGACCAAGCCGGCGCTCCGCCGGCCACGGATGGGAATGTGAGCGTTCGTGGGCGCGAGCCCTTCGGTGGGGATTCGGGGCCACCCGCCGCCGCGGTCGAGAACGAAACGATCGACCGCATCGCGAACGTGGTGGTGATGGTGGTGCCACTCGCGCTCGTGGGCTTTGCGGCATACCTCGCCTGGGGCGGTGCTCTGCGCTGGCCGGACCTGCTCGTCATGGCGATCACATATCTGCTGACCGGCGCGGGCATCACCGTCGGTTTCCATCGCCTGCTCACGCACCGGAGCTTCAAGACGACTCCCGCGGTGCGCGGCGTGTTCGCCGCGCTCGGCTCGGCGGCGGTCGAGGGCCCGGTGATCGAGTGGGTCGCCAACCACCGCAAGCACCACCAGTTCTCCGACGTGCCCGGCGATCCGCACAGCCCGCATGTCGATAGCCCCGGCGGCTGGCGCGGTGCCTTGACCGGGCTGTTCCACGCACACGTCGGCTGGATTCTGGCCGGCGACGCAATGGCGGACGAGCGTCGCTACGCCAAGGACCTGCTCGCCGATCCGGTGGTGCGCTTCGTCGATCGCACGTTCCTGCTGTGGGTGGCGCTCGGGCTCGCGGTGCCGTTCGCCCTTGGCGTCGCGCTGACCGGCACGATTGTCGGAGGGCTGACCGCGATGCTGTGGGGCGGCGCCGTGCGCATGTTCTGCCTGCACCACGCCACCTTCTCGATCAACTCGCTGTGTCACTTCTTCGGCCGGCGCAGCTTCGACACTCCGGATGAGTCACGCAACCTGCTGTGGCTGGCGCTGCCGACGCTCGGCGAGGCATGGCACAACAACCACCATGCTTTCCCGACCTCGGCCCGCCACGGTCTGCGCTGGTGGCAGCTCGACCCCTCGGCGTGGGTGATCGCGGGCATGGCGCGTGTCGGCCTCGCGTGGGACGTGATCCGCATCCCGCCCGAGCGTCAGCTCGCGAAGACTGCCGCCGGCGGCTGAGCTCCAGCCCGCTCGAGCGGGGGTGCGCGGGCAGGCGTGGCCGCTGCGCGCGAGGAGTATCGTGGGCGCCGAGCAGGGAGTAAGCGGCGAAAGAGGGGTTCGGGATATGTACGACTACGTGATCGTGGGGGCGGGGTCGGCAGGCTGCGTGCTCGCAAACCGGCTGAGCGAAGATCCCGACGTGCAGGTGCTGCTGCTGGAGGCCGGACCGCCCGACGTCAACCAGAACATCCACGTGCCGCTCGGCTACCTGCAGCTACCGCGGACCGAGATCGACTGGGACTACTACACCGCGCCCGAGCCCGAGTGCAACAGCAGGCGCATACCGCTGCCCCGCGGCAGGGTTCTCGGCGGCTCCTCCTCGATCAACGCCATGGTTTACATCCGCGGCAACCGCCGCGACTACGACGAATGGGGCGTCCCCGGCTGGTCGGCGGCCGATCTCGTGCCGTACTTCCTGAAGTCCGAGGACAACGAGCGCGGCGCCTCGCGCTGGCACGGCGCCGGTGGGCCGCTGCCGGTCAGCGAAGGACGCTCGCGCAACCCGATGGCGAGCGCGTTTGTCGAGGCCGGCGTGCAGGCGGGTCTCGCGCGCAACGACGACTTCAACGGCGAGGAGCAGGACGGCGTGGGCCTCTACCAGGTGACCCAGCGCGGCGGCATGCGCGCCAGCGCCGCCGTCGCCTACCTGCACCCGGTGAAAGAGCGCCCAAACCTTTCGGTCATGCCTTACATGCTCGTGCAGCGCGTGCTGTTCGAGGGCAATCGCGCGGTCGGGGTGCAGGCGAGTCAGCTCGGCCAGCTCCAGGAGCTGCGTGCCGAGCGCGAGGTGATCGTGTGCGGTGGCGCATACAACTCGCCGCAGCTGCTGATGCTCTCGGGGATCGGTCCCGCCGAGCACCTGGCGATGCGTGAAATCGAGGTCCTGCTCGATCAGCCGGCCGTGGGCGAGAACCTGTCAGACCACGCGGGCGCCTACGCGGTGTGGACGACGCCCGAGGAAGTCAGCCTGCTGCGCTCGCTCGAGCCCGAGGCGCTGGAGGAGTACGAAGCCACGCAGACCGGCCCGTTCGCGTCGAACTTTGCCGAGGCCGGCGGCTTCGCGCGGGTCGCGCCGGACGCCCCGGCGCCCGACATCCAGTTCCACGTCGTGCCCCTGCAACTCATCGACGAGGGCATGACCGACCCCGACGCCCACGGCATGCTCGTCTCGCCGTGCCTGCTCACGCCGCACAGCCGGGGCAACGTGCTACTGGCCTCCAAAGACCCGAGCGCCAAGCCGATCGTCCACCACTCCTTCTACACGGCCGGCGACGACATGCAGCGCATGATCGCCGGCATGCGCCTGACGCTCGAGATCTGCGCGCAGCCCGCGCTAGCGCCCTACTGCGTCGAGTCGTGCATCGGCGCCTCCGACGACGGTGACGAGGCGCTACGCGATCTGATCGCGCGCACCACCTACTCCGTCTATCACCCGGTCGGCACCTGCCGCATGGGCGAGGACGACGCCGCCGTCGTCGACGCTGAGCTGCGCGTCAACGGCCTCGAGGGTCTGCGTGTCGTGGACGCGTCGGTGATGCCGGCGGTCCCGCGCGGGAACACCAACGCGCCCACGATCGCGGTCGCCGAGCGCGCCGCCGACCTGATCCGCCATGGGCGCGCGCTCGCTGGCCCAGATGCAACCGCCGAGCCGGGGACGATCGCGTCGAGCAACGGCGTCGTGCCCCAGCCGACGTCGGCCTAGTCGGCCGCCGAGCGAGCGCCGCGCACCAGCCGGCGCATGCCCTTCATCCAGCGGTCCGGATCGGTGCCCTTGCGCGCCATGAACTCCGCGACGTTCTCGTGCGGGAGGATCAGGAAGCGCTCCTCGCGGATCCCGGCAACGACCGCATCCGCCACCTGCTCGGGCTCGATCAGCCCGCCTGCTGACAGCGCGGCGGCGGCGGCTGCCTCCTGCATCCCGCGTTCGAGCATCGGCGTGCGCACGCCCTGCGGGCAGATGCACGACACGCGCACCCCCTGATCGAGGTATTCGATCGACATCCACTCTGCGAGCGACACGGCTGCGTGCTTGGTGACGCTGTAGATCAGCGAGGAGACCTGCGTGAGCAGGCCGGCGGCGGAGGCGGTGTTGATCAGATAGCCCTCGCCGCGCTCGAGCATCTCTGGAAGCAGCGCACGCGACGCCCACACGTGCGCCATCACGTTCACCCGCCACGCTTCGTCCCAGGCCTCGTCGGTCGTCTCTACTGGGCCACCGCCCATGCCTCCGATCCCGGCGTTCGAGATGAAGATGTCGATCGAGCCGTTGGCCTCCGAGGCGGTCGCGATCAGCTCGCGCACGCTGTTCTCCTCGCCCGCATCGAACCCCACCGCGAGCGCGGTGGCCCCCAGATCCCGGGCCACCGCCCGCGCGCCCTGCAGGTCGCGGTCGGCGACGACGACTGCCCGTGCGCCCTCCTCGACGAAGCTGCGCACAAGCGCGCTGCCGATGCCGCCGGCGGCACCCGTGACGACGATATGCCGCTCGGCGACCTCCATTGGGCGTACTCTATGCCAACGATGTTCGCGGAGGCGAGGGAGGCCGCGGCGCTGGAAGCGCCGGTGTGGGGAGAGCTGCGCTACGGCGGTGAGCTCGCCCGGCTGCTCACCGACGCACGGCTGCGGTCGCCGAGCCGACGCGACGACGCAGGGCCGGTGATGCTGATCCCAGGCTTCATGGCCGGCGACGGCTCGCTGAGGGTGATGCGCCACTGGCTGCGGCGACGCGGCCACAGCGTCGCGATGAGCGGCATACGCGTAAACGTCGACTGTGCCGAGGAGATCGTCCGGCGCCTGCAGGCCCAGCTCGAGAGCTTTGCGGCTGAGCGCGGCGGCCGGGTCGCGCTGATCGGCCAGAGCCGCGGCGGCGCACTCGCGCGCTCGCTCGCTGTGCGCCATCCGGAGCTCGTGTCCGGACTCGTGATGCTCGGCTCGCCCGTGTGCGACAGCTTGGCCGTCTCGCAGCCCGTGCTGCGCACCGTGCGGTTGATGGCGCGACTGGGTGACCTCGGGATTCCGGGGGTCTTCTCGACCAGCTGCAAGGACGGCGAATGCTGCACAGCATTCGAAGCGGATCTCGCCGCCCCGCTGTCGCCCGACATCGAGGCCGTGGCGGTTTACTCGCGAAGCGACGGCATCGTCGACTGGCGCGCCTGCCTGGACCCACACGCCGAGCTCGCCGAGGTCGACTCGAGCCACTGCGGCATGTCGGTTCATCCGCAGGTCTACCGCGTGCTCGAGCAGGTGCTCGACGGCGCCACGGAGGTCGCATGGAGTGGATGAGTCCGATCGACTCGTCCTTCTTGCACGTGGAGAACGCCACCACGCCGATGCACATCGGCGCCGTCAGCATCTTCGAGGGGCCCCCGCCGCCGTTTGAGGATCTGCGCGCGATGGTCGCTGGCAAGCTCGAGCTTGTGCCGCGCTATCGGCAGAAGGTTCGCAACGTCGCGCTCGCGATCAGCTCGCCGGCGTGGATCGACGATCCTCACTTCAGCCTCGACTACCACCTCCGTCACACGGCGATTCCGGCGCCGGGAAGCGAGCAGCAGCTGCGCGAGATGGCCAGCCGCGTGTTCTCTCAGCACCTCGACCGCGACAAGCCACTGTGGGAGCTGTGGGTCATCGAGCGGCTGCAGGGCGGTCGCTGGGCGCTCCTCTCGAAGGTGCACCACTGCATGGTCGACGGCGTCGCCGCGACCGACCTGATGTCGCTCATGTTCTCGGACACCACGGCCGCAGCGGCGCCGCGCGAGTGGGCGCCCGCGCCTGAGCCCTCCGGCATCGAGTTGTTCGTCCGCACGCTCGCCTACCGCGCCAGCCCGGACGGGCAGCTGCAGACGCTTCGCCAGGTGCTCGGCGCGCCGCGCGAGACGCTGCGCTCGCTCGCAGAAGCTGCGCGCGCGGCTGTGGCGGCGTCGCCCAGCATGCGTCCCGTGGCCGGCTCCTCGCTGACGGGCGCGATCGGACCGCACCGCCGCTGGAGCTGGGCCCAGGCGCGCCTGTCCGATGTCAAGAGCATTCGCGGCGCGCTCGGCGGCACCGTCAACGACGTCGTGCTGACGCTCATCACCAACGGGTTCCGCGAGCTTCTGCTGTCTCGCGGTGAGGAGGTGCCCGAGGACCGCGAGATCCGCACGATGGTGCCGGTGTCGGTGCGCAGCAAGGGCGAGCGCGGGGTCTACAACAACCGCGTCTCGGCCGTCTTCGCCGGACTGCCAGTCGGCCTCACCGAGCCCGCCCGGCGCCTGGAGCGGATCCGCGCGGAGATGGACGGCATCAAGGAGTCCAAGCAGGCGGTCGCCGGCAACGTCCTCACATCCATGTCGGGCTTCGCGCCGCCACTGCTGCTCGCGCTCGGAAGCCGGCTCGTGACGCTCTCGCCGCGCCTGAACATGCATACCGCAACGACCAACGTGCCGGGTCCGCAGCAGCCCGTGCAGACGCTCGGGCGGCGCATGCTCCAGTCCTACCCGTTCGTCCCCGTCGTCGGCTCAATCCGCATAGTCGTAGCGATCTTCTCCTACGACGGCGGCCTCTACTTCGGTGTCACCGGCGACTACGACGGGGCACCCGACATCGACGTGCTGACGGCGGGCATCGGCCGCGGCATGGACGGCCTGCTGGCCCTCGTGCCCGCGCCGGCGCCCGCCCGTCGCAGCTCTCGCAAGCCGCCCGTGCGCCTCGCCGGATAGGCGACGACACCGTCACCGGGCGCTTCGTGCCGGCGCCCTCTCGTACGATCACAGCTGATGCCGAACGCCGATGAGATGCTGGGCGCCGCGGCGGCGCGCGCCGACGAGCTCGCCGCGCCGGGGCTCAGCCCGCGCCCGCGCCGCAAGGTGGCGGTGCTCGCGTGCATGGACACGCGCATCGACCTGTTCCCGATGCTCGGGCTGCACCGGGGCGACGCCCACATCATCCGCAACGCGGGCGGCCTCGTCACCGACGACGCGATCCGCTCGCTGAGCGCGTCGCAGCGCCTGCTCGGGACGGAGGAGATCGTCGTGGTGATGCACGACGGCTGCGGTCTGCACGGAGCTTCCGAGGATGAGTTCGCCCAGGCGCTCGCGGCGGACGGCGCCCTGCCGACATGGCGGTTGGGCGCGTTCGAGGACGTGGAGGACACCCTTCGCGGCAGCCTTGCACGTCTGCGCGCCAGCCCGGAGCTTCCGGCTCGCGAGCACATCCGGGGGTTTGTGTTCGACCCGGAGACGGGGGCGCTGCGCGAGGTGCGAACGTCTGGCTCCGAGAGCGCCGAGACATATCGGTAGGCTGGCGTCCGCCAATGCGAGCCGTCACCTTCCAGGAACCCGGCGTCGTCAGCGTCGAGGAGCGTCCCGAGCCCGAGCTGATCGCCCCGGACGACGCGATCGTGCGCATCGACGCCACCGGAGTGTGCGGCTCGGACCTGCACATCTACCACGGGCGCGTGCAGATCGAACCGGGCTTCACGATCGGCCATGAGTACGTCGGCACCGTCGTGGCCGCCGGCGACGCCGTCACGCGTGTGGCCGTCGGCGACCGCGTGCTCGGCTGCTTCCAGACGGCCTGTGGCGAATGCTTCTTCTGCCTGCAGGGCCTCTACCACCGCTGCGAGCACTCGCGCACCTTCGGACACGGCGCGGCGCTCGGCTCACTGCAGGGCACACAGGCGGACATGGCGCTCGTGCCGCACGCGAACCTCGTGCTGCGCCGCGTCCCCGAGGGCCTCAGCGACGACGTGGCGCTGTTCGCGGGCGACGTGATGGGCACCGGTTTTCACGCGGTCGAGGACAGCGGCATGCGCCCGGGCGACGTCGTCGCGGTGCTCGGGCTCGGCCCGGTGGGGCTGTGCGCCGTGCAGGCCGCCAAGGCTTGCGGCGCGGCGCACGTGTTCGCGATCGACTCCGTCCCCGAGCGCCTCAGCGTGGCCGAGGCCTTCGGAGCCGAGCCGCTGCACCTCGTCGAGCAGGATGTGCGCGCTGCCGTACGCGGCGCCACCGAAGGACGCGGCGTGGATGTGTCGTATCGACGCCGTCGGCGACCCCAAGGTGCTGGAGAGCGCCATTCGCCTGACGCGCAACTGCGGCGCGATCCAGTGCATCGGCGTGTACGCAGAGCGCGCCGAGGTGCACATGGGCCTGTTGTGGCTGAAGGCGCTGACGCTCCGCGGCGGGCACGCCAACGTGATCGGCCACGTCGACCGCGTGCTCGCGCTGCTCTCGGCGGGCGTGCTCGACCCGACCGCGCTCGTCACGCGCCACATGAAGCTCGAAGAGGCGCCCGAGGCCTACGCCGTGTATGACCGCCGCGAAGCGCTGAAGATCGTCCTCACGCCCTAGCTCGCCGTCCGGCTCAGCGTGCGCGCTGTATCGTCGACTGGGTTGCGCGTTGCGCTCGTGATCCCCGCGCTGGCGGCATTGTTCGCCGGAGCGATCGCCGGAATCGGTGGTGGTGGTGCCGCCGGTGCGGGCCGCGCTCGACGCTCGCGGGCGCAAAGCAGCGCCGTCGCGCCCGCGGCGCAGCCGAAGCTCCTCTACCGGGTGAGCGGCTGTCGCAGCCAGGGCACGCAGGCCTATACCCACGGACCGGCTCGGCGGGAGGTGGCGATCGGCTTCGACGACGGCCCGGCCGCCGACACCTCGGCGTTCGTGACGATGCTCGAACACGCTCACGCGCAGGCGACGTTCTTCATGATCGGCGAGCAGGTCAGCGCGAGGAACCGCCAGACGCTGCTGCGCGAGCTGCGAAACGGAGACGTGCTCGGCGACCACACCTTCACGCACCCCGACCTCGTCGTGAGCGGCGGTGTGCGCGCGCAGCTGCAGAAGACGATCGCGGTGATCCGCGCGGTGACGGGCTACACCCCGTGCGTCTTTCGCCCGCCCTACGGCGCCTACGACCCGTCTGTCGTGCAGAGCGCCCGCTCGCTGGGGCTGGCGACGGTGCTGTGGAACGTCGATCCCTCCGACTACACACAGCCCGGCGTGCACGCGATCGAGCAGCGCGTGCTCGCTCAGGTACGGCCCGGCTCGATCATCATCTCCCACGACGGAGGCGGCCCGCGAGGCCAGACGCTGGCCGCATACCCCGCGATCATCGCGACGCTGCGGGCGCGTGGCTACCGGATCGTCACGATCCCTCAGCTGCTCGGCTTTCGCCCCACGTATGTGCCGTGCATCGCGCTGTGCGAGGGGATCGGGATCCCGCGCTCGCAGCTGCCGGCTGGCGCGATTCTCGAACGCGCACTGTGAAGGCTGCTTTAGAATATGGTGCTCGTCGTCCGATAGACATCCATAGCGCGCGCCCGTAGCTCAGTGGTCAACGGTTCTCTTCGGGGAGCCAAAGAGCAGCGGTCTTTCAAGCCGCAGGCCGCGGGTTCGATTCCCGCCGGGCGCACTCTCTCGACTCCTCTGGCAGCGCGCGCAGTCGGTGCGCTGGCCGTGCCGGCGAGTGCCCACCGCGCCTGCTCACCGGCGGCTTGGCAAACACAGCCGGCCACTATTCGCACTGTCAAGGACGAAACGTCGCACCCGAATGCCGTCGGTTATGCGTCCAGTTGTCAATCTCGAGTATAAAGTTGACAACCTGCGTAAAACCTGATTTATATGTCTCGACGGGAGACGCGCCCCGCCGGTCGATGGAAGGGATCAGACGATGGGATCTGGGTCAAGGATGAGGCGAGACCAGTCGCAGGACGGAGGGTTCTGATGGAGATGCGAGTGTTCGCCTGTCACGAGCAACGGATGCTTCGAGCGCTGCACGGACGCTGGCCGTACCGGCGGTCGCACTGTCGACACGATCTGCACTGGCTGGTTCGCGTCCAGGCGCAGGGCTGCTGGTGCGCGAGTGCACGGACGCACTCGGTGCTCGGCCTGCGCGCGTGCAGCCGCCGACCGCAGGGGAGCTAAGGGAGCAGCAGGGGTCGGGGCGGTGCCTGCCCCTACCTACCGGCCCGCCACGGGGGACGGGCCGGTAGGGGCAGGTTCACTGTCGTCGGCGGCGCTCGCGGCGCTGTCGGCGCGCGATGCGTGGGCGGCGATGCCGTCGATGATCTGCGGCCAGGCGGCGCGTGGCAGGTCGTGGCCCATGCCATCGATCATCATCAGCTCGGCGCCGGGGATCGCGCGCGCCGTCGCGCGCCCGCCCGAGGGCGCTACGAGCGGGTCGGCGGTGCCGTGGATCACAAGCGTCGGAGCGGTGATGCGTGACAGCTCGGCGGTGCGGTTGCCCGAGGCGATGATCGCCGCGAGCTGACGCCCGGAGCCTTCAGGGTCGTGGTCGCGGTCGTAGCTGGTTTCGGCGATCGCGCGGATGTCCTCGTCGTCGCGCGGCAGACCGGAGGAACCAATCACCGCGAACAGGCGCTCCGTGTGGGCGATCGCGGCCTCGCGGCCGCTGGGCGGACGGCGTAGGAAGATCGGATAGACGCGTAGCGAAGGCTGCCCCGAGCGCCGGCTGCCGGTGTTGGACATGATCGAGACGAGCGAGCGCACGGCGCGCGGGTGGCGCGCCGCGAGTGTCTGGGCGATCATGCCGCCCATCGAGGCGCCGATGACGTGCGCCGGCGCGAGCTCGAGCGCGCTCAGCAGCCCGGCGCTGTCGTCGGCCATGTCGGCGAGCGTGTATCGAGCGGCGCGGCCAGAGCGCCGCAGCAGCTCGCCGGTGCTCGGCGGGCGCCCGCTCAGGTGGGTCGAGCGCCCGATGTCACGGTTGTCAAAGCGCACCACGTGCAGCCCGCACGCAGCGAGCTCGTTGCAGAAGTCCTCCGGCCACGCGACCATCTGCGTGCCGAGGCCCATGATCAGCAACGCGGTCGGATCCGACGGCGAACCGAAGCTCTCGTAGCAGATCGTTATGCCCGGGCCGACATCGCAGAATTGCTCGTTCACGATCTTGCGACTCTAGCGGGCCGGATCGGGGTAGGATCGACTGCGATGGCGACTTCAAGCCAAGCGAGCACTTCCTCGGTCGCTGCAGCGCACGGGGACGGCGAGATCCGCAGGCTGTCGATCGACACGATCCGCGCCCTGTCGATGGATGCAGTGCAAAAGGCGAACGCCGGACATCCCGGCACGGCGATGGCGCTGGCTCCGCTCGGCTACACGATCTTCCAGCGCTTCCTCCGCGCCAACCCGCGGGACACCGAGTGGCCCGACCGCGACCGCTTCGTGCTGAGCGCCGGGCACGCGTGCATGCTGCAGTACTCGCTACTGCACCTGTGCGGCTGGGACCTGGACCTCGAGGACCTGCGCCAGTTTCGCCAGTGGGGCTCGCGCACGCCGGGACACCCCGAGCGCGGCCACACGCCCGGCATCGAGATCACGACGGGACCATTGGGTCAGGGCATCGCCAACGCGGTCGGCATGGCGATCGCGGAGCGCTTCCTCGCGGACCGCTTCAACCGGCCCGGACGCGAGCCCGTCGATCACCACGTGTACGTGATCTGCTCGGACGGAGACATGATGGAGGGCCTCAGCCAGGAAGCCGTCTCGATCGCGGGGAACTTCGGGCTCGGCAAGCTGGTCGTCTGTTACGACGACAACCACATCACGATCGACGGCACGACTCGGCTGTCCTTCGACGGTGAGAACCACACGCAGCGGATGGAGGCGGAGGGCTGGCACGTCCAGCGCGTCGAGGACGTCGAGGATCTCGATGCGCT
Source organism: uncultured Solirubrobacteraceae bacterium (assembly GCA_963827455.1). Classification (GTDB taxonomy): domain Bacteria; phylum Actinomycetota; class Thermoleophilia; order Solirubrobacterales; family Solirubrobacteraceae; genus Palsa-744. The sequence continues at coordinate 161,678 of CAWHAW010000004.1, read as the reverse complement.
CGAGGCGGCGCTTGCGAGCGCGCGCGATGAACTCGAGCGGCCGTCGTTCGTCTCGATCCGCTCTCACATCGCCTACCCGGCGCCACACGCGGTCGACACGGCCAAGGCCCACGGCGCAGCGCTCGGGGAACCCGAGGTGCGGGCCACCAAGGAAGCCATGGGCTTTGATCCCGATCGTAAGTTCTGGGTGGACGAGGGTGTGTACGAGCACATGTCGCTCCTCGAGCGGGGTGCCGCCGTGCAGGGCGCCTGGAGCGGACGCTTCCACGAGTGGCGCGAGCAGTTCCCCGAGATGGCGGCCGACTGGGACGAAGCGTGGGCGGGGCGCATGCGCGAGGGCTGGCGCGAGGCGCTCCCAGAGTTCGAGGCCGGCACCGAGCTCGCGACGCGCTCGGCCGGCCAGAAGGCGATGGCGGCGTTCTCCGAATTCGCGCCGACGATGATCGGCGGCGCCGCCGACCTGGTGGAGTCGACCAAGACCGTGTTCGACGGCGCGGGCGAGTTCTCGAACGTGCACGCCGGCCGCAACGTGCCGTTTGGGATCCGCGAGCACGCGATGGGCGCGATCGTCAACGGCGCCTGCGCGCACGGGGGAATCGTCAAACCGTACGGGTCGACGTTCCTGACGTTCTCCGACTACATGCGCGGCGCGGTGCGCCTGTCCGCGGTAATGAGCCTGCCGGTCGTGTGGGTGTGGACGCACGACTCCGTCGGCCTCGGCGAGGACGGCCCCACCCACCAGCCGATCGAGCACTACGCGTCGCTGCGAGCGATCCCGTACCTGTGGGTGATCCGGCCCGGGGATCCGAACGAGACCACCGTCGCCTGGCAGGTCGCGCTCGAACGCGAGGACGGGCCGGTAGCGCTGCTGCTCTCGCGACAGAATGTGCCGGTGCTCGATCGCGGCGAGGTGGCCTCCGCGCACGGACTCAAGCACGGCGGCTATGTGCTGTGGGACTCGGCTGTAGCAGCGGGCGATGCAGGCGCCGACGCGCTCCCCGAGATAGTTCTGATCGCGACCGGCGCGGAGGTGCCGCCGACGCTGCAGGCAGGGCGCACGCTCGCGCAAGAGGGGCGACGCGTACGCGTCGTGTCGATGCCATGCGTCGAGCTGTTCGAAGCGCAGACGCAGGCCTACCGCGACGAGGTGCTGCCTCCCTCGGTCAAGGCTCGCCTCGCGATCGAGCCGGGAGCGACGATCAGCTGGTGGAAGTGGGTGGGGCTCGACGGCGAGGTCCTCGGCCTCGACCGCTTTGGCGCGTCCGCGCCGGGGACGACCGTGCTCGAGAAGCTCGGGTTCACCTCTGAGAACATCCTCGCGCGCGCGAGCGCTCTGCTTGAATCGAAACACTGAAGCGCTACCGCAACGCTTGACGCGCTACCGACAAGGAGACACGATGCCCTCCGACACATCCACGCCCCTCGAGCGCCTCTCGGCTCTAGGCCAGAGCGTGTGGGTCGACTTCCTCTCGCGCAACTCGATCCACGGCGGACATCTGCAGGAGCTGATCGATGAGTACTCGGTCGTCGGCGCCACCTCGAACCCGTCGATCTTTGAGAAGGCGATGGGCTCTGGCGAGGCGTACGACGAGCAGATCCACGAGCTTGCAGTGCAAGGCACCGACGTCGAGCAGACCTTCTGGGCGCTCGCCGAGCAGGACATCCGCGACGCGTGCGACGTGTTCCGCCCCGTATGGGATGGCGGCAGCGGCCGCGACGGCTACGTCTCGCTCGAGGTCGATCCGCGACTGGCCTACGACACGCTGCGGACCTTCCGCGAGGCGATGCGCATCCACGAAAGCGTCGAGCGTCCGAACCTGATGGTGAAGATCCCCGCGACAAAGCCGGGCCTCGCCGCGATCGAGGACGTCGTGTCGAAGGGCCGCTCGATCAACGTCACGCTGATCTTCTCGCTGCGCCGCTACGCCGAGGTGGCCGAGTCCTACATCCGCGGGCATCGAGCGGCTCATCGCCGAGGGCGGAGACCCTCGCAAGGTCGCCTCGGTGGCGAGCTTCTTCGTCTCGCGCATCGACACCGAGACGGACAGGCGCCTCGAAGAGGTCGGCGCACCCAAGGAGCTCCAGGGCAAGCTCGCGATCGCCAACGCGAAGCTCGCCTACGCCCACTACCTCGACGCGTTCAGCGGCCCGCGCTGGGAATACCTGGTCGGCAAGGGCGCGACCCCCCAGCGCGTCCTGTGGGCTTCGACCTCGGTCAAGAACCCCGCGTATCCCGACACGATGTACGTCGAGGAGCTGATCGGCCCGGACACGGTCAACACGATGCCCGAGGAGACGATCATGGCCTATCAGGACCACGGCGACCCTCAGCCTCGGCTGCAGAGAGGGCTGGACGAGGCGAAGGCGGTGCTCGAGCAGCTCGCCCGCGTGGGCGTCGACTATGACGACATCACCGACACCCTCGAGCGTGAGGGAGTCGAAAAATTCGCCGAGGCCTTCGACCAGCTGATGCAATCGCTGCGCGAGAAGCAGCAGATGCTCGCGCCGGCCTAGCGGCACCCGCGCCCGGTCTCAGGCCCCGGGGTAGGGAATCGGGACCAGCACGCGGATCGTCAACGGTCCCGACGGGAACGCCGTGGCATGGATCGTGAAGACGCGGAAGTTGCGCCCCCGATACCGATAGGCGCCGCTCGCGGGCATGCTCGCGAGCGCCGGCCCCGGCATCGGGCCGAGGCTGTCCTTGACGAGCTGCGGGAGGCCGGAGCCAAGGTTCATGTACATCAACACGGCGAGCCCCGCCAGGCGTCTGGTCAGGCGTAAGTAGCCTTCGTCATCCTGGATCGAGAGCACGAGGCGCCCGATCGTGCGACCGCCCAGCCGCAGCGGGGCGCTGACGGGGCCCAGGACGTACGGGCCGCCTACGTCGGAGAGCAGCTGTTCGCCGGTGCTGACCCGCAGCCGCACGATGTGATGGTTGAGCAGGGCGTGGATGGCGCGTTCGGCGGCCGCGGGTTCACGACGGGCGACCGCTTCCAGCAGCGCCTGGTTGCTCTGCACGCGGCGCACCTGTACGTGCGTGGCACGCCCGCGTATCTCGGCCGTGTAGATCCGCTCGGCGATCCGGCGCAGCGTGTTCACGGTGGCGTCCTGCACGGTTCCTCCGCACAGCCCGCCGGTCGCGCGCGTCGGGATCAGCAGATACACCCGCAGCGCCCCTGACGGGTACGCCTGGGCCGGGAACGAGGTGTAGCTGTAGGCGACGCCCCGCAGCGTCAACGCGCCTTCGCTCGACAGCATGCCCGCGCCGAGAGACGGCGAGCCGCCGACGCTGGTGCCGGCAGCGGTTCGCAGTGCGACGACTCCCTGGCTGATACCCCTCGACTCGGCAAGGAAGCCGTAATCCGACCAGACGCTTGTGAGGTAGCTGGCGATCGGGGTCCCGTGCGCGCCCGTCAGCGTTCCATGTATGGGTGCCACGGCGGGGGAGCCCACGGCGACGAAGGGCTGCCCACCTCGCGTGATGCTCACATCTGTCAGGTGCCCGGTTGCCACGAGCGCGCGCGCGGCGGCACGCGCGGCGGCCTGGTCGCCCTGTTCGACGGCTGTGCGTAGCGCCTGCGAATGCTCGACGAAGGCCTCGGCGCTGCCGACGCGTTCGCTTTGGACACCCTCGCGATAGACGCGTTCGAGCACGCTGGCGCGAGTGTTTAGTACCGCAGCGGAGCAGCTCTTCGGTTCGCTCGAGCTCCGCGGCTGCACATCGGCGACCCCCGCCGCCGGTGCGTTGGCGTGCGTCGCTCCACAGCCGGCGAGCACGGCTGCGACGGCGAGGACAGCAAGGACGGCGAGCGCGCGCATTCTCATGGGCAGAACCATCAGCGGCCATCCTAAGCGCCCGCCAATGGCGGTGAGCCTGCTCACCCGCGCGGGCTCGGCGTCTGAGGACGGCTCACGCCGGCGACGGATAGACCGCCAGCCAGGCGAACAGGCTGGTGGTGGCGGCCTGCGTCTGCAGCATGCCCGGCTGGGCGTTGGAGGCGGGCAGCGTTTGGCCGTTCCACGAGAGCAGGTACAGGCCCTGGCCGTTGGCCGCGCGAGTCTGCGCGTCGCGCGCGTTGTCGGCGGCGAGGTGGTAGAGCGTGGCGTCGTCTTCCAGCGAGTACAGCGCGAGCATCCACTGCAGGTAGATCGCGTCGTATTGGGGTGAGAAGTCGAGCAGGTAGCCGAAACGCTGCAGCGCCGTCGCCTGCAGCTTCGCGGCGCGTTCGCATTCGGCAGCGGTGCCGGTGAGATGGCAGAGCAGCGCCTGCGCGTAGATCAGCGGCGCCTCGACGTAATCGACCGGCGTTACGCTGAGGCTGCTGTCGACGTACAGGCCTTCGGCGCTGCTGAAGCCGCTTGTGTTGGCCCACGCGATGAACCTTCGCGCCTGCGCGAGCGCGAACGTGGAGCGGTCGCTCTGGTAGATCAGCGACGCGAGCAGGCTGTCGGCGGCCAGCGCCGGACCGGACTTGAACGGGTGCTCGGTGTTCCACCAGATGCCGCCTGCGCCGCGAGCCCAGCCTGCGGCGGCGATGTAGTGCAGCGCTCGTTCGGCGTCGGTCAGATAGCGGCGGGTGCCGGTCGCGCGGTAGGCGTTCACGAACGCCACGCCCCACCAGCCGTTGTCGTCGAACCACGTCTCGGTGTTGGCTTCGCGGTCGCCGGGGTAGGGGGAGTAGCCGGGCACCGGCCGCAGCCCGCGGTTGAGGTAGCGCTCGGCTCCCGCGGCGAAGCTCGCGACTGCATGGCGGTTGGCGGGATTCGGTTGCGCGATCGCGATCGCGTCGAGTGCCTCGAACAGCGGCACGCTGTCCCAGATGGTCGCCAGCGGATAGCGTTCGTGGTCGTCCAGGCGCGAGTCATACCAGCCAAGTCTTGGGTCCCACCAGTACCGCCGGGCCTGCGCGACGCCCGCCTGTGCGAGGGCGAGGTCGTGCTGTTGCGTGGCGCTCAGCGCGGCTGCCGGTGCGGCCGCCTTCGCGGCTGGCGATCCCAGCGCCGGCGACGCGACTCCAGCGGCGAGGCAGATGGCGGCCGCGACTGCGGATAGGCAGAGCGTTGGCGTGCGCATGTGAGTGCTAACCCGGCACCTGCATGATCGGCGCGGCGCCTGGCTAGGATGAGTTGCTGTGCCCGGGCATGGATTCGCCGCTCCGCCGGCGCCGCCGTCGGAACGGCGCGCGTGGCTGCTCGCTTGCACGATCGCGGTGCTCGGGCTGACGGTGCTGGTGGTGGTGCTGACTGGAGTCGTCGGGGGGACGAGCACCGTCGCGCCTCCGCCCGTGCTCGTGTCGGCGGCCACGCCGACGCCGCCACCGTCCACCGCCGCCGCGGACCCCGATGGCGCCGCCCACGCGGCGATCGTTGCGCGCCCGTCGCCCGAACAGCAGCGCCTCGCTGCGAAGGACATGCTCGACGCGCCGCTCGTCCACATCTCGAAGCGCTGGATGGAAGGCTTCTATCCGATCTACGCGACCGCGCAGGGCACCTTCGGCGTCAACTGGCTGCTGCTGGCGTCGATCCACAGGCAGGAGAGCGCGTTCTCGACCGCGCCGGGGATCTATCACGGCCTGAACTTCGCGCATTGCTGCGGCGGCCCGATGCAGTTCAACGTCACCAACGGTCGCGTCACCACCTGGGATCTGGTCAGCGATTCCTACCAGTACGGGAAACGTCCCGCGCACTACGACCACATGACCGCCAAGCACCCGTCGATCTACGACGACTTCGACTCGATCATGGCGGCCGCTCACCTGCTGTCGGCGGATGGCGCCGAATACGCGCTGGACGAATCGGCGTGGGACGCCGCGTACGACTACTACGGTCACGACGCGACCGGCGTCAGCTACGCGGACGAGGTGCTCGCGCGGGCGATCGGGTGGTCCCAGCACGGCTTCTGCATCAACTGCGGCGTCGAAGCCGGGATGATGCGCGCGGTCTACGCGGCGTACGGGGCGCCGGTGCTCGCCGCGCTCGAAGCCGCCGAAGTGCGCGAAGCCCGCGCCGCGAAAGCCGCCCACAAGCACAACGCTGTATAGCGATGGTTATACAGAGTCTTCGAAGCGAGTCATGGAGCCGCGCCCCCTCGGCCCGCCCGGGACCGAGGCTCAGGCCGCTTGCGCGATGAGCTCGCCGGCGACGCGGTCGGTCGCCTGACCGGTGCCGCCGAGCAGCCGTCGCGAGAGCTGTGCGCGACGGAAGTACAGCGGCGCGTCGTGCTCCCAGGTGGCGCCGATGCCGCCGTGGACGGAGATCATGGTGCGGGCGGCCTCGTCGAGCGCGCGGCCGCCGACAGAGCGCGCGGCGCTGGCGGCGAGCGCAAACTCATCAGGCGCGCCGTTGCGCGCCCAGCCGGCGTAGTAGAGCAGCGAGCGCCCGTTCTCGAGCTGGCGCAGCACCTCGGTGAGCGCGTGCTTGATGGCCTGGTAGGAGCCGATCGCGCGACCGAAGGTGAAGCGCTCCTTGGCATAGGCGACGGACACGTCGAGCGCGGTTTCGACGCTGCCGAGTGACTCGGCGGCGATCAGCGCCTGCGCGAGGTGCCAGGCGGCGACGAGCGACTCCTCGGGGGCGTCGAGCACGGTCGCCGCGGCGTCCTTCAGCGTCACGTGGCCGAGCGAGCGGGTGGCGTCGTAGCGGCGCACGGGCTGTACCTCGACGCCGGCGGCGTCGGCCATGATCACCACGCCGCTCGGCTTGCCGTCGACGAGCGCCACGCCCACGAGCGCGTTCGCGCCCGGCGCGTCGGGCACGAACGCGTAGCCGCCGTTGAGCTTGACCTCGGCGTTTGCGTCCGGCCCGCTGCCGGTGGGCAGCGGTGCGCGCTCCAGCCCGTGCGCCGGGTCCGCGCTCCACTGGGCGTGCACGTCGCTTGGCGGCTGCGACGGTAGGTAGGCTGCTCGCCGCTCGCCGGTGGCGAGGTCTGGCAGATACTCGGCGACCCGCGGCGCATCGCCGAGGATGGCGGTGGCGGGCAGGTGCCCGAGCAGCGGGATGCCGGCGAGCACGCGCCCGCACTCGCCGAGCACGAGCATCGCGTCGAAGGCGTCGAGGCCGGCGCCACCATTGGCTTCGTCGATCAGCAGACCGGGCCAGCCGGCCTCTCTGGCCGTGGGCCACAGGTCGGGCATGGCGTCGTCGTTGCCGTCGAGGGCCTCGCGCGCGGCCTGCAGCGTCTTGAAGCGCGAGAGCGCGCCGCGGGCGGCCTCGCGCAGGAACACCTGCTCGTCTGAGAGTGCGAGGTTCATACCGCTGCTCCTTCCTTGGAGCGCAGCTCCGAGAAGGGGATGCCCTTGTCGAGACGCGGCTCGGGGGGCAGTCCGAGGACGCGCTCGCCGACGGTGTTCTTGAGGATCTCTTCGGTGCCGCCGGCGGACTTGAGGCCTGGCAGGAACGAGATCATGTAGGCCCACTCGCTGTCCTCGGACAGCGCGTCGGGGCCGATCACGTCGGCGATCAGATCGCCTGCCTTGATCGCGCCGCTGACGATCGTGACCTTCGCGAGCCCGGCCTCGGGGCCGGGGATCTGGCCTTTCTGCAGTGCGGTCAGCGTGCGGTAGCCGGTGAAGCGGACGGCGAGCAGTTCGCTTGCGATCTCGCCGAGACGGTGGCGGACCTCGGGGTCGCGCCGCGCGTGCTCGTCGGCGGCGATGGCGGTTGCGAAGCGCGTGGAGTTGTAGCCCATGCCCTCGCTGCCGAGGCCGATGGTGACGCGCTCGAACATCAGCGTGGTCAGGCCGGTGCCCCAGCCGTTGCCGACGCCGCCGACGACGGCGCCCTCCTCGAGCGCGACGTCGTCGAAGAAGACCTCGTTGAACTCGGCCTCGCCCGAGATCTGGCGCAGACCGCGAACGGTGACGCCGTCGGCGTCCATCGGCACGACGAACATCGTCAGCCCCTTGTGCTTGGGCACGTCGGGGTCGGTGCGCGCGAGCAGCAGGCCGTAGGAAGCGAACTGCGCGTTGGTCGTCCAGACCTTCTGGCCGGAGAGGCGCCACGTGCCGTCGTCCTGCTGGCGCGCGCGTGTCTGCACGGCGGCGAGGTCGGAGCCGGCGGCGGGCTCTGAGAACATCTGGCACCAGACCTCGTCGCCGTGGAGCATCGGCCCGAGATAGCGCGACTTCTGCTCCTCGGAGCCATGGGCGATGATCGTGGGCCCGAGCATGCCGACGCCGATCGCGTCGAGGATGCCCGGCACTTTCGCGCGGCCGATCTCCTGGTTGCAGATGACCTGCTCGATCGGACCGAGCCCCTGGCCGCCGTACTCCTTGGGCCACGTGACGCCCGCGAGCCCGCCCTCTGCGAGCTTTCCCTGCCAGACGCGCCGCGCGGCGACGATCTGATCCTCGTCCTCGATCGCTCCGGGGCCTTGAAGGATGGGGGCTTCGCCCTTGTGCTCGTCGAGCCAGCTGCGCACCTGTGCGCGGTATGCGGCCTGCTCCGGTGTGTCGTCGAGGTCCACGGCGTCTCCTTTGGCTGACTGACCAGTCAATCTAGCGGACCTGGAACGGTACACCTCGGTGGTTGGTGGTGTCCAATCGCAAGCGCCGTATGACCATGGCTATCGGCGCGCGAAGTCGAAGACATGCTGGCCGACAGCTCAGGCGCCCGGCGGGAACGGCGGCTCGGGGATCACGGCCTGGTGGTAGACGTCCTCGAAGCCGAGATCGAGCAGCTCGCGCGACTGGATGCCTGGTTCCCGCGAGTTGAGCATGACGACGCCGAGGCGCACGCCGTGGCGCTGGGCGGTCGCGACGAGGCAGCGGCCGGCGGCTTCGGTTTCGCCGGTCTTCATGCCGGTGGCGCCCGGGTACTTGTAGATGAGCAGGGGGTTGTTGTTGTAGAGGTAGAGCTTGCCGCCCTTGATCGGGAAGGGGATCACGGCGGAGAAGGTCTTGACGACGCTGGCGATCCGTGGCTGGCCCATGTCGACGTGGGCGAGCACGGCGAGGTCGGCGGCGCAGGAGAAGTTGTTGGCGTCGTAGTAGCCGGACGGCGAGGAGTAGCGCGTGCAGCCGAGCCCTAGCCTGGCAGCTTCCTCGTTCATGCGCGCGACGAAGCGGTTGACTCCGCCGGAGACATGCTGCGCGAGCGCGACGGCGGCGTCGTTGCCGGATGGCAGCAACAGGCCGTAGAGCAAGCTCTCGAGTGGCACGTGCCGGCCGAGCGGCAGCACGCCGACCTTGGAGCCAGGCATGTTGACCGCCTGGCGAGTGATGAGCACGCGCGCGTTGGGTGGGGCCGACTCGACGGTCACGAGCGCGGTCATCATCTTCGTGAGGCTGGCGATCGGCACGCGAGCGTAGGCGTTGTGCTGCCACAACACCTGGCCGGTCGAGAGGTTGAAGAGCAGCGCTGCGCGCGGCGGACGGGCGAAGGTGACGTGGACGGGGTTCTGCTGCGGCGTCGAGATCCCGCCGAGCGCGAGCGCGGGCTTGGCCAAAGGCAGGCCGTAGGGCGAGCGCGCGACGGCGGCGCGCGGCGTCGAGCGGTGTGCGCTGCTCGCGTGCAGGCGCGCAGATGTGCGCGTGTTCTTGCTCGAGCCGCTGGCGAGGCCCATCTCGACGACGAGCACGGCGACGACGGCCAGCGCCAGCGTCCCGAGCGCGGCGAGCCTTCGTCTGCGCCTGCGTCTGGCGGCGAGCGCGCGGCGGCTGCGCCTGTGGCCGGGCGTGAGGAACGGGGAGGTGCTCATGGTGGGGGAGGATTGCGCAGCGCGCCGACGACCGCACCGATGATGCCGATCGAGAGCAGAGCGACGATGAGCGCGGAGACGACGGTCAAGACGTTGATGCCCTCCTTGATGATGGCCGCGACGGTCAGGAAGGCGAGCCCCGCGATGAAGAACAGCAGCGCCCCGAATACGGCGAGGCGTGTCATGCGGGGCGTCCGGTGGGCGGCGTCATGCGGCTAGTACACCGGCAGCGACGGCGGCGCCGCTCGGCCACGCGCGCGTCGGGCGACGAACAGCTTGATCGCGACCAGGCCGAACGCGAAGCCGCCGATGTGCGCGAAGTAGGCGACGCCTTCGCTGTTCGGTCCGCCGGCGAGTCCGGCGGCGCCGAGATAGAGCTGCTCGAGGAACCAGAAGCCGAGCAGGAACACGGCGGGCACCTCGACGAGCGTGACGAAGAACACGATGAACACGAGCGCGAGCACACGCGCGCGGGGATACAGCAGGAGGTAGCCGCCGAGCACGGCGGCGATCGCGCCGGAAGCGCCGAGCGTGGGGCCGGTGGAGCTGGGGTCGGCGGCGACCTGCGCGCCGAGCGCGACGAGCCCGCCGAGCAGGTAGAAGACGACGAAGCGCACGCGCCCCATGGCGTCCTCGACGGTCGGCCCGAAGATCGCGAGGAAGATCATGTTTCCGAAGATGTGCAGGAAGCTCGCGTGCAGGAACATCGCCGTGAACGCGGTCTCCCACGTGGCTGGCTGGGAGGCGGGGGTACCGGTGACTCCGGGCTGACCCTGGCAGGCGATCGATTCGCCGACGCCGCTCGGCGTACGCAGCGTGATCAGTTCGCAGTGCTTGCCGGGGTGCGTGAGCTCGTAGGGGATCGCCCCGTAGCGGACCTCGACGCCGCCCGAGGGGCCGCCGAAGAAGCTGCCGCCGTGACGGATCTCGAGCAGGTACACGACCACGTTGATCGCGACCAGCACGACGGTGACGATCGGAAACCGCGCTAGCGGGATGTTGTCTTTCAGCGGGAATATCGGGCGAGCTTATCCCCGCCGATACGGCTGCCTAGCTGCTATGCCTGCGCCGCCACCGGCCCCGCGCCCGCGAGCGCCTGCGGGACATGCTGGTCGGCGTGGTAGGAGGAGCGCACGAGCGGCCCGGCGGCGACGTGGTCGAAGCCGAGCGCATACGCGGCGTCCTGCAGCGCGGCGAACTCGTCGGGGTGCCAGTAGCGCACGACCGGCAGATGGCGCTCGGAGGGCCGCAGGTACTGCCCGACGGTGAGCACCTGGACGCCGTGTTCGCGCAGCGCGCCGAACGCGTCGATGAGCTCGTCGTGCGTCTCGCCGAGTCCGACCATCAGCCCGGACTTGGTCACTACTTCACCACCGCCCAGCTCGCGCGCGAGACGCAGCACGCGACACGAACGGGCGAACTGAGAGCCGCGGCGTGCGACGGGGTACAGACGCGGGACGACCTCGACGTTGTGGTTGAACACGTCGGGGCGCTCGGCGATGACCTTCGCGAGAGGCATCTCGTGGCCTTGGAAGTCGGGCGTGAGCACCTCGATCTGGCAGCCGGGTGCCTGGCGGCGGATCTGGCGGATGACGCCGACGAACGCGGAGGCGCCCTTGTCGGGGAGGTCGTCGCGGTCGACGGAGGTGATGACGGCGTGGCGCAGGCCCATGCGCGCGATCGAGCGCGCGACGCGCGCCGGCTCGAGCGGGTCGTTCCAGGTGGGCTTGCCGGTCTTGACGTTGCAGAAGCCGCAGCGTCGCGTGCAGGTGTCGCCGAGGATCATGAACGTCGCGGTGCCCCGCTCCCAGCACTCGCCGACGTTCGGGCAGGCGGCCTCCTGGCAGACGGTGTGCAGGTTCTCCGAGCGGATCAGCTCGGTCAGCTCGCGGTAGCGCTGTCCGCCGGGCGGCGGCACCTTGAACCACGGCGGCTTGCGCTCGCGCAGCGGCCGCACGTCGGAGCCGAGCACCTCGAGCACGTCCATGCCGCCGGGGTTGGAGCGGGATCTTGTCGCGCTCATGCGGGCAGCGCTTCAGCGGCGGGCAATGAGATCGTCTCTATGGGGGCTCGCTCGGTCGCTCGCCTCGCGGCGTTCGTGGTGTCGAGGCCGATTCGCGTCGGCGAGACCAGGCGCTGACGCCTGCCGTGCGCGACGGCGAAGGCGTGAGCGACCCGCATGCGAAAGCATCGGATGCCCTCGCCGGCGCCGCTGGTCTCCTGCGCTATGGATGTCATCGTGACGTCTGGCAGACCGCACGCGAGCACCCAGGAGAACGGCTCGAGGTCGTTGGCGACGTTGACAGCGAAGCCGTGTGTGGTGACGCCGCGCGAGACGTGCACGCCGATCGAGGCGATCTTGCGCTCCGCTATCCACACGCCGGTGTAGTCGATGCCCTCGTCATGGCGCGAGCGCGCGCGCAAGCCGGCGCCGCCGAGCGCGACGATGATCGCGTCTTCCATCGTGCGCAGGTAGCGGTGCACGTCGTCGATGCGCATGATCGGATAGCCGACCAGCTGGCCGGGGCCGTGGTAGGTGAGCCTGCCGCCGCGGTCGGTGGCGAGGACGTCGATGCCTTTGGCGCGGTAGAAGTCCTCGCCTAGCGGCAGATCCTCAGCGCCGGAGCGCCGGCCGCGCGTGTAGACAGGCGGATGCTCGAGCAGCAGCAGCGTGTCGGGGATCTCACCTGAAAGGCGCGCGCGGCGAAGGCGGTCCTGCATCTCGATCGCGTGCCGATACGGCACAGTGCCCAGGTGGCACACCCAGAGCTCCTGCGCGGATCGGTCGGCGACGCTCATCGCTCCCACCAGCCTAGCGCCCGAACCTCTGGGCGCGTCTCATGCGGCTTGCGCCGGCGCCGGTGGCTGGAAGGAGCGCTCGCGCGCGCGGCGGCGCCGGCTTGCACGCAACGTCCGCGCGTGCTCGGAGGCAACTCGCTCGATCAGGCTGTCGCTGTCGTGTCGAGTAGCTGAATGCTCAGCGCGGGCGGATTTCTCGCCGTGAGCTGGTGCAGCGGGCCTGGAGTCGGTGGCGAGCTGTTGAGTCGGTGTGTAGGTGGGGGTTGTGCGAGGCATGGTGATCTCCATCGTTCGTGTGTTTGGTGCCTCCCATTGACAGCCTCGCGCGTGTCTCTGAGGCGAGCGTAAAGCGCATGTAGCAATATCCTCATCGCGCCGCGGCGCCGGGCCGCTCGATCGGGTTTGGGAATCTCCGATTCGGATAAATAGCGGCCTGAAACTGCTGAGCTAGCCAGCTCAGAGGGTCAGCGCCGACGGCCGCTCCAGCAGCTCACGAATGCGGGCGAGGAACTGGGCTGCTTCGGCGCCGTAGAGAATGCGGTGGTCGCACGCGAGCGTCAGTGTGAGCGTGTTGCGTGCGAGCACCTGCCCGTTGTGCACGACCGCGCGCGGGCTCAACGCTCCCACCGACAGAATGCCCGCCTGCGGAGGGTTGATGATCGCGGTGAAGCTGCGCACGCCGTACATGCCGAGGTTGGAAACTGTGAATGTGCCCCCGCCGAGCTCCGGCGGCGTGATCGTGCCGCTACGCACGCGGTCGGCGAGCGTGTGTGTCTCCCGCGCGATCTCTCCCAGTGACTTCTCGTCGGCGTCGAACACCGTCGGCACAACCAGCGCATTCTCAGCCGCCACTGCGACACCCACGTTGACCCGCGAGTGCAGCTGCAGCCGACCGTCGCGGTAGCTGCCGTTCGCTGTCGCGTGCTCACGCAGCGCGAGCGCCGCCGCCTTCACCACCATGTCGTTGTACGTCGGCGCCTTGGCGCTGTCGCCGTGTGAGATCTGCTTCAGCTCGGCACGCAGCCTCACGCACTCCTCCATGTCGACGTCGATCAGCAGCGTGAAGTCGGGGATCGTCGCCTTCGACTCAGCCATGCGGCGGGCGATCGTCTGCTGCGTGCGCGACAGCTCGACCAGCGTCGTCGCGCCCTTGGCGGTCATCGCACTCTGCACATCGGCGCCCGGCTGTCCGTCGGCGCCGCCTCGCGCAGGCGCATCAGCCGCCCCCGCGGACGCCGCGCCGGGCGCAGCGGGGGACGGTGCACCGGAGGCGGGTGCGAGAACGTCGGCCTTGACGATCCGTCCGCCCGGGCCGCTGCCCGTGAGGCCGCGCAGGTCGATGCCGCTCTCGCCGGCGATTCGCCTCGCCAGCGGCGACGCCTTGATCCGCTCGCCCGCGTCTGCGCCCGCACCCGCGCCGGCGCCGTTCGGTTGCGCCTCAGACGGTGCGGACGGCGCCGTCGTGGCGCCTGCCGCGCGAGACTCCACGCGCGATCTCTCGCTCGCCGGCCCACCAGAGGCCGGCCCCTCATCACTGTCGCCCGCGGCCACGCCGACGCGCGCGATCACCTCGCCGACCGCCAGGCTGGCGCCCTCTGCGGCGAGGATCTGAAGGGCGCCCGCCTGATCGGACTCGTAGATCATGGTCGCCTTGTCGGTCTCGATCTCGACGAGCTCCTCGCCGTGCGCGACGTGCTCGCCGTCCGCCTTCAGCCAGCGCAGGATCGTGCCCTCCTCCATCGTGTCCGACAGGCGTGGCATCACGATCTCGGCCATCACGCGCCGCTCGCCGTCGGAGTCCGTGTCGAGACGCGGTTCAAGGTCGCGAGCACCGCCGCCACGATCTGCGGCTCGTGCGGGTAGGCGAGGTCCTCGAGCGGCTTGGAGTACGGCATCGGCACGTCCGCCCCGGTCACGCGCTGGACGGGCGCGTCGAGATCGTCGAAGGCCTGCTCGCCGATCAGCGCGGCCAGGTTCGCGCCGACGCCGCCGTGTGGCCAGCCCTCCTCGACGGTCACGCAGTGGTTGGTCTTGCGCACCGACGCGAGGATCGTGTCGAGATCGAGCGGCCGCAGCGTACGCGGGTCGATCACCTCCGCCTGTATGCCGTGCTCCCGCGCGAGCGTCTCCGCGGCGCGTTCCGCCGTCAACGCCATGCGCGAGATCCCGACGAGCGTCACGTCCGAGCCCTCGCGTGCGATCCGCGCCTGCCCGAAGCCCACCAGGTGCTCCTCGTCGTCTGGCACCTCGCCACGCACTCCGTACAGCGACTCGTGCTCGATGAAGATCACGGGGTTCTCGTCGCGGATCGCGCTCTTGAGCAGTCCCTTCGCGTCGGCCGCAGTCGCCGGCACCGCCACCAGCAGCCCGGGGACGTGCTGGAACAGCGCCTCGAGGCAGTGCGAGTGCGTCGGGCCGAGCTGGTGGCCGGCGCCCTGAGGCATGCGCACCACCAGCGGCACGCGCGCCTGGCCGCCGAACATGTAGTGGATGTGGGCAGCGTGGTTGACGATCTGGTCGAACGCCAGCAGCGCGAAGTTGATCGTCATCAGCTCCACCACCGGGCGCAGCCCCGTCATCGCCGCGCCCACGCCGACGCCGACGATCGTGTTCTCCGAGATCGGCGTGTCGCGCACGCGGCTCTCGCCGAACTCCGCGAGCAGGCCGTCCGTCACCTTGAACGCGCCGCCGAACACGCCGATGTCCTCGCCCATCAGCACCACGCGCTCGTCGCGTGCGAGCTCCTCGCGCAGCGCAGCGTTCAGCGCCTCCCGGTAGCGCATCTCCGCCATCAGTCCACCCCCGCCGCGCCGCCCGCGTTGGCGGCGGTGTCCGGGCGCTCGATGCCGGGCGTTTCGCGGCCGTCCTCACCGGCGGCCAGCGCATCGGTCAGCTGCTGGGAGATCTCGTCGTTGACCGCCGGCGGGGCGTCGTCGAAGGCGCCGTCGCTCGCGCCAGCTTCCGCGGCACCGTCGGTCGTCGCCACCGAGTACCAGCCGCGCACCTCGCGGTCGAGCACGTACACGTCGTCGTACAGCGACTCCGGCGTCGGGAACGGCGAGGCCTCCGCGAACTCCACCGCGGCGTCGACCCGCGCGATCGCCTGCTCGTCGACGCGCTCGCGATCGGACTCGTCGATCACGCCCTCGCGCACCAGCAGCTCGGCGAACGCCGGCAGCGGATCGCGCTCGCGCCAGCGCGCCACCTCCTCCTTGGTGCGGTACTGCTCGGGGTCGGCCATCGAGTGCCCGCGGAAACGATACGTGACGGCCTCCACGAGCACCGGCTGGCGCTCCTCGCGCACGCGGCGAACCGCCTCCGTGAGCACCGCGTAGGTGTCGAGCACGTCCATGCCGTCGCAGCGCATCCCCGGCACGCCCAGGCTCTCGCCCTTGCGCCGCAGGTCCGTCACAGCCGAGTGCCGGCGTAGCGCGGTGCCCATGCCGAACTGGTTGTTCGTGACCATGAACACCACCGGCAGCTTCCACAGCGCGGCGATGTTGAGCGTCTCGCCGAAGGTCCCCTGATTTGAGGCGCCGTCTCCGAACGTGCACAGCGTAACCTCGTCGCTGCCCTTGTAGTCGCTCGCCAGCGCGATGCCCGCGGCGATCGGCAGGTTGCCGCCGACGATCCCGTAGCCGCCCATGAAGCGCCGCGCCAAGTCGAACATGTGCATCGAGCCGCCGCGGCCGCCAGAGCAGCCGTCGACGCGGCCGAACAGCTCGGCCATCACGTTCTCCGGAGGCGTGCCGCGCACCAGCGCGTGGCCGTGCGAGCGGTAGGTCGAGATCAGGTAGTCGTCCTCGCGCAGCGCCCGCGCGCTGCCGACGATCGTTGCCTCCTCGCCGATCGACAGGTGCAGGAAGCCGCCGATCTTCGCGCGCGCGTACATCTCGCCGGCGCGTTCCTCGAAGCGCCGGATCAGCGTCATCGTCTCGAGCCACTCACGCGCGTGCTCCGGCTCGGGCAGGCTCTGCGCGGGCGGCTCGGGCGACGGACTCGGCATCAGTGCTCCACGGTACTCCAGCGCGCCATGAACTCCTGCGCCTGCAGCTGCGCCAGGTCCGCGCGCAACGCCCGTGCGAGCTTCGACGCGGCCTGCGGCGGGCGATCCCAGAACAGCACCACTTCGCCGCTGTCCACCTCCACCACCTCGATGTGGTCCACGCGCGTGGGGTCCGCCAACGGTGCCGGCGTCAGCCCGCCGCGCGTCACGATCAAGCGGTACGCGTGGTTTGCCTTCACGCCGGTCCGCCCGACGCCTCGGCGGCGCCGCGCGCGTGCTCTGCGCGCACGGGCTCGGCGGCGCGCATCTGTTCGGCGGCGCGCTCGAGCGCATCCTCGCCGACGAACGCGCGCTCACCGACCACCACCGCCGGCACGTCGGTCACGCCCGCGCGCGCCGCCACGGCGCTCGTCGCGGCGAGCCGCTCGGCGGTCGAGCGCAGCTCCGCTCCGCGCAGCACCGCCGCCGGATGCATCTCGCAGGCGGCCGCCGCGATCAACACGAAGTCCGGGTTCTCAAGCGTATGCCCGCCCGCGAAAGCCTGGCGGAACGCCGCCTGGGCGAACGGCACGGCGCGCCCGATCGACGCCGCGTAGGTCGCCACGCGCATCGCCAGCGAGCTGTCGAAGGGGAACGGCTCGGGCCAGCGGACGGGTTGCAGGCCCAGCTTCCGCGCTTCGCGTTCGATTCCCTCGCGGAAGACGCTCGCCTCGTTTGCACAGCGAAAGGCGCTGAATTCCTCCGCCTGCGGCCCGAGCTCGCGTGCGAGCACCGGTCGCCACTCGGCGGCTCCTGGCAGCACCTGTAGGACGCGCTCCGCCGCGAGATACGCCTGCGGGCTTGCAAGGTCGAAGTAGAAGGCCGCCAGGGTGGGCACGTCGCCGAGATTAGTCGGCCGAGGCAGCCTGCTGCGTTATCCGTGAATCAGCCAGCCGTCGGCTGCGCGGCCGGCTTCCATGACGGCCTCCGACAGGGTGGGGTGCCCGTGGATGATGCGCGCCAGCTCCGGGAAGCCGCCCTCGAGCGCGCGCACGTTGACGAGCTCCTGGATCAGCTCGGTGGCGCGCGCGCCGACGATGTGCCCGCCGAGCAGCTCGCCATATTTGCTCTCGCCGACCACCTTCACCAGGCCGGTGCGGTCGCCGTAAACGGTGCCGCCGCCGACCGCGCCGTAGGGCACCTTGCCGACGACGACGTCGTAGCCCTGCTCGCGTGCCTGCTCCTCGGTGAGGCCGAAGGAGCCGACGTTCGGCGTGCAGAAGGTCGCGCGCGGGATGTCCGCGTAGGCGATCGGATGCGTCTCGCGCCCGGCGAGCGTCTCGACGGCGATGATGCCCTCGTCGGAGGCCTTGTGCGCGAGCGCGGGGCCGGGGACGAGGTCGCCGATGGCGAACACGCCCGCGCGCGTCGTGCGCATCGCGCCGTCCACCTGCACGAGCCCGCGACCGTCGAGCTGCACTCCCGCCTCCGCGAGGCCGAGCCCGTCGACGTCCGCGCCGCGCCCGGCGCAGATCACCAGGTAGTCGACCTCGGCGGTCTCCGTGCCGTAGGAGAAGGTCACGCTCGCCTCGCGCCCGGACACGTCCGCCACGGGCGTGTCCGTGTACACGGCGATGCCCTGGCGCTTCAAGCCGCGCTCGACCAGCCGCGAGATGTCGGCGTCCTCCGTTGGCAGCAGGCGCGGGAGCGCCTCCACCAGGAGCACCTCGCTGCCCAGGCGCGCGAACGCCGAGGCGATCTCCGCGCCTGACGCGCCCGCGCCCACGACGGCCAGGCGAGCCGGCACCTCCGGCAGCGCCCACGCCTCCTCGGTGCCGATCACGCGCCCGCCGAACGGCACGCCGGGGATTGCCCGCGGGGTGGAGCCCGTCGCGAGCACCACGCCGCGCGCGGCGATCTCCACCGGCTCGGAGTCGAACACGTCGACCAGCACGTCGCCGTCGGCCGCAAGCCGTGCCACGCCCGCGATCACGTCGATGCCGTCTTTCTTGAACAGCCCGCCAACGCCCGAGGTGAGCGTCGTGACGACCTTCTCACGACGCGCCTGCACCGCGGCGTAGTCGACCTCGACGCCGCTGACCTTCAGGCCGAACTCCTCCGACTCGCGAATCTCCGAAAGCAGGT
This sequence comes from uncultured Solirubrobacteraceae bacterium, assembly GCA_963827455.1. Lineage (GTDB taxonomy): Bacteria > Actinomycetota > Thermoleophilia > Solirubrobacterales > Solirubrobacteraceae > Palsa-744. Next base: position 143,052 of record CAWHAW010000004.1, on the reverse strand, counting down.
CAGCGGAGCGCAGCACCGCCTTGGCGGGGATGCACGCGTAGTTCAGGCAGCGCCCGCCGAGCTTGTCGCGCTCGACCACAGCCGTCTTCATGCCGAGCTGCGCGGCACGGATCGCGGCCACATACCCACCCGGGCCGGAGCCGATGACGATGCAATCGTAGGAGCTCTCGGCCATCGGGGGCTGAGCCTATCGAAGGCGCTGGTGTTCGCCGGCCTGGATGCGGCCCATGACCCGCACCAGCTTCCAGAACAGCCAGCCCCCGAGGCCTAGCGCGATCACGTACTCGCCGGCCGCGAGCAGCGATGCGGCGATGATCAGCGCGAGCGAGCTGAGGATGATCTGCAGGGCGAGTAGTGCCTCGAAGCCGAGCACCGCGAGATAGCGCCGGCGGTACATGCCGAGCGCCAGAGCCGCCAGGATCGCCGACAGGAAGATCGCGCCCGGGAGCGAGCCGCCGTGGCGTGAGAGGTCGTGGATGGTGAGACCGCCGACGAGCACCGCTGCCGCCAGCAGCCCGGCGACGCCGACAGCGATCAGGAGCGCCGGTGGGCGCTCGTTCGGCCCGAGCGGCTCCAGCGCCGCACGTGCGCGCTCGTCGCGAGCGGCGCTCACGATTCCACGAGGCGGCCGTCGAGCCGCTCGCGCAGCGCCTGCGCGGCGCTCTGCGGGTCCTCGGCGGCGGCGATCGCGCGCAGGACGCAAACGCGTGTGGCGCCCGCGGCGAGTGCCTCTGCGAGGTTGCTCGCGTCGAGGCCGCCGATCGCGAAGAAGGGCACCGGTGCGTGGGCTGCGGCGTAGCGAATCAGCTCGACGCCGACGGCCGGCCGCCCGGGCTTGGTGGGCGTCGCGTGGATCGGACCGACGCCGATGTAGTCGACGATGCTCGCGTCGACGGCGTCGATCTGCGCGGGAGTATGGGTGGACAGGCCGATCAGCATGTCCGGGCCGACCAGCTCGCGGAGCTCGGCAACGGGGATGTCGTCCTGGCCGACGTGCACGCCGTCGGCTTCCGCCTCGCGCGCCACCCACGGGCGGTCGTTGACGATCAGCAGCGTTCCGAGCTGCTCGCACAGGATACGCGCCGCTTTGGCGATCGATACGAGCTCCTCGTCAGGAAGGTGCTTCTCGCGCAGCTGGATGACGTCGACGCCGCCCGCGCTCGCTCCCCGCAGCAGCGTCGGCAGCTCGCTGCCGTCGGGGTTGGCGCCGCAGACCATGTACAGGCGCGCCGCGGCGAGGCGCTCGCGACGGTCGGATCCCGGCGGCTGGACGGCGGTGTCGTCGGTGGGCATGGTGGGAGTCTGCCACGCGAGGTGTGAGGTGGCCGCCGAGCGGCTGCGGTGGCGCTCACGCGAGATCGGGCGCGGGCTAGCATCATCAGCATGCCCGACACCCAGCGAGTGGACGTCGCGATCGTCGGCGGCGGCATCATCGGAATGGCGATCGCGTGGCGCGCGCGCGAGTGCGGGATGTCGGTGACGGTGCTCGAGCGCGATAGCCCCGGGCGCGCGACCTCGCGCGTGGCGGCCGGCATGCTCGCACCGGTGGTCGAGGCCGAGTTCGGGCACGCCGGGAGGCGCGTGCTGGAGCTGGGATTGCGCTCGGCGCAGTTGTGGCCGACGTTCGCCTCCGAGCTAGAGGCCTGCACGGGGGTGGAGATCGGGCTGATGCGCAGCGGCACGCTGCTGGTGGCCCGCGACGAGGACGACGCGCGCGAGCTCGAGCGTCAGCTCGCGTTCCGCCAGTCGCTCGGCCTGGCGGTGGCGCGGCTGCGCCCAAGCGAGGCGCGCGAGCGCGAGCCCGCGCTGGCTCCGGCGATGCGCCTGGCGCTGGAAGCACCGGATGACCACTCGGTCGATCCGCGGCTGGTGCTCGACGCGCTGGCGCGCGCGTGTGACTCCGCCGGAGTCGAAATGCGCGCGGATGCGCCGGTCACCGGCGTCCAGCTCGACGGCGGTGACGAACGAGGGCGCGTGACGGGCGTGAGGCTCGCCGACGGCGGGCGCGTGTCCGCCGGGCATGTCGTGATCGCGGCCGGTCCGTGGAGCGGGCAGATCGAGGGTGTGCCGCCAGCGGAGCGCGTGCCGGTGCGTCCCGTCAAGGGACAGATCCTGCGGCTGCGCGATCCGACGGGGCCGGGGCTGCTGCATCGGGTGGTTCGTTTTCGTCATGGCTATCTGGTCCCGCGCGCGGACGGCCGCTACGTCCTCGGCGCGACGGTCGAGGAGCGGGGGTTCGAGCTGTCGGCGACCGCCGGCGGCGCGTATGAGCTGCTGCGCGACGCCCACGAGCTGGTGCCCGGTATCAGCGAGCTCGAGATCGAAGAGCTGTCGGTCGGCCTGCGTCCCGGGACGCCGGACAACGCGCCGGCGATCGGGCCGGCCGCGGTGGACGGCCTGATCTGGGCGACGGGGCACTACCGAAACGGAATCCTGCTGGCGCCGCTAACGGCGGAGCTGGTCCTTGCGGTCATCGCCTGCGAGCACGAGCACGACGAGCTCCTGCGGGCGTGCGCGCCCGAGCGCTTCACGGCCGAAACGGTGGCGGCCGCGTCTTGATCGTGCTCAACGGCGAGACCTCAGAGGTGCGTCCCGGCGAGACGGTGGCAGAGCTGCTGCTGGGGATGGGGCTCGACGCAGATGCGCGCGGGGTGGCGGTGGCTGTCGACGGCGAGGTCGTCCCGCGCGCCAGCTGGGGGTCGTTCGCACTGGAGCAGGACGCGCGGGTGGAGGTGCTGACGGCGATGCAGGGAGGATGATGCAGGTATGCGGGACACGGTGAGCACGTTCACGACGACCGCCGCACCGGCCGAGGCTCGAAACGGCGAGGCGAGGGCCGGCGCGAGCGCGGGTGAGGACGCGCTGACGATCGGCGGTCGGCGGATGCGCTCGCGGCTGCTGCTCGGCACGGGCGGGTTCCCGTCGCTCGAGCTGCTCGCGGAGGCGATCGCGGTCAGCGACTGCGAGCTCGTGACGGTGGCGCTGCGCCGGGTCGATCTGAGTCCAGCCGAGGCGGGTGGATCGTCGCTGCTGGACGTGCTGTCGGACGCGGGCGTGGCGGTGCTGCCGAACACGGCCGGCTGCCACACGGCGCGGGACGCGGTGATCACCGCGCGGATGGCGCGCGAGGCGTTCGCGACGGACTGGATCAAGCTGGAGGTGATCGGCGACGAGGACACGCTGCTGCCGGATGCGCCGGAGCTGCTGCGCGCCGCCGAGGAGCTGATCGACGACGGCTTCGTGGTGCTCCCGTACACGAGCGATGACCCCGTGCTGGCACGCCGGCTCGCCGATCTGGGCTGTGCGGCGGTGATGCCGCTGGGCTCGCCGATCGGCAGCGGCATGGGGATCCGCAACCCGTACAACATCGCGTTGATCCGCGACGCGGTGGACGTTCCGATGGTGCTCGACGCGGGCATCGGCACCGCCTCCGACGCGGCGCTGGCGATGGAGCTGGGCTGCGACGCGGTGATGGCGGCGTCGGCGATCGCGCGCGCGCAGGATCCGGTGGCGATGGCGCGAGCGATGCGAGCCGCGGTGGAGGCGGGGCGTCTGGCGCGCGGCGCGGGGCGAATCCCGCGCCGGTCCTACGCGAGGGCGTCGACGCCGGACGAGGGCCTGCCCCAGTTCAGCTGACCACTTCGATCGTGCCGTTCATGGTGACCGGGTAGAGCGTGGACTCGTAGTGGATCACGCCGGGCTTGCTCGCCTTGATCTCGTAGGTGCCGCCTTCGCCGAAGTTGCTCGACGCGAATTTCTGCGAACCGCTGACGCTGGTGACGTTGGCCTGCACGGAGTCGTAGTTGGTCCACCGGATGGTGGCGCCGACCTTGACCCTGACGGTGTCGGGCGCGATGGAGATGTTGCGGTAGGCGATCTGCACGAGCCCGCTCTGCACGGGCGCGGACTTGGATGGCGAGGCGAACTTGGGTGTGGTGTCGACTTTGATCGACTCACCGCCCCTAGTGGTCGCGGCCTTCGCTGTGCTCGTGCTCGAGCCCGTGCCGGCGCTCCCGGCGGCGGCGGGTTTGCTCGACGATCCGCAGCCGGCTGCGAGCGATAGTGCGATGCACGCGAAGGCGGCGGCGATGCCTGCTCTCATCCTCGGCGATCCTTTCTCGGGGGTTGGTGCGGTCGGACGACCAGGAGGACGATCGCACACGCGTGCGCTTGCGGTCACGGGTCGTCCCTGACTCGCGACACGGGCGACACGAGCGCCTACACTGGCCGACTCCATGACGCCACGCCATTTCATCACCGGTGCGGAGCTGACAGCGCCGGAGCTGGAGGCACTGCTGGACCGGGCGATCGAGCTCAAGCGCGTGCCGCTGTCCTCGCGGGCGCTGGCGGGGCGCAGCGTGGCGTTGATCTTCGAGAAGCCCTCGACCCGGACACGGGTGTCCTTCGAGGTGGGCATCGATGAGCTCGGCGGGCACGCGCTGGTGCTGCGCTCTGACGAGCTGCAGCTCTCGCGCGGAGAGGCGCCGCGCGACACGGCGCTGGTGCTCTCGCGGCACGTGGCTGCGGTCGGGCTGCGCACGGGCGCGGACACGATCCTGGAGGAGCTGGCGGCGTACAGCGAGGTGCCGATCGTGAACATGCTCAGCGCCCGCCACCATCCATGCCAGGCGCTCGCGGACCTGATGACGCTGCGCGAGGCGTGCGGGCAGCTCGACGGGCTGCGCGTCGCGTACGTCGGCGACGGCAACAACGTCGCGCGTTCGCTCGCCCTGCTGGGAGCGCTCGCGGGACTGCACGTTGCGGTGGCATCGCCGCCGGGCTACACGCTGGAGGAGAACCTCGAGCTGCCGGCCGGCGCGCGCGGCACGGTCACCTACCACTCCGACCCGCGCGACGCGGTCAAGGACGCGGCTGCGGTCTATACCGACGTGTGGGTGAGCATGGGCGATGAGAGCACCGCAGCCGAGCGCCGCCGCGACCTCGTTGGCTACCGCGTCGATGACGCGCTGCTCGACGCAGCCGCGCCGGGTGCGTTCGCGATGCACGACCTGCCGGCGCACCCCGGCGAGGAGATCTCGGCGGAGGTGCTGTACGGAACGCGCCAGCGGATCTGGGACCAGGCGGAGAACCGCCGGCACGCGCAGAAGGCGCTGCTGGAGCTGCTGGTGACGCCGTGACCGTCGAGGCCACCGCGACCCCCCGTCCGCAGCGCGGCGATGAGCTGGAGCTGACGATCGAGTCGCTGGCCTTCGGCGGCGAGGGCGTGGCGCGCCTGGGAGATGGCGGCTATGTGGTGTTCGTAGCGGGCGCGATCCCTGGCGACCGCGTCCGCGCGGTGGTGCACAAGCGCAAGCGCAGCTATGCCCACGCGCGCACGCTCGAGGTGCTCGAGCCGAGTCCCGAGCGCATCGCGCCGACGGCGGAGCACCCGGGCGTGCCGTGGCAGGTGCTGCCATACGCGCGCCAGCTGGAGATCAAGTCCGAGCAGGTCGACGAGGCGCTGCGCCGGATCGGGCACCTTGACGGCTTCGAGCTGCAGCAGATCGTGCCCGCGCTGGAGCAGTGGCGCTACCGCAACAAGCTCGAGTACTCCTTCGGCGCCGAGGACTCGGGTGGGCTGGTGTGCGGCTTTCATGCGCCGGCGGGCGGCAATCGCGTGACGCCGATGGAGGACTGCATGCTGGCTTCTGAGATCGGCAACCGCGCGCGCCGCGCGGCGCTGAGCTGGTGCCGTGCGCAGGGATTGAGCGCCTGGGAGCGCAGCAGCCGTCGGGGCGGCGCCGGTGCCGATCGCGGTGAGCGCGGCGAGCGCGTGGGACCGGCGTCGGACGGCCGCGCTCGCTTGCGCAACCTGGTGGTGCGCGAAGGCAGGCGCACGGGCAAGCTGCAGGTGCGGATCGTGACCACGGACGGCGAGCTGGAGGCCGGCGCGCTGGCGGCGGCGCTCAGCGAGGAGTTGGGCGCGAGCCTGAGTGGTGTGCTGTGGACACGCTCACGCAGCCTGGCGGAGACGACGGCGGGCGGCGAGACGGAGCTCGTGTGGGGCGAGGCGGAGCTGCCCGAGCGCCTGGGCGAGCTCGACCTTCTCATCTCCTCGGAGGCGTTCTTTCAGACGAACACCGAGATGGCGGAGCTGCTGTACGGCATCGCACAGGAGTTCGCGGCGCTGGAGGGATGGGAGCGCGTGTACGACCTGTACTCGGGGATCGGCACGATCGCGCTGACGCTCGCACCGCGCGCCGGCGAGCTGTGGGGCATCGAGCTGATCGAGCAGGCGGTGGCGGACGCGATCGCAGGGGCTCGCCGCAACGAGATCACGAACGTGCACTTCTTCGCGGGCGACACGCGCACGGCACTCCCCGAGCTCCTCGAGCGCGCGGGCCGTCCAGACCTGGTGATCGTCGACCCGCCGCGCGCGGGCCTGTCGAAGAAGGTCGTGCACCGCATCATCGACGCGGCGCCCAAGCGCATCGTGTACGTCTCCTGCAACCCCACCACGCTCGCGCCCAACGCGGCCGAACTGGTCGACGCCGGGTGGGTGCTGCGCAAGGTGCGCCCAGTGGACATGTTCCCCCAGACGCACCACATCGAGTGCGTGGCCCTGTTCGAGCGGGACGATGGCCGGCGCATCTCGGCGTCCTCGGTCGCTCGCGTGCAGAGCACGCCACGCTCCCTGCGTCCTTGATCTGCTTGACCCTCGTCCCGCTCGAGGCGTGCGAGAGCCTCTTCGAGCCGCGGCATGAGCCCGTCGTAACTGGCTGCGAAGATCAGCGGCGCGCGATGCACGTCCGCTCCTACGATCAGATAGAGCCGTTCACGACGCTTGACGGCTCGGAGATCAGGGAGTGGGCGGGCCGGGTGTCGGCGCCGGCGGAACACCAGAGTCTTGCCGAGGCGACGATCCCGGTCGATGGCGCGACCACCGAGCACCTCCACCGCCTCAGCGAGGAGCTGTACCTGGTGACGGCTGGTCGCGGCCGGCTGCTGATCGACGGCGAGGAGCGGATGATCGAGCCGGGCGACTGCGCGCTGATCCCGCCCGGCGCGCGCCACAAGGTGTTCAACGTCGGGTCCGAGCCGCTGCGGATCGTATGCGCGTGCGCGCCGGCCTACTCCGACGAGGACACCCGGCTGCTGGAGTGAGCAAATGTGGCTGAGGACGATTGTGATGACCGCGCCGGCCCGCCTGCGTGCGGTCGCGGGACCCGCGCTGCAGGCGGCGGTGGCTGCTGGCGTCGCGTGGTACATCGCGCACGACCTGTTGGGGCACTCCCAGCCGTTCTTCGCGCCGATCGCGGCGGCGGTCGCGCTCAGCACCAGCCACGTGCAGCGCGCGCGGCGCACCGTGCAGATGGTGGTCGGGGTGCTGCTCGGGATCGGGATTGCGGAGCTGTTGCACCCGCTGGTCGGCAACGGCGCGATATCGATCGGCGTAGTGGTGCTCGCGACGTTGCTGCTCGCGGTGGCCATCGGCGTGGGTTTCGTCGGGGAGGGCATGATGTTCTTCAACCAGGCCGCCGCGTCGGCGATCCTGGTGATCGCGCTGCACAAAGCCGGGACGGGAGGAGAGCGGGCAACGGACGCGCTCGTCGGTGGCGCCGTTGCGCTGATCATCGGGGTGGGCCTCTTCCCGGCGGATCCCCTGAAGCTCTTGTGGAACGCCGAGCGCAACGTGCTGGCTTCGCTGCTGGGAATCCTCGAGGGCCGTCGCCGGCCGGCGCGAGCCAACGGTGAGCATCCCGAAGACGACGATCCCGCGATGGCCTGGCTGCTCGCCGCGAGCCACGAGGTCCACCGGCAGCTCACCGCGCTGACGCAGGCGCGCAGCACCGCCCGAGCGGCGGTACGCGTCGCGCCGCGGCGGATGCCGATGCGCGCGGTCGTCGAGAACGAGGAGCGGCGCGTGGCGCGCATGTACCTGCTTGCCAGCGCGACGATCGACCTTGTCCGCACGATTGTCGACCTCGGCGCCCGCGGAGCCGATCCCTCGGCGGAGCGCTCGTCGGAAGTCGGCGAGCTCGCGGATGCGATGCGCGAGCTTCTCGACGCCCCCCGACCGTGGCCGAGACGGACGGGCGAGCGGATCGGCGAGCACATGCACGGTCTCGAACGCCGGTCGCTTCCGCGCGACTCGCCCGAGGACGCGATCATCGCCCTCGCCGCGCGGCGGGTCGCGCAGGACATCATGCGGATGCTTCCGAGCCACATGCCGGCGCGCGCGACCGTTTGAACATAGGCTTGCGCGATGCGCGCCGCCACCATCCGCGAGCAGGAGATCGTGATCGAGGAGCACGCCGATCCGGTGGCGCAGGGCGAAGAGGTGCTCGTGCGCGTGCACGCGGCGGGCTTGAACGGCGCCGACATGATGCAGCGACGCGGGCTGTATCCGGCGCCGCCCGGCTGCCCGCAGGACATCCCGGGCATGGAGCTCGCGGGCGAGGTGGCCGCTCTGGGACCGAAGGCCGAACGCTTCGAGGTGGGCGAGCGCGTGATGGCGATCGTCGGCGGAGGCGCCCAGGCGGAGCTCGCGACCGTGCACGAGCGCCAGCTGATGCCGGTTCCTCGAAGCTTGGACTGGCCGGCCGCGGGCGGGCTGCCGGAGGTCTTCACGACGGCCCACGACGCGCTGTTCACGCAGGCCGAGCTGCGCTCCGGCGAGCGCCTGCTGGTCCATGGTGGCGCCGGCGGGGTGGGCACGGCGGCGATTCAGCTCGCGTGCGCCGTCGGCGCGCGTGCCACGGCGAGCGTGCGCAACGAGGAGCTGCGCGAGCAGGTGGCAGAGCTGGGCGCCGATGCGATCCCGTGCGAGGGCTTCGTCGAGCGTGGCCCGTTCGACGTCATCCTGGAGCTCGTCGGCGCGCCGAACATGCCGGAGAACCTCCTGGCGCTCGCTACGGGAGGGCGCATCACGGTCATCGGCGTCGCCGCCGGGGTCAAGGCTGAGCTGAACCTACTGGCGCTGATGGGCAAGCGCGCGCGCGTCTACGGCTCCACCCTGCGCGCGCGTCCGCTCGAGGAAAAAGCGCTCGCGGCGCGCCGCCTCGAACACGAGGTGCTGCCACTGTTCGACACTGGAGCGCTTCGCGTTCCGATCGCCGCGACGTTCCCGCTGGAGCAGGCCGCGGCTGCGTACGAGCGCTTCGCCGCCGGCGGCAAGCTCGGCAAGATCGTGCTCACGATGTGACGCAGTGTGAGCGGCGCGTGACCGGGCCGCGCGGGTAGCTACTCACGCGAACTCTGTATAACGATGGTCATACGGTGTTGGGCGAGAAAGGTGTCACTCAGTACGGCGGCTGGGCCGCGTGCCAGTCGCCCAGAACGCGAAACGCCGCCCAGAACGCGCGCTTGGTGTCCTGCTCGTCGAGCGAGTCATCGATGCTGGGCACGTACAGCACGTCGATCGTGGGCGTCAGCTGCTGGATCTCGCCGAGGCCCTCGTGCAGCTCCCGCGCGAGCGGGATCTCCATCTCGCCGAGCGCCGCGAGCGCGTCGGCTCCCATCACGACGATGATCTTCGGCTGCACGATCGCGATCTCCTCGACCACCCGGGAGACGCACGCGAAGTCGGCCAGCGAGGCGTCGCTCAGCGGGCACTTCACGCACAGCGTGCCGTACACCGTCAGCGGATCGATCGACAGGCGCTTGAGCGACTTCATCAGCGCTCCTCCTGCGCGCCCGTAGAACGCCACGCCCTCCTCGACCTCGGAGGGCAGCGCGGAGTACTTCAGCAGCATGATGTCCGCCTGCGGGTGACCGGACCCGAGCACCGGCATCAGGTTGCCCCGCGGACAGTGCGGGCACGCCTGCAGCTCGCGCGTGAGCGTGTTCAGCTCGCGGATGGCGCGCTCGAGGTACTTCTCGCGGATCTCGTCATCGGTCACCGGCATCGACCCCGAGGGATTTGACGGGGCGTCGTCTTGTCCTTGACGGTGCATCAGTAGTTGCGCGGCGAGCGCGCTCAGCTAGCTTCTCCCGCCGCTGCCGTGAGACCTGTTCAGGCGCTTCAGGCGCCGTTCCTTGCTCGCGCGTCGCGCCGAGCGCGGGGTTGCGCGCGTCTGCAGGAACTTCAGCGCCTGCACGTACAGCAGCGACGAGGGCCGCGTCAGGATCTGGGCGTCGCGCAGCGACTGCATGAACTCGACCGGGCCGTCGAAATCGCGCATCTGTATCCGCACCGAGCCAAGTCCCTGGGCGACGTGGGAGTCCGAGCCGGCGCCCGCCGGGATGCGGTACTTGGCGGCGAAGCGGGCGGCCTCTTCGTTGAAAGCGCCGATCGCCACCCTGGGGTTGAACACCTCGATCGCGTCGACCACGTCGAGGATCTCGAGCAGGTGCTCGTAGTCCGGCACCGAGTGCATGCGGTCGAACGGATGCGGCACGTATACGACGCCGTCCTGGCGGCGGATCTCGGCGATCGTCTCGCGCAGGCTCAGCCCGCGTGGGATCTTCTCCTTGATGAACAGGCCGATCACCTCGCCTTCGCCGGCTGTCTTGACCTCCTCGCCGACAATCACCTTGACGGGCGCGTGGGGACCGAGCTCAGCGGCTTGCGCATGCGCCTCGAGCGCCCCGGAGATCTCGTTGTGATCTGTCACCGCGATCGCTCCCAGACCCTGCTCGCGCGCACTCGCCAGCAACACCTCCACCGGGGTCGCGCAGTCATAGGAGTGGTCGGTGTGCATGTGCAGGTCCACGTCGATCAGCGGGCGTTTCGACAGCCGCCGGGCGAGCTCAGGCTTGCCATCTGCGGCGTGGCGCCTGGCGGCGAGCGTTTCGTAGATCTGCTCGAGCTCGCCCGCGGCGCCGTTCTCGTCGCGCACCAGGCGGTAGTCGCCGGGGAAGTGGTGTGCCATCAGCTCAGCTGTCGCGGGCAGGCTCGCGGTACGCGCGTCGAGGCGGCCGAAGAAGCTCTCGACGAAGCGCCGCGCCACGATCGTTGAGAGCAGCCGCTCGGTGGAGGAATGGAAGGAGCCGACGTTCAGCGCCCGCGAGTGGCGCAGCGCGGCGTTGGAGGTGCTCGGCGCGAACGGCTCGTGGACGTGGACGAAGTCCAGCTGCACGGTGCTCAGGAGTTCCTCGATCGTGCGTGCGACGTCGATCGGCAGCGCTGACGGTCGCCGACTGCTGTCCCCCGCGTGCGCCGACGCGCGAAAGTCGAGCACCTCACCGACCGCGACGACGCGCGGCGTCCCCTGGTCGGTGCCGTCGAGCAGTGCGCTCGCGCCCTTGGCGCCGGCGCGGGCAGCGCGCAGCGCCTTGCGCGATGCGCGCACCCGCTCCTGCGAGCGCGACGGAGCGAGCACCAGCACGCGATGGCCCCGTCGCGAGAGCTCCGTGGCGACGCGCTCCACGTGCCGGTTGACCTCGTTGCCCTCCGCCTCCCACGGGTACGGCGTGACGTGGGCTATCGCGAACGAGGCGGCCATCTCCTCGACGATTATCCCGCGTTCGCGCCCGAGCGCCGACTGCTCGCGGTCCGGGCTACTTCGCGGCGCGCGCTTTGACGCTCGGCGCCTTCGCTGCTCGCGCCGGAGCGTTCCTCCCAGCGCCGGCTCGCGCGCCTTTCGCACGCGTGCCAGGGCGTCCTGTGTACTGCGCGATGAAGCTCTCGGTATCGGCACGCGCCTGCTCGTCCGGGCGCTGGTTGTGCGGCGACTTCATCAGGTAGGAGGATGGCCCGTCGAGCTGTCCGCTGACCCCGTGGTTGAGCGCGAGCTTGCAGCAGCGCACTGCGTCGATGACGATGCCGGCGGAGTTCGGCGAGTCCCACACCTCGAGCTTCAGCTCGAGATTCAGCGGCACGTCCCCGAACGCCTGTCCCTCGACCCGGATGTGCGCCCACTTGCGGTCGGTCAGCCACGGCACGTAGTCCGACGGTCCAACGTGGATGTCGTCCTTGGGCAGCTCGTGGTCCATGATCGAGGTAACGGCGTTTGTCTTGGAGATCTTCTTCGACTCCAGCCGCTCGCGCTCGAGCATGTTGTAGAAGTCCATGTTGCCGCCGACGTTCAGCTGCGAGGTGCGCTCGATCTCGACGCCGCGCTCGGCGAACAGCCGCGCGAGTGTGCGGTGGACGATCGTCGCTCCGACCTGCGACTTGATGTCGTCGCCGACGATCGGCAACCCAGCCTTTTTGAAGCGCTTGTCCCAGTAGTCCTCGCGCGCGATGAACACGGGGATGCAGTTGACGAAGCCGCAGCCGGCGTCCAGCACCTGCTCGACGTACCACTTGGTGGCATCCTCGGAGCCGACGGGCAGATAGGAGACGACGACATCGGTGTGCGTGTCCTTGAGGATCTTGACGATGTCGGCGGTCTCGCCGGGAGCCTTGGTGATCTTCTCCTTGAGGTACTTGCCGAGGCCGTCGTGCGTCATGCCGCGGTACACCTTGACGCCGAGCTTCTTCGGTACCGCGTGCGCGCCCTTGGCGAACTTGATCGTGTTGTTCTGGCCGGCCCAGATCGCCTCGCCGAGGTCCTTTCCGACCTTCGCGGAGTCGATGTCGAACGCTGCCGTGAACTCGATGTCGCGGACGTGGTAGCCGCCGAGGTCGACGTGCATCAGCCCAGGGACGCGCTTTTCGGGGTCGGCGTCGCGGTAGTAGTGAACGCCCTGCACGAACGACGACGCGCAGTTTCCGACGCCGACGATCGCGACGCGCACCTTCTCAGATTGGTAGCGCGCGGTGCCGTTGGTCGAGGCGGCGCCGGAGCTGGCGGCGCGGCCGTTGCTGTGCTCCTTGATCACGAGAGGAGACTACTCCGCCGGGCCGCGAAGGTCACACCGACAGCTCGCGGCGCACGTGCCAGATGCGCTGTACGACGGTGACCACGCTGAGCACCGCGAGCACGTACACGGCCGGCTGCAACAGCTCGAAGTTGCCGAGCGACGCGCCTCTGGCGAAGATCAGGCCGATCGCGAGGATCACCACGCGCACCGGCCGTGTGGCGATGCCCACCTTGCACTCCACGCCTAGCGCCTCGGCGCGCGCGCGGGTGTAGCTGACCATCAGCGACGCCAGCACCGCGACCACCACCGCGGCGGCCGCGACCCGGTTGGCCTGCAGCGCGAAATAGCCCGCCACGGCGGTCAGCACGATTCCCTCCTCGATGCGGTCGAGCGTCGAGTCGAGGAACGCGCCGAACGGCGTGCCCTTGCCGGACATACGCGAGTAGCGCCCGTCGAGCGTGTCCATGATCGAGCCGATCACGAACGCGAGGCCGCCGAGGAAGAACAGCCCTTCCCATACGAGCGCGGCAGCGACCACGTTCAGCACGAAGCCGGTGAGCGAGATCGTGTTCGGTGTCAGCCGCGACTCGATCAGCCGGTTGCGAACGAGCTCGCGTCGTTCGCCTGCGCCGATCGGAGCTCGTGCGCGACGTCGCGTCGAGCGACTCGCGCGCCGGGTGCGCGGCGACGGGGTGTGTTGCCTGGGTGGCGTCATCCTGCTCGAGCGCGCTAGGAGCTCGCGGTCAATTGCGTGCCCGGCACGGTCGAGAAACGCCACGCGTTCGGCCGCGCCCGCGCGAGCCAGCCCGCGGCGTACGCGGATGCAGCGGCGGTCAGCGCGCCGAGCACAGCGTCGATGATGAAGTGGTTGGCGGTGACCACGATCACGAAGGCCATCAGGAACGGGTACAGCAGCCACAGGACGCGAACCACGCGCCAGCGCACCAGGCGCGCGAGCGGCCAGCCGATCATCAGCGCGAACGCGACGTGCATCGAGGGCACCGCGGCATAGGGGTTGACCAGGGCGCTCATGGCGGCGCTCGTGTGCGAGACGTGCACGCCTGTGAGGTCCGCGACCGAGTCGCTGAAGCCCCATTCGGGCAGGAAGCGCGGCGGCGCCGTCGGGAAGATGACGTAGCCGATCAGCGCGATCGTCATCGCGACCATGAACATGTTGCGCACGAAGTAGAAGTTGCGGTTGTGGCGCAGGTACAGGTACACGAGCGCCGCGACCGTCACGCTCGTCTGCGCGTTCACGTACAGCCAGCTCGACACGACCATCAGGAAGTGGCTCCCGGACGCCCACGCTTGGACCGAGGGCTCGACGAACACGTGCAGCCCGCGCTCGAGCGAGATCACCTGGAGCGCGTGCGCGAACGCCGTGTTCGCATCTGCCGCCACCAGGCCGCGCACGAGTCGGTACGCGAGGTAGGCAGCTCCGAAGAGTGTGACCTGCCGGAGCACATCGAGCCAACCGTGAGGCAAGAGGCGCGCCTGCAGCAGACGAGCGCGGGCGACCATCGCCGAGAAGCCTAGACGATGCTCGCGCGGAGGAATACCGCGGCTCACGTGCAGCGCGGACCGTGCGCGAAGACGCGCGCGAGCGAGAAGCCGATCACCACGTGGAACGTGCCCCCGCGGCGTGCCTGCAACTCGGTCCAGTCACCCGGCGCGCGGGCGACGCAGCCGCTGCCGCCGGCGAGCTCCCAGTAGGGCGTGAAGTGCACCCGCACCGTGTAGTGCCCGGGGCGCGGCACGGACACTGTCAGCGAGTCGGTGCTCGCGCTGCGCAACACGGCCGGCGCCTGGGCGAGCGGGCTCGCGCCGAGCACCGCCCACAGTCGCCAATGCGGCGAGCGCCAGACTTCGCGCAGGTAGGCGGGGCGCGTGCTCTTCAACAGGCGCTGCTCAGTGACCGAGGAGTAGTCGAGTGGCGCGTCGGGCAGCGCGACGTATGAGATCGCGTTCTCCGACAGCCACGCGCGGTAGCGCGCGGCCGTTAGCGGCGTCGATTCTTCATAGAAGAGCTTGTCGCGGTAGGTGTCGAGCTGGCGCTCCCAGCCGCGCGCGATCATCACGTGAGGAGCCAGGAAGCGCGCGTCCCAGTGGTCGGCCGTCGTCGCCACCTCGATGCGCGCGGGACGCGCGCCGTAGCCGATGCCGAGCGTTCGCAGCTCACCGATCAGCGGCGTATAGAACGACGCGTTGACGGAGGGGTTGTTGCGCGTCGAGACGAAATCCGCGACGGGTGCGTTGACCTGCCAGTACAGCAGGAGTGGCGCCAGTCCGAGCAGCGCGCGACGGCGTCCGCGCGAGGCGCAGGCGAGCGCAAGCGCCGCGACCGGTCCCGCTGTCAACGCGCCCAGGCGGTCGACGTTGCCGCCGACCGCGCTCGCCACGAAATAGGAGCCGGTGAGCGCGAGCGCGTACAGCGCGAGGCCGATCCGCAGCGTCCGCCGCTCGCGTTCGACGAGCGCGATCAGTACGAGCACGCCCGCGAGCGCCGGGTAGAACGCGGAGGCCGCGTAGGGCTGCGCGCCGCCTTCTGGAAACAGGAGCGCGAGCAGCGCGATTGGAGCGAGTGCGGCGACGGTCAGCGCTGCCGGCCACGCGCGCCGGGGCCCGGCGAGCGCCCACGCAAGGAACGCCAGCGCGAGGAACGCGCCGGCTACCGGGCTGGCCAGCGCCGTGAGCACGCTCAGCGCCAGCGCCAGCCGCGGACGGCGGCGCCGCGCGGCGAGAAGCGCGCCGAGCCCGATCGCGAGGCCGAGGTCGTACGGCAC
Source organism: uncultured Solirubrobacteraceae bacterium (assembly GCA_963827455.1). GTDB lineage: Bacteria > Actinomycetota > Thermoleophilia > Solirubrobacterales > Solirubrobacteraceae > Palsa-744. The sequence goes on along the minus strand of CAWHAW010000004.1, from coordinate 127,579 downwards.
GCGGCTCGAGAGCATCGCGATTGATGCGCCCAGCGCAAACCACGCGCCCGCGATCCGCGTGGCTCGCGGCGGGAACCAGCCGTCGATCAGCGCGACGAACAGCGCCGTCGCGACGATCGTCGAGATCACGACGATCAGCCGCGGACCGATCAGCGCGCCGAGCGCGGGCGCGATCAGCGAGTAGGCGGGCAGGTGGTGGCCGCCGTACCACGAGTTGTCCCAAAGCGTGAACCCCACCCGCGAGAACAGGTCGCTGCGATAGCTGGCCGCCGACAGGTCGGGGCTGGCGGGGGCGAGAATCAGGTACGCGACGGCGAGCGCCGCGGTGATCGTCCACGCCGGCGGCAGTCGCGCGAGCAACCGCGGCAGCGGCGCGGCCGGCGCAGGCGAGCCCCGTCCGCTCGTGGGCGAGGTCGTCGCGGCTCGGGGAGCGGCGGCGCTCACGCCGCGCTCACGCCCCGCTCAGGAAGTCCACCACGCGCTCGAGCACCTCCGGTCGGTCGAGCCACGGCCAGTGTCCGGCGTCGTCGATCTCGACGAGCTCGGCGTTCGCGAGCGCGCCCGCGTACTCGCGACCGAAGCGCGCGGGTATGTAGGGGTCGCGTCCGCCCCACACGACCAGCGCTGGCATCGTCAGCGTCCCCAACCGCGCGCCGCTCGCCGCGAGGACCTCGGGCGGCGAGCTTCGGTAAAGGCGCAGGATCGCGCGCTGCGTCCCCTGGTCGAAGTGCTCGAGCACGCTTTCCTGCCATGCGCCCGGCATCGGTCCGGGGGTCGCGTTGGCCTCGCTCGAGAGCACCCCCAGCGTGAAGCGAGACGTGGTGCCCATCACCAGCTCGCCGAGCAGCGGCGTGCGCCACATGCGCGCGGTGCGGTGCCAGCGGTAGCCCGGCAGGAACGGCACCGCGTTGATGATCACGAGGCGCTCGACACGCGCCGGCAGTCGCTGGGCGAACGCGAGTCCAACGGCACCCCAGTCGTGCATCACCAGCTGGACGCGCTCCACGCCGAGCTCGTCGAGGAACCGCTCGATGAAACGGTCGTACTCATCGATCGTGAAGCTGAGATAGCCCGGCTTGCCTGAGCGTCCAAAGCCGGGCAGGTCGACCGCGATGCCGCCGCTGCGCTCCAGAAATCCCCGCTCGTAGGCTGGCGGCGTCGTCCATTCATCCCCCGGGCGCCTGCCCCGCCACCACCGCTGCCACCGTGGACGGCTGCCGTGGTGCACGCGCGGCGCCACCCACTCATCGGAGCTGTCGGGCACGCCGTGGATGTACAGCGGCACCGCTGCACCGGCATCGTCGCCGGCCGGGGCGCTGCGCCAGAAGACGGGCAGCCCGCCGTGTGCGCCGTGGGTATCGATCTCGCCGGTGTGCTCGCTCACCTCGGGCATCGGGCGAGGATATAGGGGCGATACTCGCCGCTGCGCCCGTCCGCGGCCCGCAGCGCACTACGGTTCAGCCGTGCCACGGAGCGCCACACCGCGTGCCTCGAGCAACCCGACGGCCTCGCCCGCCTCGGCGTGGGTGCGCCCGCCGCGGGCACGGGTCGTCCGTATCCGCGAACGCCTGCGCGAGGTCTACGGGGTGCCGCTGATGCGACCGCACGGGCACCCGATCGCCGAGCTGATCCTGACCGTGCTGTCGCAGTCGACCAACGACCGCAACCGCGACGTCGCCTTCCTGCGGCTGCGCGAGCGCCTGCCGACGTGGGATCAGGTGCGTGACGCGCCGGCGGGAGCGGTCGAGGAGGCGATCCGGCCGGGCGGCATCTCGAAGGTGAAGTCGGCCCGCATCCAGGCGATCCTGCGCGCGATCACCGAGGAACCAGGCGCCGCGGGCGACTCCGACGCCGACGGCGACGGCGCGGTGCTCTCGCTCGACTGGATCGCCGACGCGCCGGTCGAGCGCTCACGCGACTATCTCGTGTCGCTGCCGGGCGTCGGGCGCAAGACCGCAGCGTGCGTGCTGCTGTTCGCCTACGGCTTGCGCGACGTGCCCGTCGACACGCACGTCTCGCGCGTGGGCATGCGCCTGGGCCTGCTGCGCACGGGCGCGCCGTTCGAGGAGCTCCATGACGAGATGCTCGAGCTGACGCCCCCCGGCGAGGAGCTCGAGCTGCACGTCAACCTGCTGCGCCACGGGCGGCGCACCTGCCACGCGCGCTCGCCTGCATGCCGCGACTGCGCGCTCGCGCGGATGTGCCCGAGCCGCAAGCTCTTCGTCTAGCCCCGCGGCAGCACCGCGAACGCGATCACCGCGTACTGCAGCGCGGCGGCGGCCAGGACGAGCGCGTGGAAGATCTCGTGGTAGCCGAAGACTTTCGGCCACGGGTTGGGCCGGCCGCTCGCGTAGACGATCGCCCCGATGAGGTACAGGAGCCCGCCGCACGCCAGCCCCGCGGCTCCCAGCCAGCCGATCGCGGCGGGCAGTTCGCCGAAGACGGCCGCCGTCACCAGGCCCAGCGCGACGTACACCGCCGCGAACAGCCACTTCGGCGCGTCGATCCACAGCAGCTTGAAGACCACGCCGCCGAGCGCGCCCGCCCACAGCACGATCAGGACGGTCTTCGCCAGCGATCCGTGCAGAGCGAGCAGCGCCACCGGCGTGTATGTCCCGGCGATCAGCACGAAGATCATCGAGTGGTCGAGCCGGCGCATCCAGCGGCGCGTCTTCGGCCGCCACGTGACGCGGTGATACAGCGCGCTCGTCCCGAGCAGGCCCGACACCGCGACGGCGTAGATCGTCGCTGCGACGCGCGCGGTGCCGTCCGATGCCGCGAGGATCAGCGCGACGCCGCACACGAGCGACACGAAGAAGCCGTACTCGTGCAGCACGCCGCGCAGCCGAGGCTTGATTGCCACCCGCCCCGCCGGGATCACGTTCATACCTAGAAGGTACCGCCCCACGCAGCGCAGATGTGGTGCTTCGGTTGCCGCTCAGACGGCTGTTCGGCTCGGCGAGGGCGCGGTTGCGCCCTGGAGCTTGGCGCGCGCCCGCTCGGGCGTCACCGTCACCACATCCCACGCCAGCCCGACGCGCTCGAGCCCCAGGATCAGCCAGCCGGAGGGGTCGAGCTCATACCAGCGCAGCCCGTGGAAGGCGGACTGGGGGAAGGCGTGATGGTTGTGGTGCCACGCCTCGCCGAGCGAGGGCAGCGCCAGCCAGAACACGTTCGTGGACTCGTCATCGGTGTCGAAGCGCCTGCTGCCGAAGAAGTGGCAGATCGAGTTGATGCTCCAGGTGATGTGGTGCACGAGGAAGATTCGCACGAAGCCCGCCCACAGCAGCGCGCTGAGGCCGCCGGCGACGAGCGAGCCGCCGCTGAACGCGAAGCCCAGCAGGAAGGGCAGCAACAGGCTGTAGAGGGCGATCAGCGGGAAGCCCTTGTTGATGCGTCGCATCGTCCGGTCTTCGCAGAGATCGCGGGCGAAGCGTTTCGAGGACGCCTGTCCGTGCGTCTCGAACAGCCAGCCGACGTGCGCGTGCCAGAGGCCGGTGATCATCCCCTTGACGCCCGCGCCCTGGCCGGCGTGGGGGCTGTGCGGGTCGCCCTCTTCGTCGGTGAACGTGTGGTGCTTGCGGTGGTCGGCGACCCAGTCGATGACGCCGCCCTGCAGCGACATCGAGCCGAGCACCGCGAGCGTGTAGCGCAGCCAAGGGCGCGTCTTGAAGGCGCGATGGGTCAGCAGGCGGTGGTAGCCGACGGTGACGCCGATCGCCGTCAGCAGGTACATGACCGCGAAGATCACGAGGTCGCGCGGGCCGAGGAACTGATTCCACAGCAGCACCGCGGCGATGATCACCGCCAGAAACGGGATCACGACCGCGGTGATGTTGGCGTTGCGCTCTAGGCGGGTCACTTGTCTTAGGTGTACCCCATGTGCGGTACGCGCGTTACGTGTTCCCCCCGTTTGGGGGGTGCGCGGCGGCCGCTGTACCCGGCCGATCGTGGTTCGCGCCCTGGCCGCACTCGCCCGCTCGGATCGTGCCGCATCCATCTGGTGCCTTGACCCGTGGCAGGAAATCTGCCATACTCACGCTCAGATTTATAAAGCTTATTAGAAGGAGTTTCTAGGACATGGCCAAGACCATAGGCATCGACCTCGGCACGACGAACTCGTGCATGGCGGTGCTCGAGGGCGGCGAGCCGACCGTCATCGAGAACGCCGAGGGCGGCCGCACGACCCCGTCGGTCGTCGCGTTCACAGCGTCAGGCGAGCGCCTCGTCGGCACCGTCGCCAAGCGCCAGGCCGTCACCAACCCGCAGAACACCGTCTTCTCGATCAAGCGCTTCATGGGCCGCAAGGAGGCCGAGGTGCGCGAGGAGGAGTCGATCGTCCCCTACAAGGTCGTCTCCGGTCCCAACGGCGACGCCCGCGTCGAGGCGGGCGGCGAGCAGCACTCCCCGCCGGAGATCTCGGCGATGATCCTGCAGAAGCTGAAGACCGACGCCGAAGCCTATTTGGGCGAGGCCGTCGACGGCGCCGTGATCACCGTCCCCGCGTACTTCAACGACGATCAGCGCCAGGCCACCAAGGACGCCGGCAAGATCGCCGGGCTCGACGTCAAGCGCATCATCAACGAGCCCACCGCCGCGTCGCTCGCGTATGGCCTCGACAAGGAGTCAGACCAGACGATCCTCGTGTTCGACCTCGGCGGCGGCACCTTCGACGTGTCCGTGCTCGAGATCGGCGACGGCGTCTTCGAGGTCAAGTCCACCGCCGGTGACAACCACCTCGGCGGCGACAACTTCGACAAGGCGATCGTCGACTGGCTCGTTTCCGAGTTCAAGAAGTCGCAGGCGATTGACCTGTCCGCCGACCCGATGGCGCTTCAGCGCCTGTACGAGGCGGCCGAGAAGGCCAAGATCGAGCTCTCGACCACGCAGGAGACCCAGATCAACCTGCCGTTCATCACCGCCGACGCCTCCGGGCCGAAGCACCTCGACACCCGCCTCACCCGCGCCAAGCTCGCCGAGCTCACCTCGGAGCTGCTCGACCGCGTCGTCGCGCCCGTTCGCCAGGCGATGGACGACGCCAAGAACAAGGGCGTCAAGGAGATCGAGCACATCGTGCTCGTCGGCGGCATGACACGCTCGCCGGCCGTGCAGGAGAAGGTCAAAGAGCTGACCGGCAAAGAGCCACACCGTGGTGTCAACCCCGATGAGGTGGTTGCCGTCGGCGCCGCGATCCAGGCGGGCGTGCTCGCCGGCGACGTCAAGGACGTGCTGCTGCTCGACGTCACGCCGCTGACCCTCGGCATCGAGACCAAGGGCGGCGTCATGACCAAGCTGATCGAGCGCAACACGACGATCCCCACGCGCAAGGGCGAGGTCTTCTCGACTGCCGAGGACAACCAGCCGTCGGTCGAGATCCACGTGCTGCAGGGCGAGCGCGAGATGGCTCAGTACAACAAGTCGCTCGGCAAGTTCCAGCTCACCGGCATCCCGCCGGCGCCGCGAGGGATACCGCAGATCGAGGTCGCGTTCGACATCGACGCCAACGGCATCCTCAACGTCTCCGCCAAGGATCTCGGCACCGGCAAGGAGCAGAAGATCGAGATCAAGGCCGGCTCCGGGCTCTCCGACGAGGAGATCAAGAACATGGTCTCCGACGCCGAGTCCCACGCCGAGGAGGACCGCCGCGCACGCGAGCTCGCCGAGGCGCGCAACAACGGCGAGAACGCCGCCTACCAGGCCGAGCGCCAGCTCGCGGACCTCGGTGACCAGGTCGACGCCGACTCCAAGGGTCGGATCGAGGAGGCCATCAAGGAGCTGCGCGAGGTGCTCGAGTCCGACGACCCCGCCACGATCAACGCCAAGGCCGAGACGCTGCAGACGGCCTTCCATGCGGTCTCCGAGGCGATGTACCAGCGCGCACAGGAGCAGGCCGCGGCCTCCGGCAACGGATCCTCGGCCGACGGTGACGGAGCAGATGGGGCGTCAACCTCTGACGAAGAGGACGTCGTCGATGCCGAGGTAGTCGACGAGCCGAAGGCGTAGGCCGCGATGACAGACGCAAAGCAAACGCTCGAGGATCAACCCAATCACACCCCCGGCGCCCCCCGGGCGCCGGGGGATGCAGCGCCCGGTGGCGTGCCCGCGCCGTCCGCTCCGGCGGATGGAGAGCGCGGGCCGTCCGCTCCAGCGGATGCAGGGCGCGTGGACGGTGCGGGAGCGACTTCGGCAGGCGCGAGAGCGGCTGACGGAGCCGCGCACGCCCAGGACACCACCCCTGACGCCGCGGAGATGGACGGCGACCTCGACGAGCTCCTGAAGACGGCCAAGCAGCGCGACGACTACCTAGCGCTCGCCCAGCGCACCCAGGCCGACTTCGAGAACTACCGTAAGCGCGTCGCGCGTGAGGCGGCCGCGGCGCAGGAGCGCGGTGTGTGCTCGCTGGCCAAGGAGCTGCTGCCGGCGCTCGACAACCTCGATCGCGCGATCGCGCACGCGGACCAGGACGATCCACTGCTGCAGGGCGTGCGCCTCGTGCGCTCGGAGCTGGCCGCGGCATTGGCGCGTGCCGGCATCGAGTCGTTCTCTCCCGCCGGTGAGCCGTTCGATCCAGAGGTGCACGAGGCGGTCGCCACAGCCGCACAGGCGCCCGGCGGCAAGCCGAGCGGCACCGTCGTGGAGGTCTACCAGCCCGGCTACCGTCTGGGCGCGAGCATCCTGCGTCCCGCACGCGTGGTCGTGGCGGCCTAGGACGGAGCCCTAGATGGCGACGCGACCGGACTACTACAAGACGCTCGGAGTCGACAAGAAAGCGACCCCCGAGGAGATCAAGAAGGCCTACCGCAAACTCGCACGCCAGTACCACCCCGACCGCAATCCAGGCGACAAGCAGTCCGAGACCCGCTTCAAGGAGGTCTCCCAGGCGCACGACATCCTCGGCGACCCGGACAAGCGCAAGCAGTACGACAGCGGCTCGGGACCGTTCGCCACGGGCGCCGGGCCCGCCGGCGGCTTCGGCGGCTTCGGCAACTTCGACTTCGACGCCTCCTCGATGGGTGACATCCTGTCGAACCTGTTCGGTGGCTCCACCAGCGGCCGGCGGGTGCGCACCAAACCGCGTGCCGAAAAGGGGGCGGACCTCGAGGCGCAGGTCTCGATCACCTTCGACCAGGCCGTCGCCGGTGCGCAGGTGCCGCTGCAGGTGCCGATGCACGCCAGCTGCCCGACCTGTCACGGCACCGGCGCCAAGCCCGGCACCGCGCCCTCGGTGTGCCCACGCTGTGAGGGGCGGGGCATCGAGACGCAGGGCCAGGGAATGTTCTCGATCTCCCAGCCGTGCTCGCAGTGCGGCGGCACCGGCACCGTGATCGAGGACCCGTGCCCGACGTGCCACGGCGCGGGCGCCGTGCGCACCGTCAAGCGCCTGCGCGTCAACATCCCACCGGGCGTGCGCGACGGCAGTCGCATCCGTCTCGCCGGCAAGGGCGAGCCGGGGCGCAGCGGCGGACCGGCCGGCGACCTGTACCTGATCACCAACGTGTCTCCCTCGCCGCTGTTCACGCGCAAGGGAGACAACCTCGAAGTCGAGGTGCCGCTGAGCATCCCCGAGGCGCTGCGCGGCGCCGAGGTCCAGGTTCCGACGCTCAACGGAACCAAGACGCTGCGCGTGAAACCCGGAACCGCGCACGGCACCGTCCAGCGACTGCGCGGCGAGGGACCGCCCAAGCTCGGATCATCGAAAGAGAAAGGCGACATCCACTACCGCTTCGTGATCGACGTTCCCAAGAATCTGAGCAAGGAGCAGCAGAGCGCGGTCGAAGAGCTCTCCAAGACGCTCGACGGCGATCCGCGCGCGGGGTTGTTCGGAAACGGCGCCGGCGCCGGCGCCGGCGAGCCGGCGAGCAAGGACGCGGGCGATGGCTCGTAAGGTCGCGCGCATCCAGGTCGAGACCGACCGCGGCGTGTTCATGATCTCGGTCGCGGCGCAATTGGCCAACATGCACCCGCAGACGCTGCGCATGTACGAGTCGCGTGGGCTGATCGAGCCGAAGCGCTCGCCCAAGGGCACACGCCTGTACTCGCAGGACGACGTCGAGAGGCTGCGGCGTATCCAGGAGATGACAGCTGAGCTCGGCCTCAACCTCGCCGGCGTCGAGCGCGTCCTGACGCTCGAGCGCGAGATCGAGAGCATGCAGGAGCGCATCGAAGCGATCGAGCTCCAGGCGCTGGAGGCGCAGGTCCGCCTCGCCAAGGAGCTCGAGGAGGTCAGGCGCTCCTTCCGCGCCGAGCTCACCGTGCCATATCGCGGCGGCCTCGAGCTGGTGCGCGCGGCAGACGTGCGCTCACCGTTTCGCAACCGCCCGAAGAGGTTCTAGAAGGCCTTAGAGAATGCAAGCCGATCGCTTCACCCTCAAGTCACAGGAGGCGCTCGCGGCAGCCGCCCGGCTGGCCGAAGATCGCCGCAACCCCCAGATCACGCCCCTGCACCTGCTCGCGGCGCTGACGGCACAGGCTCCCTCGCGCCCTGGCGCAGGCGGAGCCCCGACGCCGAGCGCCGACGCGCCCGGCGGCGTCGTGCTGCCGGTGCTGAGCAAGCTCGGCGTGGACATTGACGCGCTGCGCGCGACGGTCGAGCAGGGACTTGGGCAGCTGCCCGTGCTCGGCGCCGGCTCGAGCGCCGACGCCGGCGCCCAGCCGGGCGCCGAGCTCGTGTCGGTCCTGCGCAACGCCGAGCGCGAGGCGAGCAAATTGTCAGACCAGTACGTCTCCACCGAGCACCTGCTGCTGGCGCTCGCGAACGAAGACGGCGTCGCCGGCCGCGCACTCGCCAGCGTCGGCGCGACCCACGAGCGCCTGCTCGCTGCGCTCGCGGAGGTACGCGGCTCGCACCGTGTCACCGACCAGAACCCCGAGGAGAAGTACGAGGCGCTCGAACGCTTCGGCACCGATCTGACCCAGGCGGCCGAGCAGGGCAAGCTCGACCCCGTCATCGGGCGCGACGAGGAGATCCGCCGCGTGATCCAGGTGCTCTCGCGGCGCACCAAGAACAACCCCGTGCTGATCGGCGAGCCGGGCGTCGGCAAGACCGCGATCGTCGAGGGTCTCGCCCAGCGCATCGTCTCCGGCGACATCCCCGACTCGCTGCGCGAACGGCGCGTCATCGCGCTCGACATCGGCTCCCTGATCGCCGGCGCGAAGTACCGGGGAGAGTTCGAGGATCGCCTGAAGGCGGTGCTCGGCGAGGTCTCAGCGGCCCAGGGCAACGTGATCCTGTTCCTCGACGAGCTGCACACGATCGTCGGCGCCGGCGCCGCCGAAGGCGCCGTCGACGCGGCCAACCTGCTCAAGCCGATGCTCGCGCGCGGGGAACTGCGCGCCGTCGGCGCGACGACACTCGATGAGTACCGCAAGTACATCGAGAAGGACGCCGCGCTCGAGCGACGCTTCCAGCCGGTGATGGTCGGCGAGCCGTCCGTCGCCGACGCGATCGCGATCCTGCGCGGGCTCAAGGAGCGCTACGAGGTGCACCACGGCGTGCGCATCCAGGACAGCGCGCTGATCGCCGCGGCGACGCTGTCGGACCGCTACATCGCCGACCGCTTCCTGCCTGACAAGGCGATCGACCTGATCGACGAGGCGGCCTCGCGCCTGCGCATCGAGATCGACTCGCTGCCGACCGAGATCGACGAGGTCGACCGGCGCGTGATGCAGCTCGAGATCGAGCTGACGTCGCTCAGCAAGGAGACCGACGATGCCTCCGCCGAGCGCCGCTCCGCGATCGAACGCGAGCTCGCCGAGCTGCGCGAGCGCTCCGCCGGGATGAAGGCGCAGTGGCAGAACGAGAAGCAGGCGATCCAGGGCGTCGGCGAGCTGAAGGCGCGCCTGGAGGAAGCTCGCACCGAGGCCGAGCGCGCCGAGCGCGACGCCGACCTGCAGCGCGCCGCCGAGCTCCGCTACGGCGAGATCCCCGAGCTCGAGAAGCAGCTCGCCGAGCTCGAAGCCAGCGAGCACGAGCGCGAGGCGGGCGCGGCGCCTGTGTTCCTGAAAGAGGAGGTCGACGCCGACGACGTCGCCGAGGTCGTCGCGCGCTGGACCGGCATTCCCGTCAGCCGCCTGCTCGAGGGTGAAACCGAGAAGCTGATCCACATGGAGGAGCGCCTGCACGAACGCGTCGTCGGACAGGACGAGGCGATCGAGGCCGTCGCCACCGCACTGCGGCGTTCGCGGGCCGGATTGCAGGATCCCGATCGGCCGATCGGCTCGTTCCTGTTCCTCGGGCCCACCGGTGTCGGCAAGACCGAGCTCGCCCGTGCGCTCGCGGAGTTCATGTTCGACTCACAGGACGCGATGATCCGGATCGACATGTCGGAGTACATGGAGAAACACTCCGTCTCGCGCCTCGTCGGCGCGCCCCCCGGTTACGTCGGCTACGAAGAGGGTGGCCAGTTGACGGAGGCCGTGCGCCGGCGCCCATACGCGGTGGTGCTGCTCGACGAGATCGAGAAGGCCCACCCCGATGTGTTCAACACGCTGCTGCAGGTCATGGACGACGGCCGTCTCACCGACGGCCAGGGGCGCACCGTCGACTTCAAGAACACCGTGCTGATCATGACCTCGAACCTCGCCGTGCCGGCGGATGCGGGCGACACCGCGCTTCGCATGGCGCTGATCGAGCACTTCAAGCCCGAGTTCATCAACCGGCTCGACGACATCGTGCGCTTCGACGCGCTCACGCGCGAGCAGATCTCCGAGATCGTCGAGCTGCAGGTGGCGCGCGTGGTCGAGCGCGTCGCCGAGCGCGGCGTGCACATCGCCCTCACCCCTCAGGCGCTCGAGCTGCTCGGCAACATGGGCTATGACCCGACCTACGGCGCGCGCCCGCTGCGACGCGTGATCCAGAAGCAGCTCACCGACCGTCTCGCGCTGGCGCTGCTCTCCGGCGAGATCCGCTCAGGCGACTCGATCACGGTCAGCACTCGCGAAGGCGAGCTCGCGCTTGAAAAGCAGGATGCCGACGCGGCGACTGACGCGCCCGCCGCCACCGCTTGACCAAGCACTCGCGCGAGTGGACGCCGACTGGCGCGATCGGGTACAACCGCGTAAGTCGCGCCAAGCCCTGCCACGTCGATCTCGGAGGAGCCCACGATGCCCACCTACGTCATGCTCACGACCCTCACCCCCGAGGGCGTGCAGACGGTCAAGAACAACCCGCAGCGGATCATCGAGGTGAACAAGGAGGTCGAGCAGCTCGGCGCGAGCGTCAAGGCACAGTGGGCGACGCTCGGCCACGTCGACTTCATCTCCGTGGTCGAGGCTCCCGACGACGCCACGATGGCGCGTGTGTCGCTCGAGCTGGGCTCGCGCGGCACCGCGCGCTACGAGACGCTCTCGGCGATTCCCATCGACGATTTCATCGCGTCTCTGTAACGTGCCCGCCATCGCCGCCGAGCACACAGGGGAGCCCACGGGGCAGGAGGGTAGGCCGAGCGGCGCGCACGGCATATCGCTCGTGCCCAAGCCGATGGAGGAGTCCGAGGTCCAGGCCCAGCTCGACGACATCGACGTCGATGCTCCCCGCGTGGGCATCGTGATGGGCTCAAAGAGCGACATGGAGACGATGGAGAAGGCCGCCAAGGAGCTGGAAGGGCGCGGCATCCTGCACGAGATGCGGGTCATGTCCGCGCACCGCGAGCCCGACCTCGTCGCCGAATACGCCAAGAACGCACGCATGCGCGGCCTGCGCGTGATCATCGCGGGCGCCGGCATCTCCGCCGCCCTGCCCGGCGCGGTCGCCGCCCACACCGATCTGCCCGTGATCGGCGTGCCGCTGTCGGGCCGCCTGACCGCTGCCGGGGGCCTCGACGCGATCCTGTCGATCGTGCAGATGCCCCCGGGCGTGCCCGTCGCGTGCGTCGGGCTGGACAACCCGCGCAACGCCGCGATTCTCGCCGCGCAGATCCTCGAGGCATGAGGACGCCGCCGAGTGGCCTGCCGCCGGCACGGCGATAATCAACTGACGTGATCGTGCGCTACACCCGCCCCGAGCTCGGCAGCCTGTGGACCGACGAGGCGCGCATGGACGCTTGGCGCCGGGTGGAGCTCGCGGCGAGCGAGGAGCTGCCGGGACTGCTCGGCGACGACGGCCCGAGCGCCGAGGAGCTAGAGGCGATCCGCGGTGCGGCCTTCACCGTCGATGAGGTGAATGAGCGCGAGCTCGTGACCGAGCACGACCTCGCCGCGTTCGTCGACGTGCTCGCCTCCTCCGCCGGCGAGGCCGGGCGCTGGATTCACTTCGGGCTGACCTCCTCGGACGTGCTCGACACGGCGCTCGCGCTGCAGCTGCGCGCCGCCGGCGAGGTCATAGTCGCCGGTGCCCGAACGCTGACGCAGGCGCTGGCCGAACGCGCGCGCGAGCACGTCGGCACGCTCACCGTCGGCAGGACGCACGGCGTACACGCCGAGCCGATGAGCTTCGGGATCAAGCTCGCTGGCTTCGCGTTCGAGGCCGATCGCAACGTCGCGCGCCTGCAGCGCGCCTTCGCCCAGGTCGCCGTCGGGGCGGTGTCGGGCGCCGTCGGCACCTATGCCGCGACCAGCCCCGAGTTCGAGGCGCGCGTCCTCGCTCGGCTGGGACTGGAGCGCGAGGACGTCTCCACGCAGGTCGTTCCCCGCGACCGCCACGCCGAGCTGTTGAGCGCGATCGCGCTCGCCGGCGCCGGCCTCGAGCGCTTCGCCACCGAGGTTCGCCACCTGCAGCGCACGGAGGTGCGCGAGCTCCAGGAGCCGTTCCGCGCCGGGCAGAAGGGCTCCTCGGCGATGCCGCACAAGCGCAACCCGATCAAGAGTGAGCAGATCGCCGGACTCGCGCGCGTGCTGCGCGGCAACGCGCAGGCGGCGCTCGAGAACGTCGCCCTGTGGCACGAGCGCGACATCTCCCACTCCTCCGTCGAGCGGGTGATCCTGCCGGACTCGACGATCCTCCTGGACTACCTGCAGCACCGAACGATCGCGCTCGTGCGGGGCATGACCGTCGACGCGGAGCGCATGCGCGCCAACCTCGAGCTGACCCACGGCGCGCTCTTCTCCCAGCGGGTGCTGCTCGCGCTCGTCGAGGCCGGGTCCCCGCGCGACGAGGCCTACCGGGTCGTGCAGCAGCTGGCCCAGCGCGCGTGGGACGAGGGCATCGCGCTGCGTGAGCTGCTCGCCGCCGACGAGCGCGCACGCGACCTCGACCTGGACGCGATCTTCGACTACTCCCACTACGTCCGCTACGCCGACGAGATCGTCGCGCGGCTGGACGCGATCGCCTGAGCTGACGCCGACCAGCCCGCCGGCCTGCGGTCGTCAGGCGCTGGTAGCATCGCGCCACGTGACTACCGCGCTCGCCGAGCTGCCCCTCATCGCCAGCGGCAAGGTCCGCGAGATGTACGACATGGAGGGGGTGGAGGGCGTCCAAGGCCTGCCGCCGCCGCTGCTGATGGTGGCCAGCGACCGCATCTCCACCTACGACGCGGTCCACCCGACGCCGATTCCCGACAAGGGCAAGGTGCTCACGGGGCTGTCGGTGTTCTGGTTCGAGAAGACCGCCGGGATCGTCGCCAACCACCTGATCTCGGCCACCGACGGCGTGCCCGACGAGGCGCGCGGACGTGCGCTGCTCGTCCGCCGGCTGCAGATGCTCCCCGTCGAGTGCGTGGTGCGCGGCTACATCACCGGATCGGGCTGGAAGGACTACCAGGCGACCGGCTCGGTCTCGGGGATCGCGCTGCCCGAGGGTCTGCGCGAGTCCGAGCAGCTGCCCGAGCCGATCTTCACGCCGAGCACCAAGGCCGACGTCGGCCACGATGAGGCGATCGACTTCGAGGGCGCCGTCGCGCTCGTCGGCGACCGCGCGCTGATGGAGCGCGTCCGGGACGCATCGCTCGCGCTGTACTCGTTCGCCGCCGAGCATGCGCGTGCGAACGGCGTGATCCTCGCCGACACCAAGTTCGAGTTCGGCCTCGACGACAGCGATCCGGGCGCCGGCGCGCCGGCGCTGGTGCTCGGCGACGAGGTGCTGACGCCCGACTCTTCGCGCTACTGGCCAGCGGACGGCTACGAGGTCGGCCGCGGTCAACCCAGCTTCGACAAGCAGTACGTGCGCGACTGGGCGTCCGCCAGCGGCTGGGACAAGAAGCCGCCCGCGCCGGCGATCCCGCAGGACGTGGTGAGCGGCACGCGCGCGCGCTACGTGGAGGCCTACGAGCGCATCACCGGCGAGCCGTTTCAGGCGTGGCTCGAGCGCACGGGCTCCGCGGGTGAGATGTGAGAGCGCGCGTCCTCATCCGTCCGAAGGCCGGCATCCTCGATCCGCAGGGCGTGGCGGTGCAGCGGGCGCTGCCGGCGCTCGGCTTCGAGGGCGTCGACGATGTCCACATCGGTCGGCTGATCGAGCTCGACGTCGAGGACCCGAACCAGCTCCGGCCGATGTGCGAGAAGCTGCTCGCAAACCCGCTGGTCGAGGACTACGAGATCGTTCTCGACGAAAACGGCTGACGCCGGGCCCCGTACATGCACATGCTACCCTGTGCATGTGTCGTTGACGAGGCGCACCCAGATCCTGCTGGACGATGAGCTTCACGGTCGTCTACGCGAGCTCGCCGAGAGTCGCGGCATATCGATTGGTTCGCTGGTACGCGAGGCGATCGAGGAGAAGCTGTCCATGGTCCGAGATACACGAGCGCAGGCAATCGACGAATTCCTCGCGCTCGAGCCGATGCCCGTGGATGATTGGCCTGTCATGAAGAAGGAACTGCTCGAGGCCAGGTACGCGGCCGTCACGAGGGCCGACGACGACAGCGGGCGTTAACCCGCGGGTGCGGCGCTTCCTCTACGACACTCCGGTCTTTCTCTACGGTGCGGGTGGCGAGCATCCCTACCGCGACCCGTGCCGGGCGATCGTGGCTGAGTCACGTCGCGGCGGCATCGCAGGCGAGGCGAGCGTCGATCTGCTGCACGAGTTCGCGTACGTTCGCCAACGGCGCTTGCGGGATCGGGCCGCTGCCGCCCACGCGGCGAGGATCATTGGCAGGTCGTGCCTGCTTCACCCTGTGGAGCCCGGCGATGTGGATCTCGCGCTGACGCTCTGGAGTGAGCACGAGCTCCTCGATATGCGCGACGCGATCTTTGCCGCGCAGGCTCTGAACCGAGAGATCGACGCGATCCTCAGCCCCGATCGCGGCTTCGACGGGATTCCCGGGCTGCAGCGCATCGACCCGGCAGACACCGACGCTGTGGCCACACTGAGATGAAGTTCGGCGTCCTCCGGTTCCCCGGATCCTGCGACGAGGTGGATGCGCTCGAGGCCGCGCGACGCGTCGCTGACGCCGAGCTGATCTGGCACGGGGACCGTGACCTTGGGGGGGCGGATGCGATCGTCGTGCCCGGCGGCTTCTCCTACGGCGACTACCTGCGCGCCGGTGCGATCGCGCGTTTCTCGCCGGCGATGGAGTCCGTGATCGAGTTCGCGGGCCAGGGCGGGCTGGTGCTCGGAATCTGCAACGGCTTCCAGGTGCTCTGCGAGGCGCGCCTGCTCCCGGGCGCGCTGCTGGCGAACGCCAACCTGCGCTTCACCTCCAGGCTGCTCGAGCTCGACGTCGTCCGCACCGACACCGCCTTCACGGGCGCGTGCGCGCCCGCGGGTGCGCCCGAGGCTCCGAACGCGGGGCAGCTCAGGCTGCGGATCCCGGCGAAGCACGCGTGGGGTCGCTACTACGCCGACGCGGACACGCTCACGGCGATGGAGGAGGCCGGCCAGGTCGTGCTGCGCTACGCGCCCGGCCAGAACTTCAACGGCTCGCTGCACGACATCGCTGGCGTGCGCAACGAGCGTGGCAACGTCTTCGGCCTGATGCCCCACCCCGAGCACGCCGTCGACGAGCTGACCGGCGGCTCGGCCGACGGGCTGAGGATCTTCGAGTCGATGCGATCGACGATCGAGGCGGCGGCGGTTGCATGAGGCGCGCCGAGGCGTATAGCCATGGTCAGACAGGGAGCGGTGCGTGATGCTGCAACTGCACACGCTGTATAACCATCGCGATACAGGCCCATCTTCGGCGTGTACATCGACCTCGAGGTCGCGGTCCTCGTGATGCTGGAACAGACGACGTCAGCGCCCACCGTCGAGGATGCGCTCGCGCTCGGGCTGACGCGCGCGGAGTTCGAGCTTGTATGCGAGAAGCAGGGCGGGCGGACCCCAAATCTCCTCGAGCTGGCCATGTACTCGCTGATGTGGAGCGAGCACTGCGCGTACAAGCACTCCAAGAAGCTGCTGCGCACCCTCCCCACCGAGGGCGAGCACGTCGTCATGGGTCCCGGTGAGAACGCCGGCGCGGTCGACGTCGGCGGCGGGCTGGTTTGCGCGTTCAAGGTCGAGTCCCACAACCACCCGAGCGCCGTCGAGCCGTTCCAGGGCGCCGCAACCGGTGTCGGGGGCATCCTGCGCGACATCTTCGCCGTCGGCGCCCGCCCGATCGCGGTGCTCGACTCGCTGCGCTTCGGCGAGGTGGGTGAAACGACCGGAACCCGCCCACCCGCGCGCTCGCGCTACCTACTCGACGGCGCCGTCGCGGGAATCGGGCACTACGGCAACTCGATCGGCGTGCCGACCGTCGGCGGCGAGGTGTACTTCGAGGCGCCCTACGAGCACAACTGCCTGGTCAACGTGATGGCGCTCGGGCTCGCCGCGCGCGACCGGCTTGTTCGCAGCGCGGCCTCGGGGCCGGGCAACGTGCTGGTGCTGTTCGGCGCCTCGACCGGGCGCGATGGCATCGGCGGCGCATCGGTGCTCGCCTCGGCGGAGCTGGGCGGGGAGGCCGACGGGGCGCAGGACAAGCGCCCGACGGTGCAGGTCGGCGACCCGTTCGAGGAGAAGAAGCTGCTCGAGTGCTCGCTCGAGCTGCTCGATCGCGGCCTGCTGGTCGCGCTGCAGGATCTCGGCGCCGCCGGCCTGACCTCCTCCGCGGCTGAGATGGCGTCCAAGGGCGGCGTCGGACTCGACGTGGACGTCGCGAAGGTGCCGCTGCGCGAGCCCGACATGGAGGCGTTCGAGGTGATGGTCAGCGAGTCCCAGGAGCGGATGCTGTGCGTGGTGGAGCCGGCAAACCTCGAGGCCGTGATGGAGCTGTGCGCGAAGTGGGAGGTCAACGGAGCTGCGATCGGCGAGGTCACCGCCACGGGGCGACTGCGGGTGCTGCGCGACGGTGAGCTCGTGGGCGACATGCCGGTCGCCGCGCTGGTCGACGATTGTCCCCTCTACGACCTTGAACCGCACAAGCCCGCCGAGCCGATCTACCCGCCGCCGCCGGCCACGGCCGGGCTCACGTACGCATCCGCGCCGCAGGAGTTCCTGCTCGCGCTGCTCTCGTCCGCGAATCTGTCATCGCGCCGGCCGCTGTTCGAACAGTACGACTCGATCGTGCAATCGCGCACGGTGCGCGGGCCCGAGCAGGCGGACGCGGCGGTGCTCGTGCTTGCAGACGCGAGCGCGCTCGCTGTGAGCATCGACTGCAACGGCCGGCGCGTCGCAGCCGACCCCTACACAGGCACCGTCGCCGCCGTGCTCGAGTGCGCCGCCAACCTCGCGTGTGTCGGGGCGGAGCCACTCGGGACGACCAACAACCTCAACTTCGGCAACCCCGAGAAGCCGCACATCGCATGGCAGCTGACCGAGTCGGTCCGCGGTCTCGGCGACGCGTGTCGCGCGCTGCGGGCGCCGATCGTCGGCGGCAACGTGTCGCTGTACAACGAGGGCGCCAGCGGCCCGATCTACCCGACGCCGGTGATCGGCATGGTCGGCCGGCTGCCCGAAGCGCGTCGCGCGGGACGGCTGGGCTTTGCGCGACCCGGCGATCAGATCGCGCTCGTCGGACCGCTGCGCCCCTCGCTGGCGGCCAGCGAGCTCGCGAAGCTGCTCGGCGAGCCGCTCCCCGACGGGCTCCCCGAGATCGACATCGAGGCCGTCCGGTCGGCTCAGCTCGCCGTGCGCGACGCCGTGCGTGAGGGAGCGCTGTCGAGCGCACACGACGTCGCCGAGGGCGGCGTCGCGGTCGCGCTCGCCGAGTGCTGCCTGATCGGTGGTCTCGGGGCCCAGGTCGAGCTGCCGGAGGGCGTCTGGGAGGTGACCCCGCTCCCACCCCCTCCCGACCCGATGTCGCGCGACGCGATACCGACGCTGCTGACCGCCGCGCTGTTCGGCGAGGGCTCGGGCAGCTTCCTCGTCAGCGGCGAGGCGGCCGCCGTGCGCGCGCTGGGCGAGCGGACGCCGATCGTCTTGATCGGCAGGGTCGGCGACGACGTGCTCAGCATCGTCGAGGCCGGTGCCCCTGCCGGGACGATGCTCACGCTCACGCTCGACGAGCTCGCGAGCGCGTACGGCGCCCTGAGGGAGTTGTTCTCTTGAGCCCTGCTAGCTTGTGAACGTGATGCGTCCCTCAAGGTCGCCCGGAGGGCGGCCCTCGCCATCAGAGGGGCCGGCTGGAGGCTGGCCCGAGGAACATGTCCGCGACGAGTGCGGAGTGTTCGGACTGTACGCGCCCGGTCACGAGGTGTCGCGTCTCTCGTACTTCGCGCTGTACGCCCTGCAGCACCGTGGCCAGGAGTCGGCGGGCATCGCCGCGGCCGACCGCGGCGGACACATCATCACGCGGCGCGAGCTCGGCCTCGTCAACCAGGTGTTCACCGAGAACGACCTGCGCACGCTCGCCGGCGAGCTCGCGATCGGGCACGTGCGCTACTCGACCACCGGCTCAAACGCTTGGGAGAACTCGCAGCCGGTGCAGCGCTCCGCGGGCACCAACGGCTCACACCGTGAGCTCGCGCTCGCTCACAACGGCAATCTGATCAACGCGCTGGAGTTGCACGAGGAGCTGCTCGAGCGGGGCGTCACGTTCAGCTCGACCTCGGACTCGGAGATCATCGCCGCGATGATCGCCACGCATCCCGCCGAGCTCGTCGAGGACGCGATCGCCGACGTTCTGCCGCGCCTGCGCGGCGCGTTCTCGATCGTCGCCATGACCAAGGACCGCGTCGTCGCCTTCCGCGACCCCCACGGCCTGCGTCCGCTCGCGATCGGCGTGCTCGATCCCGGTCCCGAAGCGCCCGACGGTGGCGAGGGAGGCCCTCGCTACTGCGTCGCGAGCGAGTCCTGTGCGTTCGACATCATCGGCGCCAAATTCCTCCGCGACGTCGAGCCGGGCGAGGTGGTGACACTTGGGAAGGACGGCCTGCAGAGCCGCGATGTCGCCTCGGGGCAGCGTCGCGCCTTCTGCGTGTTCGAGTACATCTACTTCGCTCGCCCGGATTCGCGCATGAACGATCAGGTGCTGCAGGTGGCGCGCGGGCGCATGGGCGAGATTCTGTGGCGCGAGGCGCCCGTCGAGGCGGACCTCGTGATCGCCGTGCCTGACTCCGGCAACCCGGCGGCCCGCGGTCTGGCACGCGCGGCGGGGCTGCCCCAGGACGACGGCTTCGTCAAGAACCGCTACGTGGCGCGCACGTTCATCCAGCCAGGGCAGGAGCTGCGCAAGCACGGGTTGCGATTGAAGTTCAACCCGCTGCCTGAGGTGATCGCGGGCAAGCGGCTGGTCGTCGTCGACGACTCGATCGTGCGCGGCAACACCACGCGCCAGATCGTGCAGATGCTGCGCGACGCGGGCGCCGCGGAGATTCACATGCGCATCTCCGCGCCGCCGATCAAGCATCCGTGCCACTACGGCATCGACATGTCCACTCGCGAGGAGATGATCGCCCACGGGCGCAGCACCGAGGAGATCTCCGCCGAGCTCGGCTGCGACTCACTGCACTACCTCTCGCTCGAGGGCGTCTATGAAGCGGTCGGCGCCACGCGCGCGACCCACTGCGACGCGTGCTTCACCGGCGACTACCCGCTCGCGGGCAGCGACGGTGCGGCCGGCAAGTACTCGCTCGAGGAGAGCGCACCCACCGAGGAGGACGGCGACACGCCGCCGCTGCCGCTCGTACGCGCCTGAGCCGCTAGCTCAGATGGTCCTCGCGCGCACCCGTGGCGTCGCTGTAGCGGTTGTTGTACGGCCGGCGTGCGATCAGCGGGCCGCTGCGCCCGGAGCCCAGCGCGAAGCCGAGCGATCCGACGAGGATCAAGGTGATGATGACTGCGGTGAGGATGGGGTTCCCCCTTTTTGGCGGTGTGGCGCTGTGGCGGCCTGTTCGACCGTGACCCATTGAAGGCGATCGCGGCAGCTGACTCTGTGACGTTGCTCACAGCTATCGTGACCGGCCCGTGAGCGACAGGCTTCCCATCGCGGTGCTGGTGTCCGGCGCCGGCACCAACCTGCAGGCGCTGCTGGACACGGTGCACGGCCGCGAGGCGCAGGTGGTGGCGGTGGCCTCGAGCGCCGCGAACGCGCCGGCGCTAGAGCGCGCCGCCCGGCGCGGCGTCCCCACGGCTGTGTTCGCGCGCGCCTCATACGGCGGCGACCGCGCCGCCCGCGACGCGGCGCTGGGCGACTGGCTCCTCGAGCGGGGCGTGCGCCTGGTGGTTCTGGCCGGCTACATGGAGCTGCTCGAAGAGTCCTTCCTGTCACGTTTCCCGCGCGCGGTCATCAACGTTCATCCCTCGCTGCTGCCGGCGTTCCCGGGCGTCAGTGCGATCGAGCAGGCGCTCACCTACGGGGTGAAGGTCTTCGGCGTGACGGTCCATTTCGTCGACGCCGGGGTCGACACCGGAGCGGTGATCCTCCAGCGCGCGGTCGAGCTCCCAGACGCGCGCGAGCCCGACGAGGTGCTGGCGGCGCTGCGCCCGCTCGAGCACGAGCTGCTTCCACAGGCCGTCGCGCTGTTCGCCGCCGGTGCGCTCGCCGCGGATCCTGAGAACCCGCGGCGGACGCTCCTCGATCGCCAGGCGATCCAGGCGGGCGAGGGGTAGGCTCCCTGCCAATGGCCGGCGAAGGCGATGTCATGACCGATCGAGCGTCCGGGATCGAGCGCGCCGACCCGGGCGAGGTGCGCGTGCGCCGGGCGCTGCTGTCGGTGTCGGACAAGCAGGGCATCGTGGAGTTCGCCCAGGGACTAGCCGAGTTGGGCGTCGAGCTGGTCTCGACCGGCGGGACCTCCCGTGAGCTGGCCGGCGCGGGAATCGCGGTGCGGGCGATCGAGGACTTCACGGGCTTCCCCGAGATCATGGACGGCCGCGTGAAGACGCTGCATCCGCGGCTGTACGCGGGCCTGCTCGCGCGGCGCGACCAGGACGCGCATCTGGCGGCCGCGGCAGAGCAGGAGATCGAGCAGGTCGACCTTGTGTGCGTGAACCTGTATCCGTTCGAGCAGACCGTCGCTCGTGGCGACGCCTCCGAGGAGGAGGTGATCGAGAACATCGACATCGGTGGTCCGACGATGATCCGTGCGGCCGCCAAGAACAGTGCGTTTGCCGCCGTGCTCGTTGACCCGCAGGACTACGAGCGCGTGCTCGGCGAGCTACGCGAATCGGGCGGCAGGCTGTCGCTGCAGACCCGCAAAGAGCTGGCCGGCAAGGCCTTCGCCACGACGGCCCGCTATGACGCGGCGATCTCGACCTGGTTTGCAACGCGCAGCGGCGAGCGCAGCTTCCCAAGGAGCTGGCGCGAGTCCTACGAGAAGGTCATGGACCTTCGCTACGGCGAGAACCCTCACCAGCAGGCGGCGTTCTATGCGCGTGTCGGCTCGCCGACGCACCTGCTCGACGGGGTGCAGCAGCTGCATGGCAAGGAGCTCTCGTTCAACAACCTGCTCGATCTCAGCTCCGCCCGCGAGCTCGTCGAGGAGTTCACCGAGCCGGCGTGCGTGATCGTCAAGCACAACAACCCCTGTGGCTGTGCCGTCGCCGACAGCGGCCGCGAGGCCTATGAAAAGGCCTTCGCGTGCGACCCGCAGAGCGCCTACGGCGGGGTGATCGCGGTCAACCGCCCTGTCGATCTCGCGTTCGCGGAGGAGCTCGGCCAGCAGTTCATCGAGGTCCTGCTCGCCCCTGGCTATGACGCCGCGGCGCTGGAGGCGCTGCAGGTGAAGAAAAACGTGCGACTGCTCGAGCTCAGCGACTGGCCGGCACCGTTGCGCGAGGCCGAATCCAAGCCCGTGATCGGCGGCCAGCTGGTGCAGACCCACGACGTCGTCTCTGAGACGCGCGAGCAGATGCGCACCATGAGCGCTCGCCAACCGAGCGAGGATGAGTGGCGCGACATGCTGTTCGCGTGGGTCGTCTGCCGGCACGTGCGCTCCAACGCGATCGTCATCGCCGCGGGCGGCGCCACGATCGGGATCGGCGCCGGCCAGATGAGTCGGGTGGACGCTGTGCGGATCGCGATCGAGAAGGCCCAAGCGTTTCGAGCGGACGCGCTCGCCGGCTCCGCCCTCGCCTCCGACGCCTATTTCCCGTTCGCCGACGGCGCGCAGCTGGCGCTAGACGCCGGCGTCAGCGCGATCATCCAGCCAGGCGGCTCGGTGCGCGACGCGGAGGTGGTAGCCGCCGTGGACGCGGCGGGCGCCGCAATGGTCGCAACCGGGGTCCGCCACTTCCGACACTGACCTGCGAGCCGGAACTCGCGGGGTCGCGCCAACCAGCCCCCCCAGCCGGCGGAGGTCGTCGCCGACTCGCCTTGCCCGGCGCCGAAGGCGCTCGCAAGACGATCGACTACGATCGGAGCATGTGCAGAAACATCCGCAACCTCCACAACTTCGAGCCACCCGCGACCGACGACGAGATACGGGCCTCGGCGCTGCAGTACGTGCGCAAGATCAGCGGTTTCACCAAGCCCTCGCAGGCCAACGTCGAGGCCTTCGAGCGCGCGGTTGACGCCGTGACGGAGATCTCGACGCGCCTGCTGGACGAGCTGGTCACGAACGCGCCGCCGAAGGACCGCGAGGTCGAGGCCGCCAAGGCCCGCGCGCGCTCCGCTCAGCGCTACGCCGCGTAGGCCGCTTCTGCCGCATAGGCGCCAGCCGCCCTCCACGCCACTGGGCGATGCCGAGGCCGAGTTCTTCGACGGAATTCCTGCGCCTCTCGCCAGCGCGGCGTGAGCGCCACGTAGCCTTCGGCCGAGGCACTGCAGGCGCAATCCTGGCGACCTGTACGTCGCGAGAGCGCCTCAACGCGTTCGCAGTCGTGGGAGCCCTGGCGCTGCGGGCGTCCGCGTGCCATCATCAGAGCCAACCACTGAGAAGGGAGGTTCCCGACCGTGGAGTCGTCCGTGACCCCCACCCGAATTCTTGTGGTGGCACACAAGACCGCCGCTACGCAGCCCCTGCTCGACGCCGTGCGCGAGCGAGCCCAGCGCGGGCCATGCACGTTCACGCTGCTCGTCCCGAACGCAACCCACGGCCTGCACAAGATCGTCGACCCGGAGGACCAGGGTGCGGTCGAGGCCAACGCGGTGATAAATCAGGCCGTGCCCCTGCTGAGCGAGGCCGCCGGGACCCCGGTGCAGGGAATCGTGGGTGACACCGACCCGGTCGTAGCGGTGCATGATGCGATCAACCGGTACGGCTTCGACGAGGTGATCATCTCGACACTTCCCACACGACTGTCGCGATGGTTGAAGCTCGACCTTCCGAGCAAGGTGTCTGGCACGGGTCTGCCCGTGAGCACCGTGACTCCCTCCGAGGTGCCGGCAACATCGTGACGCAAGCCGACGGGGTGTTCTCGGGCGGCGGTATCAAGGGCCTCGCGTTTGCGGGTGCGCTCACGGCCACCGAAGAAGCCGGCTATCGCGAGTGGCACGAGCTGGCGGGTACATCCGCCGGCGCGATCACGGCAATGGCGCTCGCGGCGGGCTACGACGCCGGGCTGCTGACGAAGACCCTCGACGGCTTCGACTTTGGTCTGATCGCCGACTACGGAAGCCCGATCCACGTACTCGGCGCCGCGCGGGACCTGGTCTTCCACGAGTCGATCGTCAAAGGCGATGAGCTCACCAACTGGATCGAAGCACTGCTCGACGGCTCGCCTGTGCAGGGCATCCGCAGGACGACGACGTTCGGAGAGCTCGCCACGATCACCGGGCGCACGCTCGTGGTCGTGGGCACCGATCTGGCGCACTCGCGCACGGTGGAGTTCCCACGCGATGTCGAGCTATATCAGGACAAGAGCGGACAGCAGTTCGACAAGGACGACTTCCCCGTCGCCAAGGCGGTGCGAATCAGCGCCGGGTATCCGTACTTCTTCCCGCCCGTGGGCGGCCTGTGGGACCGTTTCACCAAGAAGGAAGGCGTGTTGGTCGACGGCGGTGTCGCGGCGGGGTTTCCCGTGTTCGTGTTCGACAAGCCCGAACCGCAGCATCCCACTTGGGGCTACCACCTTCACGGGGGTCTCGACGCGAAGGAGAACGAAGCGACGTATCGCAAGATTGGTGGCATCGAGTGGCCCAAGCAGATGCTCGAAGGCGTCCTCGACACGGCGATGAACGCCCTTGACAAGTTCACCGAGCAGCGTTTTGAACAGCGCGTGATCCCGATCCCGACGGGCGAGGTTTCGACGCTGAACTTCAACCTCTCACCGGCAGAAAAGAAATACCTGTACGAGTCAGGCCTGAAGTCGGCGCAGGAGTTCTTCGCCGGGGAGCCCAAACCCGAAAACAGCTACGGAAAGCTGCCTCGAACCTGATCGAGGCCGGCGAGGATGAGATCCAGCCCCCACACGAACTCGATCGCGTTGTCGTACCCGGACTTGGGCAGCTTCGTGGCGATCTCGACGAGGTACGGGTAGTTCTCGAGCGCGCCGATCGTCTCCGCCCTCCTCTCAGCGGCTTCTCCGGCACTCTTGGGGGTCTCGAACGCTGTATCGCGTTCCTGCAGGGCGAAGCCGTAGATATAGGCGTCCAGGACCGAATAGGCGTGGATTGCCATCTTGAATGAGAAGCCCGCCCTGCGCAGGCAGCCCATCACCGCATCGTGGTTTCGGAGGTTCGCCGGTCCCGGATGGCGCGACTCCATCATTCCTATCGCCCAGCTGTGGCGCTTCAGCGCCTCGCGCGTCGAGATCGCCCGGCGCCGCATGGCGGACGTCCAGTCGAGGTCCCCAGAAGGGAGCTCGATCTCGCCGAAGACGATGTCGACCATGCCATCGAGGAGCTCCTCCTTGTTCGCGACGTGCTTGTAGAGCGCCATCGGCACGACGCCGAGCTCCTGTGCGAGCCCGCGCATGCTGAACGCTTCGAGCCCGGCCGCGTCGGCGAGTGCGACGGCGGCCTGCAGCACACGAGCGCTGCTGAGTGGTTTCCGGCTCGCGATCTTCTGTTTGGTCATCGGGGCTTGACAAGTGTACACCGTACACCTATAGTGTGCCGCACGAGTGTACGCCGTACACCTCAAAGAAAGGCACCTCATGAACCCCGACTCGCCCTATCCCGTCCAGTACTCGGTCGACTACCCGGACAGGCCGCTCAACCGCCTCACCACCTTCTTTCGCCTGTTCATGGTCATCCCGATCGCGATCGTGCTGGCCCTGATCGAGGGCGGCAGCTACGCCTACGGTGGTGGGAGGGCCGGCGCCGGGGTCGGCGCCGCCGGCCTGGTCGTGCTGCCCACGCTGCTGTTGATCCTGTTCCGGCAGAAGTACCCGCGTTGGTGGTTTGACTGGAACATCGAGCTGATGCGGTTCTCTGCCCGGGTTGGTGTGTACCTGGCGCTGATGGAGGATCGCTACCCCTCCACCGACGAGCATCAGGCGGTTCATCTCGAGTTCCCCTATCCGGACGCGCGCAACGACCTCAACCGCTGGCTGCCGCTGGTCAAGTGGCTGCTGGCCATCCCGCACTACGTGGTGCTGTTCTTCCTCTACATCGCCGCGTTTTTCGTCGTGATCGCCGCGTGGTTCATGATCCTGTTCACCGGTCGCTTCCCGCGGGGGATGTTCGACTTCCTCGTCGGCGTCGGCCGCTGGACCAACCGGGTGATCGCATACGCCCACGTGCTGGTGACCGATCGCTACCCGCCGTTCCGCCTCGCCCCGTAGGGAGGAGCTCTAGTCGTTTCTTGGCGTCCACGATGTGTTACGATATATCGTGTAGTTACTTTGATGGCTCACGATAGGAAAAGATATGTTTGGTCAATCAGTTTATTCAACGGGCGCGAAGCCCGGGTGCCGCTCGGCCCGCCACGGTGGGCGTCACGGTCACGGTCACGGCCACGCTCACGGTGCCCGTGGCGAGTTCGGCGGCGGACCGTTCGCCGGCTTTGGGGCGGGTGGCGGTGGCCCACGCGGCCGCGGTCGCAGGGCGCGCCGCGGCGACATTCGCACGGCGGCGCTGCTGCTGCTCGCCGAGGAGCCGCGCAACGGCTACCAGATCATGCAGGAGGTCCAGGAGCGCAGCGACGGCGTCTGGAGCCCGAGCCCGGGCTCGGTCTACCCGGCCCTGCAGCAGCTCGAGGACGAGGGTCTGATCCGTACGCAGGAGGAGGACGGGCGCAAGCTGTTCGCGATCACCGACGCGGGCCGCGCGCTGCTCGAGGAGCGCGGCGCCGAGCGGCCGGCTCCGTGGGAGCAGACAGGCGGGGCCGCCGGGGCGCACGAGCTCGGGAGGCTGATCCGCGAGGTCGCCTCCGCCTTCGCGCAGGTGATGCGCACGGGCAGCGAGGCCCAGATCGCCAAGGCGGGCACCGTGCTCGCGGGAACGCGCCGCGAGCTCTACCGGATCCTCGCCGACGGCGATGACGCCGTAGCCGGCGACGAGCCGGACACCGGCGGGGACGCCACCACCGGGAGCTAGGAAAGGAGCGCCCGCACGCTCGCGCTCGAGTCGGACGCGAGTGCGCGGCGGCGCAACTCGTAGTCCCCAGGCTCGAAGCGTCGCAGGCGCCGGCGGTAGGGCCACGTCGAGCCGGGCCAGATGGTGGTGTTCCTGCCGTGCTCGTCGAGGTACCAGTTGGCGCAGCCGCCGGAGTTCCAGACGGTGCTCTGGAGGCGACGCTGGAGCTCCTCGTTGTAGCGGCGCTGGACCGGCTCGCGTACCTCGATCACGTCCGTGTGGCCTGCTGCCATGAAGCGCAGGCACTGCATCAGGTAGTGCAGCTGTGACTCGATCATGAACACGATCGAGTTGTGCCCGAGGCCGGTGTTGGGGCCGACGAGCAGGAAAAGGTTGGGGAAGCCCGCCACGGCAGCGCCGAGGTAGGCCTGGGCGCTCCCGCTCCAGATCTGCGCGAGCGAGCGCCCGTCCCCGCCGTAGATCCACTTGGCGAAGGGCATGTCGGTCACGTGGAAGCCGGTGCCGAGGATGATCGTGTCGAGCTCGCGCTCGACGCCGTCGGCCGTGAGGATCCCGCGCGGCGTGATCGCGCGGATCGAGTCGGTGACGAGCTCGACGTTGGGCTGCACGAGCGCCGGGTAGTACTCGTCGGAGATGAGGATGCGCTTGCAGCCAATGCGGTAGCTCGGCGTCAAGCGTGCGCGCAGCGCGGGGTCCTGCACCTGCTCGCGCAGGTGCTTGAGCGCCAGCCGCTCCGGCGGTGAGCCCTCGCGCGGGTGCATCATCGGCAGCACGAACAGCTCACGCGCGCAGTACACAGCGCCGCGCACGAGCTTCTGCGCGGCGGGTACGGCGCGGAACAGCGAGCGCTCCCAGCGCGAGGTGGGCCTGTTGCGGTGCGGCACCACCCACGGTGGCGTGCGCTGGAAGACGTGCAGCTTCTCGACCAGCGGCTGGATGCGGGGGATGATCTGGATCGAGGAGGCGCCCGTGCCGAGGACCGCGACGCGCTCGCCCTCGAGCGCGTGCCCATGGTTCCAACGAGCGGTGTGGAAGATCGCGCCCTCGAAGCTGTCGATGCCCTCGATCTCGGGCAGCTTCGGGTCGCTCAACGGCCCGGGGCCGACGACCAGCATGTCAGCCGTCAGCTCGCCCGCCGCCGTCTCGATCTGCCACAGCTCTGCCTCTGCGTCCCAGCGCGCGGCGGTGACCTCGTGGCCATAGCGGATATGCGGATCGATCCCCTGCTCTGCGGAGACGCGTCGCAGGTAAGTCCAGATCTCCGGCTGGGGAGAGAAAGTCTGGCTCCAGTTGGGATTGGGCGCGAACGAGAACGAGTACAGGTTCGACGGCACGTCGCAGGCGCAGCCGGGGTAGGTGTTATCGCGCCAGGTCCCGCCGAGGTCCTGCGCGCGCTCGAGCACGATGAAGTCGTCGATGCCCTCCCGCTTGAGCCTGACCGCCATCCCCAGGCCCGAGAAGCCCGAGCCGACGATCGCGATGCGGTGGTGCCGGATCGATGACACGCGCGCCAAGCCTACCCTGGTAGGGTCGGCGCGATGGCAGTGCTCGATCCGTTCTCACCGGCTTGCGAGCTCGCCGACGCGCTGCGCCGACGCGAGCTCTCGGCTGTGGAGCTGCTCGACGCGTGCATCGCCGCAGTCGACGAGCGCAATCCGGAGCTGAACGCGGTGATCTGGCGCAACGACGAGGACGCG
Organism: uncultured Solirubrobacteraceae bacterium; assembly: GCA_963827455.1. Lineage (GTDB taxonomy): Bacteria > Actinomycetota > Thermoleophilia > Solirubrobacterales > Solirubrobacteraceae > Palsa-744. The sequence goes on along the minus strand of CAWHAW010000004.1, from coordinate 99,171 downwards.
CGCTCGGCCGCGGCAGAGGCCGATCGTCGCCTCGCGGCCGGTGAGCACGCGCCGTTCCTGGGCGTGCCGCTGCCGATCAAGGACCTCACTCCGGTCGCCGGTTGGCCGGTGACCTACGGCTCGAACGGAGCGCCCGAGGGCGTGAGCACGGAGAGCGAGCTGGTCGTCGAGGCGCTCCAGCGCGCCGGCTTCGTGCTGTGCGGGCGCACCAACACTCCGGAGTTCGGCGTGATCACCGCCGCGGAGAACAGCCGCTACGGGGCCAGCCGCAACCCGTGGGATCCAAGCCGCACGCCGGGAGGCTCGAGCGGCGGCGCCGCGGCGGCGGTCGCGGCCGGCATGTTCCCGATCGCCCACGCCAACGACGGTGGCGGCTCGATACGCATTCCCGCCTCCTACTGCGGGCTCGTAGGCTTCAAGCCAAGCCGTGGACGCGTACCGCGTCTCGCGCAGGGCTGGCTCGGCGCGATCGTCGAGGGCGTCGTCGCAAGAACGGTCGCCGACTCCGCCGCCGTGCTCGACGCAATCGCAGGCCCGGACCAGCTCGCCTGGTACAACGCCCCGGCGCCTTCGCGTCCGTTCGCACAGGAGCCCGGCTCGACGCCGCCCCAGCTGCGGATCGGGCTGATGGCGCAGGCGCCGCTAGGCATACCGACCGATGCGTCGTGCACGACCGCCGCGCGAGCGGCCGCCGCCCTGCTCGAGGAGCTCGGCCACGAGGTGCACGAGGTGGAGGTGCCGACGATCTCCGAAGAGATGGTGCCGCCGTTCATCGCGCTCACCCAGGGAGGCCTCGCCGACTACGAGGGCGTCGACTGGTCTGCAGTAGAGCCGCACATCGCCCACCAGCGCAAGGCGAGCGGCGAGCTCGGCGCCTACGACTACGCGCTGGCCGTGCGCACGCTCGAGCTGCTGACCCGCCGTGAGCTGACTCGCTGGGGGCGCGACTTCGACGTCCTGCTGACGCCGACCTCGGCGATCCTGCCGCCGCGCGCCGGCTCGGTGCTCGAGACCCAGCACGCGGCGCCAGACCAGCCGGTGTTCGATGTGGTGGCGAGCGTGTCGTTCACCGCGTTCGGCAACGTCACCGGCCTGCCCGCCGTGAGCCTGCCGCTGCACTGGGACGACGGCGGCCTTCCGGTCGGCGCCCAGCTCGTCGCGGGCCCGTGGCAGGACGGCCCGCTGCTCGCGCTCGCCGCCCAGCTCGAGCGGGCGCGGCCATGGGCCGAGCGCCGGCCGCCGCTGGCGCAAGCCGTCTGAGCGGGGCACTTCGTCAGCGGCCGGTGAACCGCGGTGTCCGCCGCTCGGCCGCGGCGCTGACTCCCTCACGGAAGTCGCTCGTCGCGAACAGCTTGGCCTGCTCGGCGGCCTCGCGCCCGGTCGCCTCGCGGATCCTGTCGGCCAGATTCCCACGCATCGTCTGGCGGATGGCGCGGACCGCCAGTGGCGAGGAAGCGGCGATCTCCTCGGCCAGCGCCACCGCTGCCTCGCGCAGCCGGTCACTGCTCACCAACCGGTCGCACAGGCCGATCGCGTGGGCTGCCTCGCCTCCTATCCGCTCGCCGGTGTACAGCAGCTCGAGCGCGCGCTGAGGGCCAACGGCGAGCGGCAGCGTCACCGTGACCCCGAAGCCGTGATGAATGCCCAGCCGGGCGAAGTTGGCGCTGAAGCGCGTGTCGGCGCTCGCCACGCGGAAATCCGCCGACAGCGCCACACCCAGCCCGCCGCCCACCGCTGCTCCCTGGACCGCCGCCACCACCGGCAGGCGGGCAGCGAACAACCTCACCGCCTGCTCGTACAGATCACCCTCGGCCGGGTTCTCGGCGGCGAAGTTGGCCCCGGCGCAGAAGTGCTTGCCCTCTGAGCACAACACGATCGCGCGGCACGAGCCATCCCGCTCGAGCTGCTCGTAGGCGTCGGCGATCGCAGCGATCAGCTCTCCGTCGAAGTAGTTGTGCGGCGGGCGGGCGAACTCGACGAGCGCGACGTGCTCGCTGGCCTCGCGGGTGGAGACCTCGTCGCTCACCGTTTGCTCGGTAGCGAGCGGGCGTAGGCGACCCCGCGCGCGACCCACCGCTCGAGCTGTCGCTTGGTCTGCAGCCCCTCGGCCTCCACGCGCAGCCACCCCTGCATCACACGGCCGCGCATCTCGAACGGTTGCGCGTGCGGCTTGCCGAGCAGGGCATCGGTTTCGGCGGGATCGACGCGCAAGCAGCAGGCCGCCCTGACCGCTCGCGCTGACCGACATGTTGCCGTTGATCAGGAACGCCAGGCCGCCGAACATGCGCCGCTCGACGACGCCAGGCTCGCTTAGGACGAGCTCGCGAATGCGGTTTGCGAGGTCCTCGTCGTAGGCCATAAGCGCATTATCTCATCGAGCTTCAAGCTGCAGGCGGCGCGGGGACAGGTGCTCGACAGCGCGGGCGAGATCTTCGCCTGGCAGCACGACCCGGAGGCGCTGGGCAACGGCGAGTACACGTTCTTCGACAACGACTCGTCCGGCACGCCGCTGCTGCCGTACAGCCGCGCGGTCACGGTAAGGCTGGACCCGCAGCGCAAAGTCGCCACGCTGTTGGCCTCTGAGGACCAGCCCGAGGGACTCTCAGCGGCATCGCAGGGCAACGCTCAGACGACCTTCGACCGCAAGCTCGTGGTCGGCTGGGGGGCGCTGCCGTACTTCTCGGAGTTCGATCCCGCAGGGAACCTCGTCTTCAACGCCGAGTTCCCGGCTGGTGTGAACTCGTACCGCGCGTACCAGTTCCTGTGGCCTGCAAGCCATGGGTTTGGCGGGCCCCACGGTCTGTAGGAGGCCTCGGGTCCTGATGCACGATGCGGCACGGTCCGGGAGTGCGCCTCTGCGCATGACCGGGCCGTGCCGTGTCAGCAGTGGGAAGGCCAAGGGGCGTGGCCTTCCCGGTCGAGCTATTTCTTCGCCGCTTTGATCGGCGCCAGGGAATTGCCGGCCGCGATTTCGGTGCAGTCCTGTGGCGCTGCCAGGCCGGCGAAGCGCCCGGCGAGCCAGGCCGCGGTTTCGGTGAGCCATGGCGCCGCGCCCTCGATGTGGCCCAGATGCTGGTATTCGCGGTACTGCACGTCCACGCCCCGTTCGCAGTACTCACGGGCAAGGCTGCGCACGTCGCCGGCGATCATGACGCCGTCGCCCGGCCCGATGCCCGGCTTGTCGCCGGGCGTTCCTTCGAGTTCTTCGCCGCCGTTGCCCTGTCCGATCAGGAGCGGCACGGTCGGTGTCCCTTCACGGCCCATGATGAGCTTGTTCGCGGTGCGCACGAACACCGGGACGGTTTCCGGCATCGGGTACTGAGGCTTGGCCAGCTCAGCCCAGGTGAGGCCAGGCACCGACTTCTCGTCGGTGATGGACGCGCTTTGGTCTTCGGCGAGGAGCTCCTGTCCGTATTCGCTGAGATACGGCGCCAGGTCGAGGTGAAACGCACGGCTCAGGCCGTCCAATGACATCGGGATGACGGACGCCCAGCTGCTGCTGCCTTCGACGTACTTCAGATTGTGTGCGGGGTCGACGAGCACGCCGCCCATGGCTGCCCCGACGATGTCCGAGTTGATTTCGGGGGCGTAGGAGGGCGCCAGTTGCGCGGCCCACTCCGTCGCGATCGCGCCACCGGAGTAACCGGCCAGCCCGATCTTGCTGGTGCTCGTCAGGCCGGTGGCCGGAGAGCCCAACGCCGCTCGTAGCGAGTCGAGCGTGTTGTACCCGTACACGGGCCCGGCGGAGAAGTCCGCTTCCTCACCCTCGGTGTCGGGGATCACGACGGTCTCGCCCGCAAGCAGCGCCGGCGAGATCAGGACCGACTCGACCTGCGGTATTTCGCCTCCCGTCGGGTTTCCACCCGAGATTGCGTACGACGGGTCGTCTTCGGTGCTGAGGCTGTCGTAGAAGGATTGATAGGAGAGCACGGTCGACGTGAGGTCTTTCACCGGCGGTAGGAGCACCGAGGTCACGTTGACGGTCGGCTTGCCGAGCTCGCTCGTCGACCGGTACAGAAGCTGAACGGCGGTGAGCGGCAGTTCGTCGCCCTCGATGTGGAACGGGACGGTCCGCGTCTTCAGGACCGTGCCGGGCGCGATGTACTTCAACAACGTCTTGCCTTCGTATTTGTAGAACGGATCCTGTTGCGGCGGGACCGCCGCTCGCGCGCCGGGCGCGGCAAGCGCGGCCCAGGCGATGAGCAACAGCAATGTAAGCGAGCCTGCGCGCCAATTCCGCCGAGGCCCGGCGGGGTCGCGCGCCAGCCAGCCCATTTTCCTCGTGACCGTCATCCGTCCCCCTGCTCTTGTCGTTCCGGACCGAGTCGATCCCCTCCGCCGAAGGGTGTTCTTGCGAGCACCCAGGGGCGTTCTCCTACCCGCCACCGGGGGAACGCAAACCTGGCGGGGCCCCGCCGCGCCCTCCAGCCGCCCTTTCGAAGGTCGCCGTCGAGCAGTCTCCAACAGGGGTCAAATCGCGCGCATGCCCCGTGCGGGACTCGAACCCGCCCCACCGGATTAAAAGTCCGGCGCTCTACCAGATGAGCTAACGGGGCCCTGAGGGCGAACAGTCTCGCAGACCGCGCCCTACGGCTCTTCCGCGGCTGCCGCCTGCAGCAGCTCCTCGATGCGCGTCAGCTTGACTCGCGGGCGGCCGGCCGGAACGCCTCGCGCGCGCTCGTGGCGGTCGATCGCTTCCCAGCCGGAGTAGGTGACGAGCTCGGGCTGGCGCGAGCGCAGCAGCGCCTCGATGGCGGCCGCGTCGGGGGTGTCGGGGACGTGCGCGCCGGCGTGCTCGGCGGAGGCGGCGGTACCGTTGCTCGACGGCGCGAGGTCGGCGAGCATCGCGTCGACGGTCTCCTGCGCGTCCTTCTTGTTCGTGCCGATCACGCCCGAGGGGCCGCGCTTGATCCAGCCGACGACGTACTCGCCCGGGAGAGGCGCACGATTGTCGGCGTCCACGACGCGGCCGCCGTCGTTGGGGATCGTCGCCGAGCGCTCGTCGAACGGCACGCCGGGCAGCGGGATGCCGCGATAGCCGATCGCGCGGAACGCGAGCCCCGCCGGGATCGTCTCTCGCTCGTCGGTGGCGGCCGCGCGCAGGCCGCCCGACGGCGCGGGCACGAGCTCGTTGCGCACGAGCTCCACCGCGCCGAGCCGGCCGTGCTCGTCCGCCAAGAACGCTGTCGGCGAGAGCAGGAAGCGCAGCACGATGCGCTTGCGATGGCCCTTGACGGGACGCGCAGAGTAGTCGCGCAGGATCTCCACGTTTCGCCGGCAGGTGATGTCCTCTTCGGCGTCCGGATCGGCGACCGCGAGGGCCCGCTCGAGCTCTGCCTCGTCGACGATCACATCCGCGTCCGCGAGCTCGCCGAGCTCGAGCAGCTCGGGGTTGGTGAACGCCGCCTGCGCGGGTCCGCGCCGGCCGAGGATCACGACCTCCGAGACGCGGCTCGCGGCAAGCACCGCGAGGGCGTGATCGGCGGTGTCCGTCGGCTCGAGCTCCTCGGGCGCGAGCACTAGCATGCGCGCGACGTCGAGGGCCACGTTGCCGTTGCCGATCACCACCGCGCGGTCCGACGAAAGGAGGTCGAACTCGAGGTCCGTGTGGTCGGGATGGCCGTTGTACCAGCCGACGAACTCGGTGGCCGCGTGCGACCCGGGGAGCTCTTCACCGGGAATCCCCAGCGGCCGGTCCGAAGGCGAGCCCGTGGCGTAGACGACCGCGTGGTAGTGCGCCAGCAGGTCCTCGCGCGAGACGTGCTCGCCGAACGTGATGTTTCCGAAGTAGCGGAAGCGCGGGTTTGCGGCGGTCTTCTCGTACACCCGCGTGACCGACTTGATCTTCGGATGGTCGGGCGCGACACCCGAGCGCACGAGGCCCCAGGGTGTCGGCAGGCGCTCGAGCATGTCGACCTGGATGCGCCCGCGCGGATCCTTCAGCAGATGACCGGCCGCGTAGAAGCCGGCGGGCCCAGAGCCGACCACGGCGATGCGGATGGGGAGTTCGTCGGTCATGCGGAGCGTTTCTGTGGGAGTGGTTCTGCTGGATGCGTGCTGCGGGCGATGGGCGCGGCCCGACTCGAACGGGCGACCCCCTCGGTGTAAACGAGGTGCTCTAGCCAACTGAGCTACGCGCCCCGGTTGGGGACTCCAAGGCTAGCGAGCAAAGCTGTTGGCTAGGATTGGCGCACCCGCCCGGGAGCTCCCGTGAAGATTGCAGACACCGCCCATAACGAGGGGCCGTCCGCGTTCGCGCAGGCGGCCGAGCTCGAGCTGCGAAGCGTGAGCAAGCGATACCCGGGCCAGCGCGAGCCCGCGATTCGCGAGCTGTCCCTGACGGTGCCCGCCGGCGAGGTGTGCGTGCTCGTCGGCCCGTCCGGCTCGGGCAAGACGACCGCGATGCGGTTGATCAACCGGATGATCCCGATCACCGTCGGGCGACATCCTGCTCGGCGGTCGCAGCGTGCTCGAACGCGAGCCCATGCAGCTGCGCCGTGAGATCGGCTACGTGATCCAGCAGGTGGGGCTGTTTCCACACCAGACCGTCGGCGAGAACATCGCGACGGTGCCGCGCCTGCTCGGCTGGCCGAAGGACCGCATCGCTGCGCGCGTCAGCGAGCTGATGGAGCTGATCGGGCTGGACCCGCAGGAGATGTCCGGCCGCTACCCCGCCCAGCTCTCCGGCGGTCAGCGCCAGCGCGTCGGCGTGGCGCGCGCGCTCGCCGCCGACCCGCCGCTGATGCTGATGGACGAGCCGTTCGGGGCGATCGACCCGATCAACCGCGCGCGCCTGCAGGACGAGTTCCTGGGTCTGCAGGAAAAGGTCAAGAAGACCGTGGTGTTCGTCACGCACGACATCGACGAGGCGATCAAGATGGGTGACCGGATCGCGATCCTGCGCGAGGGAGGTGTGCTCGTGCAGTACGACACCCCGCGCGAGATCCTCACGCACCCGGCGGATCAGTTCGTCGCCCAGTTCGTCGGCGCAGACCGCGGGCTGAAGCGGCTGGCGCTGACGAAGGTTGCCGAGCTGAAGCTCGCCGAGCCCAACGGGTTGCGTCCCGATCTACGCGCGAATGGGGCCCGCCGCGTGAACGCCGAGACGTCCGTCAGGGACGCGCTGTCGCTGATGCTCACCGAGGGAGGCGAGGCGCTGACGGTCGTGGACGGGGACGGTCGCGTCGAGGGGCTGCTGACGCTGGGAGTCATCGAGCAGCTGCTCGCCGACGAGGCGGCCGAGCCGGCCGGCGACGCCGCCGAGCCTCAGCCCGAGGGCCGGCGATGACGCCCGCTCCGCTCGCGGCCGCGGGACCGGTGATCCCGAACTTCGCCGCACAGAGCTCCAGCTGTGAAATCCACAACCGGCTGTTCTGTGCAGGTTGGGTCAGCCGCAACTGGGGGCCGGTGCTGTGGCCGGCTCTGCGCCAGCACGTCGTGCTCGCGCTCGTCGCCGTCGCGATCGGGTTCGTGATCTCGATGGCGCTCGCGCTCGCGGCCCACCGCTACGGCTGGCTCGAGCGCCCGACGCTGCTGGTGACGACGACCCTCTACACGATTCCGGCGCTGGCCCTGTTCAAGCTGCTCGTCGAGCCGGTCGGTCTGAACGTGTTCACCGCTGAGATCGCGCTGGTCTCCTACACGCTCTTGATTCTCTTCCGCAACATCCTCGCCGGCCTGAAGGCGGTGCCTGCGGACGTGCTCGACGCGGCCGAGGGTGCGGGCATGTCGCGCACGCAGACACTGCTGCGAGTCGAGCTGCCGCTGTCGCTGCCGGCGATCGTCGCGGGCCTGCGGATCGCGATCGTGACGACCATCGCGCTGGCGACGATCGTGTACGTGGTCTATGACCGCGGGCTCGGGGTGCCGATCCACACCGCGCTCGGCGAGGGGCCGTTCAAGACGGAGCTGATCGTCGCGGGCGGCCTCGCGATCGGGCTCGCGCTGCTGGCCGACGGGCTGCTGGTGATCGCTCAGCGACTGCTCACGCCGTGGACGCGGACACGGACCGGTTAGCGGGCGCCGGCGTGCACGAATTCGTCGAAGCCTTCCGCTTCATCGCCCACAACGGAGCGGTCGCCGGTGCGCCGGGGCTCCCGAGCCTCACCCATCTCGTGCTCGAGACGCTGAAGGTGGCCATGATCGGCCTCGCGATCTCGGTCGCCGTCGCGGTCCCGCTCGGCGCGTGGCTCGGGCACATGCACCGCGGCTCGTTCGTGGCGATCAACGTCGGCAACATCGGACGCGCGCTCCCGAGCCTCGTGGTGCTGGCGGTCGGCGACGCGTTCCTCGGCCTCGGCCTGACGGTGGTCGAGCTGGCGCTCGTGATCCTCGCGATTCCGCCGATCGTGACGAACGCATATCTTGCGGTCGATGGGGTGGACGCCGATCTCGTCGACGCCGCCAAGGGCATGGGCATGAGCGGCCTGGAGATACTTCGCGGCGTCGAGTTGCCGCTGTCCGTGCCGCTGCTGTTCGCCGGCGTGCGCACCGCGGCGGTGTTCGTCGTGAGCACCACGACGATCGCCGCGCTGGCCGGCTTCAGCGGCAGCCTCGGCGACGTGATCGCAAACGAAACGAGCTACCACTTCTCGGGCGTGCTGGGTGCTGCGATCTGCGTGGCGGCGCTCGCGCTGGCGGTGGACGGGGCGCTGGCGCTCGTCCAGCGCGCGCTCACTCCTCGTGGGCTGCGCACGGGTGGGCTCGAGCTCACGTTGGATGCTGCGCACGCCGCGACGGTCCCGTGAGGACCGTCTATTTCATTTTATATTGATCGAAAAAGTAAACAAGGCGGGAGGCGCCAATGACGCATAGACGATGGAACAGCTGGGGCAGGTTCGGGCGGGGCATCTCGGCGGCATTCGCGCTGATCGCGCTGAGCGCCGGAATCGCGGCCTGCGGGAGCAGCAGCACATCCTCATCGAGCTCGAACACGACGACGAGCGCAGCCGCTCCGGCCGCCAGCGGCCCCGGCGTGGGCAAGCCGGCGGTGACGATCGGCGACAAGAACTTCACCGAGGAGAACATCCTCGGGCAGCTCTACTCGCAGGCGCTCCAGGCGAAGGGCTACAAGGTCTCGCTCAAGGAAAATGTCGGCTCGACGGAGATCATCTACAAGGCGCTGAGCACCGGCCAGATCGATATGTACCCGGAGTACACCGGCATCCTGCTGACGTCGATCGCCAACCAGACCAAGGAACCGCCGAGCGCGGCGGAAGCGTATGCGCAGGCGAAGGCGTTCGTCGAAAAAGAAGGCCTGACGCTGCTGAGCTACACGCCGTTCTACGACTCCGACGCGCTCGCCACGCTCCCCAGCTACGCGAGCGCGCATCACCTCTCGAGCATCGCCGACCTGAAGCCGCTCGGCAAGTCGGTGATCCTCGGCGGCCCGCCTGAATTCGCGACGCGCTACGAGGGCCTGGTCGGCCTCAAGCAGGTTTACGGCGTGGTTCCGACGTTCAAGCCGATCGCGATCGAACTGTCCTACAAGGCGCTCGAAGGCGGACAGGTGAACGTGCAGACGGTGTTCACCACCGACGGCCAGCTGCTGAGCGGCAAGTTCAAGCTGCTGGCCGACCCCAAGCACGTGTTCGGCTTCCAGAACGTCGCGCCGGTCGTCAAAAAGAGCGTGCTCGCAGCCGAGGGGCCGGCGTTCCAGCAGACGCTGAACAGCGTCAGCGCGCTGCTGACGTTGCATGCGATGGAGCAGCTGAACGCGGCGGTGAGCATCGACAAGCAGTCGGCCGCCACGGTCGCCCACCAGTTCCTCGCCGCGAACGGCCTCGGCTAGCTGCTGGCCTGGCGCCCGCGCCGCTGGCGCGCGTGACCGCCAACCGTCCACCCGCGCCGCGTCCCGTGCGAAGCTTGCACGGATGCGGCGAGGTGGCGGTGGTCGGACGAAGACGAGGCTCCTGCTCTCGCTCGTGGGGGGGTTGGCGCTGCTGTTCGCGCTCGCGCAGGTGCTGCTGCCACGAGTCGCGGCGAGCAGGATCAGCTCGCGCGTCGGGCGCTACGGCAAGGTGCGCAGCGTCAACGTCAGCGCGTGGCCGGCGGTGAAGCTGCTGTGGGGGCAGGCGGACTCGGTGCGCGTCAGCGCCAGCAACCTCGCGCTCAGCCCGACGCAGCTCGGCAGCCTGCTGTGGGAAGCACATGGGGCGGGCAGCGTGGAGGTGAAAGCCGAAAGCGTGCGACTCGGGCCGCTGCTCGTGAGCGACGCGACGCTCACCAAGCACGGCAGCGCGCTCAGCGCCGAGGCGCTCGTGAGCGAATCCGACGTCAAGGCGGCGCTCCCGCCGGGCTTCGACGTGCGGCTGCTGCGAAGCGTTGACGGCGAGGTCGAAGTCCAGGCGAGCGGCGGACTGTTCGGCGTCGGCACGTCCGTGAACGCGGTCGCGGGCGCGAGCGAAGGCAAGCTCGTCGCGCACCCGCTCGGCTTCCTGATCGAAGGGCTGCGCCTGACGCTCTTCTCCGACCCGCACGTCTACGTGGAGGGGGTCGGCGCGAGCGTCGCCAGCGAGCAGCCGCTCAGCTATCGCCTGCGCATGAGCGCGCAGCTGCGCTGAGTGCGCTCAGGCCGCTGGTAACAGCTCGGCGGCGGTGATCGCGCTCCTCGGCATCACGCACATCGGCAGGCCGCCCTTGGGGCTGATCGTCGGCATCTGGCGGATCCTCAGTTGGAAGTCCGCCGGCAGCGCGAGCGTGCAGCGGGAGAGGATCATCGTCGCGATCGTGCGCACCTCGAGCTGGCCGAAGCGCATCCCGATGCACGTGCGCGAGCCGCCGCCGAAGGGAACGTAGGCGCCTCTCGGCAGCGCCGCCCGCGCCTCGGGCGCGAACCGCTGCGGGCGAAACTCCTCCGGCTCGTCGAACACGTCCGGGAGATGGTGCGACGCCCACGAGCAGTAGTCCACGAACGCGCGCGCCGGCACCGTGTGGCCTTCGAACTCGAACGCCTCGAGCGCCCGGCGCGGTCCGATCCACGCCGGCGGATACTTGCGCAGCGTCTCCTCGAGCACGAGCTCGAGCTCGGTCAGCTCGCCGGACATCAGCTGCGCGCTCGTCGGCCTGGCGCCCGCGAGCTGCGCATCCTGCTCGGCGAGCAGTCGTGCCACGAGCTGTGGCTGGCGGGCGAGCTCGTAGAACATGAACGACACCGTCGACGTCGTCGTGTCGTGGCCCGCGAACAGCAACGTCATCACCTCGTCGCGGATCTGCACATCGCTCAGCGTGTTGCCGTCCTCGTCCTCGGCGTCCAGCAGCAGGCTGAGGATGTCCTGCCCGCGTTCACCGCTCGCGCGCCGGCGCGAGATCTCCGAGTAGATCAGCGTGTCGAGCGCGCGCGCGGCGCGCTGCATCCGCGCCCACGGGGAAAAGCGACCGCGCAGCACGCGCAGCACGTACTCCGACGCGTAGAACGACAGCGCCTCCTCGAACAGCGCCGCGGCGTCGAGCGAGCGGGCCTCCTCGCCGTCGGGGTCGACGCCGAACAGCGCGCGCATCGCCACGCGCACCGCCAGCCGCCGCGTCCACATGTACAGGTCGATGCTCGCTCCCGGCTCGAGCTCGTCCAGCGCGCGGGACGTCTCGTCGATGACCGCCTCGGCGGACGCGGCGATGTGCTCGCGGTGAAACGCCGGCAGCATGATCATGCGCGAGCGGCGGTGGAAGTCGCCGTCGATCGTCAGCAGCCCGTCGCCCATCAGCCCGATCAGGTCGCGGAACTGCGACTCCCGCCACGAGAAGTTCGACGCGTGCGACACCGTCACGTAATGGTTCGCGGCCGGGCCGAGCATGAACACCGTGTTGCTGTGGAAGATCCGCAGCGTGAAGATCGGGCCGAAGCGCTCGTACGCATCGAGCAGCATGGGCAGCGGTTCTGAGGCGAAGCGGCGCGTGCGCGACAGCGACGCCCGCGTTTCGCCCGGCGGGTACGGAACGCTCGCCGCGCGCTCTTCGCGGATGTCGCTCAACATCACCGACAGAGGCCGCGAGTCCAGCAGCGGGGGAGGGCCCACTAGCGCCACATGCGCCAGCCTAGACGAACGCTGGCCGGTCGGCCAGTCTCTCCGCGCGAGGGCACCGCGGCCCAGCCTTGGCATACTGGTCGGGCACGGAACGTCGCCCCGGCGTCTCCGAGCATCGCGGGGGCGTAGCTCAGCAGGTTAGAGCGCTGCCCTGTCACGGCAGAGGTCGCGGGTTCGAGTCCCGTCGCTCCCGTGGAAGTGCCTGCAAATGGCGATTTCCAGGGGTTGCACCCGCGTTCGGCACCAACCAGCGGGCGTCCCCGTGGCGGGGTGGCCGAGCTACTGCTCCTCGGCGTCTGAGCGCTTGAATCGCAGATTCAGGGCGTCGGCCGGGTCTTCGTCCGCCTTGGACGGGTCGAACCGGCCTCGGGTCAGGGCGCGGATCGTGCCGTCCTCGGGATACTCCACCACCTCGGGCATCACCTTGTTGGACACCATCAGGTACCGCACCGGCTCGTCGGTCCGATTTGCCAGCGTGTGGCCGCCCCGGCGGCCCCGAGGAAAGGCGACGACGTCCCCGGGCGCGAGCTCGGACTCGCCCTCGAGCGTCCGTAGCGTCGGACGGCCGGAGATCACGATGGCCAGCTCCTCCATTCCGTGGTGGATGTGCAGCGGGACCCCCTCGTGGCGTGGAGCCAGCTCGTACAGCGTCCCGCCGAGCAGCTCGCCCCCCGCGGCCTTCACGACCGGCTCGGCCCGCAGGCCGGAGCGCTCCCTGCTGAAACGCTCGGCGAAGACATTCGGCCGCGTGCCGCTCACGACGGCGATCATAAGGCGCACTACTGCGTCAAGGTCGCCTAGCCCCAAGCCCTACGACTGCGACCCCTCGATCGGTGCCGGACGTCCGAGGTGGAACCCCTGGGCGAAGTCGACGCCGTAGTCCGTGAGAAGGGCGAGCGTCTCGGCGTCCTCGACTCCCTCGGCGATCGTCTTACAGCCAAAGCCGTCGGCCAGCCCCACGATTGCCCTGACCAGGTGCTGGTTGGCCGGATTGGACCCTAGGTCGCGCACGAAGTCGATGTCGATCTTCAAATAGCTGACAGGCACCGCCTTCAGGTAGGTGAAGCTGCCAAACCCTGTGCCGAAGTCATCGAGAGCGAGCTCGCAGCCGATCCCAGCCAGCCCCTGCGCGAACGCAGTGCCGGCCTCGACGTCTTCCATTAGCGCCGTCTCTGTGATCTCGAAGATGAGATTTGACGGATCAGCGCCGGCATCCCGCAGTTGTCGCTCGATCAAAGACAGCAGATCGAGGTTGCCGATCGATGCTGCCGAGAGGTTCGCCTCCACGCGCAGGCCGCCGGCGGCCAAACGGACCGCTTCGCCGATTACCCAGCGATCGATCTCGCCGATTTGCCCGTATCTCTCAGCCACCGGCAGGAAACTCCCGGGCGCGATGATCTTGCCGCCCTGTCCGCGCATACGCAGCAGCAGCTCTTGGCTCGGCCGGCCTCCTGCGAGGGGAACGATCGGCTGTGAGTACAGGACGAACCGGTCCTGGTCGAGCGCGTCCTGGATGCGACCAACCCAGGCGAGCGTGTCCAGCTCGCGCCTGGCTCGGTCCTCCTCGGCGTGCTCGACGCTGGTGTCGCGAAACACGACAACGACTCCACGAACGTGCGTCCCGCTCATCAGAGGCGCTGCCGAGTAGGCGACGGGGAAGATCGTGCCGTCTTTGCGCGTGAACGCGTCATGCGTCATCCGCACGCACCGGCCTTGCAGCCTGACCTTCAACAACTCGCATTCATCCTCTGGGTATGGCGAGCCGTCAGCATGCTGGAAATGGATCGCATCGTGCATCGGCTTGCCACGCAGTTCCTCCTCGCTCCAGTCGAGGAGCTTTGAAGCTGCCGAGTTCATGAACGTCAGGCGGCCTCGGTCATCGAGTACGTAGAGCCCCTCCACCATCGTGTCCATCACGGCGGCGCGAAAGTGCTCCGCTTCTTGGCGCTCGGTTATGTCGGTCACGACGATGCCGACTCCGAGCACATCTCCATCCACGCGAACTGGGTAGTAGCTCGAAAGCCAGTGTCGAAAGTCGGGGTCACCATGCCTCTGACGCTCGACCTCGATGTTCGTCGCAGGCTCGCCGGTCTCCAGCACGCGACGGTACACGTGCTCCATTTGGGCCCACACGTCCGGGGCCATTTCGGCGACGGTCCGGCCGATGTGCTCATGCGGCGTAGCTCCGTTGACTTCGGCAAGCGTCTGGTTGACTCGAACGATGCGGAAATCGCGATCGACAAAGCCAAAGCCGACCGGCGCGGCCAGCTGGAGTGTTTCCATGAGTGTCAACGACTCAGCCGTGTGTCGCTCCGACTCCGAAAGAGCCGTCACATCCTGGACCGCACCGACGAGACGGCGTGGACGATCCCCGTGGTCGTCCGCCACAGCCGGAAAGGAGCGTAGGACGTGGAGCGTGCCGTCGGGCCAGATCGTGCGATAGACAGGGGCGGGCAGGCTCCCATCGGCTCTGGCCAGTTCGACCTCCTGCGCAACGCGGTCGCGGTCGTCTGGGTGTACGCGCCCGATCACGTACTCGGGGGTGGGCGCGACCGAACCCGGCTCGACACCAAGGAGCCGAAACATGTTGTCTGACCACAGCAGCACATCGGTGTCGAGGTCCCACTCCCAAGCACCGGTTTGCGCGAGTTGCTCCGCTCGATCGAGCGCCGCTCGGTCAGGGCGCCCTCGGGAAGCGTCGCGTCCGTTCGTCAAAGGGTCCGCGCCAGTGCTCCGGCGAGCGAGGCGCGGGGATCGTTATCGGGTGCTGGGTTCGGCGGCACGAGGTCCACTGTAATCAACGGCCGAAAACGCGCCCTACTTGAATACGCGCTTGCGTAGTCGCGTTGGCCCTCAGGCCGCGAACCACCGCGCCAGCCGCTCCTCGTTGAGGACCTGCGACGGCTCCACACGACGGCTGTATGAGTCGCGCAGGTCCTGTCCTGCATCTGCCTCGCTCGCCCATCCCCTGAACAGGCTCTCCGACTCTGGGCGTGGGAAGCGCCCCCACGCGAAGGACCACTCGTAGTGCTCGGCGGCGCGTTCATCGCGCCACCGCTCATAACCGTCGAGGCTGGGTTGCGTGCCGGAGAGCGCGTCAGCGACGTAGACGGCCTGCTCGACCGCATCGCCGATGCCCTGCGCGGTGCCTGGATGCTTGAAGTGGCAAGCATCGCCGAGGAGTGCCCAGCCGGGGCCGTTCGGAGCCCGGAAGAAGCCGCGCATGAGCGACTCGGGAGCCACCACGAGGTCGCTGATCATCTCGGCGTCGTCGAGCAGGCTTGACTCGATCACCTCGGGGAAGCGGCGGAGCTGTTGCAGATAGCGGGTGCGGCGCTCAGCTTTGGATCCGCGCGTGAACTCCGAGTCCCCCCACGCGGTCAGCAAACACGAGCCGTCCTCGCCCGCCCAACGGTTGACGATCTCTCCCTCGCGAATCTCTGAGGCCGCCAAGCCGTTGTCCGGGATGCCACTCCAGTATGCGAACAGAAACGCCACCTCTCCCTGAAGGGGACGCGTCTTCTTGATCCCGAGCCGGCGTGCGACGGTCGAGGCACGGCCATCGCAGCCGAAGACCCATCTGGCTGCTACCCGCTCGCCGCTCTCCAACACGACTCCGGCGACCGGGTCCTCAACGGTGCCTGAGCCGATTAGATCGACCACGTCCTCGCCGAAGTGGCCATCCGCTCCTGCCGCGAGCGCGGTGTCGAGGATCGCCTTGTCGAGTGCTGCGCGCCGCGGCGCCGCACACCGGTCGAAGCCTCCGATCGGTGTGAACGAGCCGGTGATCTCGTGGCCGAGGCCGACGATGCGGTACTCGAGCATCGGAACCTCGTGTGAGGCCAGCAGCATGTCGAGCGCGCCGAGCTGGCTGAGGCGGGCGAGCGTGTTCGGGAAGGTCAGGTGGGTCGAGACCGTTTCGCTCGGGAAGCGGTCTCCGTCGATGAGGACCACCTCCCAGCCCTGCCGGGCCAGGGCGAGCGCCAGCGTGGACCCGCCGCAGCGGGCGCCGACGACCACTGCGTCGGCTTCTTTCATGGCTGGATGTTCTGGTTGATCCGGAACAGGTTCTCAGGGTCGTAGCTGCGCTTTATCTGCGCCAGCCGCTCGTAGTTGCCGCGATAGCTCGCGCGGACGCGGTCGTCGCCCTCGTCCATCATCATGTTCACGTACGCGCCGCCTGCGGAATACGGGTGCAGCGCCTCTTGGTACTCGGTGCTCCAGCGACTGATCGCGTCGCGGTTGGAGGGGTCCGGGTCGACCCCGGCGAACACCGCTCCCCAGTTGGCGTCGCGGTAGCTCCAGGCGGTCTCGGACTGGGCGACGTCGTGGGCGGCCCCGTCGATGGGGTAGAGGTGCATCGTGGACTTCATGCTCGGCGGCCGCGAGCCGAAGCGCGCGTGAAGCTCGACCGCCTCGTCGGGGATCTCCTTGACGAAGTCCGCGCGCCAGTACCACTCATCGCCCGCCGGGTACAGCCCGTCGAACGCCGTCTGGAGCACCGCGTGCGGCATCGACTGAACGCCGTGCATCAGCGGCTCGGGCACCGCCTCGAGCAGGGGCGCCATCGCCGCTCGCGCGTCGCTCTCCGGACCGACGTAGCACCATACGACGCCGCACACGTTGCGGAGATGGATCTCCTCGGGGAACGGCGGCGCCGGCGGCACCGTGTTGAACGCGAAGAACCCGTTCAGCTCGCGCGGGGCTGCCGGCATGAACTCGCGGTACGCCGACAGCACTGCTGCCGCGTCCTCGACTGCCCAGAACGTTGGGCCGCCGAAGATCGTCCCGACCTCGTGCAGCCGGAACACGAAGGAGGTCACGACGCCGAAGTTGCCGCCGCCCCCCCTGATCGCCCAAAACAGGTCAGCATGCTCGTCGGCACTGGCCCGCACCGTCTCGCCGCTCGCGAGTACGAGCTCCGCCTCGAGCAGGTTGTCGATCGTCAACCCGAAGCGCCGCGTGAGATGGCCGAGGCCTCCGCCGAGGGTAAGCCCGCCGACGCCGGTGCTCGAGATGATCCCGCTGGGGGTCGCGAGGCCGTGCTCGCCGGTGGCGCGATCGACTTCTCCCCAGATGCAGCCGCCGCCAACGCTAACGGTCCGCGCGTCAGGGTCGACTTGGATGTCCTTCATCAGGGCCAGGTCGATGACGACACCGTCGTCGCACGTTCCGAGGCCGGCGCCGTTGTGTGCGCCGCCGCGGATCGCGAGCGGGAGCCCCTGGGCGCGGGCAAAGGCGACCGTCTCGGCGACGTCCTGCACATCTGCGCAGCGTGCGATCAGCGCCGGGCGGCGGTCGATCATGGCGTTGTACACGCTCCGCGCCTGCTCGTAGTCAGCGTCCTCGGGGCCGATCAGATGCCCACGGAACCCGGGCATCTCCTGACGTGCGGCTTGGGCTGCTGTGACCGTGCTGCTCATCGCTCCTCCTCTTGCTGAAGATCGTGCATTGCCTCGTCGCAGCGCAACGTACGGCGTTGCCCGTCCCTTGTCATGACGCAGACTGACTGACTTTGCCGCCAGCGGAAGGAGCTCTCGATTTGCACCCCTGATCAGATCTGACTATCGTGCTCGCGGGGTGTCAGTGCCCGAGCTACCTGCTCCACTTCGCGTTTCCTCTCCGTTTCCGTTCGTTGGCCGGGCTGCCGAGCTCGAGAAGTTGCGCATGTTGCTGCCCACGGCCGAGGGCGAGGGCCGCCGGGTGGTCTTGCTGGGGGGAGAGGCGGGTTCGGGCAAGAGCCGCCTCGTCCGCGAGTTCGCCGCCGAGGCGGCGGAGTCCGGTGCGCTCGTGCTGCACGGAGCCTGCGACGCGGTCGTGCACGCGCCCTACGGGCCGTTCTCGCAGGCGCTCGAGCGCCTGGCGGCGGTGCTCGACGAGCACGAGCTGCGAACCGCGCTCGGCTCTTCCGGGGGCGAACTGATTCGCCTGCTGCCCAGCCTCGCTGAGCAGCTCCCCGGATTGTCGGCCCCGATGCCCGCCGACCCGGACACCGAGCGCCACCGGCTGCACACCGCCGTGACTGAGCTCCTCGAGCGGGTGGGCCACCGGCGTCCTGTGGTCCTCGTGATCGAGGATGGGCATTGGGCGGACGCGCCGACGCTGCTGCTGCTGCGCCACCTCGCCCAGACCGCTTCGACTGGGCGTGTGCTGCTCTTCGCTACGTTCCGCGACACGGAGGGCGAGGTTCCGCCGGCTCTCGCGCAGACGCTCGCGGATCTCCGGCGCTCCGACGACGTCGTACGCATGCGGCTGGAGGGTCTCTCCGATCTGGAGGTGACCGAGTTCGTACGGCGCGTCACCGAGGGCCATGCCAGCGCAGAGCTGCCGGAGATCGCCCAGGCGATCTGCAATCTCACGGGCGGTAACGCGTTCCTGATGTGCGAGCTGTGGCGCGCCGTCGTTGAGACGGACGCGATCACGAACGGCGAGGGCGAGCTCCGGCTCGCCGGCTCCCTGCTCGCCCAGCTGCAAACTCCCGACAGCGTCCGCGAGGTGGTGAGCGCGCGTCTCGCGCGGTTGGCGCCGACGACCACAGAGCTGCTCGAGCTCGCGGCGATGGCGGGCGCGGAGTTCGAGCTCGCGGTAGTCAGACGGGGCTCGCGCATGGAAGAACGCGAGCTGATCGCAGCCGTTGACGAGGCGACACGCAGCGGCATCATCGTGGAGCTGCCCGGCCGCCAGCTCGCGTATCGGTTCAGTCACGAGCTCGTGCGCCGCGCCGTCTACGACCGCCTGTCCGGCGTACGCAGGGCCGAGCTGCACCTTCGCATCGGCGAGGCCATGGAGGCGGCGGAGGGGCGCTCGGCGCGAATACTTGGCGACCTTGCGTACCACTTCACCGCGGCCACCGCGGTCGCCGGAGTCGAGCGGGCGATCCGCTACAACGTCCTCGCTGCGCGGGCCGCCGCCAATGCGCTCGCGTTCGACGAGGCGGCGCAGATGCTGATGACGGCGCATGCGCTGGGCATCGACGACGCCCGCGAGCGCGCCGAGGTGCTGCTCGAGCTCGGCATGGCCCGACACAAGGCCGGCAGCGCGCTCGATGCTCGGGAGGCGCTGGCGTCTGCCGCCCAGATCGGCCGCGAGCTGGCGGACGCCGAGCTGCTGGCGCGCGCCGCGGCACGGTACGAGGAGGCCAGCTGGCGCCCCGGAATGGTGGGGGGCGCGGTCGAGCTGCTGGAAGAGGCCACGGCGGCGCTGGGCGAGCACGAGTCGGAACTGAGCGTCGAGCTGCTCGGCGGCTTGGCGCGCGCGCTCGACGGACACGGCGAGCACGAGCGCGGTGCGATCGTTCGGGCCAACGCGATCGAGCTCGCTCGGGGCCTGGGCGACCGGGCGGGGCTTGCGACGGTGCTCGTGCGCTCCTATTGGTCACGTGGCGCGACTCCCATCGAGGAGATCCTCGAGATGCTCACCGAGGCGCGCACAATCAGCGAGGAGCTGGGCGACCTGGAGCTCCAGGCCGAAGCGATGTCCTGGCGAGTGCCTGCGTTCGTGGCGGTTGCCGACATCGCCGCCGCGCGCAGCGAGGCAGCGCAGCTCAGGCGGATGGCCGAGATCACCAGGCAGCCCTTCAACCTCCATGTGGCTGAGCACTACGGCGCCGCGATCGCCCTCTCGGACGGCCGGCTCGACGCGGCCGAGGCGATGGCGGGCCGCTCGGAGGCGGCCGGCCGCATGTTGACCGGGAGCGACGCCTCTGGCACGTACGGCATCCAGATGTTCAGCCTCCGCCGCGAGCAGGGGCGGTTGGCGGAGCTGGCCTCGGTGATCAGGATCCTCGTCGCCGGTGACCGCGAGCGGAGTCCCTGGCGTCCCGGGCTCGCGTCGCTGCTCGTTGAGCTCGGAATGGAGTCCGCGGCGAAGCGCGAGCTGGCGCGGATCGCAAGCGAGGGTTTCGACGCGTTCCGGGAGTCGCTGTGGCTGGCATCGCTCACCTACCTCACCGATGCGTGCGTCGCGGTCGGCGACGGGACGCTCGCGGCGCTCCTTTACCCCGAGCTCGCGCCGCTCGCCGGGAGCAACGTCATGGTCGGTCACCTGGTCGCCTACTACGGCGCGGCAGACCGCTACCTCGGCATGCTCGCGGGAACGCTCGGCGAATGGGAGCTGGCAGAAGCGCACTTCGAGCAGGCGCTCGCGGCCAACCTGGCCATGGAGGCGAAGACCTGGCTCGCGCACACCAACTACGAGTACGCACGGATGCTGCTCGCTCGTGGAGACGAGAGCTCCGAGCGCGCGCAGGCGCTGCTCCTCGAGGCCGATCGGCTGGCGCGCACGATCGGGATGGCCTCCCTGCGCAGCCGGATCGGAGCGATGAAAGTCCGGCCCGCCCCGGCCGGCGCGCCCGCCAGCCTTCCCGACGAGCTGTCGGGTCGCGAGGCACAGATCCTGCGACTCGTCGCACGCGGCCTCGGCAACCGTGAGATCGGCGCCGAGCTCTACATCAGCGAGCACACGGTCGCCAACCACGTGCGCAGCATCCTTCGCAAGACCGGCTGCGCGAACCGCACCGAGGCGGCCTCCTACGCTCACCGTCATGCGCTTGCCGACGCATAGGGTCGGGGAGTAGGATCGGCTCGACATGCCACTGTTCGTGATCGAGCGCAGGTTCGCCGATCAGCTCCAGCTGAGCGACGATGACGTCAAGCTGATCGAGGAGGTCAACGCCGACGAGGGCGTGCGCTGGCTGTTCTCGTTCCTCAGCGCCGACCGGCGGCGGACGTTCTGCCTCTACGAGGCACCCTCGGCTGACTCGATCGTCGCGGCCGCGAAGCGCGCCAACATACCCGCCGACGAGGTGGTCGAGGTCGAGCGCGACGCGATCGCGGTGCCGGGTCGCCTGCGCGAGTGGGCACAGTCGCAGTAGCGCCGCTACGCGGCCGCGTTGTATTCCGCGTCGCTGACGTGCTCACCCCATGTGACCGCGCTGCCGTGCTCGTCGACCTGTTGCATCGCGATGTGCGCCATGAAGCGGTCGGGGGCGGCGCCGTGCCAATGGCTCTCGTCCGGCTCGAAGAACACGCGGTCGCCGGGGCGAATGACCTCGATCGGCCCGCCGGAGCGTTGACAGCGGCCGACGCCCTCCGTGACGTAGATCGTCTGGCCGTTGGGGTGCGTATGCCAAGCGGTCCGCGCGCCCGGTGCGAAATGCACGCTGGCAGCCTGTATCCGCGAGGGCTCTGACGGGGCGGCAACCGCGTCGATGTAGACCGTGCCGGTGAACCAGTCGCCTGGTCCAAGCGTGGTCTCGATTGAGCTTCGGGTGATCTGCACGGGTCTTCTCCTTGGCTGTGGGTGCTCGGTGGTTGCGCCTATCTGGGCCTGGAACTTAGCTGTGGTTGTCGTGCCTAGGCGATCACAACGTCGGAGCCCCATTGCGTGCTCAGGATCTACCCAATGCCGTCCGATAAAGGGAACGTGAGATCTGCCGAGCGCGCAACCTCGAGCGAGGAGTCCCGCGCCGCCCTGGCGCTGGACGCGAGCGACGACCCGGCCGTGCTACGCGTTGCGCGCCAGCCGATACTCGACCCGCAGATGCGCCTGCTCGGCTACGAGCTGCTGTTCCGCGAACCGCCCGCTGAGCACGCGGAGTTCGTCGACGACCGAGCCGCGACAGCGACTGTCATCGTCGACGGACTCTTCGACGTCGGCATCTTCGACCTCGTCGGCGAGGCGCACGCCTATCTGAACGTCTCACGGGAGTTCCTGCTCAACTTCCGTCCACTGCCGCTGCCGGCTGCGCAGGTCGTGCTCGAGCTGCTCGAGGACCAGCGGGTCGATGACGAGTTGCTCGAGGTGCTCCAGGAGCTGGTCGCCGCGGGCTTCGCGATCGCGCTCGATGACTTTCGCCTGACTCCCACGACCGAGCCGCTGTTGGAATATGCGCAGATCGTCAAGCTGGACGTGCTCGAGCACACCGCCGAGGGCCTCGCGGAGCTCGTCGCCCGTCTGCGCGCCGACCGCCCGTCCCTGACGCTGATCGCCGAGAAGGTGGAGAGCCGCGAGACCTTCGAGCAGTGTCGCGAGCTCGGGTTCCACGGCTTCCAGGGCTACTTCTTCGCGAAACCGTCGCTCGTCCAGCGCCAGCGCCTGCCGTCTCAGGGTTTCGCCGCGCTGGGCGCGATCGCGGATATGAGCGCCACTGAGGACTTCGACGAGCTGAATCGCATCATCACGCGCGACGCCGGGCTCAGCATGCGTCTGCTGCGCTTCGCCAACTCGGCCTACGTAGCGCTGCCCCGGCGCGTCGGCTCCGTTCACGAGGGGCTCACGTGGCTCGGCGCGAGCACCGTGCGCCGCTTCGGCATGATGGTCGCGCTCGCGAGCGCGCGCGATGTCCCCGACGTGCTGCTCGTCACCGCGCTCGTGCGGGCGAACATGTGCCAACTCGTCTCCGGCGTCGGCCGGGGGCCCGTGGGGGACTCCTATTTCACCGTCGGCCTGTTCTCGGTTGCAGACGCGCTCGCCAATGCGCCGATGCAGGACGTGATCGCGCAGCTTCCGTTCCGCGAGGACGTCGCCGCCGCGCTGTTGCGCGGCAGCGGCGAGCTCGGCACGACCCTGACCGAAGTCATCGCGTACGAGCGCGGTGACTTCGACGCCGCCGGCGAGCTGATCCGCCGCCACCCCAACATTCAGCAGATCTACCGCGAGGCCGCCGCATGGGCCGACCTGAGCATCAGAGGGCTCATCTGAGAGAGCTCGGCTGAGCTGCCAGGCTGCCCGTCGGCTACGCGGTGCTCGTCGCCCCCAGGGGAAATCGCGTTCCGGTCAGCTCCTCCGAGAGCTCCCACAGTCGGCGTGCGACGTCGGCGTCCTTGGCGGCCGCGGAGCGTCCCACGAGCTTCGCTGCGCCGCGCTGCTCCATGAACCCGCCCGGCCCCGCGTAGCTGTCCCCGGGAATGTCCTCGAGAGCGGCGTAAAGCGTCGGCAGTGCGCCTGCCTCCTCGTTCTGCGCGAGCACGCGGTTGCCGACGCTGCTGAGCAGGTCGAGCACGCGGCGCCCGCTGTGGAACTGCAGGTTGGTGGCGGCGTAGCCGGGGTGTGCAGCCGTGGCCAGGACGGCGGAGCCCGCGGCGCTCAGCCGACGCTGCAGCTCGGAGGTGAACAGCAGGTTGGCGAGCTTGGACTGCCCGTAGGCGCGCCATCCGCTGTAGGGCTTGCGCTCCCAGTTTGGGTCCTCGAAGTCGATGCGCCCGGAGCGGTGCGCCATCGAGGACACCGTCACCACTCGGCCGCTGATCTGCTCGAGCAACAGGTTGGTGAGCGCGAAGTGGCCGAGGTGATTGGTGCCGAACTGCAGCTCGAAACCCTCGGCGGTGCGACTCAGCGGCGGGATCATCACGCCCGCGTTGTTGATCAGCAGGTCGATCTCGCCATTGCACCCTGCGGCGAAAGCGCGCACGGAGTCGAGGCTTGCGAGGTCCAACTCGCGGACCTCCGTCTCGCCGGGCATGTTCGCAGCGGCCGCTCGGCCCTTGTCGGTGTTGCGCACGGCGAGGGTGACGCGCGCGCCGGCGCCCGCGAGCCGGCAGGCGGCGGCGCGGCCGATGCCGCTGTTGGCGCCCGTCACGATCACGTTGCGCCCGGTCAGGTCTGGGGTTTGGGTGCTGCTGGAAGTAGTCATACGCGGTGCGCTTCACGCGCGCCAAGATGCGGCTCGAGCCAGGAGTGCAGGCGCGCGAGCGGTGCGGCGCCGACGAGCCGGTCTGCCTCCGAGCCATCGCGAATCACAACGAGCAGGGGAATGCCCTGGACCCCGAAGCGCGCCGCGATCGCGGGTGCCTCATCGACGTTGAGCTTGACGACCTTCAGCCGTCCCGCGTTCTCCTTGCCGAGGCGCTCCACGAGCGGCGAGACCATCCGGCATGGGCCGCACCACGGCGCCCAGAAGTCCACCAGAACCGGCACCGAGGACGTGACCTCCTCGTCGAAGCTCTCAGCACTGGCGTCGACGATCCAGGGAAGCAGCGTATGGCACACGCTGCAACGCGGCGCACCCGTTGGTGTCGGGCGCACGCGGTTCTTGGTCGCGCAGTTGGGACACACGACAATGGTGCCGGAACTGGCCATCGCTCTTACAGCGTAGGCCGTTCCGCGTGTCCGGGCAGCTCGAAGCGCAGCGAGCATGCCGCGAGCTGCTCGCTGAGCTCGGTCTCGGCGCGCACCTGGCAGACCGAGCCACCCTCCTCGATGACGGTCTCGGTCAGCTCATTGATCACGTCTGAGGTCTCGCGCAGCTGTGCGCCGCACACGGGGCAGAGCTCACCGGACGCGGCGAGCCAGCGAGAGCGATCGCACACGACACCCGGGTGAATCGCTCCATCCTGCACGTACAGCGACGCCACGGCCGCCACCGAGCCCGCCCACAGGCACGCGTCGAGCCCCACCACAGCCTTCTCGCCGGCCGCGGCTCTCGCGAGCACGTTCGCCACCGACCGGCGTTGTTGGTCGAGCTCGTAGCGCTCGAGGACCTCCTGCGCACGGTCACGGACGCTGCCTGCGTTACCGGTCGCGGCGGGGTCGATCGCGAACGTACCGGCGACCCGATCGCGCACCGGTCGCGCCAACAACTCGAGGAGGTGATGCAGCTCGTCCTCGTGACCGCCGAGCGCCACCACCCCGCGGCGGTCGCTGCCGAGCAGGCCATCGAGCGCTTCCGCGACGCGGCGGAAGTGGTGCTTTTCGCGTTCCTCTGCCTTGTGCTGCGCGGTGCGCTCACTGCTCCCGTGCGGGCTCGGTCCACGCGACTCGCGCACGAGCGTCCCGCGGTCGCGCACCTGGCCGAGGTACAGCTCCCAGGCGTGGGCCGTTTCGCGGTCGACGACGACGGCAAGGCAGCGGTGGTGCTGCTCGAGCACGGCGAGCAGCGGGCGCACCCACGGCGTCTCGTCCACCATGATCCGGTCGCGCACCACCGCGCGCGGCAGGTGCACGACCTCGAGCGCGCCGGCGCCGCTGCACGAGATGATCGCGAGCGCACCCGGAGCGTTTGCCGACTGCTCGACCAACTCTTCGATGGTCTCGATGTCGCCCCGCAGCGACAGGCGCGCGTCGTGATCGAACTCTCGATCCTCTTGGAGCGGACGAACCTCGTGCAGCAGGCTGTCGGCTTTGGTGATGGCGCTGGCGTGCACGTCGCCGGGTCCCGGGGCGAGGTCAACGTACATCGAGAGGACCGGCAGCCCGCCTCCGCTCATCCGCTCGATCCGCTCGATCCGCTCGATGCTCAGGAACTCGTCGCTGCTCACGCGGCTGTTGCTAGGCCAGCCGCCGAGCGTGCCAAGCACGGTGGCGCTTGAAGCCCCGAGGCAACGCCCTACACCACCAAAGACAGCAGCGTGTGCGATCGAAAGGAGCCGGCATGGCTAAGGCGGTAGGTATCGATCTGGGCACCACCAACTCGGTGGTCGCAGCGACCATGGAGGGTGGCCACGCTGAGGTCATCCCGAACGCCGAGGGCGCACGCGTGACGCCGTCCGTCGTCGCGTTCACGGAGGACGGCCAGCGGCTGGTCGGACAGGTGGCCAAGCGCCAGGCGATCCTCAACCCCGAAGCCACGATCTACTCGGCCAAGCGATTCATCGGGCGGCGGTGGGGCGAAGTCGACGAGGAGGCCAAGATCGTCTCCTACAAGGTCGTCAACGGCCCCAACGACGCGGTGCGCTTCGAAATCCGTGGCAAACAGTACGCGCCGGAGGAGATCTCTGCACTGGTCCTGCGCAAGCTCGCCGAGGACGCCGCGAAATTCCTCGGCGAGAAAGTCACCGAGGCTGTCATCACGGTGCCCGCGTACTTCAATGACGCGCAGCGCCAGGCGACGAAGGACGCGGGAGCGATCGCCGGCCTGGAGGTCCTGAGGATCATCAACGAGCCGACCGCGGCGGCGCTGGCGTACGGCATGGACAAGAAGGGCCAGGAGACCGTGCTCGTCTTCGACCTCGGCGGCGGCACGTTCGACGTATCGCTGCTGGACGTCGGCGACGGCGTCGTGGAGGTCCGCGCGACGAGCGGGGACGGGCACCTCGGCGGAGACGACTTCGACAAGCGCATCGTCGACTGGCTTGCCGACGAGTTCAAGCGCGACCAGGGCATCGATCTGCGCTCGGACCCGCAGGCGCTGCAGCGGCTCTACGAGGCCGCAGAGCGTGCCAAGGTCGAGCTCTCGAGCACGACCCAGACGCAGATAAACCTGCCGTTCATCACGGCCGATGCCTCGGGCCCAAAGCATCTGAACACGTCGCTCACGCGTTCGACCTTCGAGCAGTTGACCAAAGACCTTGTCGAGCGCTGCCGAGGCCCTGTGGAACAGGCGCTCAAGGACGCGAAGCTGACTGCACAGGACATCGACGAGGTGATCCTGGTAGGCGGCTCGACACGCATTCCGGCGGTCCAGAGCCTCGTGCGCAGCCTGACCGGCGGCAAGGAGCCGAACATGACAGTCAACCCCGACGAGGTCGTAGCGATCGGCGCGGCGTTGCAGGCCGGCGTGCTCAAGGGGGAGGTCGAGGACGTCGTGCTGCTCGACGTCACCCCGCTGTCGCTCGGACTGGAGACACTTGGAGGCGTCAACACGAGGGTGATCGAGCGCAACACCACGATCCCGGCGCGTCGCACCGAGACCTTCTCGACCGCGGAGGACAATCAGACGGCGGTGGACGTGTCGGTGCTGCAGGGCGAGCGCGAGCTCGCCTCCGACAATCGCCAGCTCGCGCGCTTCCGCCTCGAGGGCATCAAACCGGCGCCACGTGGCCAGCCGCAGGTCGAGGTCACCTTCGACATCGACGCCAACGGCATCCTCAACGTCTCGGCCCAGGACAAAGAGACCGGCAAAGAACAGCGGGTCACGATCTCGGAGAGCACCAACCTCGACAAAGGCGAGATCGATCAGATGATCCGCGATGCCGAATCACACTCGGACGAGGACCGCCGCCGCCGCGAGGAGATCGATGCGCGCAACGAGCTCGACTCGCTGGCCTACCGCGTCGAGCAGCTCCTGGGTGAGCTGCAGGACAACCTGCCCGTCAACGACAAAGCGCGAGCCGAACAGCTCATCGCGGACGCCCGTCAGGCGCTGCAGGACCAGGCCGGTCTCGACAGGGTGCGCCCGCTGATCGCAGATCTCCAGCAGCTCGTCCATGGTCTGCCCGCGAGCGCAGCCGCGCAGGGGGCCGCGCGCGGAAACGGCGCCGGCGGCAACGGCAGCGACAGGGACGCCGGCGACAGCGGCGGCGGCGACTCCGGGAGCGAGCCCGAGGACGCGGAGGTCGTGGATGCAGAGTTCACGAGGGATTGACATCGACGACGGACGTGATCAGCGCGACGCGGACGCCGGCGAGCCGACATCTCAGTCGGCCGCCACGGACGAGCTGAGCGACGAGCTGGCGCGGATCGAGGATCGCTACAGGCGCGCTCTCGCTGACCTCGACAACTATCGCAAGCGCGCCACGCGCGAAGTCGAGCGGCGAACGGCGGAAGTCCGCGAGTCGATGATCCTCGACTGGCTCGAGGTGGTCGACAGCGTCGAGCGGGCGATGCAGATCGAGCCGGAAGGACCCTGTCGCGAAGGCCTGCTGGCGGTCATGCAGCAGATGGACTCAGTGCTGCAACGCCACGGCGTGACGCGCACGGGGGCCCCGGGCGAGGCGTTCGATCCAGAGCGCCACGACGCGGTCGCCACGCAGGCTGCTGACGGGACACCACCGCATACGGTTGTGGAGGTCCCACGCTCCGGATACGCGCTCGGCGATCGCGTGATTCGTCCCGCGCAGGTCGTGGTCGCCCGCGCGCCAGAGCCCTCTGACTGATGGCAGTCGCCTACCAGGACTACTACGCGGTTCTGGGCGTTCCGCGCGACGCGAGCGAGCAGGACATCCGCAGCGCCTATCGCAAACTCGCGCGGGAATATCACCCCGACGTCAACAAAGATCCCGGCGCTGAGGACCGCTTCAAGGAGATCTCGGAGGCTTACGAGGTCCTGCGCGACAAAGACAAGCGCGAGCGCTACGACCGGCTGGGCTCCAACTGGAAAGCCGGCCAGGACGTATCCGGCGCGCGCGGCGCGGGCGGCTATGAAGAGGCGTTTCGCGGCGGGGACGGCTTCTCCGAGGTGCGCGTCGACTTCGGCGGCGGCGACTTCAGCGATTTCTTCGAGAGCTTCTTCGCCGGCCAGGGGCCTCGCGGTCGTGGCGGCGGTGGGCGCGCCGGCGCCAACGGCTTCTCGCGTCGCGGCGGCGACCAGGAGGCGACGCTCGAGCTCACGCTCGAGGAAGCCGCGGCAGGCGGCAAACGGCGGCTGTCCCTGGGAGATGGGCGCGACTTCGAGGTCGACATCCCGCCTGGTGTGCGCAGCGGGCAGCGCATACGCCTGGCCGGGCAGGGCGAAACGGGTAGCGGCGGCGGTCCGGCCGGCGACCTGTTCTTGCGGGTGCGGATAAAACGCCATCCCCAGTTCCGTGTCAAAGGCAGTGATCTCTACGTCGATCTCCCGGTCTCGCCGTGGGAGGCGGCACTCGGTGCGGAGGTTCCGGTCAGGACCTTGTCGGGCACGGCGCGCGTACGCGTTCCGCCCCACTCATCGTCGGGCCGGCGGCTGCGCCTGCGCGGTCAGGGACTGCCGTCGATAGGCGGCTCCCCCGGCGATCTCCATGCCGTAGTCACGGTGCGCGTGCCCAAACGGCTCACCAAAGAGGAACGCGAGCTGTTCGAGCAGCTGGCAGCGGTATCGAAATTCGACCCGCGCAAGGAGGGCTGATGGCGCGCGCGACGCGCACGCGCCAGGCCGTGCAGCTGGTGCGCACGCGCAACGGCGGACCGCTGCTCGTGACGCTCGAGTCGCTCGCGCGCGAGACTGGCCTGCACCCCGACGTCATCCGCCGCTTCGCGCAGTTTGGGTTGCTGGCGCCGCGCGGCGGGACCGCGGCCGCGCCCCTGTTCGCCGAGCAGGACGCGATGTTGCTGGCGCGCGCGGCACGGCTGCGCCGCGACCTCGGCGTCAACTACGCCGGCGCGGTGCTCGCCAGCGAACTGCTTGCGCGGATCGAAGACCTGGAGCAGCGGCTGAACGACCGCCCGCTGTCACACCCCCGGCACGAGGTGATCTCATGGACCCGAACCGTCTGACCGTGAAAACCCAGGAAGCTCTGCACGACGCGCAGACGCGGGCGCTGCGCTACGGGCACACCGAGCTCGACGTCGAGCATCTCCTGCTCGCGCTGCTCGAGCAGCGCGATGGCCTCGCGCCGGCGCTGCTCGCACGCGCCGATGTCGATACAGGCTCGCTGCGAGCCGGGCTCGAGCGCGCCCTCGAAAGTCGCCCCCGGGTCAGCGGTCCTGGCGCCGACGGCCAGGTCTCGATGACGCGCTCGCTCGCACGCGCCCTGGATGCGGCCGAACAGGAGGCGGAGCGCCTCAAGGACGAGTACGTGTCGGTCGAGCACGTCCTGCTCGCGATCCTCGCCTCCGGCGCTGACACGACCGCCGGCAGGCTCCTGCGCGAGCAGGGCGCCGACCGCGACCGGTTGCTCGAGGTGCTGACGCAGGTTCGCGGCGCGCAACGCGTGACGAGCGCGACGCCCGAGACCGCGTACGAGGCGCTCGAGAAGTACGGACGCGACCTGGTCGCGGCGGCGAGCGCAGGCGAGATGGACCCGGTCATCGGCCGCGACTCCGAGATCCGGCGGGTGATCCAGATCCTCTCGCGCAAGACCAAGAACAACCCTGTCCTGGTCGGCGACCCCGGCGTGGGCAAGACTGCGGTCGTCGAGGGGCTCGCCCAGCGGATCGTCCGCGGCGACGTTCCCGAGGGCCTCAAGGACAAGACGATCTTCGCGCTCGACATGGGCTCGCTGGTGGCGGGCGCGAAGTATCGCGGCGAGTTCGAGGAGCGCCTGCAGGCAGTGCTCACGGAGGTCAAGGCCGCCGAGGGTCGGATCCTGATGTTCATCGACGAGCTGCACACGGTCGTCGGGGCGGGTGCCGCCGAAGGCTCGATGGACGCGGGCAACATGCTGAAGCCGATGCTCGCCCGCGGCGAGCTGCACTGCATCGGCGCGACCACGCTCGAGGAGTACCGCCGCTACATCGAGAAGGACGCCGCGCTCGAGCGCCGCTTCCAGCCGGTCCTCGTCGACGAGCCGACGGTCGAGGACACGATCTCGATCCTGCGCGGGTTGCGCGAGCGCTTCGAGGTGTACCACGGCGTCCGTATCCAGGATGCGGCGCTGGTCGCCGCGGCGACGCTCGCGGATCGCTACATCTCTGACCGCTTTCTCCCCGACAAGGCGATCGACCTCGTCGACGAGGCCTGCGCTGTGATCCGCACCGAGATCGACTCGATGCCGCAGGAGCTGGACGAGACCACGAGGAGGGTGATGCAGCTCGAGATCGAGGAGGCTGCGCTGGGGACGGAGAAGGACAAGGCGAGCAAAGAACGGCTCGATGCACTGCGCAGGGAACTCGCCGACCTGCGCGCCCAGGCCGACGCGATGACCGCTCAGTGGGAGGGCGAGCGCCAGACGATCCACAAGCTGCAGGCGCTCCGGGAGGAACTCGAGCAGCTGCGTCGCGAGATCGAGGAAGCCGAGCGAAACTACGACCTGAGCCGGGCGGCAGAGCTCCGGCACGGACGGCTGCCGGAGCTCGAACGGCGGCTGCACTCGGAGGAGGAGCGCCTCCAAGACCGATCCGGACCCACGCACCCGACCCGTCTGCTCCGCGAGGAGGTCACCGCGGATGAGATCGCGGAGATCGTCGCGCGCTGGACGGGGATCCCGGTCGCGCGCCTGCTCGAGGGCGAACGCGAAAAGCTGCTGCGACTCGACGAGGTCCTGCATGAACGGGTGATCGGTCAGGACGAAGCCGTGCGCCTGGTCGCCGACGCGGTGATCCGTGCGCGCTCCGGGATCAAGGATCCGCGCCGGCCGATCGGCTCGTTCATCTTCCTCGGCCCCACCGGCGTCGGCAAGACGGAGCTCTCACGAGCGCTTGCCCAGGCGCTGTTCGACTCCGAGGAGAACACAATCCGGTTGGACATGTCCGAGTACCAGGAGCGCCACACCGTCAGCCGGCTGATGGGGGCTCCGCCCGGCTACGTCGGCTACGAGGAGGGCGGGCAGCTCACAGAGGCGGTGCGGCGCAAGCCCTACTCGGTGGTCCTCTTCGACGAGATCGAGAAGGCGCACCCAGATGTGTTCAATACGCTCCTACAGATCCTCGACGACGGGCGGCTCACCGACGCTCAGGGACGTACGGTCAACTTCCGCAACACCGTCATCATCATGACCTCCAACATCGGTTCGATGTACCTGCTCGACGGGGTGACCGACACAGGCGAGATCCGCGAGGACGCGCGCGAGCGCGTGATCGGGGAGCTGCGCGGCTACTTCCGCCCGGAGTTCCTCAACCGCGTTGACGACATCGTCCTGTTCAAGCCACTGACCGTGCAGGAGATCGAGCAGATCGTCGACCTCCAGGTCGCGGACGTAAGGGCGCGTCTCGCCGACCGGAGGCTCGCGCTCGAGCTGACCGAGGCAGCCCGCGTCCTGATCGCTCGGGAGGGGTATGACCCGGTCTACGGCGCGCGACCGCTGCGCCGCTTCATCCAGCGCGAGGTCGAGACGAGGATCGGACGCGCCCTGATCTCGGGCGAGATCGGCAACGGCGCCGTGATCACCGTCGACGCTCAGGACGATCAGCTCGTGGTGCGCTGGACGCAGCCCGACAGCGAGGCCGCCGACGGCGCCGAGAGCGCCGAGAGCGACCGGGCCGCCGTGCCTGCCTGACGCCCGCGGTTTTATCGCCTCGCCTCGGGCGTCAAGCTGCGCCAGACACGCGGCGCCGACGCAGCGCCGAAGCGAACTTGTGCGAGATACTGCTCGACCAGCGCAAGCTCGCGGCGCCGCGCCTGCCGAGCCTTGGCCATGGCTGCCACGTAAGCGGCGCGGCGGTCCTCGGCAAGACGTTGCTCATACGCGGGGCTCATGAGGCCAGCGCCTCTGGTGCGGAGCCTCCCGAGCCTCCGTCGAGCTGGCAGGCGGCGCGCATCGTCTCCAGCGCGGTCTGCTCGATCTGGCGGGTCCGCTCGGCGCTTATGCCCAGCTCCTCGCCGAGCTCGCGCAGCGTGCGCGCGGGGCCGCCCAGGCCGTAGCGAGCGTCGATCACGCGACGCTCGCGCTCGCTCAGGTGCGTCAGCAGCCGCGGAATCTCCTCGGCAGCCATCTGCGTCGCGAGGTTCTCGTAGGCTTCCTCGGCGCGCGGGTCGCGCACAGAGTCACCGAACGTCGCGCCGGTCCCGCTTTCGTCGTCGAGCGGCTCCTCCAGACCACGGGGCCGGCGATCGGCGACGCTGAGTCGATGCAGCTGCTCGAATGTGAGACCGCTCTCGGCGGCGAGCTCGCTGAGGCTCGGCTCGCGGCTGTTGGCGCGGATGAACGCCCGTCGCGCGTCGCGCACGTGCGCGAGCTGGCGCAGCGCGCGGTCAGACAGGACGACCGGGCGCGAGAGCTCGGAGACCACCTGCTGCATCGCCTGACGCACCCACCACGACGCGTACGCCCAGAACGGCGTCCCGAGCTGAGGGTCATAGCGCTCGAGCGCGCGCAGGACACCCACGACGCCCTCCTGGATCAGCTCGGCGCGATCGACCGCCGGCACGTAGGCATAGATTCGAGCGACGCTCCCGATCAGCGGCATGAAGGACTCGACCAGGCGCGCGCGAGCGTGGGGACGGTTGAGACGGGCGGCCAGCACCAGCTCGGATTGCGTCTCGCGCATCGGTGCCAGGCGCAGTCGCGGCTCCGGCGGTGTGGGGCGTGCAGCGTGTTGGGGCGATTTGCCGTGTTCGGGCATAGCCAGCTACCTCCCTTGTGAGTGTCGCGCAGGCCGGCGGACGGGCGTTTTTGGGGGTCCGGACCGACCGACGCCTCACGAGCGAGACTAGGTCGCGTGGGCTGCGGTTTCTTGGCGCGTGCGACGAATCGCCGCCCTCTTTAGTGACCTGTGCACAACAAACACCTTCAGCCGATTGGCCCATGGTTCGGCGCGGCGTCGGGTTGCGTTTGAGAACGTCCGGCCTAACATGCAGAGGGGCTTCCATGACAGCCGACGATCAAAGGTCGCCGTAATGGTCAGAGCCGGCGAGCACGCGTGCTGCCGGTTTGCGCACGCCCAGGATCGCCGCCAGGTTGCGATCTCGTTCGTCCACGATGCGCTGGCGCGCTCCCACAAGGTGATCTACCTCTGCGAGCACGAGGATCTCGACGCGCTTGCGCGTGAGCTGGCGGGTGATCGAGCGGACGTCGCTCGGGCGATCGAACGTGGCCAGCTGGAGCTGCGCTCCGCCCCAAATGCATACGCGCCCGACGCCAGCTTCGACATCGAGCGCGTCTTGGGGGCGATGCACGCCGATCGCGATCGAACGCTCGCGGAAGGCTACCCGGGGCTGAGCATCACCGGCGAGATGAGCTGGCTGCATCGCGACGTTCCGGGCTACGAGCAGCTACCCGAGTACGAGCGCCGGTTCGCCGACGTGATGGCCGGGGGCGACGTTGTCGCCCTGTGCCAGTACGCGCACGGCGAGTTCGAGCCGGCAACGCTCGCCGACGTCGCCGCCGCACACACCGTCGACCTGTCCCCCGAGCTGGCAGCCCTCGTACGGACGGGCTGTCTGGCGGCGGCGCGCGTTGACGACGGACACATGCTGCGGCTCGCGGGAGAACTGGACTTCGCGTGCGCCGACGCGCTCGTGTCGGTGCTCGCGGGGCACTTCCCCGGCCCGCTGCAGCTCGATCTTGCGGAACTGCGCTACGTCGACGTCGCCGGGATGCGCGCGATGCGCGGGCGCACCGGGCAGCGGCTGACGATCTCGGGCGCGTCCTCGTCGGTACGGCGGCTGGTTGGTCTGCTCGGGTGGGACACAGACCCGGGCGTCGAGGTCCTCGCATGAATGCTTGCGCGATGGAGCACACGCTGTTCGTCTACGACGATGACGTCGAGCTGGCCGCGAGCGTCGGGCCGCTTCTGCATCACGGTGTGGAGCAGGGCAGTGCGACGATCATGGTGGTGGACAACCGCAAGTGCGAGGTCCTTCGCGAAGTACTCGGAAGCGATGGTGTTCACGTGCAGTTCATCGACTGCGACACGCACTACACGCGCCCGGAGGCTGCGCTCGCCGACTACGACGCGACGCTGCGGCGGCTGAGGAGCGAGGGGTCGGAATCGGTGTGCCTGTTCGGCGAGCTGCCGCGGTTGCGCGCCTGCGCCGAGTATCCGCGGTGGGTTGCGTACGAGGCGATCTTGAACCGAGCGCTGGCCCACCATCCGGTATCGATCGTGTGCGGCTATGACACGCGCGTGGTGCCGGATGCGGTCGTCGAGGAGATGCGGCGGACTCACCCGCGCGTGCTGGCAGACCAGGACGCCATCGATGAGAGTCCTGCGTACGTCGAGCCGGCCGAGGTGGTGCGTGCGCTGACGCCCGCTCCCGAGCCCGTCGGAGAGCTCGAGCCGCTGGCGCTGGAGGGTGATGCATTCACGTTGCGCGCGCGACTGCGCGAGCGGATGCAGGCGGCGTCTGTCCCCCACGCCGATGTCGAGGAGATGCTGCTTGCGACCGACGAGATCCTGGCCAACGCCGAGCGTCATGGCGGCGGCGTGAGGCAGCTGCGCGCCGGCCGCGCGGGCCGGCAGTTCGTGCTCGAGATCTCAGACCGGTGCGGTGGGTTGGAGGATCCGCTCGCGGGCTACCTGCCCCCCAAGCCGGACGCAGCGAACGGAGTCGGGTTGTGGGTTGCGCGTCAGGTGACACGGCGACTCGACGTCATCCCGGGCGCCGAAGGTCTGACGGTCCGGCTTTCGATCTGATTCGCACGCGACGTGCTCACGACGCTAGATCCTGGGGCCGATCGCGCGCACGATGATGCGGATCGGCGGGTCGAGCAGGTAGGTCAGCGGGATCTCCTCGACCTCGACGACCTGGACCTTCGCGGGGTCGGCGCCCGCGTGGATCGCGCGCGCGATCGCGTCTGCGCGTGCGGCCTCCATCGTCGTCGCGCGAACGCTCGCGCGGTTTGCGCATACGCGGTCGGAATGTCCGCCGGCCGGGGCGATCACGAGGCCGATCGCCCGCGCCACGTCGCCGTCGCCGGGGACGACCGTTTCGCCGACGGCAAGCAGGTGTGGGGCGGCGGCGCTTGCACCGCTGCCGACTACGACCAGCATCGGCAGCGGCTGCAGGCGTCGGGCGACCTCGAGCGCGGCGACGAGTGCAACGCCTGCGGCCTCGCCGTCACCGATTGGCAGCGTCACGACGTCGGGCACCCTGAAGTTGGCGCGTATGCCGGCGATCTCGGTAGGTGTCGTGCGCTCGCGGGGGCGGCCGTTGACGAGCGCGCCCACTGTCGCTGTGGTCGCGTCGAGCTCGAGCGTCACGCCGTCCATCACGCCGGTCAGCCAGGCGCCGCCGCGGATCGCGCTGGCGGGGCCGCCGCCGAGCATCTGGACCGGGAAGCGCAGCGCGTGCTCGGGCGTCATCACGGTCCCGTCGCCCTGCGCGAGGAAGATCTCGGCGTTGATCTGGAGATCCTCGAGCGCCTTCCCGACGCTCTCGAGGAGCCGCTCGACCACGGCGAGCAAAGTCGCGCTGAGCACGGTTGCGTTCTCGCGCTCGAGCAAGCCCACCGTGCCAAGCTCGTGGCTCAACGAGACCGGGACCGACGCGCCGAGCTCGCGGTGGATGATCTCCGCGGCCTCGAGCTCCTGGTCGCGGGCGACGGGCGAGAAGACGCCGGTCACAGCGACGCCCTCGGCCGCCTCGGCGACGGCTGCCGCGAATCGTGAGATCGCCTCGCGCTCGAGGGGTTCGATCACGGTCCCGTCGTACTCCGCGCCGCCGCCCACGATCGCGTTGCCCGCGGACACGGCCCGACGCAGCGACGGCGGCCAGCCGGCCAGTGGCGGGAGCGCGAGCGTGAGCGGGCGGCCGATACGCAGCACCGCGATCCTCCGCAGCCCGTTGCGCTGCTCGATCGCATCGAGCGCCACGGTCGATCCGAGCACGGCGCGTGTGATCCGGCGCGGATCGACGTCGTCGCCGGCGGTGACGGCGCGCACCAGGCTGCGCAGCGCGCCGGCCTGGTCCGGGCCCGGGGCGAGGTTCGCGCTGGCCATGACGCGATTGGCCTCGTCGAGGACGACGCCCTCCGCGTGCGTGTGGCCGAGCTCGAGACCGAGTCGCAGCTCACTCATCGTTCCTCGCCACGGGCAGGCAGGCGGGCATGACCTCGTAGCCGAACGCGGCGGGTCCGACGATCGCGATGCCGGCGTCGGAGTGCCACTCACGCGGTGAGGGCGATGCGAGCACCGTCACCTGTTGTCCGTGGCGTAGCTGCTCGACGCCGATCGGGGACAGCGCGTCGGAGCTGAGCACGCAGATCAGATCCGGAACGGTGGCGCACGCGGACCCTTCCTCGAGTGCGAGCAGGAACTCGCTCTGGAACTCGAGGCGCATCCTGCGCTCGGCGTCCTCGCCGCTCGCGACGATCGTCGCCGCACCGCGAGCGAAGCCGACACCGGGCCGATGCTCCACGTCCTGGACTCGTCCTTCGATCAGCACGGACGCTCCGAGCACCGCGCGCGCCGCGTCCAGCCGCTCGTGCATGTCGGTCTGCATCGCCTCGCCAAGTCGCAGTGCACGGGACAGCGAGCCGGCGATCGTCGCCCGGCGGGCCTGCTCGCCGTCCATGCAGCAGAGCGCTGCCGCGCAGACCCCGCCGAGGCCCGCGAGCGCACCGCGCGCCAGATGCTCCGCCCACACGCCATCGGCCGCGTCGAGCGTCAGCGTGTTGCCGCGCCCGTCGGTGAGGATCACCGGACTCGGCGCTATGCCGCCAAGGCTCATCGTCTGCTGGTGCAGCTGCGGAAAGGCACGTCCCGTCCCGTCTGCGTCGAGCAGCGGCAGGCCGAGCCGCGCGGCCCACAGCACCGGCAGCAGACCGTTTGCACCGGCGATCTGCAGAGGCATGAGCACGTCTACGGGACGGCCCCGCACCGCTGCCACGGCATCGCACAGCTTGCGCCCCTCATCGCCGTTCCACATGCGCTCCGCGGCGATCGTGGGAGATCCGATCGTCCCGCACGGCAGCACCTGGGCGTCCGGCTCGAGGTCGGCGACGTCGAGAATCGTGACGGGACCGTGCTGCTCGACTGCCATTCGTGCCATGAGCAGCGCCGCGGCGGGGTCGCCGCCGCCACCGCCGCCGAGCAGCGCCGTCCCGAGAGCGAGCCGCGGGAGCTGGGCGGCGTCGAGTCGCATCCGTGCATCATTCACCCGCGCGCCGTGGCCTGCGTTCAAGGTGCGTTTACACTCTGCTCGTGGCTTCCCTGCGGGAGCTGGTCGAGTCGCCGGCGCTCGCGCCGATGATGGGCTACGTGTCCAAGCCGCCCGCGGACCCGGTCGTCGAGGGTGTGATGTTGGTCGAGGACCTGAGCCAGTTTGCCGAGGTCGGCGAGCACAGCATCGTGCTGCTGACGCGTGGCGCGTCCACGGCGATCAGCAGCTATCGCTTCGACATCGCGCTGCGGATCGCGCGCAGTCGCTCGGTCGCCGCGCTGGTGCTGACGGCGGCGGATGTGTGGCGCATACCGGCGACGGCGACGGCGATCGCGAGTCGCTCCGGAACGGCGATCCTCGGC
The DNA here is from genome assembly GCA_963827455.1 of uncultured Solirubrobacteraceae bacterium. GTDB lineage: Bacteria > Actinomycetota > Thermoleophilia > Solirubrobacterales > Solirubrobacteraceae > Palsa-744. The sequence goes on along the minus strand of CAWHAW010000004.1, from coordinate 61,453 downwards.
ACGCGCGATGACACCGAGCTGACCGAGCTCGCGCTGGCGATCGGCCGGGAGCTCGCGGGAGCCGCGGACGTCGCGCTGTTGCGCGCCTACGCGGGGGTGCGCGCGATCGAAGTCCACCCGCTCGACGGGAGCATCGACTCGCTGCTCGCTCACGTCGGCGCCGCGATGGGGGTGCCGATCTCGATGCTCGCCGTTGAGCCGCAAGACCGCCCGCGTCGGGCTGTGCAGGTCGACGGTCACACGGAGGGATGGGTCACGGCGCCTGCGCAGGAGGGCGACGCCGAGATGAGCGTCGAGATCGTGCTCCACGCGCTCGCGGCGGGAGTCGGCGAGGCGATGACGCGCGCCCGGCGCTCGCAGGAGATCCCGACGCAGTCGCGCGAGGAGGTGCTCACCGATCTGCTGTCCGCCCCGGCAAAGGCGAGAGACCCGGTCGTCCAGCGGGCGCGCGGGCTTGGACTCCCGATCGACGGCTGGCACATCGCGGTGCGGCTCGACTTCGAGGGGCTGACCGATCCCGAGCCTGGGCAGGAGATCGACGCCTATCGGGCGCGAGCTCGTTTCGGTGGCTCGGCGCTGCAGGCTGCGCGCGCCGCGGGCGGAACGTGGCATCTGGCACGGACCGGTGAGGCGTTCGTGCTCGTCTCGAGCTCCCGCGACGACCCCGGGCCGGCAGCCTCCGGTCGTGTGGCGAGCAGCATGGATGAGGTGCTCGCGGCCACGCGCGGCGCGCTCGCCGATGTCGTGATCCGCTGCGGGGTCGGCACCGCGCGTGCCGGTGCGGCGGGGCTGGTCGCCTCGGCGGCGGAGGCCAAGGCCGCGGCGATCGCCGCGCGGAATTCGACGCAGGTAGGCAACGCGATCGCCTTCGACAGCGTCGGCCTGCGGCGCGCGCTCGTCGAGTGGTACGCCTCGGACACCGCACGCGAAGCCGCCACGTCGGTGCTCCAGCCGCTCACGGCGCTCGGCGGCATCCGCTCGGAGCGCCTGATCCAGACGCTGCACGTGTATCTCGACGAGCACGGCTCGCTGACGCGAACCGGCCAGCGCCTGAGCCTTCACCGCAACGCGGTCGCCTACCGCGTCAACAGGATCTTCGAGTTGCTCGACGTCGACCAGGAGAACCCGGACGACCTGTTGCTGTTGCAGCTGGCGTGTCGCGCGCGCGAGCTCGACTAGCTCGAAGCTCGACGCGGCATCTAGACTCCCCGGCGTGAGCGGGCGACGCAGCATGAATAGATGACGAGCGTCCGCGAAGCCGCGTTCGCGCTGCTGCGCGAGCGGGGGATGACCACGATCTTCGGAAACCCCGGCTCCACCGAGCTCGCGATGCTGGGGCCGCTGCCGGAGGACTTTCGCTACGTGCTCGGCCTGCACGAGGCGGTGGCCGTGGGGATGGCGGACGGGTTCGCGCAGGCCAGCGGCAACGTCGCGCATGTGAACCTGCATACGGCCCCGGGTGTCGGCAACGGCGTGGGCGCGATCTTCAATGCGCGCGCGAACAAGGCTCCGCTGCTGGTCACGGCCGGACAGCAGGCGCGGTCGCTGATCACGATGCAGGCGAACCTCACGAACCGCGACGCCGTCGAGGTGCCCAAGCCGTACGTCAAGTGGAGCTACGAGCCCCCCCGCGCGGCGGATGTGCCGTACGCGCTCGCGCAGGCGATCCACCACGCGGCCCTGCCTCCAAAGGGCCCGGCGTTCGTGTCGATCCCGATGGACGACTGGACGCGGGAGCTCGAGGGAGGCGACTTCACAACTCAGATCGCCCGCTCGCTCGACGCCAGGACCCAGCCGCCGCAGTCGCAGATCGCGGCACTCGCGCGGCGGTTGCGCTCGGCGCACAGCCCGGTGTTCGTGGCGGGGCCCGAGATCGATGCCAGCGGCGGCTGGGACGCGGCGGTCGAGCTCGTCGAGTCTCAGCGTCTGCCGGTGTGGGCAACCCCTGCGACCGGCGGCGGGCGCATCGGCTTCCCCGAGAGCCATCCCGCCTTCCAGGGCGTGCTGCCGCCGGCGGTGGGGCCGCTGGCGCAGACGCTCGCCGGCCATGACTTCGTGCTCGTCGCGGGCTCGTCGGTGTTTCCGTACTACCCGAACATCCCCGGCGACTTCCTGCCGCACGGAGCTGAGCTCGTGGCGATCACGAACGACCCGGACGAGGCCGCGCGCGCGCCGATGGGCGATGCGATCGTCGCTGACGTCGCGCTGACGCTGACCGCGCTGGCACGCGAGCTGAGCACGCCAGCTGACCGCGAGCCGCCGCCACGCCGAGACGGACCGGAATCCGTCTCGGCCCCATCGATATCAGCCGAGATCGAGGCGACCGCGCCGGCGCCCGGCGAGCAGCTCTCGGGCGGGGAGGTGCACGCGACGCTCGCCGAGCTGTTTCCCGCGGACGGGATCGTGGTGCTCGAGTCTCCGTCGAGCACCGCGGCACTGCGCAACAGGCTGCGTATCTCGCGTCCTGGCTCCTACTACTTCAGCGCGGGCGGCGGTCTCGGCTTCGGGCTGCCGGCGTCGCTCGGCGTGCAGCTGGCCGAGCCGCAGCGTCAGGTCGTGTGCGTGCTCGGCGAGGGTTCGGCGCAGTATGCGATCACCGCGTTCTGGACCGCTGTCGCCTACTCGATTCCGGTGAAGTTCCTCGTGCTGCGCAACAACGAGTACTCGATCCTCAAGTGGTTCGCGACGCTCGAGGACGTGACGGGTGCGCCTGGGCTGGAGCTGCCTCGGCTCGACGTCGCGGCCACCGCGAGCAGCTACGGGGTCGCCTCGACGACGGTCGACGGGCGCGAAGAGCTCCACGGCGCACTGGCGGAGGCGCTCGCGGCGGACGGGCCGCGGCTCGTCCAGGTCGACGTTGCGCCCGGGATGGCCCTGGTCTGACCGCGCTCACTGACGGCGCACTCGCGCGCTTGCCCGCCCGCCCGCTCGCTCGGGGGCTCGCGCTAACCGCCGGTGCGCGCGGCGATCGCCGCGTCGAGATGCGCCGCAACACTCGGCATCTCCCGCGCAAGGTCGCGCAGGTCGCGCGCGGTCATGACGATCGCTGTCAGCTCGCTGGTCGCGGTCACGGTGGCGTTGCGGCGCGCGTCTTGCATGACGCCGATCTCGCCGGCGAAGTCGCCGGGGCCGAGCTCGGCCACCAGCCTCCCGTCGCGGCGGACCTCTGCCGAGCCTGCCTCGATCAGCAGGAACTCGTGCGAGAACGAGCCCTCGCTGATCAGCGTCGTGCCGGCCGCCACGACGACCTCGTCGGTGGCGCGCGAGAGCCGTCGCAGCTCTGCGGGAGCGAGGTCCGAGAAGAGCCCCACCGTGCTCAGCTTGGACTCATCCATGACACTAGCCCTCGTCGGGCCACGCGGCGGCGCCCATGACGCCGTCGCCCTCCTCGGGCTTGGGGCCGCCTACGGCGAGGATGTCGAGTCCGTCTGGCCCTCCTTCGAAGGCGCGTACAACGTCGGGAGCGACGCGCACGACGTCCCACTGGCGAATGTCTTGCACGTCGCCGTCGAGCAGGATCCGGCCGGCGCCGGCGACGACCACGTAGGCCTCCTCCTGCTCGCGATGGCTGTGTGCGACCGGGCTGCGCACGCCTGCGCCGTAGCGGAAGAGGCTGACGCCGAGGTCGCGTGAGTCGAGATGCTTGCGCGCGAACCGCCCCTCGATCCCCTCGGCGCGATCGCCGACGGAGTCCTCGACCTCGAGCAGGTTGACGGTGGCGAATCGGGACATGCTTGTCTCCTTTGTGCGGGCAGTGGTCGTTGGGGCATGATCCACCTTATTGCCTCGCCTCCAGCGTCACGGCGTCCGCCCCAGCGTCACGGCGTTCGCGGATCTTGGCGACTGCCTGGGTTCTGCTGGTGACGTCGAGCTGTGCGTAGATGTTCTGGAGATGCTTCTCGACGGTTCGTGTGCTGATCCCGAGGCTGACGCCCACTTCCGCGTTGGAGGCACCGCCGACGACGCCGTGGATGATCTCGGTCTGGCGCTCTGACAGGCCGAGCGCGACCGCGTGCGCCGCGATCTCGTCATCTCTTGCCCCGTCGAGCAGGTCGATCAGCTGCTCGCGCTCCACCAATCGCCGGTAGCACGCGCGCAGGGGCCCGCGCAGCAACTCGAGCATCGCGGCCTCCTCGCCGGTGAAGTCGCGTCGCAGCCGGTTGAGGGCGACGCCGATGATCTCGCCGGGAGGGGCCGGCAGCACCAATGCGATCTGGTGCTCGACGCCGATCCACGCGTAGAGCTCGTCGTAGAGCGGCAGCATGTGCAGCCGGCGACGCGAGATGAAGTCGGAGAATCGCACCGGCCGACCGTCGCCGGTGCGTGCGTAGTACTCGATCAGGGGATTTTCACCGGCGAGCCTCGAGAACGTCTCGATGCTCTCCTCGGTGAGCCAATCGTCCGGGTCGGCAACGACGATCGCATCCGAGCCGGGCTTGAGCTCGTTGTAGGAGACGCTCTCGCAGGGGACGAGCTCGTGCGCGAGCGCTGTCACGCCTGTACGAAACTCGGCGAGGTCGCTGAACTCGGTCGCCTGCGCGGTGGCCCGCAGGAGCTTGCGCAAGCTCGAGGCCGAGAGGCTCTCCATGGCAGGCAATCGTAGACCGGCTGGCGCGTACGTGTAATTACGTATTGACCTTCCGGGGGGTCGTTTCTAAGCTCGCGCGGCTGCCCGCCAGGGGGGCGCTCTCACCACCAGCCAGGAGGGAAGCAAAGTGAACAGAAGAATCTTGCGGGCGACGCTCGCCGCCGGCGTCGCGCTGAGCGTAGTGTCGAGCCTCACGTCCGCGGTCGCGGCGCAGGCCTCGACACTGCCTACGCTGACGCTCGCGCTCACGAAGTCCTCGATCACGGTCGGGGGTAGCACGCAGTCCGGGGCGGTGAACGTCGTCTCGACGGACTCGGGGGTCAAGGAAGGCGCCACGATCCTGTTCCAGCTGAAGCCCGGCTACACCGTCGCGGAAGTCGAAGCTGCGATGAAGGCGGGCGCGGGCAAGGACCCCAACAAGGCGACCAAGTACGGGTCGATCGTGTTCGACGCCGAAGTGCGCCCGGGTAAGACGAACGAAGCGCAGACGATCCTCGAACCGGGTCAGTACGTCGCGCTCGGCAGCGTGGGCGAACACGGCCCAACGATCAAAGCGCCGTTCACGGTGACCGCCGCGAAAGCCCCGGCGACGCTGCCGGCGCCGCAGGCGACGATCCGCTCGATCGAGTTCGGCTTCCGCGGGCCGACGACGCTGCACGACGGCGAGCTGGTGCGCTTTGAAAACGAAGGTTTCCTGGTGCACATGGACATCGCGTTTCCCGCGAAGAGCCTCGCCGCCGCCAAGCTGATCGTAAAGGGCCTGTTGACAGGCAAGGAAAGGGGACTGGAAAAGCTCGTCAGCGCAGAACCGTTCGGCTTCGCCGGGCCGCTGTCGCATGAAGCCTTCCAGCAGGAGACGATCACAGCCAAGCCGGGTTGGTACGTGCAGGCTTGCTTCATGGAAACCCAGGACGGACGCGACCACACGCGCCTGGGCATGGAGCGGATCTTCCAGATCGTCAAATAGACGGGGGCGCCTGATCGGGCGGCTCGTCCCACCGCGCGGTGTGGGGCGGGCCGTCCCCGGTCGTCGATGTCGATCTCCTATAATGCTTGCTGGCAAGCAATCATTTTTAGTAGGGAGGCGTGCGCATGGCGGCCGAGACGGTCAAGGCAGCACCAGAGCTGGAGCTCCGGCCCTCGCAGGCGGACGCGAGCGAGCGTCTACGCGCGGCGATCGGCAAGCTCTCGCGGCGCCTGCGTCCAACGCTCGCGGGCTCCGATCTGAGTGCATCGCAGATCTCGGTGCTGTTCACGGTCGTGCGACGCGGGCCGATCGGGCTCTCCGAGCTGGCGGCGATCGAGGGCTTGAACCCGACGATGCTCTCGCGCATCACGGCTCACCTGTGTGACGCCGGTCTGCTGGTCCGCTCGACCGATCCCGGCGACCGGCGCCAAGCGTTCGTCCTGGCGACGGCCGCCGGCAAGCGCATGCGTCAGCGGATCCATCGCGAGCGTACGCGTGCGCTGAGTGCGCTCGTTGAGCAGCTCGACGAGCGCGAGCGCGACGCGCTGTGGAACGCGCTGCCGGTGCTCGAGGAGCTCGCGCAGCGGCTGGGCGGCGGGCGTCGGTGAAGCGCCTGACGGGCGTCGGGCGAGTCACCTTCGCGGCGCTTGCGATCCCCAACTACCGCCGCTACATCGGCGGGCAGTCGGTGTCGCTGATCGGCACGTGGATGCAGATGGCGGCACAGTCGTGGCTCGTCCTGAGCCTGACCGGCTCGGCCACTGCGCTCGGTGTGATCATCGCCCTGCAGACGCTTCCCGTGCTGGCGCTCGGACCGTACGGCGGCGTGGTCGCCGATCGCGTCGACAAGCGCCGGTTGATGGTGATCCTGCAGGGCGCGATGGGCGTGCAGGCGTTGATCCTCGGCGTGTTGACGGTGGCGGGGGTGGTGCGCCTGTGGGAGATCGGCGCGCTCGCGGTGCTGCTCGGCGTGAACAACGCGTTCGAGAATCCCGCGCGCCAGGCGTTCATGCTCGAGCTGGTCGGCGGCGAGAGCCTGCGCAACGCGGTCAGCCTCAACTCGGTGCTCGTCAACGTCGCGCGTGTGATCGGCCCGGCGGTGGCGGGCGTGCTGATCGCGACGGTCGGCGAGGGGCCTTGCTTCCTGTTGAACGCGGCGAGCTTCGCGGCGGTGATCGGCTCGCTGGTGACGCTCGAGCGCAGCGCGATCCACCCCAGCCCGCCCAGCGGCCGCGGCCCGGGGCAGCTCCGCGAAGGCCTGCGCTATGTGCGGCGCACACGCGAGCTCGGTGTCCCGCTGGCGATGATGGCGCTCGTGGGTGCATTTGCGTACGAGTTCCAGGTGACGCTGCCGGTGATGGCCAAGCAGGGTCTGCACGTTGGCGCTACGGGCTACGGCTTCATGACCGCGGCGATGGGCCTCGGCGCGGTCCTGGGAGGTCTGTTCGTCGCGACGAAGGGCAGGACGGGTCTGCCCACGCTCGTGCTCGCGGCAAGCGCGTTCGGTGTCGTGCTCGGGCTCGCGTGCGCAGCGCCGAACCTGACCACGGAGCTACTCGCGCTCGCGCTCGCCGGGGGTGCGAGCATCTCGTTCATGGCAACGGGCAACTCGACGCTGCAGCTGAGCGCCGCGGCGGACATGCGCGGGCGCGTGATGGCGCTGTGGTTCGTCGCGTTCCAGGGCTCTACGCCGATCGGCGGGCCGATCGTGGGCTGGGTGATGGCGCAGGCCGGCGCGCGGGCCGGCCTGGGACTGGGGGGCGCGACGTGCCTGCTGACGGCGCTGATGGGGCTGCTCGTGCTGCGTCGCCTGACTCCTGGGTCGGTCCGCGCGGCGTTCGCCGCGGGCGCGCGCTGAGCAGAGAAGATGGACGACCGCGAGATCCCGATCCGCTGGGCCGCTGGTCGCGATGACGTGCGCGGTGCTTTCGCCCTCAGGGAACAGGTGTTCTGCGAGGAGCAGGGCGTGCCGCGCGAGGAGGAGCTCGACGAGCACGATGAGCATGCGCTGCACCTCGTCGCGCTCGACCCGGAGTCCGGCGCCGTGGTCGGGACGCTGCGCCTGCTGATCGACCGGGACCGCGCCAAAATCGGTCGCGTCGCCGTCGAGCGCGAGTGGCGCCGTCGGGGTGTCGCGCTGCGGATGCTCCGGCTCGCTCTGGATGCGGCGCGCGAGCGAGACTCGCGTCAGGTGCGCCTCGCTGCGCAGCTCGACGCGGTCGCGCTCTACGAGAAGGCCGGCTTTGCCGTCGAGTCCGAGCCGTTCGAGGAAGCGGGTATCCAGCACGTTTGGATGGGGCTGAGCTTGACGCGCTGAACTAAAGGGACCGCCGCGCCGTGACGATGGGGTAATGCGTCGGCGCCGCCCCGCGGTCGGTTAGCATCCACTGTGAGCTGGCTCGCTCGCGAAGACGCAAGCGCACGCGGCGGACGAACCAGAACAGAACCCGAGCCGAGAGCGCCGGGCATACAACAGGCAGTACCGCCGGGACGCGTGACACGCGCACGCGGACCGGTTCGTGGCGGTCTGTAAGGAGAGGATGCATCATGAGCCATGCAGCAGCCGCCGAAGGCGGGTCCCCCCAGCCTCAGGGCGCGTACTGGCGGGAGGCGCTTGCTCCGTATGCCAAGCCGCATCTCGGGCGCAGCATGCTCGATCTGGCGACCTCCGTGTTGCCGTATCTCGCGCTGTCGGTCGCGATGTACGAGGCGCTCAGCGTGTCCTATCTCCTGGTGCTCGTGATCGCGATCCCGACCGCGGGATTCCTGGTGCGAACGTTCGTCCTATTTCACGACTGCTCGCATGGCTCGTTCCTCGCCTCGAGGAAGGCGAACCTGTGGCTCGGGACGGTGCTGGGCCTGTTCGTGTACTCGCCTTTTTTGCGCTGGCGCCACGACCACGCGATCCACCACGCGACCTCGGGCGACCTCGACCGTCGCGGTGGCGGCGACGTGCGCACGCTGACCGTCACCGAATATCAGGCGCTGGCCCCCCGCGCGCGCCTGGGATACAGGCTGTTTCGCAACCCGCTGGTGATGTTCGGCATCGGACCGATCGTGGCCCTGCTCGTGGGCCCGCGGATCGTCGCGAAGTCGGCGCGCCCGCGCATGCGCCAGAGCGTGCTCGGCACGAACGTCGCGCTCGCGGTGCTGATCGCGGCGCTGTGCTGGCTGCTCGGGTGGCGCGACTACCTGCTCGTGCAGGCGCCGACGCTGCTGCTCGCCGGCTCGGCGGGTATCTGGCTGTTCTACGTCCAGCACCAGTTCGAGGATGCCTACTGGGAGAGCGCCGAGACGTGGACGTATGCGGATGCGGCGCTGCGCGGTAGCTCCTATCTCAAGCTGCCGAAGGTGCTCCAGTTCTTCTCGGGCAACATCGGTCTGCATCACGTCCATCACCTGAGCGCGCGGATCCCCAACTACAACCTGCAGCGCGCGCACGACGAGAACCCCATATTCCACGAGGTGCCCACGTTGACACTCGGTGACGGGCTGCGCGCTGTACGTCTGAAGCTGTGGGACGAGAACGACCGGCGCATGGTGACTTTCGCCGAGGCGCGCCACGGGGCGCTAACCTAAATATATGGTTACGCAGGCAGATCGCGCGGCCGAGAAGCGCCGGGCCAAGCTGGAGGACGTCCAGCGTCAGGTTGAGGAAGGGTCGTTGACGATCCGCAAGATGACGGCCGAGGAGAAAAAGCGCTTCCCGCCCAAACCTGCGGACCCTCGCCGTAAGCGGCGCGCAGGTTAGTCAGCGCTCGCGCTTCGGAACCCTCACGCAGGCGTCGCCGCGGGCTCCTGCTGGGCGCGCTCGTTGAGCGGCACGCCGGCGGCCGCGTAGGCCTCAGGAGCATCGAGCGTCTCGGCCTTGAGCAGCGCCTGCGCGAGGCCCTCGAGCTGGTCGCGATGCTCTTCGAGCAGTCGCGTGACCTCGTGATGGGCGGCTTCTACGAGTGTGTGTACCTCTTGATCGACGACGCGCTGGGTTTCCTGTGAGGTCTCGCTGGCGCCGGGCAGGAACGGCCCTTGGCCCTCGTCGGGGAGCACGGCGATCGGGCCGATCGTCTCGCTCATCCCCCAGCGTCCGACCATCTGTCGCGCGATCTGCGTGAGCTGCTGGATGTCGGACTCCGCGCCGGTTGTGATTTTGCCGTAGACGACCTCCTCGGCGACGCGCCCGGCGAGCGCCACGCGGATCTTCGCCTGCAGCTCTTCGAGCGAGTAGGACACACGGTCTGAGTCGGGTGTGGAGAGCGTCACGCCGAGCGCCATGCCGCGCGGGATGATCGAGACCTTGCGCACGGGGTCGGCGCCGGGGGTGAGCATCCCCACCAGCGCGTGGCCGGACTCGTGGTAGGCGGTGCGCTCGCGGTCGGCGGGTTCGAGCACGAGGCCGCGGGGCGCGCCGAGCATGATCTTCTCGAGCGAGTCGGTCAGGTCTGACATCTGCACCTTCTTGTGCCCGCGGCGGGCGGCGAGCAGCGCCGCCTCGTTGGCGAGGTTGGCGATGTCCGCGCCGACCATGCCGGGCATGCTCGCGGCGAGCGCGTCGAGGTCGACGTCGTCGTCGAGCGGGATCGAGCGCGTGTGCACTTCGAGGATTTCCCGTCTCCCTTTGCGGTCGGGCGCCTGGACGGTGACGCGCCGGTCGAAGCGCCCGGCGCGCAGCAGGGCGGGGTCGAGCACGTCGGGGCGGTTGGTCGCCGCGAGCACGATCACCGCTTCAGAGGATTCGAAGCCGTCGATTTCGGTGAGAATCTGATCGAGCGTCTGCTCGCGCTCGTCGTTGGCGCCGGTCACCGACACCTGCCCCTGGCGCGAGCGCCCGATCGCGTCGAGCTCGTCGATGAAGATGATCGACGGCGCCGCCTCCTTGGCCTTGGCGAACAGGTCGCGCACGCGCGAGGCGCCGACGCCGACGATTGCCTCGATGAACTCGGAGGCGGAGATCGAGAAGAACGCGGCGTGCGCCTCGCCGGCGACCGCGCGCGCGAGCAGCGTCTTGCCGGTCCCCGGGGCGCCTGAGAGCAGCACGCCGTGGGGCATGCGCCCGCCGAGGCTGCTGTAGCGCTCCGGATTGCGCAGGAAGTCGACGATCTCCGACAGTTCGGCCTTCGCCTCGTCGATCCCGGCGACGTCGTCGAACGTCACGCGGATCTTTTCCGGATCGACGCGCCGGGCCTGAGATTTGCCGAAGGCGCCGAGGGCCCCCATGCCGCCGGCGCTTTTGGCGGCGCGTTTGTAGATCAGGACGAACAGGCCGACGATCAGCAGCGTCGGACCGAAGCCGAGCAGGATCTCCGCCAGCAGCGACTGGCTCGTGGTCGTCGATTCGGCCTTGATCTGGACGCCCTTTTCCTGCAGCAGCGCGGACAGCTGGTTGCCGTTCCAGAAGCTCGGAACCTGCGTGTCGAAGAGCTTCGTCGGCGTGGCCTTCGTGTCGCTCGCCGGGTAGCGTTCCTTGGCCTTGAACTTGCCCTGGATCGTGTCGCCCTTGGAGGCGATCGAGCTGACCTTGTCGCCTTTGACGTGTTCCAGGAAGTAGGGGCTGAACGGCACGGTCACCCGCTGTTCGCCCGTGGAGGGCTGGAAGAACAGCACCGACAGCCAGTTCAGCGCGATCAGCGCCAGCACGAAGTACCAGAAGCCGCGCAAGCGGTGCGGCGGCTTTCCCGGGTTGGCGTGTTCGGGCATGCCGCGGCCGTCGGGCGCAGGTGCGACCTGCCAGCCGCGCTTGTCACGCGGCAGCGGCGGATGCGCTTCGGAGCGGTCGCCGTCTACGCGATCGGGCGTGTTGGACGGATCGTCCGGCACCGACCCAATGGTACCCCTCCTTCGGGCCAGGCGGGTCGAACGCCTCACCGTCCAATCGGCGCTTGCTCCGCGCACGATCGCCTCGTCCTGCCCACAAAAGGGGCCCTCCGTCGGAGGGCCCCCTTGCTAGTGGAACCGGCCAAAGGCCGGGTGCGACGCTGGCCGGCTACTTGAACCGGCCAGCGGCCGGGTGCGACGTGAGCCCCCCTACCAGTTGATCGGTGCCGGTGGCGTGGCCGTGATTTCGACCGTGTTGCCGGGTCCCGATGTGACCGACGTGATGATCGGCCCGAACAGCCCGCATTCGCCGAATTCCGGCACGGTCACTTCTGCCTTGAAGGCGAAGCTCCCGACGGCCAGCGCGTTGGTCGGCTCTTTGATCGTCAGCGGCAGGTTGATCGGCTCGACCGTTTTGCAGCCGATCGGGAGGTTGAACAGCCCGATTTTCACGCCCTTGACGATCTCGTTGGCCTTGCCTTCGGCGCTCTCTGAGACTTCGTTGCCGCTTTCGCTGAACGCGAACGTCCCCGTTGCCGGGCCGGTCGGCGTCAGCGCGCCGCTGAGCGTGACCGGAACCAGCCCGACCCAGAAGGTCTGGTTGATCGGCGGGATGCTCAGCGTCGAGGTGAGTTTGCCGTTCGTCGCGTCCGCTTCGGCGCTCAGCGTCGAGCCCGAAGGGAGTTCCTCCGTGATGCCCGATTTCTCGGTCACCTTGCCTTTCAGCGACCAGTTCACGAGCTTGATGACCAGGTCGCCGGTCTGCGGCGTCAGGCGTGCGTTCGAAGGCAACGTCGCGCCTTCTTTGTGCTGCCCGCACGTGCTCGGAGCGGTCTTGCCGGCGACGCGTTCTTCGATCCACTTGATCGCGTCGGAGGCGCCGAGCGGATCTGTGAACAGGTGGTCGCCCGAGTACAGCTGGAAGTCGTCTTTGACGCCCAGCGAGCACCAGTGGTAGTGCAGGTTCACGTCCTGGCTGACCGGGACGAACTCGTCTTCCAGGCCATGGAAGTGGTACACCGGCGCGGACACCGCTTTGTTGTCGAGCGACTGTTCTTCAAGGGCTTTCTTGAAGTTCGGTTCTGATTTTTCGAGTTCTTCGAGGTTCTTGTGTTCGGTGGTGAATTCGCGGAAGTTCGCCCCGCGCAGCGTCTCGATCAGCTGGACCGCGCACTGGCTCAATGCCACGCCGACGGCTTTTTCGCCCGCGGGCGTCAGCGCGCCGAGTTTGAGTTCCGGGTAGGCCGACTCGAGCCCGATCGCCGACAGGATCTCAAAGCCCGACCCGACCGATTCGCCCGTGAAGGCGCCGAATTCCAGCAGGTTGGCGGGGACGCCCCCTGCGACGATTCCCGACAGCTTCACGTTGGACGCGTAGCTCGACTGCAGCTCGCCTGCCCAGCCCACCGCCTGGCCGCCCTGCGAGTAACCCCAGGCGTAGGTCGGGTCGCTTTCGGTCAGTTCTGAGCCGGGGAGCTGCCTGGCCGCGCGCACGATGTCGAGCACCGCCTGGCCCTCGGCCTTGCCCGCCGTGTAGGTCGGGATCGCGCCGTTGGTGTAGCCCTGGTAGTCGGTCAAATCGACCGCGTAGCCGGCCTTCAGCGAGTCGATGATCGCCGAGCCGTCGTACTCGGTGCCGTTGACGACCTGCTTGGACGGCGCGCACTTGGAGGCGATGCCCTGCGTGCCGATTCCGACGGTCACGACAGGCCGCGATCCTTTGCCGCTCCATTTGGCGCTCGGCACGATCACGGTGCCGGTCACGAAGTCCGGTTCGCCGCGCTGTCCTGTGGACTGATAGAGCACCGTCCATGCTTTGTTGGCAGGCAGCGGCACCTGCAGGTTGACCGTCGCGGGCCGGTACCAGACCAGTTCGCCGGCGCTGCCGGCGGGAGTTGGCGACGGCGGCGTGTAGAACGCTTCGCCGGCCGGTCCTTCGACGGGCGTCGCCGAGGCCGTCGCGGCCATCGTCAACGCGAGTACGACTGCTAGCGCGAGTGTCACCCGCGCGATTCCCCTGAGACTCGACATGCCTGCCCCTCTCCTTGATTTGTAGCGCTGTCGTGCCAGTTAGGCGCCGAGGAATGTAACACGACCGGACCACTTTGTACATAGCGGTCTCATGGAGTCCAACGTCGGCTCGCGCGACCCGGGTGCGCGCCTCTCCCGGGGCCGCGCGGGAGCGCGGGGTCGGCGCCTCGGCGCGGGCACTGGCCGCCCGGCCAGCCGCCCCGTCTATCGTTGACCGAGCAGATGCCGTCAGGGGAACCGTCCACACCACAACCGACGGTGCGAACGCCGCGCCGATACAGGGGTCTGAGCGTTGCCGAGCGCCGTGAAGAGCGCCGCGAGCGGCTGCTCGAGGCGGGTCTCGAGCTGTTCGGCACCCAGGGCTACGCCGGCAGCTCGATTCGCGCTGTCAGCGCGGCGGCGTCGCTGAACTCGCGCTACTTCTACGAGTCCTTCACGAGTAGGGAGGACCTGCTCTACCACGTGTATCAGCGGGCCATTCGCGAGAACGCCACGGCGGTGATCGAGGCGACCGCGAAGGCGCACACGCTCGAAGATCAGGCGCGGGTCGGATTGCAGGCGTCGTGGACGCAGCTCACCGAGGACCGGCGCAAGGCGCGGGTGATCGTGCTCGAGGTCGTCGGGGTGAGCGAGCGGCTGGAAAAGCTGCGCCGCGAGAACCGGCACGCGTTTGCCGAGATCATCGTGAGAAACGCGATGTCGATTGCGGGCGAGGGCGTCCGTCTGCGCATGGACCCGGTGCTGACGGCGCGCTCGTTGATGGGCGCCGCGATGGAGATGCTGGTCGACTGGATCCACGGCGACGTGAGCGCGTCTCCGGAGGAAATCGTCGAGCACCTGACCAAGATGTACACTGCGGTGGCGCTGGCCGCGGTCGCCGACCCTACCGCCGAGCGGTGAGCGCTACGCTTCGCCGCGTGCGCCGGATGCCGACAGCCCCACTGGCGGCCGGCTCGCTGATCGCCAGCTACGGGGTCGTCGCGGCGAGCGGCTCGCGACCGCTCGGAGGCGTCGTGCTCGCGGCCGGCGGGCTCTCGTGCATCGCGATCTGGAATCGGCGCCACGGTGCGCGTACAGCCGCGCAGCTGGCGGGCGTCGGCTTCGCGGCATTCGTGGTTTCGCATCTGCTCGCGCTCGCCGTCGGGCCGTGGCCGGGCGTTTTGATCGTGGCGGCGGCGACCGCCGCCGCCACCTGGCGGCTCGCAGACGCGCGCGCGTTCGCGCCCGCGCGAAGGCTGGCATTCCGCTCCCCCGCCCGCTAGATTTCGCGCGATGGCCCAAGTAGCGATCTCCTCGAGCGGGGCCGCCGTTGCGGATGCGCCTGGCGCCGGGCTCGAGCGCCCTGACTTCCAGATCGTGCCGCGCGCGGGGCTGCCGATCGTCGCGATCGTGCTCGCGCTGACGATCGCCGGCATCGCCTCCAATAAACTGTGGCCGCTGGAGTTCCTGCACGTCGTCGGCGGCGCCGCGTGGACGGTCATCGACCTGTTCCTGGGGTTCGTGCTCGGGCCGATTATGGGCAAGCTCTCGCTCCCCGCCCGGATCGAGTTCACCGCGCGGCTGATGCCGAAGATGGTGCTGATCATGCCGACGGTGGTGACGGTCACGCTCGCGGCTGGATGGCAGCTGTCGACGCACCTGGGGACCAACCAGACCTCCTACGCGCTGCACGGCTGGGTGGTGGCGAGCTTCATCATCGTGGCCGTCATGGCGGTGATCGCTCTCGGACTGCTCGAGCCGGCGAACATCGCGGTGCTGACCGAGCTGAAGAAGCCCCAACCGAACCCCGCGGTGATCGAGCGTCTCATGAAGCGGTTCATCTACTCGGCCGGGGCCACCGGCCTGATGCAGGTCGCGACCCTGGTGATCATGACCAAGCTGGCAGCTGGATGAGCAGCGAGCACCACCAGGCCGACGGCGCCCGCATGCCTCCGGTGACGCAGCTCGGGATGCTGTCGCTCGCGCTGGTGCTGGCCGCTGGCATCTATCTATCGGCCCACCTTCCCCAACACGTCTCGCTGGGACCGGCGGCTGCGCTGCTTGCGGCCTCCGCGGTCGTGCTGGCGGGCAATCTGCTGGTGCTCTCGCGGGTGGACGGCTTCGCATGGCGAAGCTTCGCGGAGGTCGGCAAGTGGGCGCTGCTCGCGTACTCGATCATCGCCGGGATGATCGAGTACGTGTTCCTGCGCAACCACACCAGCGGCGGCCCGCTGGTGGTGCTGACGTTGTCGCTGATCGTGTTCGCCCTGAACGTGCCGCTGCTGATCGGCTTCACCGTCGCGCGCTACGCCCAGCCAGACGCGTAGGGCGTGGTTCGGAAAAGCCCCACGATTGAGTCGCACAGCCGGAGCTGTCTGTAACTTCCCTGTGGATGGGAGGTGATCCTCACCGGGGAGGTGGGTTCGCGGCGCGGGAGCTGACGGTTCGCTTCGGCGGCATAGTTGCGCTTGACGGTGTCTCGCTGGAGGTCGCGCCCGGAGAGGTGCTCGGCGTGATCGGCCCCAACGGAGCGGGCAAGACGACGCTCTTCAACGTCATGTGCGGGTTCGTCGAGCCGACGTCGGGCACGATGCAATGGCGGGGCCGCACGCTGAGCCGAGTGCGCACCAACCGCCTTGCCGGGATGGGAATCGCGCGCACGCTTCAGGGGGTCGGCCTGTTTCCCGGTCTGAGCGTGCTCGAGAACGTGATGACCGGAGCGGAGCGGTTCCGCAAGGCGGGCATCGCGAGCGCGGCGTTCGGGCTGCCACGCTCGGACCGCGACGAGCGCGCGCTGCGAGAGCGCGCGCTGGCTGTGTTGGGCGAGCTCGGATGCGATGACGTCGCCGAGCGGCTGCCGCCGACGCTTCCGTATCCGGTGCAGAAGCGCGTGGCGCTCGCGCGCGCGCTCGTCTGCGAGCCGGAGCTGCTGCTGCTGGACGAGCCCGCGGGCGGCCTCGGCGCCGACGAGGTGGCTGAGCTCGGCGAGCGGATCCGCGCACTGCGCGGCTCGATGGCGGTGATGCTCGTCGAGCATCGTGTGGACCTGGTGATGTCGGTGAGCGATCGCGTCGTCGTGCTCGACTTCGGACAGGTGATCGCCCACGGCGATCCGGCGAGCGTGGGACGCGATCAGCGCGTGCTCGAGGCGTACCTCGGGCAGGACGCGGGCGCCGCCGGCGGTGCAAGCGCGCCCGCCCGCAGCCCCGCACCCGACAGC
The DNA here is from genome assembly GCA_963827455.1 of uncultured Solirubrobacteraceae bacterium. Lineage (GTDB taxonomy): Bacteria > Actinomycetota > Thermoleophilia > Solirubrobacterales > Solirubrobacteraceae > Palsa-744. The sequence continues at coordinate 44,857 of CAWHAW010000004.1, read as the reverse complement.
TCGGAGGGCGCGTAGCGATGAGCGCGCCGGCGGTGCTCGAGGTCGAGCGGCTGACGACCGACTACGGGCCGGTGCGCGCGGTCGACGGCGTCTCGTTGACGGTACGCGGCGGCAGCATCACGGCGGTGCTCGGGGCAAACGGCGCCGGCAAGACCTCGCTCCTGCGAACGATCTCAGGACTCGAGCGCGCCAGCGCGGGGCAGGTGCGCCTCGACGGCGAGAGCCTGCTCGGGGTCCCTGTCGAGGACGTCGTGCGTCGCGGGCTGGCGCACGTGCCCGAGGGTCGCGGCGTGATCGCCGAGCTCTCGACGGAGGAGAACCTGCGCCTCGGCGGCCTGTGGCGCGGCGCGGACGCCGCGGCGCTCGAGGAGGCCTACGCACTGTTTCCGCCGCTGCGAGAGCGCCGCTCCCAGCTCGCCGCCTCGCTGTCCGGCGGCGAGCGTCAGATGCTGTCGATCGGCCGCGCGCTGATGGCCAGGCCGCGCGTGCTGCTGCTCGACGAGCCCTCGCTCGGTCTCGCGCCGATCGTCACCGCGCAGATCATGCAGCTGATCCGCACGCTCGCGGCGGAGCGCGGGCTCGCGGTGCTGCTGGTCGAGCAGAACGCGCGCAGCGCGCTCTCGATCGCCGACCGCGGGATCGTGCTGAACCTCGGCAGGGTCGTCGCGGACGACGCCGCCGACGCGCTGGCGGCCGACGAGGATCTGCGACAGGCATACCTGGGGGTCTGAGGATGACGCGCTTCATCGACCTGACGCTCAACGGCATCTCCACCGGGGCCGTGTATGCGGCGGTGGGGCTCGCGCTGGTGATGATCTGGCGGGCGACACGGATCGTCAACTTCGCCCAGGGCGCCATGCTGATGATCACCACGTTCATCGCGTCGAGCGTGATCGGCTCGAGCGGCTCCTACTGGCTGGGCTTCGCGGTCGCGCTCGTGTGCGGGCTCGTCCTCGGCGCCGTCGTCGAGCGCGTGCTGATGCGTCGCGTCGAGGGCGGGCCGCCGCTGAACGCAGTGATCGTCGCGCTGGGGCTGCTGATCCTGCTGGAGGCGGGCGCCGGCATGATCTGGGGCAACACGCCGCGATCGTTCCCGCCGGCGTTCTCGATCCGTGGCTATGAGGTCGGTGGCACGACGCTGCTGTTCAGCCCCAACGACACGTTCACCGTGCTCGTCGTGATCGCCGTCGCGGTCGGCCTCGCGGTGCTGTTCCGCTACACCGCCGTCGGTCTGCGAATGCGAGCCTCGGCGCTCGCGCCGGAGGTGGCGCGGCTGCTCGGCGTGCGCGTCGGGCGCATGTTCACGCTCGGCTGGGCGCTCGCGGCGTTCGTCGGCTCACTCGCCGGGCTGCTGGTCGCGCCGTCCGTGTTCGTCGGTCCCAACCAGTTCGACCCGATCCTGATCTTCGGTTTCACCGCCGCCGTGATCGGTGGCTTGGACAGTCCGCCCGGCGCTGTCGTCGGCGGGATCCTGCTCGGTCTGGCGCTCTCCTACGTCTCCGGCTACGAGGGTGCCTCGCTCGTCACGCTCGCGGCGCTCGTGGTGCTGATCGCGGTGCTGATGATCCGCCCCGGCGGGCTCTTCTCCACGCGCAGGGAGCGGCGCGTATGAGCGCCGCGCTCGCCAGGCTGCGCGCTCCGCAGAGCACGCTCCTGCGCTCGCTCGCGCTCGCGCTCCTCGCCGGGGTGGCGCTGTTCATCGCCAGCGAGCTGCTCAGCACCTACAACGACCTGCAGCTCGCGAGCGGCTCCTACTACTTCGTGGTGCTCGCCGGGCTCACCGTGCTCACCGGGCTGAGCGGTCAGATCTCGCTCGGGCACGGTGCGCTGATGGCCGTCGGCGCCTACACGGTGGCGCTGCTCGTGGGCAACGAGCACTGGGCGCTCGTGCCCGCGCTGGTGGCGGCGATCCTGACTACGGCAATCGTGGGGACGCTCGTCGGCGCCGCGGCGACGCGCCTGCGCGGCCCCTACCTCGCAGGGGCGACGCTCGCGTTCGCGATCGGCCTGCCGGCGCTGGCGGACAAGTACCCGAACACCTTCGGCGGCGAGAACGGCCTGATCATCAACCCGCCGACGCCGCCGTCGGGCTTGGGCGCCAACTTCCCGCTCGAGCGCTGGGAGGCGTGGATCGCCGGAGCGGGGGCGCTGGTCGTGGTGTTCCTGATGCGCAACATCACGCGCAGCGGCGTCGGGCGCTCGTTCCGTGCCGTGCGCGACGACGAGATCGCGGCGTCTCTGTGCGGGCTGCACGTCGGTCGCGTGCAGACGCTCGCGTTCGTCGTCAGCGCCGCGTGCGCCGGGCTCGGCGGCGGCCTGCTCGCGGTCGTGCTGCAGCTCGCGGCCCCGGGCGCGTTCGAACTCGCGCTGTCGCTGTCGCTGCTGACCGCGATCGTGCTCGGCGGGCTGGGATCGCTCGTCGGTGCGGTCTGGGGCGCGGCGGTGCTCGTGCTGCTGCCGGGTTGGAGCAACGACATCGCGCACTCGTTCTCGCTGTCGAGCAACGTCTCGAACAACCTGCCGCTCGCGATCTACGGGCTCGTCCTGATCGTCGCGATGCTCGTGTGGCCGAGCGGGATCCAGGGCGGTGTGCGCAGGATCGTCGCGCTCACCCGTCGAATTCCGACAGGCGAATCAAGGGTAGACCACAAGAACTTGCCAAGCACTCAACACGAGGATCAGGAGGAGCAAGCAAATGAGACCATTTAGGTACAAGCCCAGGCCGGTGGGGGCCGTGTGCGCGGTGCTCGTGGCGCTCGTCGTCGCGGGGTGCGGCTCGAGCAGCAGCAGTAGCAGCGCGCCCGGCGTCACCGCGACGAGCATCACCTTCGGAACCCACCAGCCACTGACCGGGCCCGCGGCGCCGGGCTACAGCGAGATCGCGCCCGCGTCGCAGGCCTTCTTCGAATACCTGAACGCCCAGGGCGGCATCTACGGGCGCAAGATCCACCTGATCATCAAGAACGACGAATACAACCCGACCCAGACCGTCAACGTCGTGCACCAGCTGGTGCTGCAGAACAACGTGTTCGGGATCTTCGAGGGGCTCGGCACGCCGACGCACACGAAGGTCGTGAGCTTCCTCAACAGCTCGAAAGTACCCGACATGTTCGTCGCCTCGGGCTGTGCCTGCTGGGACGACGGGACCGCCCAGCCGTGGACCTTCGGCTGGCAGACCAACTACACGATCGAGGGCAAGATCCTCGGCCAGTACATCAAGCAGCACTTCGCCGGGAAGAAGATCGGCGTCTTCTACCAGGACGACGACTTCGGCACCGGCGGCTTGGCGGGGATCAAGGACGAGCTCCCGGCGAGCTCGATCGTCTCGGCGCAGCCGTACCAGCCGGGCGGCACGAACGTGGCGCCGCAGATCTCCGCGATCAAGGCGGCAGGCGCGGAAGTGCTCGTCGATTTCACCGTCCCGATCTACACCGCGCTCGGACAGTTGACGTCGTTCACGCTCGGCTACAAACCGCAGCTGGTCGTGTCCAACGTCGGCATCGACCCGACGACCGTAGGCGGCCTGTTGAAGACCTTCTCGAAAGGCAAGGCCGGCACCGAACTGATCGAAGGCGCGGTCACCGACGGCTACCTGCCGTCCTCCTCAGACCTGTCGAACCCGTGGATCGCTCTGTTCAAGAAAGTCCACGATCAGTACGACTCGAGCGCGCCGTTCGACGGCAACGTCGAGTACGGCATGGCGAACGCCTACACGCTGGCGCAGGCGCTGCAGCTCGCGGGCAAGAACCTCACCCGCGAAAAGCTGATCGACGCGGTCAACGAAAAGGGAGCACAGCTGACCGGCCCCGGCCTGGTGCCGTTCCGCTACTCGAAGACCGACCACGGCGGCTTCAGCGGCGTCGAGATGGGACAGGTCCGGGCCGGCAAGATCGTCCTGTTCGGCGGCGCGCTGGTGACCGAACCGAGCTCGAGCTCGGCGATCACGCCGTACACCACCGCACAGCCGGCGCCGCCGAGCAGCGGGGTGAGCGTCCCGTAGCGCGCTCTCGCGGCTGAGTATGCCCAGGCGCTGATCCACGCCGCGACCCGGCCGGCCAGTTCGTGGCCGGCCGGGAGGCGTGGGGTCTCGACGCCGCGCGGACTCGGGCGGCGCCGGTGCATTTCGCGTGCGAGGACGCTTCTCGCCGGGGGTAGTGTTGACGGCGATGCTCGCGCTGACAGCATCCCCCGGCGCGCCGGGCAACGTGCGCCTCAAGGAGGTGCCGGAGCCCGAGCCGCTGTCACACCAGGCGCTCGTGGCGGTCAAGGCGTTCTCGCTCAACCGGGGCGAGGTCAGGCGCCTGGCTGACTTGGCGGACGGGCAGCTCACGGGCTGGGACGTCGCCGGCGTGGTCGAGCGCGCCGCCGCGGACGGCAGCGGTCCGTCCCCGGGCACGCGCGTGGTCGGTCTGAGCCGAGGTGGGGCGTGGGCACAGCTGGCGGCGATCGATACCGACAAGCTTGCGCCGCTCCCCGACGGCGTCTGCGATGAGCAGGCGGCCAGCCTGCCGGTCGCCGGCCTGACCGCGCTGAAGGCACTCGACACGATCGGCTCCGTGCTTGCCCGCCGCGTGCTCGTCACCGGCGCGAGCGGCGGCGTCGGACGCTTCGCGGTTCAACTCGCGAAGATGGCGGGCGCGCACGTCACGGGCGTCTCCTCCAGCCCCGAGCGCGCTCGCGGGCTGCGGGAGCTCGGCGCCGACGAGGTGCTCGGCGAGCTCGAGCCGACAGGCGAGGAGTTCGACGGGATCCTCGAGGGGGTCGGCGGCGCGAGCCTCGCAGCGGCGCTGCAACGCGTCAGGGGCTTCGGCGCGATCGTGTCGTTCGCCTCCAGCGATCCGGCGCCGGTGGAGTTTCCCGCGCGCGCGTTCTTCGCCCGCGCGCCCGGCGCTCGCCTGCACGCGTTCTACGTGTTCGCGATCCTCGAGCGCGAAGCGACCGGCGCGCGCGACCTTGCGCGGCTGGTGGAGCTCGTCGCAGACGGTCGGCTGGACTGCTCGGTCGATCGTGTCGTCTCGTGGCACGACGCCGCGGGCGCGATCGAGGCGCTGCTCGAACGCGAGATCGTGGGCAAGGCCGTGCTGCGGGTCGACGAGCGGTGAGCGAGGAGGTCCACCACCCGATCTTCGGGCGTGTCTATGAGCGGCTCGCGCGCGGCGCCGAAGGCCGGGATCCTGGTGCTCGCGGCCCCGTGGGCGCCGCTCGGACATAATGGCGCCGGTGAAGGCCGTCCAGATCGTGGAGGAGACGGGCCCCGACAGCGCGCTCGCGCTCGTCGAGCTGCCCGAGCCCGAGCCCTCGCACCTGTTCGGGCGCGCGGGAATCGATTCAGGCGTGGTGGTCGAGGTGCACGCGGCGGGAGTGTCCTTTCCCGAGCTGCTGCAGACGCGCGGGCAGTACCAGCTCAAACCGCCGCTTCCGTTCGTGCCGGGCAGCGAGGTCGCGGGGATCGTGCGCAGTGCGCCCGCCGGCGCGCGGGTTCAGCCAGGTGACCGCGTCGCCGCGTTCTGCGCTCTCGGCGGCTTCGCCGAGACGGCTGTGGCGCCCGAGTTCTTCACGTTCGCGCTCTCACCCGAGCTCGACTTCGGCCAAGGCGCCGCGCTGATTCTCAACTACCACACGGCGTATTTCGCCCTGCTGCTGCGCGGCCGCTTGAAACAGGGCGAGACGGTGCTGGTCCACGGCGCCGCCGGCGGCGTCGGCACCGCTGCTCTGCAGGTCGCCCGTGGACTCGGAGCGAAGACGATCGCTCTTGTCTCGAGCGAGGCCAAGCAGGAGGTCGCGCAGCGCGCGGGCGCCGATCACACGCTGCTGCTGCAGGAGAACTGGAAGGACGAGGTGCGCGAGCTCTCAGGCGGCGGCGTCGATGTCGTGCTCGACCCCGTCGGCGGGGATCGCTTCACCGACAGCCTGCGCTCGCTCGGCGAGGGCGGCCGCCTCGTCGTCGTCGGCTTCACCGGTGGCTCGATCCCGGAAGTCCGCGTCAACCGCCTGCTGTTGAACAACACCGAGATCGTCGGCGCGGGCTGGGGCGCCTACGTGATGAGCAAGCCCGAGCTGAACGTCGAGATCGGCGCCGCAGTCAACCGCATGGTCGATGACGGCTTCGTTCAGCCGATCGTCGGCGAGCACTTCCCGCTGGAGCGCGCGGCCGATGCGCTGAAGACGCTCGACGAGCGTCGCGCGACGGGCAAGGTCGTGCTCGACGTGCGCCCCGCCTGACCTTCGGGCTACCCCCACCATCGATCCGGGTGTCAGCCCCCGCTGACCCGGTGGCCCACCACATCGACAACTAGGCCGCGTCCTCTCAACATCAAGTCCGATGAGCGTCGCTGCGACAGAGCTCGCCGAGCGGGACGCGCCGACAGGGTGCCAGGGGGGCGCCGCAACGACCGATGATCGCGGGCACGGTCCCAGGCCGGAGGAGATCCAGGAGCCGGTGCTCGAGACGCTCGACCGCGCGATCACGGGCGTGATCACCCTCGTGCCGCCGCTGCTGCTGGGCGTCGCAGCCTGGCAGATGTGGAATCGCGAGCTGCACTGGCGCGACGTCGCGATCTTCCTCGTCATGTACGTGCCGGTCGGCCTCGGAGTGACCGTCGGCTTTCACCGGCTGCTCACCCACCGCAGCTTCAAGACCTCGCCGCCGCTTCGGGGACTCCTGGCCGTGCTGGGCACGATGTCCGTCGAGGGCCCCGTGATCTCGTGGGTGGCCGATCACCGTAAGCACCACGCCTACTCGGACCGCTATGGCGACCCGCACAGCCCGCACGTCGACCACGGCGGCGGCTGGCGCGGAGCTCTGCGCGGGCTCGCGCATGCGCACGTGGGCTGGCTGTTCGACCACAGCCAGCGCGGCTCGCGCGAGCGCTTCGCGCCCGATTTGATCGGCGACCGGGTGGTGTCGTTCATCGACAGGACGTTCCTGGTGTGGTCGCTGCTCGGGCTCGCGATCCCGTTCGGCCTCGGCATGCTGATCGGAGGCAGCGTCTCGGCGGGTCTCGAGGGAATGCTGTGGGGCGGCGCCGTGCGCATCCTCATGCTGCACCACGTGACATACAGCATCAACTCGCTGTGCCATTTCTTTGGTCGGCGGAGGTTCGCCACCGAGGACCACTCGCGCAACCTGCTGTGGCTGGCGCCGCTGTCGCTCGGCGAGGCCTGGCACAACAACCACCACGCGTTTCCGACATCGGCCTTTCACGGCATGGGCCGCCGCGAGCCAGACGTCTCCGGGCTGGTGATCGCGGGCCTCGAGCGGATCGGCCTGGTCTGGGACGTACAGCGGGTCGCCGAGAGCAGGCAGGCGGCAAAGGCGCTCTGACCGGCGTATTTCCGCCTGGCGCGCCGAATAGACGACTGCCACGCCCGGTAAGCTCCGGGAGCCGTGACCGAGCCGCTACGCCCGTTCCAGACGCTGGTTGAACGCTTCGACAGCGATGTGTTCGAACCGCGCGACGGACGCGCCCGCGTGCGGCTTGTGCGCCACGGCAGCGACCCTTGCGACGTACTGCTGGAGGATGGCGGCGCGCGACTGGTGCCCGTTCGCGGTGGCGCGGACGCGACGCTCGCCGCCAACGCGCAGACCTGGCGCGCGATCGCGCGCGACGCGCGTGGTGGTCTCGACGCGTACTTCCGCGGTCATCTCAGCGCGCGGCGCAACCTGCACGTCGGCGTGGGCTTCCTCGCGGCGACCGTGCCGAGCGCCCGCGGGGAGGCGCGGCTGCGCTTTCGCATGGTCTCCACGCGCCGCGGGCGCCTGTCGACGTTCGAAGCCGGCAGCGGTCCGGCGCTCATCGCGATCCCAGGGTTGGGAGCTACGAAGGTGTCGTTTCTGAGGACCGTCGCCGCGCTGGCCACCCGCTTCCGCGTGATCGCAATCGACCTCCCCGGGTTCGGCGACTCCGACAAGCCGCTCGGCGCGAGCTACGACGCGCGCTTCTTCGCGCGCGCGGTGATCGGGCTGCTGGACGCGCTCGAGCTGGATCGCGCGCATCTCATCGGCAACAGCCTCGGCGGGCGTGTCGCACTCGAGGTCGCGCTGAACGACCCAGGCCGCGTCGAGCGCCTGGCGCTGCTGTGCCCGTCGCTCGCGTGGCGGCGCCAGCGGACGTGGGCGCCGGTGGTGCGGATGATGCGCCCGAAGCTCGGCCTCGTGCAAACGGCTCCGCGCCCGCTCGTCGAGGCCGTCGTGCGTCGGTTGATCCCCGACGCGCAGGAGGGCTGGACGGCCGCGGGCGTCGACGAGTTCCTGCGCGCGTACCTGACGCCGTCCGGGCGGGCCGCGTTCTATGCGGCGGCGCGCCACATCTACCTCGAGTCGCCGCACGGAGCTGATGGCTTCTGGTCGCGTATCGGCAAGCTCGAGCCCGAAGCGCTGTTCGTATGGGGCAAACGCGACAGGCTCGTGCCGGCCGCCTTCTCGCGCCATGTCGCCGACGCGCTCCCCCACGCCAGCCAGCTCGAGCTCGACTGCGGCCACGTGCCCCAGATCGAGCGGCCGCGCTTGACGCATGCCGCGGTCGCCGAGTTCCTCGAGCAGGGAGCGCCGATGCGCGAGGTCCTCGCCGCCGCCGGCTAGAGCTGCTGGCGCGGGCTGTCAGGCCGGCGCAGCGGGCGGTTGCGCCTGCTGCTGATCGTCGTGAGACCATAGCGGCGATGGCGGAGCGCACGCACCTCCCGATCGACCTGTCGGTGGCTCGCGAGATGCGCCGTCGGCGGTGGATGCCGTTGCTCGCCGCGGGGCTCTCGATCGGCGAATACGCCCGCTCGCTCGTGCGACGTCTCGCGTTGCTCACCGCCGTCCTGCTCGCCGCGATCTGGGCGCTCGGCGGGCAGGGGTACTTCTGGCCTGCATGGGCGTGGCTCGGGCTGGGCGACCTCGTACTGCTCGACTTCAGCGCCAGCTGGGCCTGGCGCCAGCCGCGCGGTGCGGTGCGTCGCGTGGCATGCGTATGGGCGCTCGTAGGTGCGGCGGCGGTGATCCTGATCTTCACGTGGCTGCTGACGTGGCTGCTGGCGGGCGTGCACAGCTTCTGGCCGGCGTGGGCGCTGCTCGGGCTCGGGACGGCCGGCAGCGCCTACTCGCTCATCGCGCTGCACGACCGCGTGCTCGTCGCCCACGGGCCGGCGCGCGCTACGTGCCCGGATCGACCTGCTCACCCGCACGCGCCGTCAGGCGGTCGATGCGCAGGCCGACGAGCTGAGGCGGATCGAGCGCGACCTGCACGACGGCGCGCAGGCGCGGCTGGTCGCGCTGACGCTGCAGCTCGGTCGCGCCGAGCTGCGCCTCCAAGACCAGCCTGAGGTGCGCGCTCTCGTTCGCGAGGCGCAGCAGGAGGCCCATCGTGCGATCGCCGAGCTGCGCGACCTCGCCCGCGGCATCGTCCCGCCGCTGCTCGCCGAGCGCGGCCTGGTGGCGGCGGTCGAATCGCTTGCCGCCCGCTACGGCCTCGGGACGTCGTTCGAGCTCGACACCGATCGCGAGCTCGCGCCGTCGATCGAGCGCGCCGCCTACTTCGTGATCGCGGAGGCGCTCACGAACACCGCCAAGCACGCCCGTGCGTCTCACAGCTGGGTGCGCCTGCGCGACGAGCACCGGTCGTTGGCCGTCCTCGTCGGCGACGACGGTTGCGGTGGAGCCGACGCCCGCGGCTCGGGTCTCGCGGGGTTGCGCGCCAGGGTGGAGGCTCTCGACGGCAGCCTCGCCGTCCACAGCTCCGACGGCGCCGGCACGGTGCTCGAGGTGAAGCTTCCTTGCGGGTAGTGATCGCGGAGGACCTGGCGTTGCTGCGCGAAGGACTCGTCGCGCTGCTGCGAGAGAACCAGATCGAGGTGGTGGCGCAGGTGCAGGACGGCCGGGCGCTGTTGCGCGCCATCGCCGGGCATCAGCCCGACCTGGCGATCGTCGACGTGCGCCTGCCCCCGACGTTCAGCGACGAGGGCCTGCTCGCGGCGATCGAGGCCCGCCGACGCCAACCCGCCCTTGGCGTGCTCGTGCTCTCGCAGCACGTCGAGACCGCCTACGCGAGCGAGCTGATCGGCGACGACACAGCCGGCATCGGCTATCTGCTCAAGGAGCGCGTCGGCGACGTGCGCGCGTTCCTGGACGCGCTGCACACCGTCGCGGCGGGAGGCACGGTGCTCGATCGGCAGGTCGTCGCCGAGCTGCTCGCTCCTCGCGACGGCCGGCGGGAGGCGCTGCTGGGGCTGACCGCACGCGAGCGCGACGTGCTCGCGCTGATGGCCGAGGGGCGCTCCAACACGGCGATCGCCGAGAGCCTCGTCGTGACGCCCGGTGCGGTCGAGAAGCACATCACCAACATCTTCGCCAAGCTCGATCTCCCCGCCTGCGACGAGGACCACAGGCGCGTGCTCGCGGTGCTCGCCTATCTGCGCGTCACGCGCTAGCGACTAACGACACGAGCGCCGCTCGGCCACCGCGCCGCGGGAGCCCGCACGTGATAGAACGCTGCCACCGAATGAGCGTGCCCTCACGAAAGTCATCCGCGCCGAGGAAGCGCACGTGATGGCCGCTGATCTGCTCGAGCGCGTGCGCACCGAACTCGACGAGCGGCTCGCACAGCTGCGCCCCGCCGTCGCCGAGTACGAGCGGCTGCTCGGTGCGACGGACATGCTCCGCGCCGACGGTGGGAAACCACGCGCCGTCGCCTCCTCGCGCCCGGCGCCCAAGACCCGCGCGGCGCCCAAAACCCGCGCGGCGCGACGCGCGGCAAAACCCGCGCGGCGGCCAAAACCCGCGCGGCGGCCAAAACCCGCGTGGCGCCCAAACCTCGCGCGGTGGCCAAGGCGGCGCCCGTGCGCCTGGGGGCAGGCGAGCGCGCGATCTTGGCAGCGCTCGAGCATGGCTCGCACACGATCGGCGAGCTGGGGATTGTCACGGCCATGTCCGGCACGGACATCCGCGAGAGCGCGCGGCGCCTGCTGGGGGCCGGGAAGGTCGTGCGGGCCAAGCGCGAAGGCAGAGCGGCCTACGCGCTATCGGGCAACGCGTAGAGCGCGGCCTCGGTGGGCCCCAGGAACGGCGCGAGCGCGAAGTAGGTCAGTTGCGCCGTCGCGGCCGGCAGCTCGGCGACGCGATCGTGCTCGACGTAGTGGTGGAAGACCTGCCAGATGCCGCCGACGACGGCCTCGGCGGCGATCGCCGGCACCGCATCGCGTTCTCGCGCGAGCTCATACCCCCGCTCTACGTATGTGGCGAAGGCCTGCATGATCGAGTTGCGGATCTCGATCGCCTCAGGACACGACGCGAACGTGTCGACCAGACTCAGGTGGGCGTGGGCCGGCTCGGAGGCGAGGTATTCGATCAGCGCACTGAGACCGGCGTGCAGGGCGCGTGCCCAGTTGGGCTGCTCCGCCTCGTAGGCGCCGACGGCGATCCCCAGCGCCTGGTGCATGCCAACCTTCTGCGCACCCAGGAACGCATCGTGCTTCGAGCTGTAGATGTCATAGAACGTCTGCAGCGAGACGTTGGCGCGGCGTGCGATCTCGGGAATCGTGAGCGCCGCGAGGCCCTTCTCGGCGACGATCGCCGCGGTGGCGTCGACGATCCGCTCGCGTTGACTTTTGACGATGAACTGGCGTGGCAGATCGCTGCGACCGCTCGGCAGCCTGCCCTCCGCGCGCCGCGCGCGCTTGGAGCTGGCCGTCTTTCTCGCCGGCGACCGGCGGCGCCTGGCAGGCGGCACGTCGAGGCCCGCCGGCAGCCGTCGCGGGTAGCTGCCAGCCCACGCCGCGAGTTCGTCGGCCAACGTCGGCAGCTCGCGCGCGCGGCCCTCGCGCAGGCGCGTCGCGGTCACCTCGCGGATCCCGCCGAGGATCGCCTTGACGGTCAGGTCCGTGGGCTCTGCGCTCGGCGCTGCACCGTCGCGGCTGGCTTGGATGCTGTGCTCGAGCTCCTCGAGTGTCTGCCTGCGGCGTTCGAGCACCTTCGCGCCGGCGCCGAACGCGCCGAGCACGAGCAGCGACGTCGCCTCGGGCTCCGCCGCCGCCAGCTCGGCCCACGCCCGCATCGCTACGGTCAGTGGCTCACCCCCCAGGCGCGCACGGTACGCGCCCACAACGGTCCGCGCGCAACGATCGGCGACCTCGTCGTAGGCGCTCAGGAACAGGTCTTCCTTGTCCGCATACAGCGTGTAGAAGGTCGGCTGCGAGACGTGCGCGAGCCTCGCCAGGTCGACGATGCGCACGGCCGGGTAGCCCTTCTGCGAGATCAGCTCGATCATCGCCTTCTCCAGTCGCTCACGCTGGTCGCGCTTTACGAGCTCCGGGTCGAGACCGTGGCTGCCGGTGGGCAGCGGCCGGTAGCGAGCTGCCTGCTCATCGCCTGCTTCCGGCGCGCTCGCGCGCCCCTTCTCCGGGCGCCGCACCCCACGCGGCGGCGTTTCTGTGACGTTGCGAGCCGCCATCCAGGCCACCCTCCGTTTGCCTCTCGAAAGTCAACATTATCAAACTGGGGCTCCGGATCAGCCCGCAATATTGAGGCTTGAAGCTCGATCTGTCTCAAAAAATCAAGGCGCCGGAACACCGCTCTGGGAGCCAGAAAATGGGCTCGTGGCGAGCCATTTGCGTGTTTGCTCAGCCGCTGATGGTGCGCGAGGCGCCGAGCACTTCACCGGCGGCGCCCAACGCCAGCACGGTCACGTACGGCTCCGCAGCGGGCAGTGCGATCGCGGTCTCGAAGCCGCTGCGCGGTGCGCTCGCGACTTCGGTGAGCTGCTGCGCGTTCGGTCCCCCGAGCACGCGCCAGGTGGCCGTGCGCGTGTCGCCGTTCCAGCTCGCGTACACGGTCAGCCGGCCGCCGCTGCTCGTCGCCGCGATCGCCGGGGCTTCGGTCGGCGCGCCCGTCCACGGGAAGCGATACGTGCGATAGGACTGGTAGGAGCCGTGCATGTGGGCGTCGTAGAGGAGCTGGCCGCTCGGGCTGAACTCCGAGAAGTACGGCTCGGCGCCCCAGCCGATGAACACGTCGCCGTTTTCGAGGATCTGCATGTTCCCCTGGCTGCCAGCGGACAGCGGTATGCCCGGATGGTCGTACTGGGCGAGCAGCGTGTCGGTCTTCGCCTGCGCGTTGACAGACAGCACGACGCCGCGCGACTGCGCGTGGACCTTCGGCACGGCGCCGTTGTCGAACACGCTGATCGTGCCGTTGGGAAGCACCGTGGCGTCGTGCTGGTAGGCGGTGGCGGCGCCCGCGGCGAGCTTGAAGTTCGACTGCTTGCCGCCGATGCTGGTCAGCACCTGGCCGGTGAGCGTGTTCACTTCGTACAGCGCCGAGGTGTTGCGCGCCGACAGCAGCGTCCGCCCGTTGGCTAGCTGATCGACCGAGTTGAGGTGGAAGAAGTCGAACGGCCAGATCGTGTTGGCGGTCGTGGGCGTTTGGTAGGAGTCGCTGAGCGCGACGTGGTCGAGGCTCGTCCATTCACGGCGCACGAGGCCTGTCGCGAGGTCGATTTCCTGAAAGAGGCTGTCGGTCACCGCGCCGCCGCTGGGACCACCCAGCGAGGAGATGTCGCACTGGACGGGGTTGAACACCGTCAGCACCGCTGTTCCCTGGGGGGTGATGTGGAATTCGTGCAGGTCCGCGAGATAGCCGTTGCCCGCGTGCACGTGGTCGATTTCGCGGTAGGTGTTGTTGGCGATGATCTCTTCGCCCTGGCCGAAGCCCTGTGGCGGGATATGGCCCTGCCACCACGTCAATACCGGCTGCCCGCCGAGCTGCTGTACCTGCAGGTTCGTCGATTCGACGCCTTTCGCCAGCGGGTGGAACCACACCAGGTTGCCCGATTCTTCGAAGATCATCGGACCGCTCGGGCCAGGGCCCGCATACGGCGCGGCGAACATGTCGCCCGCGCTCGTCAGCGTGGAGCGCTGGCTCACGACGAGCTGGGGTGGGTCGAGGTCCGGACGCGAGGCGAAGTGCTGCATCTCGTTGTAGTCGTGCGGCACCGGGGCGGCACTGACCGCCGCGTAGTCCACCGGATCCTCGTGCGCGACCACGAAGTGGAAGGCGAACGCTGTCGGCTTCGACTTGGTCCTGACGCTCCCGCGCACCGTGACGGTCTCGCCCGCCAGAAACGGCTTCGACGGCACCCAGCTCGCGCCGTCGCCCTGCGAGTAGCCGCGCAGCCGGCCGGAGTGCGACCCGGTCTGCGAGCCGCTGACGCGGACGATCGCGAGCTTGCTCGCGGGCACGCCCAGCAGGCTGATCTGCGTCTGCGCCGAGGCGTCGTAGGAGTCGGGCAGCGGCGAAACGGCAAGCGTCGTTCCCGGCAGCACCGCGGAGACGTTGAGCGTCGAGGGCGTACACCGCCCGACGCTCGGCGCGCTGTAGGCGGCCTGCTCGGCGGAGATGCGCCTGGAGGCCAGCGCGAGCGTCGTCGCGCTGGCGAGGACCACGACCACCCCGCCACCGAGCAGGAGGCTACGCACTCGCGTCATCGCTGTCAGACGGTACATCGAAGCTCCTACGTCGTTTGACCTGCCAGCCGGAAGGGCGCAATGCTATGCCGTGGACACGTCGGTGGCCGAACAAGTTGCGAAGCGCCACCTAAGAGTTCGCGAAGCTCGCTGCACCCCCTGTTTGGGGGGTGAGCGTCGCCCGCGTGGCACCGGCGGGCACATTCGTGGGATTCTGAGGCACATGCCCGGCGCCGCTCCGCTCAGCTCAGGCACCCTCGCCGACGAGGCCCGCGAGGGGAGCGGGCGCGGTCCGCGCGCCGGACACATAGAGGTGCTCGAGGTGATGTCCGATCTGCTCTCCGGGGTCGGCGAGGGCTCGCCACCGGACGCGTTCTTCTCGAGTCTGTGCGAGGCGATCTGCCGCCTGACCTCGATGAAGCGCGCGGTGCTCGTGCGCTACGACAGCGCGCGCCGGCGCGTGCGCGCGGTGGGGGCGCATGGCATCGAGCTCGAGTCATTCGCGGATCTGTTCGTGACGATCGACTCCGTCCCCGTGGCGCGGCGCGCGCTCGTCGAGGACCGCGTTCTGGAGGTGGTCGGCGCCGAGGACTTCAAGGTGCCGCCCGAGGTGCGAGGGCTGCTCGAGGGCGTGCGCATCGTGTGCACGCCGATGGCAGCCGCGGGACGCTTCGTCGGCGTCGTGCTGTCCGAGCGCGAACCGGGCGTGCCGGACATGGACGACGCCGAGCGTCACCTGCTGTGGACGCTCGGCAAGGCGATCGCGATGGCCTCCGTCGCCCGCGAGGTCACCGCCTACGACGAGCAGAGCCGCCAGCTGCAGCAGCGGATCGATCTCGCGCGGGAGATCCACGAGGGGGTCGTGCAGCGGCTGTTCGGGATCTCGCTCGCGCTCTCGCGCGAGGAGCTGCTCGACGCCGACAGCCAGCGTCGCTGCGCCGCCGAGGTGCAGACCGCGCTGGCCGACCTGCGCACCGCGCTCACGCGGCCGCTCGGGCACGCCGCGCGGCCGACCGCCGTCACGTTCAGCGAAGAGCTCGAACGCATCCGCGCGCTGTACCCGGACCTCGAGATAACGCTCGACGGCGAGGCCGGGGCTGTGCCCGCGAGCCTCGAGGCGCTCGCGCAGTCGGTGCTCGTCGAGGCGGTGCGCAACGCGCACAAGCACGCGAAGGCCTCGCGCGTGCGCGTCTCGCTGCGCGAGGACGCCGGCACGCTCGTGCTCGAGGTCCGCAACGACGGGGTCACGGCTGGGGCCGGCGAGGACGAGGTCCGTCAAGGAGCAGCCGGCGCTCCGGCGTCCGCTGTCAGGCAGGGCGGCATGGGTCTGCGTCTGGCGACGCTCGAGGCGCTCCAGCACGACGGCGTGCTCGAGTACGGAGAACCCGAGCCGGGCTCCTGGCAGGTCCGCCTCGTGGTGCCGACCGGACAGTGAGCGATCCCGCGCAGGACGCTCCCAAGGAGGAGCCCCAAAGGCGGCTGCGCGTGCTGGTCGTCGACGACCACGACGTCGTGCATTGGGGGTTCAGGCTGATGCTCGGCCAGATGCCATGGGTCGAGCGCTGCCTCAGCGCCCGCACAGGCGCCGAGGCGGTCGCCGTGTGCCGGCGCTACGAGCCGCACGTCGCGCTTGTGGATCTGTTCCTCGGCAGCGAGTCCGGACCGGAGATCTGCGAGCGCCTGCGCGCCGAGGCACCGGCGCCGCGCGTGCTGCTGATGTCCGGCGCGGGCGGCATCTCGCCGCGCGCCGCACGGGCCGCGGGCGCGGCGGGCTTCATCTCGAAGGACTGGCCCGCGCCCGAGATCGCCAAGCTCGTGCGCATGGTCGGCGACGGCCAGGAGGTGTTCAGGGACACCGGTCGCCCCACGCCGACGCTCACCGACCGCGAGAGCGAGATCCTCGCGCTGATCGCCGGCGGCGCCACGAACCGCGAGATCGCCGCCACGCTGTTCCTCTCGCCGCACACGGTCAAGGAGCACACCAGCACGCTCTATCGCAAGCTCGGCGCGCGCAACCGCGCCGACGCCGTGCAGCGCGCGCAGCGACTCGGGCTGCACCGCTAGCGAAACCAGACCCCCTCAGGCGCGCGGACCACACCCCCCATTTGGGCGGTTTGAGCCTCGTCAGTGGTAACTGGTGAAGGCGCCCGGCGAATGTCTCCTTAGTGTCCAGCGGCGTCATAGCCGGTCTGTTCCCCGGCCAGGGAAGCCACACCAGCTCTCTCAGCGAGCTCGTGTCGCGCGTCGTGCCGCGGCTGGCGGCCGAGTGCGTGGAGCTCGTCGGCGAGGATCCTTTCGCGCGCGTGGCCGACAGCACGCGCTTCGCCCAGCCGGCGATCTTCTGCGCGAGCCTCGCCGGCTGGAAGCAGCGCCCGCGCAACGTCAGGCCGGTGGCGCTCGCCGGGCACTCACTGGGAGAGCTGAGCGCGCTCGTCGCCGCGGGGGCGCTCGAGGAGTCCGCTGGCCTGCGCCTGGCAGTCCGCCGTGGCGAGCTGATGGCCAGCGCGTCCGCCGGGCGCCAGGAGGGGATGCTCGCCGTGCTCGGGGCGCCCGAGGAGACTGTGACGCGCCTCGCGCGCGAGCACGAGCTGGCGCTCGCCAACGACAACGCGCCCGGCCAGGTCGTGTTGGCCGGCCCCAGCGAGCGGTTGCGCGCCGCCTCCCAAGCCGCGCGCGCTGAGCGCGTGCGCGCGATCGTGCTCGACGTCGCCGGGGCCTTTCACTCACCCTCGATGTCAGCCGCCGTCGAGCCGTTTCGCGCCGAGCTCGAGCAGGTCGACTTCGCGCCGCCCGCGATACCCGTCATCTCAGGCGCGAGCGCACGGCCGTTCGAGGACGTGCGCGCCCAGCTCGCAGCGGCGATCGTCACGCCCGTGCGCTGGGGCGCCACGATGCTCGCGCTCGCCGAGCTCGGCGCCGACACGTTCGTCGACTTCGGTCCCGGCGAGGTGCTCGCGCGCCTCGTGTCGCGCAACCTCCCCGACGCGAGCGTCCTCGACTTTCCCGAGGAGCCCGCCGCTCGCGAAAAGGAGCCGAGCGGTGTCGCCTGAGACGCCCACGCTCCAAGGCGCGCCTCACCGACAGCCAATCGCGCCCCCGATCGCGTCACGACTCGCTGTGCGCTCGCGTCCGCCGCTGCGCTCCGCCGGCATCCTCGGGCTGGGAACCGCGCTGCCCGAGCGCGTCATCGCCAATGGCGAGATCGCCGCACGCCTCGGCGTCACCGACCAGTGGATCGAGCGGCGCACCGGCATCGGCGAGCGCCGCTACGTCGCACCCGGGCAGCGCGTCACCGACCTCGCGTGCGCCGCTGGAGCCGCGGCGCTCGCGGACGCCGGCCTGGACGCGAGCGAGATCGACATGGTGCTCGTGGCGACGCTCGCCTCCGACGAGATCACGCCGTCGACCGCGCCGCTCGTCGCGCACGAGCTCGGGATGGGCAAGGTGGCGGCGATCGACGTCGGCGCCGCGTGCGCCGGCTCGCTGGCCGCGCTCGCGCACGCGACTGCATGGATCGAGGCGGGCCACGCGCGCAACGTGCTCGTGATCGGCGCCGAGGTCCTGACGCGGTTCGTCGACTTCGACGATCCGCGCACCGCGCCGCTGTTCGCCGACGGCGCCGGCGCGCTCGTCGTCTCAGCCGACTCCGCCGGCGAGATCGGGCCGTTCGTGCTCGGCAGCGACGGCGCCGCCGCCGGCGCGATACGCGCCACGCGCGAGCGGGGCGTGATCGAGATGCAAGGCCACGAGACGTTCCTGATGGCCGTCGAGAAGCTCACGCAGAGCACTCGCGAGGTGCTCGAGCTGGCCGAGCTGACGTTCGAGGACGTGGACCTGTTTGTCTACCACCAGGCGAACTCGCGGATCCTCGCGGCCGTCGCCGAGCGGCTGTCACTCCCGCGCGAGCGCGTGTTCGACTGCATCGCCGGCCTCGGCAACACGAGCGCCGCGAGCGTGCCGATCGCCCTCGGCGAGGCCGCCCGCGCCGGCGCGCTGGCACCCGGCGCGACCGTCGTGCTCGGCGCCGTCGGCGCCGGGCTCGTTTGGGGCGCCACCGTACTCACCTGGGGGCAGCGGTGAGCGTCGTCGAGCGACCGAGCACCGCCGTAGCCGCGAACGGCACACCGCGCCTGCGCGAGGGTTGCGCGCTCGTGACCGGCGCCTCGCGTGGGATCGGCGCGGCGATCGCATGCGCGCTCGCCGCCGACGGCTGGCCGGTGGCGGTCAACTTCCGCGCCGACGAGCACGCCGCCCGCGCGACCGTCGCACGGATCGCCGACAGCGACGGCCGCGCGCTGGCGGTGCGCGCCGACGTCGGCGCGCCCGAGCAGGTCGAGCGGCTCTTCGAGGAGGCCGAGCGCGAGCTCGGCCGCGTGCTCGTGCTCGTCAACAACGCAGGCGTGCGCGCAGACGACCTCGCCCTGTCGCTCACCGACTCCGACTGGGACCGCGTGATCGACACGAATCTGTCAGCCGCCTTCCGCGCCACCAGGCGCGCGCTGCGCGGCATGATCCGCGAGCGCTTCGGGCGCGTCATCAACATCGCCTCGGTGGTCGGTCCGCGCGCCAACGCCGGGCAGGCCAACTACGCCGCCGCCAAGGCCGGGCTGATCGCCATGACCAAGACGATCGCCGTGGAGGTCGCGCGCCGCGGCGTGACGGTCAACGCGATCGCCCCCGGGCTGATCGCCACCGACATGACCGCCGACCTCGACGGCGAGCTGCTCGCCGCGGTGCCCGCGCGCCGCGCCGGCTCCCCCGAGGACGTCGCCGCGTGCGCGCGCTTCCTCGCCTCCGAGCACGCCGGCTACGTCACCGGCTCGACGCTTTATGTCGACGGAGGCCTCAGTGCCTAGCGCAAATCTGAAAAACACATCACCACCGAAAGGACCGAAATGAGCACAGCCGTCACCACTGACCAGATAGAGCAGGTCGTGACCGAGTCGTTGACCACGTTCGGCGCCGACCCCGCGCAGATCACTCCCGACGCGACCTTCGAGGCGCTCGACATCGACTCGCTCGACCTCGCCGAGCTCTCGCAGATCGTGCACGAGCAGTTCGGCGTCGAGCTCAAGGGCGCTGACGTCGCCGAGGTCAAGACTGTCGACGACGCCGTTCAGCTGATCGCTTCGCGGCTGTAGCGATGGAGGCGATCGTCGTCACCGGAGTCGGGGCGGTCACGCCGCTCGGCGTCGGCGCGCGCACGCTGCACGAGCGCTGGTGCGCCGGCGAGTGCGGCATCGCCGACGGCGAGGGCGCATGCGCCGACTTCGACGCGACCGACTTCCTCTCCGCCAAGGAGGCGCGCCGCGCCGACCGCTTCACGCAGCTCGCGATCGCCGCCTGCGCCGAGGCGCTGGCCGACGCCGGCTGGCAGGACGGTGGGGCGGGCGAGGTGGGCACGCATGGGGCGGGCGGGCATCCGTACCCCCCGAGCGCGTCGGCTGCGTGCTCGGGACAGGCATCGGCGGCATCGGCACGCTCGTCGACGGCCAGGACGCCCTGCGCGAACGCGGCTCGCAGTACGTCTCACCGCTGGCGGTGCCGTTGATGATGAGCAACGCCGGCGCCGGCGCGCTGTCGATGCGCCACGACCTGCGCGGGCCGTCGTTCGCGGTCAGCTCCGCGTGTGCCTCCGGCGCGCACGCGATCGGCTCCGCCCTGCGCATGCTGCAGTCAGGCGAAGCCGACGCCGTCATCGCCGGCGGCTCCGAGGCCGGCCTCACGCCGCTCGCGCGCGCCGCCTTCAGCGCGCTCGACGCGCTCTCGCCGAGCGGCGTCTCGCGCCCGTTCGACGCACGCCGCGACGGCTTCGTGATGGGCGAGGGGGCCGCAGTGCTCGTGCTCGAGCGCGCCGAGGCCGCCAGCGCGCGCGGCGCGCGCGTGCTGGGTCGGATCCGCGGCTACGGCGCTAGCTCGGATGCCCACCACATCACCGCGCCGCGCGAGGACGGACAGGGACAGGCGGCCGCCATGGGCGCCGCACTCGCCGACGCCGGCGTAGATGCTGGGCAGATCGACTACGTCAACGCCCACGGCACCTCCACGCCGCTGAACGACCGCGCCGAGACGCACGCGATCAAGCTCGCGCTCGGCGAGCACGCGCAGACGATCCCAGTGTCCTCCACCAAGTCCGCGATCGGGCACCTGCTCGGCGCCGCCGGCGCAGTCGAGGCCGTCGCCACGCTGCTCGCGCTGCGCGACCGCATCGCTCCGCCCACGCTCGGCCTCTCCGAGCCAGACGAGGGGCTCGACCTGGACTACGTTCCCGGCGCCGCGCGCCCGCTTGCGCTCGCCGGCGATCGATCGATCGGGTCGGCCGACGGCGGCGGGCGCCCGGTGCTCGCGCTGTCGAACTCGTTCGGCTTCGGTGGCCACAACGCCGTGCTGTGCCTGGAGGCCGCATGACGGCACGGGGGCTGAGCGCATGAGCCTGCAGCTGCTCGAGCGCCCCGACGAGCGCCTGGACCCGCTCGAGCGCCTCGAGGTGCTCGCCGACCCCGGGTCGCTGCAGTTGCTGCGCACGCAGGTGCGTTCGCGGCGCATGGGCGAGCGCGCGCGGGCCGGCGATGGCGTGCTCGCCGCGCACGCGCGCGTCGACGGGCGCCAGGTGTACTGCTACGCGCAGGACGCGTCGTTCGCCGGCGGCTCGCTCGGCGAAGCGCACGCGCAGTCGATCATCGAAGTGCTGCGGCTCGCCGGCCGCGCGCGCGTGCCCGTGCTCGGCTTCGTCGAGTCCGCCGGAGCGCGCATGCAGGAGGGGCTCGCCGCGCTCTCCGGCTACGGCGCGATCTTCCGCGAGCACGTGCGCCTGTCGGGCGTCGTGCCGCAGATCTCAATCGTCTGCGGGCCCGCAGCCGGCGGCTCCTCCTACGGCCCGGCGCTCAACGACTTCGTGATCATGACCGGGCGCGCGTCGATGTTCCTCACGGGTCCCGGCGTCGTCGCAGACGTGACCGGCGAGGTGCTCGACATGGCCTCTCTGGGCGGACCGCGCGTGCACGAGCGAAACGGCGTCTGCCACTTCACCGCGCCCACCGAGGTCGACGGCGCGCTGATGGCGCGCGACCTGCTCGACTACCTGCCCCAGCACAACGGCGTCGCGCCCCAGCAGTGGCCGAGCGTCGCAGCGCCCGAGGTGCCGGCCGACCGGGCCGTGCCGTCGCAATCGCGCCAGGTGTATGACATGCGACACGTCGCCGCCGCGCTCGTCGACGGCGGGCGCCTGATGGAGGTCAGCCCCAGGTGGTCGCGCAACGTCGTGTGCGCGTTCGCGCGCCTCGAGGGCCGCTCGATCGGGATCGTCGCAAACCAGCCGCGACACCTCGGCGGCGTGCTCGACGCGAACGCCGCGCAGAAGGCCGCGCGCTTCGTGCGCATGTGCAACTCCTTCGGCCTGCCGCTGCTGGTGCTCGTCGACACGCCCGGCTTCCTGCCGGGGTCGCGCCAGGAGCGCGACGGCGTCATCCGCCACGGCGCCAAGCTCGTGCACGCGTTCTCCGAGGCGACCGTGCCGAGCGTCACCGTGATCGTGCGCAAGGCCTTCGGCGGCGCGTTCATCGCGATGAACTCCAAGGCGCTCGGCGCCGACTACGTGTTCGCCTGGCCCGGCGCGGAGCTCGGCGTGATGGGCGCCGAGCAGGCCGTCGGGATCCTCAACCGCCGCGAGATCGCCGCCGCCGAGGACCCCGCCGCGCATCGGCGCAGGCTCGCCGGCGCGTACTCCGCCGAGCAGCTGCAGGTCGAGGGCGCGAGCGCCGACGGCTTCGTCGATGAGGTCATAACCCCCGACTCGACGCGCTGGCGCGTCGCCTCGTGTCTCGAGGCGCTCGCCGACGTGCACCGGCCCGAGTCCCGAGCAGCCAACGTCCCGCTCTAGGAGGAGGTAGCGATGCGCTGGTCAGATCCATTCGACAAGCTTTCCGTCGGGCAGCGATTCGAGTCGGGCGAGCGCGCCGTGCACGACACCGACGTGATCGTCTTCTCCGCGCTCACCGGTGACTGGCACCCGCAGCACTGCGACCCCGAGTGGGCCGCCGCGAGCCCGTTCGGCGAGCGCATCGCGCACGGCATGCTCGTGCTGTCGCTGGCGGTCGGCCTCGTGCCGCTCGATCCCGCGCGAGTGCTCGCGCTGCGGCGCGTCTCAGACGTCGTCTTCAAGCGCCCGGTGCGGCTCGACGAGTCGATCTCCGTCTCCGGTGAGATCACCTCTCTGCGCCCAATCGACGAGGCCAGCGGGCTCGTCGACTTCGCCTGGCGCATCAACAACCAGGACGGCGCGCTCGTCGCCCGTGCGAGCGTGCAGGTGCTGTGGGGCGGCGGTGACGCCACCCGCGGGCGCGACAGCCGCGATTCCTCGACGTCCTGGCACGAGCCGATCGTCGGCGGCATCGCCCCCGGCGACTTCACCCCGCTGCCGCTGTGATGCTCGACGGCAGGCGCATCCTGATCACGGGCGTGCTCGACCGCCACTCGATCGCGTTCGCCACCGCGGCACGCGCCCAGGAGCTCGGCGCCGAGGTGCTGCTGACGGGCTTCGGTCGCACCAGGCGCATGACCGAGCGCGCCGCCGGGCAGCTGCCACGCCCCGTCGACGTGCTCGAGCTCGACGTCAACAACGGCGAGGACATCGAGCGCGTGCGCGCCGAGCTCGACGAGCGCTGGGGGGCGCTCGACGGGCTGCTGCACGCGGTCGCCTACGCGCCGCCGGACGCCCTCGGCGGCGGCTTTCTCGACACGTCGCTCGAGAGCGCCGTGATCGCCTACCAGACCAGCGCCTTCTCGCTGAAGGCGCTCGCCGCCGGGCTGCTGCCGCTGCTCGAGGCCGCGCCGGACGGCGCCGGCGTCGTCGGCCTGGACTTCGATGCGAGCAGCGCCTGGCCCGCTTACGACTGGATGGGCGTCGCCAAGGCGGCGCTCGAGGCGGTCGCGCGCTACCTCGCGCGCGAGCTCGGGCCGCGCGCGATCCGCGTCAACCTCGTCGCCGCCGGGCCGATCGAGACGCTCGCCGCGGGGGGCATCCCCGGCTTCTCCCAGCTCGCCGACGTCTGGTCGCAGACCGCGCCGCTCGCGTGGGACACCGAGGACCCGGGGCCGGTCGCCGACGCCGCGTGCTTCCTGCTGTCACCGCTCGCGCGCGCCATCACCGGCGAGATCGTCCATGTCGACGGCGGCTATCACGCGATGGGCTGCGCATTGCCCGCCGCTGCCGGCGCGGCCGGCGCGGCCGGCCAGCCCGCGGGCGTCGCGTCAGGCACGGGTGAGGCATGAGCGGGGCCACTCTGCTGACCGGAGGAACCGGCTTTCTCGGCATGGACGCGCTCGCGCGCCTGATCGAGCGCGGCGGCGAGGACGAGCAGATCGCGGTGCTGATCCGCGCGCGCGACGATGCCGGCGCGCAGCAGCGCCTGCGGGACATGCTCGCGCGCCTCTACGACGAGCCGCCTGCCGCGGCGAGGCGCGTGCGTGCGGTGCGCGGCGACCTGCTCGAGCCCGGACTGGGCCTGTCGGCGAGCGATCGCCGGTGGCTGATCGGCTCGGTCGAGCGGATCGTGCACTGCGCCGCGTCGATCTCCTTCGATTTGCCGCTGGCGCAGGCGCGCGAGATCAACGTGTGCGGCGTCGAACGGATGCTGGAGCTCGCGCGCGCGATCGCGGCCGGGGGGACGCTGCGACGCATGGTGCACGTGTCGACCGCGTACGTCAGCGGCCGCCACGCGGGACGGTTTGGCGAGCAGGACCTCGACGTCGGCCAGGAGTTCCGCAACACCTACGAGCGCTCCAAGTACGAGGCCGAGCGGCTGCTGCGCGGCGCCGACGATCTGCCGCTCGCGGTGGCACGGCCGAGCATCGTCGTCGGTCACAGCGCCAGCGGCTGGACCTCCGCCTTCAACGTCCTCTACTGGCCGATGCGCGCATTCGAACGCGGCCTGCTCGACGAGGTGCCCGCCCGCGAGGACTCGATCGTGGACTTCGTGCCCGTCGACTACGTCACCGACGGCATCCTCGCGCTGCTCGACGACGAGGCGGCGACGGGCACGTACAACCTGGTCGCCGGTGAGGCTGCGCTGAGCGCGGGCGAGCTCGTCCAGCTGCACTCCGCCGTCACCGGGCGCGAGCCGGTCCGCTTCGTCGCGCAGGATGATGGCGCCGGCGGGCTGCCGGCCGGAGCCGAGACGTTCGTGCCGTACTTCGACGTGCGCTGCCGCTTCGGCGATGAGCGCGCGCGTGAGCTGCTCGCGCGTGCCGGCGTCGCGCGGCCCGACCCTGGCGACTACCTCGCGCGGCTGATCGCGTACGCGCGTGCGAGCGCGTGGGGCAAGCGGGCGATGACGCGGCAGGCTGCGTTCTCGGCGGCCCGCACGTACGTCTCTGATGCGTCCGACGCGGTCGTGGGCGGTGAGGCTCGCGGGAGTTCTTCTTCTCTCGCGAGTGCTGTATAGCGATTGTTATACAGCGGTCGAAAAATAACAACGACAAGGGGCGGGGGATCGGCGCCACTCTTCGACTGCCAGCCATTCATACACTTTCGCGCTACGGGGCTCTCCGCGAGATCCGTCTGCCGCCCGCGCTAGTGTCTTTTGGGAAGACCGACCCACCCTATTGCGGTGGACCACCGGCCTTCCCTCACCGCCGGCCTTTGGGCCGGCGGTTTCTCGCTCAAGGCCAAGGAACAATGGCAGGAGGGCCGGGGTACTTCGCGGTGTCCCTCACGGCCGTCATGTGAGCGGCTTCCAGGTAGTCCCACATGCGAGCCGGGACGACCTTCCCACGTGCTGGAGGAGGCGGGTGCAGGCGTCTGAAAGCTGCATACGCGTTTAGGTCTGCCAGCTGGAGGAAGTAGGACTGCTTCGAGTCGCGTGGTACCGGATCGTCGAGAAGGTTTCGGAAAGGCACCTTGAGAATGCCCGCTCCGAATGCGCTACCCGCGATGCCGGCTCGACGTGCCTTTCGAGCACGCTTGCGAATCGTGAGGGGATCGCCCTCGTCGTGGATGACGAGTACCTCGCTTCTGCGAAACGAACGCTCGAGACGTTGCAGCAGGAACTCCCAGGCAATGTCGGACGCGGCCCTGCGACCACCGATACGATTGGCGGCTTCGCCCTTATCGATTACAACGGCGAACGCTTTCATACCGAGCTTGTCTTGAATACGCATATGCGCGCGGTAGAGCTTGAATCGTGCGCGCTCACTGAGCGGGCTCGCGCGCAGCGGGCCACCATTTCTGAGTAGATAGTTGGCCTTGATCTCGGCGCGCACCGGCACCCCAAACGAGGCGGCCACATAGCGACGAAACATGATGAAGTTGTCAAATACCGACGCCAAGTCCGGGCTCTCGACCACCACGCATCCCAAGGCATAGGTCAACGACGAGCCGCGCTTGGTTCCATCGTCCCCGGACTCATCGACGTATGCCACATACACGACTGATAAGTCTAACTATTCCAATGGTCAGATAGCGCAGTGTCTGATGTGCCAGGCGCTCGTGCCGAGGTCGCAGCCGTTTCTAGCCTGTGCCGTCGCAGCCCCGTCGCTAGGAAGCAAACGATCGGCATGTTGGGAGCTTTATAGTCGCGCGGCATGGGGGCGCCACGGCTCGACCGGAAGGTTGTTCTTATCACGGGCGCGGCGGGTGGCATCGGTGCGGCGGCCGCGCGGCGCATGGCGCAGGAGGGGGCGCAGCTGCTGCTGACGGACGCCGACGAGCAGGGGGCGCATCGCGTCGCTCGGGAGCTGGGGGACGGGCGTGCGGAGGCGTTTGGCCATGACGTCACGAGCGAGGAGCGCTGGCAGCAGGTCGTCGCGCACGCGCTCGACACGCACGGGTGCATCGACGTGCTGCTCAACAACGCCGGCGTGTTCCTGGCGGCGCCGTTGACCGACACGTTGGTCGAGGACTTCCGCCGCGTGATCGACATCAACGTCACGGGCGTGTTCCTCGGCATGCGCAGCGTGACGCCCGCCATGATCGAGCAGGGCGCCGGGTCGGTGATCAACCTCTCGTCGGTCGCCGGCCTGATGGGCTCGCCGTTCCTGATGGCGTATGCGGCGAGCAAGTGGGCTGTGCGCGGCATGAGCAAAGTCGCCGCCAAGGAGCTCGCGCCGTTCGGCGTGCGTGTCAACTCGCTGCACCCCGGGCAGATCGACACCGACATGAACACGCGCCAGCGCGAACGCACGCCCGAGCTGATCGACAAGCTGATCAGGGGGATCCCGTTGCGGCGCATCGGCACGCCCGAGGAGGTCGCCGACGCGATCGTGTACCTCGCCAGCGACGAGAGCGTCTACATGACCGGCTCCGAGCTCGTGATCGACGGCGGCGTCACGGCATAGTGGCGCCGACCGAGACCGCGACCGGCGCCTCGGCGCGGGCCAGCCGACTCGCGCGCCGGGCAGCCACGCACTGGCCATATCTCCCGCTGGCCATCGCCTGCGCCTATCTTCTGGTGCTCCTTTTGCACCTGCGCGCGATCGTCGTCGCGCTCGGCGGTGACGCGGATGTCGTCGTCCCGCACGAGATCGCGAAGCTGATGTCGTCACACAGCGGCACGATCGTTCTCGGCGACTCGCCGTGGTACTCGACGCTGCTGTTCGAGCGCGCGACGCGTTCGCTGCCGTTCTACCGGCCGCTGTGGGATCTCGCGCCGTTCATCGCGACCGCGGTCGCCTTCGGAGCTATCGCCTGGTCGGTGTGGCGCCTAGTCGGAAGGTGGGCGGCTGCGCTCACGCTGTCGCTGCTCGTGTGCGCCGGCGCACCCCTTCTGATCCAGTACGGCCAGCTCGACAACCACGTGCCCACCTGGACCTCCGACAGCCTGCTGATCGCCGGGCTGGTGTGGATGCTGTACCCCGGCTCGCCCCGGCGTCGCTCGCGCTGGCTACCGCTGGCGATCGCGCTCGGCCTCTTCGTCGCGCTCAACCTCGCCTCCGATCCGCTGCTGTACGCCGGCGGCATCGTCCCGGTGCTCGTGGGTGCGCTGGTCGCGTGGAGGCGCTCGCCGAGCGCCGGCACGCGTGAGGGCGCGCTCTTCGCGCTGAGCACGAGCGCGGTCGCCGTCGTCGGCTCGGTGCTCGTGGTCCACTTCATGCGCCGCAACCAGATCATCGCGGACCCCAACTTCAAGATCACGTTCGCGGCGGCAGGGGCGTTGTCGGGGAACTTCGGACTGTGGTGGCAGTCGCTGCTGGCGCTCGGCGGCAATTTCTCATCCAGGACGATCACGCTCGTACCGGTCCTCTCCCTGTGCGCCGCCGGCCTGATGCTCGCGGCCGTGCTGCTGATCGCGCGCGTGGCACAGCTCGAGCTCGGCGGCGCGAGGGCGGGGCGCGAGGCGGGGGCAACCCGTGCCGGCGCGCCACGCGTCGCTGCGCGCGAGGCGTTCGTGGTCGCGTGGGGCTCCTCGGCGCTGCTCGTCTCGGCGGCGTTCATCCTCTCCAGCACGCCAGTCGGTCTCGGTACCATTCGCTACCTCGTCGGCGTCCCGATGGCAGCCGCGGCGCTCGTGCCGCTGCTCGCCCGTCGCCGCGAGACAATCGCGCTTGTCGTCGCCGCCGCGAGCGTCTACTGCGTTGCCGCTCTCGTCTCGATCGCGCGCGGCGAAGCCTCGCAGCGCAGCGGCGTGCCGCAGCGGGACGTCAACGAATTCGTGCGCCTCGCGGCCAAGGAGCACGTCGTCCGCGGCTATACCGGCTACTGGGATGCGTCGCCGATCACCTGGAACAGCCGCTTTCAAGTGCTGGCCTACCCCGCCCAACTGTGCGCCGCCGGCATCTGCCAGTTCAGCCTCGGCACCGACTCCAGCTGGTATCAGCCGAACGGCTCCAAGCGCAGCTTCCTGATCACCGATCCCACGCAGCCCTACATGCAGTCCGCGCCCGCCTCGCTCGGTCCGCCCGCCGCGAGCTTCCACGTCGGCGCCAACTACACGTTCCTCGTCTACGACTACGACATCGCCACGAAGATCGCGCCGATCGCGCCGTGAGCGATCGGCTTCAGAAGACCGGCGTCTCCGAGTAGTCGCCGA
Source organism: uncultured Solirubrobacteraceae bacterium (assembly GCA_963827455.1). Classification (GTDB taxonomy): domain Bacteria; phylum Actinomycetota; class Thermoleophilia; order Solirubrobacterales; family Solirubrobacteraceae; genus Palsa-744. Next base: position 16,394 of record CAWHAW010000004.1, on the reverse strand, counting down.
ACACCTGCTGCAGCGACTCGATGATCTCGCCCTCGCTCGCGTGGGCGCGCGCGCAGGTGAGCAGCGGCTCCATCAGGTTGCGATCCGCGTGCGCCGCGTCCTCGCGCAGCGCCGCCAGCGCGCGCTCCACGGTGGCGCCGTCGCGCTTCGCGCGCGCCGCCTGCAGGCGGCCGATCTGCTTGCGCTCGAGCTCCGGGTCCACGCGTAGCGTCGGGATCGGCTGCTCATCGGCGGCCACGTAGCTGTTGACGCCCACCACGATCCGTTCGCGCGCGTCGATCTCCTGCTGCAGCGCGAACGCAGCGTCCGCGATCTCGCGCTGGGGGTAGTTGAGCTTCACCGCTTCGACCATCCCGCCCAACTCGTCGATCTTCTTAAAATAAACGTAGGCCTTCTGCTCCATCTCGTCGGTGAGCGACTCCACGAAGTACGAGCCGCCGAGCGGGTCCACCGTGTTCGTCACGCCCGTCTCGTGCGCCAGCATCTGCTGCGTGCGCAGCGCGATCGTCACCGCCTCCTCGGTCGGCAGCGCCAGCGCCTCGTCGTAGGAGTTCGTGTGCAGCGACTGCGTGCCGCCGAGCACCGCCGCCAGCGCCTCGACAGCCGTGCGCACGATGTTGTTCAGCGGCTGCTGCGCCGTCAGCGACACACCCGCCGTCTGCGCGTGGAAGCGCATCTGCCACGAGCGCGGCTCCTTCGCGCCGAACGTCTCGCGCAGCTCGCGCGCCCAGATGCGCCGCGCCGCGCGGTACTTCGCGATCTCCTCGAAGAAGTCGATCTGCGCGTTGAAGAAGAACGACAGCCGCGGCGCGAACTCGTCCACGTCGAGGCCGCGCGCCACCGCCTGCTCGACGTACGTCAGGCCGTCCTTCAGCGTGAACGCCAGCTCCTGCTGCGCCGTCGAGCCCGCCTCGCGGATGTGGTAGCCCGAGATCGAGATCGGGTGCCAGCGCGGCATCTCGCGCGTGCACCACTCGATCATGTCGCCGCACAGGCGCATCGCCGGGTCGATCGGGAAGCACCACTCCTTCTGCGCGATGTACTCCTTCAGGATGTCCGCCTGGATCGTCCCCGACAGGCGCTCACGAGGGATCCGCTCCCCGCCGGCGTGCGCCGGGTCCTCGCCACGCGACTCCGCCGCCGCCACGTAGAACGCCAGCATGATCGCCGCCGGCGCGTTGATCGTCATCGACACCGACACCTCGCCCAGGTCGATGCCGCCGAACAGCGTCTGCATGTCATCCAGCGTGTCCACCGCCACGCCCTCGCGGCCCACCTCGCCCAGCGAGCGCGCATGATCGGAGTCGTGGCCCATCAAAGACGGCATGTCGAACGCCGTCGACAGCCCCGTCTGGCCATGCTCCAGCAGGTATTGGAAGCGCTCGTTCGTCTCCTCGCTCGTGCCGAAGCCCGCGAACTGGCGCATCGTCCACAGGCGCCCGCGGTACATCGTCGGATGGATCCCGCGCGTGAACGGGTAGGAGCCCGGGCGGCCGATCGGGTCGTCGGGGCCGCCCGCGCCCGCGCCAGGGGCGAGGTCCGCGGCGGTGTACAGCTCGCGGACCGGCTCGTCGGAGAGGGTGCGGAACGCCTCTGCGCCCGCGTTCGACGCGGAGTCAGCTCCCGGCTGCGGGTCGACCGCCGGCTCGCGGGGCTGAGGCGTGACTGCCATGCGCTGTCAATGCTATCCGCAGCGAACGAAGTCGAGCGGCCGTATCACGCGTGATACACTGGCAGCATGGCCAACGTCAGCATTCGAGATCTGCGCAATCACGGTGGCGATGTCGTAGACCGTGCGGCGCGCGGCGAGCAGATAACAGTGACGCGCTCAGGGAAGGCCGTCGCGGAGCTGCGGGCAGTCTCGAGTCCCGCACTTTCCGCCGACACTCTTTTGAGCCGCTGGCGCGGCCTGCCGCCACTCGACCCCTACGCGTTGCGTGCCGACATCGATCAGGTTCTCGACGCCAGCATATGAGTGGCGCAGCGCCCACTCCCGAGCAGTCGCCGCCAGCTCCCCGGGGGGTCCTTGACACGTCGACCGTGATCTTCTTGCGGCGTCTCGACGACGCAGCAGTGCTGCCACGTGAGCCGCTGATCACGGCCGTCACGCTTGCCGAGCTCTCGGTAGGCCCGCTGGTCACCGACGACGAGGACGAGCGCGCCACGCGCCAGGCACATCTCCAGCAGGCCGAGGCGGACTTCGATCCGCTTCCGTTTGATGCGGGGGCGGCCCGGGCGTTCGGACGTGTCGCTGCCTCGCTACGGCGTTCCGGTCGCAAGCCGAGCGCACGCGCTTACGACGCGATGATCGCCGCCACCGCTGTCGCGAACGAGCTGCCGGTCTACACGTGCAATCCCGCCGACTTCGCCGGCATCGACGGACTCGAGGTCGTCGCGGTGCCGCTGCCTGGAGTGCCGTAGCGCATGGAGGATCATCCCGGCATCGTGTTCAGAGATGGGCCGACCGGGCGCCGCGCGGCACTCGCCGGGGGTCCTGACGTGTGGGAGGTCATTGAGACGCTCAAGGACACCGGTCTGGCGGGCGAGGAGGCGATCGCAGCCACGGCCGAATGGGGCGCTCTTACGCATGCACAAGTACACGCCGCGGTGCGCTACTACGCGGACTTCCGCGAGGAGGTGGACGCTCGGATCGTGCACAACAGCGAGGAGGCCGACCGTCAGCGCACGACGTCAGCAACCGACGAGATTATCGATGCGCAATGAGCTCAGCCGACTGGTCGGCGCCGAGCACGTGTTCGAAGCATCGCCGCAGTCGCCGTACAACCGCGACAGCTCCAACCGCAGGGGCGTCGAGGGGCGCGCCGACGCCGTCGTGCTGCCCGGCAACGCGCAGGAGGTCGCGGCGGTGGTGGCGTGGTGCTACGAGCACGACGTGCCGATCGTGCCGCGCGGCGGCGGCACCGGGCTCGTCGGAGGGGCGCGTCGCGACGCAGGGCGGCGTCGTGTGCTCGCTCGAGCGGCTGCGCGGGATCCGCGAGCTCGAGCCGGGGCTGTGGCGCATGTTCCCCGAGGCCGGCGTCAGCACGCGCGACGTGCAGCGGCTCGCGCGCGAGAACGGGCTGTTCTTCGCCCCTGACCCGGGCGCCGCCGAGCAGTCGCAGATCGGCGGCAACGTCGCCACCAACGCCGGCGGACCGCACGCGCTCAAGTACGGCGTCACCGGCGCATGGGTAGCCGGCGTCGAGGCCGTGCTCGCGCCGGGGGAGCTCGTGCAGGTCGGCGGCTGGGCGGGGAAGGACGTCGCCGGGTACGACCTCAAGAGCCTGTTGATCGGCTCAGAGGGCACGCTCGGGGTGATCACCGCGGTGCGGCTGCGGCTGCTGCCGGCGCCGGAGACCGCGATTCCCTTGATGGTGTTCCTGCCGACGCGCGAGGCGGGCTGCGCCGCGATCTGCGCGGTGTTCGCCGCCGGCCTGCGCCCGTCGGTGCTGGACTTCATGGACGCCGCCACGCTCGCCATCACCGCCGCCGCCTACCCGGGCGAGGTGCCGCCGCAGTCGGGTTTCGCGCTGATCTGCGAGGTCGACGGCTCACACGCGGAGGCGCTCGCGCAGCGCGACGCGCTCGTGGAGCTGCTCGGCGAAGGCGCTCTCGCCGTGGACGAACCGCAGGACGCACGAGCGCTGTGGCGTTGGCGCGACGGCGCGAACCCTGCTGTGACGGCGGCGCGCGGGGCGAAGGTCAGCGAGGACGTCGTGTTCCCGCTCGAGCGCCTCGCCGAGGGACTCGAGCGCTTCGAACGTATCGCCTCGGCGCACGGCCTCGACTCGTGCGCGTGGGGCCATGGCGGCGAGGGTAACGTGCACGCGACCGCGCTCGTGGACCCGTCGAGTGACAGCGAGCTGGACGCTGCTCAGGCAATCGGCGAGGAGCTGTTCACACTGGTGGTGGAGCTCGGGGGATCGATCGCTGGAGAGCACGGCGTAGGCTGGCTGAAGCGCGGACGCCTGGCCTCTCAATGGGACCGTCGGGCGGTCGAACTCCACGAGCAGATCAAGCGCGTGTTCGACCCCAAGGGCCTTCTCAACCCGGGAAAGAAGCTGGCGCGGTAGCCTGCGCGGGTCGCCGGGCACATCTAGGGCCACAACTACTTGAAAGGGACCAACATGAACAAGTCGCAACTGATCGACGCGATCTCCAAGGACGCGGGCATGACCAAGGCGGACACGTCGCGCGCGCTGGAGTCGCTGCTGCACACCGTCACGAAGTCGCTCAAAAAAGGCGAGGAGGTCGCGATCACCGGGTTCGGCAAGTTCTCCGTCGTCAAACGAGCCGCTCGTCAGGGCGTCAACCCGCGCACAGGCGAGAAGGTCAAAATCAAAGCGTCCAAGGCGCCGAAGTTCTCACCCGGGCGCCGCACTGAAGCACGCCGTCCACCCCAAAAAATAGAGCGATGACGAGCGTCGTCAGCGAGCTGGAGCTGCCGGCGCTCGATTACACCGACCCGTCGCTGCGCGGTGAGCGCTTCCATGCCGCGATGCGCGAGCTGCGCGCGCACGGGTGGCTCGCGCGCGGCCCGTTCGGGTACATGGTGCTCGATCGCGAGTCCGCGGAGTTCTTCCTGCGCACGCGCGCCGCCACGTTCCCGGGCATGAAGATCGCTGAGATCTTCGGCGTCAGCGAGGGCCCGCTGTACGAGCAGATGAAGCACAACATCCTGCACGTCAACGGGCCAGACCACTCGCGGCTGCGCAGCCTCGTCAACCCCGCGCTGTCGCCGCGCTCGGTCGAGCGCTACCGGCCGGCGATGCGAGGGTTTCTCGAGGGACTGCTCGAGCGGGCGATCGCGACGGCGCCGCCGGACGAAGGAGGGCCCGCGACGAGCATCACCTGTGAGTTCGTCGACGCGTTCGCCAAGCCGTACCCATCGCAGGTGATCGCAACCGTCATGGGCGCGCCGCTCGCAGATGCGCCGCGGCTGCATCACTGGTCGAACTGGATCCAACGGCAGTTCGACGCCGTCAGCATGGCAAGCGAGCGGGACGAGATCGAGCGCGCCGTCGAGGAGTTCTACGAATACGCCGAAGCACTGCTCGCCGCGCGTCGCCAAGACCCGCGTGACGATCTCATCTCGATGCTCATCGAGGCCGAGGAGGCCGGTGAGCGGCTTTCGGACGTCGAGTGCATCAACCTCGTCTTCAACGTGCTCGCCGGCGGCGTCGACACAACGCAGAGCCAGCTCGCGCACGCCGTGCGGCTGCTCGCCGAAAACCCCGAGCAGTGGGCGCTGCTGGTCGAGAATCCGCAGCTCGCCGAGGCGGCCGCCGACGAGGCGCTGCGCTTCGAGCCCATCACTCCGTTCACCGCGCGCATCACCACCGAGGAGGTCGTCTTCCGGGACGTCAGCTTCCCGGAGGACACGATCGTGATCGTCTCCGCGTTCAGCGGCAACCGCGACCTCGAGCAGGGCGAGCACGGAGCCGCAGGCGCCGACAGCTTCGACATCACCGCCGATCGCGGTAACGCGCGGGCGCTCACCTTCGGCGCCGGCGTGCACTACTGCGTCGGCGCCAACCTCGCGCGTCTGGAGCTCCGCGAGGCGCTGTCGTTCCTCGCGCAGCGCGTGCGCAGCCTGGAGCTCGACGGAGAGCCCGTGTTCGACACGATCACCGGGATCTACGGCCTCTGCCGAGCTGCCGCTCCGCCTGTCGCTCTAACCTCGCACCAAGGCCCAAGAAGTGGAACAATTTGGGAAGGGGGTCACCGCGCACCCTGGCGACACGAGGTTGGAATGGTGGCTGTGTTCGAACGGATATCGAAGTCGGGCCGTCGTATTGTCCGGTTCCTCGCGGTCGCGAGCGTCACGGGCGCGGTAGTGCTCGTCGTCGCGGGCGCAGCGCCGGCCACCAGCGCACTCGCCGGCGAGTACCACGTGTATTCCTGCCGCACGCCTGCAGGTGAAAGCGCGCCCGCTGATGGGTGGAGCGGGTCGGCCGTCGGTCCCGAATCGCTCGACCAGGACACGTGCTCGCAGCCGGGCGGCGCGCTGATCGCGGGGCTTCGCGCAGGGATCGCTCGAACGGCCAACTCGGACTCCGCTACGTGGGCATTTGAATCGCCCGCCGGCGAGCAAATCGCCGCCGCGACGCTGTGGCGGGCTGGGGACGCGGATGGGGGAGCGGCCGTCAGCGCGTTTTACGGCTTCTGGTTTGCGGGCCCGAACAACGTGAACGAACCCGGAAGCGCGTTTGGGCAGTGTGTCGGTGGCTCTACGTGCCCCGCGGGGGTTGGGACCATGGGCCAACCGCTCGCGCCAGAAAATCACCTCGTCGTTCCGGCGTTGAATTTGGGTCGACGGCTCTTTGTCAATGCCTCGTGCTCGGGTGGTTCGGGCTTCAAATGCAACGAAGGCGAAAGTGACCCCAACGGCTACGCCGCAGTTGTCTACGTCTACGCCGCGGATCTGACACTCGAACAGAGCGCGCCTCCAATCGCTTCGAATGTGAGCGGCGAACTCGTAAGTGCGCCGACGATCAACGGAACGAGCGATGTCGCCTTCAGCGCGACTGACCCGGGCTCTGGCGTGTACGAGGCGGTGTTCAGCGTGGACGGCAAGGTCGTGCAGAGCACGGTGTTGAACGAAAACGGCGGGCGCTGCAAGGACGTTGGCCAGACGAGCGATGGGCTCGCGGCATTCCTGTACGTGCAGCCGTGTCCGGCGTCGGTCAGCGCAGACGTGGGGTTTGACACCGCCGCGGTGTCCAACGGGGTCCACGACCTCGTGGTGAGCGTGATCGATGCGGCGGGGAACGCGGCGACGGTTCTGGACCGGAACGTGACGATCGACAACCCGCTCCCGCCGGGCGGGCCGAACGGCACGAACGCCTCTTCCCAGGCCGCGCTGTCGGTCCGTTGGACGGCTACTCAGAGGGCACGCCTGATGAGCCGCTACGGCCACGCGGAGACGATCCTCGGCCGGCTGACGGCCACGGACGGGGTACCGATCGTCGCGGCCCAGGTGAACGTGCTGTCGCGCCCTGAATACGCAGGGGCACAAACGGCGGCGACGACGACCGTCCGCACCGACTCGAACGGTCGCTTCACGCTGCGCCTGCCAGCGAGCACCGCCTCCCGCACGCTGAGCTTCGAGTACAGCGCCCAGCTCGGTTCGCCGCCCGTCGTCACCAAGACGCTCACACTCGGCGTGCGTGCGGGCGTGAGCCTGAGCATCGCGCCGCGAACCGCGCACAGCGGCAGCAGCATCTACTTCTCCGGGCGCTTGCGCGGCGGGCCGATCCCGAAGGGCGGCAAGCTGGTGGTGCTCGAGGCGCGCTCTCCCGGCGGCCCTTGGCTCGAGTTCAACGTGATCCGCAGCAGCGCCCGCGGTCGCTTTCACGCGAGCTACCGCTTCAAGTTCGCCGGGCCCGCCAACTATCTGTTCCGGGCTGTGTGCGAAGCCGAGGCGGATTACCCATACGCGACGGGTGCATCGCACGTTGTGACGGTGTTCGAGCATTGAGACCTGGCGCGGGGGCGTGCGCGTAGACTCGCGCTCGCTTGTTCGCCCTGACCACATTGGTCTACCCGGTGGTGCTCGCGCTGCTGTGCCTCGGTGCGGGTCTTCTCGTCGATCGCTGCAGCGGCGGATGGCTCCCCGGCCTTCTCCTACCGAGCGTCGGTGTCGCGGCACTGATTGCGCTCTCCCAGCTCACGACGTACGTGCCGCACGTCGCTCCTGCGACGCCCTATCTGATCGCTGTGGTTGCGCTCGGCGGGTTCGCACTCGCATGGCCGAGAGTGCGAACGAGCGCGCGGAACTGGCGCGCGTGGCGCTGGCAGGTCGTGGCGCCTGTGCTCGCCTATGTCTTTGCGCTCGCCCCGGTGCTGCTCGCGGGCAGGCCCACCTTCTCCTCCTACCTCACGCTTTCGGACTCTGCCTTCCACATGATGGGCGCCGACTTCCTTCTGCGCCACGGCCAGGACTTCGCGCACCTGGATCTGCGCAACTCCTACGGCGTGTACCTCAACGACTACTACAACACTGGGTATCCGTCCGGCGCGGACACGCTTTTCGGTGGTAGTGCATACCTCCTCGGCCTCCCCCTGATCTGGGCCTTCCAGCCGTTCAACGCATTCGTGCTCGCGACCGCCGCCGGCCCGGCGTGGCTGATCCTGCGGCGGATGGGCCTCGACGGCGCCTGGGCCGCGCTAGGTGCCCTCGCCGCGACCGTGCCGGCGCTCGTCTACGGCTACGAGCTGATCGGCTCGATCAAGGAGATCACGGCGCTGGGCTTGATCCTCACGCTGGGAGTCCTGGTCGTGATGCACGAGCGCTGGCTGCGAGGACGGCCCACGGGCGTCGATCCCCTTCGCGCTCGTCGCTGCTGCCGGGGTCTCTGCGCTCGGGGTGGGTTTCGGCGCTTGGGTATTCGCGGCGGTGCTGACCCTCGCCGTGATCGCCGGCGGGGGCGTCGCGGCAGATCCCTCGGGCACGCGCCGTCTCCTCGGCCTGATCGCGGTCGGCGTGCCCGTGACGCTGCTCGCCGCCCTGCCGACGTGGGTCAACTTGTCGAAATCGCTGAACGTCGCCCAGAGCATCGCTGTTACGGGCGCGCCCGGCAACCTGGCGACGCCGCTGAAAGCAACTCAGGTGTTCGGCGTTTGGCTGTGGGAAAGCTACAAGCACCCGCCTGCGGGCGGCGATCTGGCGATCACCGTGGTGCTCATCGCGATCACGGTCATCGCCGTCGCGCTGGGAGCTCTTCGCATCGTCCGCAGGCGCGACTATTCGCTGCTCGGCTGGGTCGTGCTGACGCTGGCCGTGTGGGGCGCGATCACCGCTTACAGCACCACCTGGGTCGACGCCAAGACGCTGATGCTCACCACGCCCGTTGTCGTGCTGATCGCATGGGGAGGGGTCGCGGCCTTGCGCGGCTCGCGTCTTCGACTGGCAGCGCCTGTCCTCGCGCTCGTCCTCTTCGGCGGCGTGATCGCCTCGGATGCGATGCAGTACCACGTCTCCGACCTGGCGCCCACCGCGCGCTATGAAGAGCTCGAATCGATCGATCACCGCTTCGCCGGTCGTGGCCCGACGCTCTTCACGGACTTCGACGAATACTCGATGTACGCGCTGCGCGATCTGGACGTCGGCGGCCCGAACTTCATCTATGGGCCTCCCGTGTTCAAGGGAACCTCGGCGCTCTACCGCTATCCAGTCGAACTCGATCGGCTACCGCCCGCGAGCCTTCGCTCCTACCCTCTGATCGTCACCCGCCGTGACCCAGCTCTCCCCCGGCCGCCGGCGGCCTACCGGCTCCTGTGGCAGGGCACCTACTACCAGGTGTGGGGTAGAAAGCCCGGCGCACCGACGTCGATCGCCGTTGTTCCCCTGTCGGGTCCTCCGCGCGACGCAGTGCGCCCGCATCGAACGCGTCGCTCGCCTCGCGCGTCAGCACGGCGGCCGCCTCGTCGCGGCCGCCTCGCCCGAGCTCGTGCGTGTCGTCCTTCCCCGCGCGTCGCACCCCACCAGCTGGGGCCGTGTGCGCAACGGCCTGCAATTGAGCACGCCCGGCCAGCTATCAGCGACGTTCGAAATACCTCGCGCCGGCGTCTGGGAGGTGTGGCTCGAGGGCCAGATCATGCCCACCGTCAGCCTGAGCGTGGACGGACATGAGCTCGCGTCGATCGGCGCCCAGCTCGGGGGCAACTCCGTCGTGCTGAATCCCATGGCGCCCGTGCCCGTTGCCCTTTCCGCCGGGCGCCATCGCTTGACGTTGTCCCGCGGCGGCTTCACGCTCGCACCGGGCGAGGGCGGCTCGGCGTACCTCTACGGCCTGTTCCTCATCCCCGCGGGCAACGCTGGGCGCCAGCCGCTGCGCTGGTCTCGCCCAGTCGCTGGCGTTCGCTCTGCGGACGCTCCTACGAGTGGATCGAAGCCGTGGGTTAGGTGAGCGTGACCGTGGCAGCGGCGAGGCGAGGTGGGATCACGCTCGGGCTCGGCGTGGTCGCGCTGCTCGCTGCGATGACCCTGGGTGCGGCCATCGCTGACGGAGCACCAGCGCTCGCGCTCTCACCGCTGAACGGCACACCCGATGCCTCGCCGGGGACGCAGATCAGCTTCCTCGGCGTGCCCGCGAGCGAGATCTCACACGTCTCGGTGATCGGCTCGCACAGCGGGCACCACGGCGGCAGCCTCGAGTCCTACGTCAGCGCCACCGGCGCGAGCTTCCTGCCAACGCATCCGTTCACGCAGGGCGAGCGCGTCACCGCCAGCGCTAGAAGAGACCTCAGGAATCACGAAGAAACGCCACGAATGCTCGAATCGATACCGATGCCCGGATGACCCAGGTCAGCTCGCTGCCAGCAGCAACCCGGGCACCAGTCAGCCAGGGAACTGGCGGGAACAGATTTATAGTGCGACCGGAACGCCACCCACCGGTCGGACTCCACCCGGCTGCGGCCGAACAGCACCCGCGACACCGCGGGCCGCAGGTTGTCGTAGCGGATCTGCTCCAGCGGCACGCCGCCGAGCCACTCGAACGCATGCACATGACTTTCCAGGAACGCTTCCTGCCCCTGCGACAGCGAAACCCGGTGCGCGGCCCGGCCCGAGTATGACAGCCGCATCGTGAACAGCGCGGTCTTCGTCTTCACCCCCCGCAAGATCACCCGCAGGTCGTGGAAGTCCACCTCGGCCTCGGCCGCCGGCCGGTGCGCCTGCGGCACGTACCCGGCCTCCAGCGGCTTGCCCGCCTCGGCGGCGATCTCCGGGCGGCGCCGGGCGACATAGTCGCGCACCGTCGAGTACGACAGATCGGCCGCGCCATGCTCATCTACCAGCCGGGCCAGCACCCGCCGGGAGGTATGACGCTGCTTCTTCGGCGCGTCCAGATCACTGCGCAGCATCTCATCGATCGCCGCCTTGAACGGCGCCAGCCGCGGCGACGTCTGCGCAGGCGTCTTGCGCGGCGGCGGGATGGCGGTCGCCAGTGCCTGCCGCACCGTGCGCCGGTGCACGTGATACCGATCCGCCAGCTCCCGGATCGAGCAGCCTTCCACCCGGGCATCGCGCCTGATCGCCGCGAACAACTCCACCCTCGACCCCAATCCCGGCCCCTTCCGTGATCACCAGTCAGTCAGTGATCACGATCAGGCCGGGGCCAGCTCAAGCCGTCACAACCGGCCCGGCGTGTCGGCAACTGGGGCCAGATCACATCAGACCGTTACAACGCCATCGAAGCGTCACCCATGTGGAGCCACTTCAGGCCGTCATGCCGGGGCCAGTTCAGGCTGTCACAGCCACCATTATCTATGTCGACGGGGGAGACGTCGCCACGGCCAGGTGGTCGGGCGTGCCCGCTACGTGCCCGATCGGAGGAGCCACCGCGGACAACCACGGTCACTCACGGACAGCAGGACAGTAGACCCGCAGGTCAGCCGATCCGCAGGTAGCCGCGCTGCAGCGCCACAGACTTCCCAAGCTGATAGTGCGGGTTCGATTCCCGTCACCCGCTCCACGACAAAAGCCCAGGTCAGGACGAGAGTCCGCGAGCCTGGGCCTTGCTGCTTCACGGTCGTTGCCGCCCTCCGTGCAATTAGCTCGTTACGGGAACAAGGCGGCCCGCTGCGCGGGCCGCTGGCCCGGCGTCAGCGCCGGGCTCTGCCGTGGGCGGCCCGCCCGGCGCACGCCGGGCCACACCTGCAACGACCCGCTTGGATCACTACGGCATTCTGGCACCTGCCAAGTTACGCAGCTTGCCGCCATGTCATCGGCGATCGAGGCCGTCACGGCACCTCTGGGTGCCCACGGGAGCCAGCGGCATGGTCGACCAGAGCGGCCCACGCCAGGACCCATCCACCCTCGGTCGACGGAAAGCACTCAAGGACCTTGGTCCTCTGGCGTGGGTACGGACAGTCCTTGCGGACCCTGTGATAGAAGGTGATAGTCATGAACATGGTAACGGGCTTCGACCGAAGGCATCCGCGTGGCGTGATACTCATCCGCGTGCTGGTCGCGGCCTGGCTGCTCGCCCTGACCGGCATCCTGCTGGCCTACGGCTACTGGGGCTGGGCGCTGCTGACGATCGCGGGCGCGGTGGCGAACAGCGTCTGGGCCTATCGCGTCTACCGGGCGACAATGCGCTAGATACCCGCACCGACCGTCCTAGGCGCATAAGCGGCGGCTGGGCTCATCTCCGGGTATGGCCCTGAATTGTGACGTACTTCCCCTCAATATCAAGGGCGCTTCGCGTTTCCTCCGGAAATGGCCTCCGGCCACCCTTCACATTGAGCCTCCGGAAGCACTCTGGCCGGAAACCAAGGGCCAGGCAGCGAGCCTGGCCAGGGTACGGGGCCATCCCCTGCACGGTGCGGGCGGTCACGAGACGGATGGCGTGCCCGTTGCGTGCCCGATCGGTCGGTCAACGCGGGGAGCTCACGGTCACTTCCGGACAGGCCAGGCCGCCGCGTACGCATCGACCGCAAGCGGGCACGGCCATACGATGGCCACGGGGCGACACCGCCCCGGATCCCTTCTCGCGGTCGGCGCAACACGGGCGTTCCCGACCCCGGGGATGTGCCGCCAGCGGTTGCGGCGACCGGCACCACGCCGACCTGCTGCCCCGGGCCGACGGCACGTTGCGTTCGTCGCCGAGCAGCCAGAAAAGCGCCGTTCAGAAACACGAGGAGATCAACAAATGCCGGCGACGCTGAAGTTGACGCATAAGGCAATCGGAGCGGAGGTCCGTCGTGGCCCGTACGACGTCGTAGTCGACGGTGAGCGGGCCGGGTCGGTCGAAATGAACCACACGATCGAGATACCAGTCGAGCCTGGACGTCACACCCTGCAAGTTCGCAATGGACGAAACTCGAGCAGCACTCAAACCTTCGACGCCGCCGAGGAAGAGATCGTCGCCTTCCGATGCACCGGAAAGAGGTTCTTGCCGATCTTTCTCGCATCCTTTGCCGTGCCCAGGCTGGCACTGAAACTCGTTCGCGATTGAGTCCGCGTCGCCGCCGTGGCGCTCACCAGCCCGGCGGCGATAACGACGGGCTGGTGAGCGTCCTCATCGGCCACGATCTGTCCGATTCCCAAGCTGATAGTGCGGGTTCGATTCCCGTCACCCGCTCCAGACCCAGAATCCGCAGCTCAGATGCCTTATTCATCTTGCCCGGCCTCGCCCCGAGAGTCGCCGGATTGCGGGTCGCGTGCCCGATCGGCGCGCGGTACGCTTCGCGCCAGACGCCTTCAGCTCCCGCCGGGCCACCCTGTCGAGCGTCGAGGCGAGCTGCTGTTCCCGCTCCTCACGGGCGTGGAGGTAGATCCTCGCAGCGGGAGCCCGATCTCCCTCACCGTAGGGGGACGTGGAGGCGCCCTCCGGCGGGGCTATGAGCGCCGGAACAGCAGTCGTGCGACCTCCCGGAACGGCACGATCAGGTACACCGCGATACCGAAGTACAACGCCACCGCCAGCCACGGCAAAACAAGCCCGAGCAGGATCGCGATCACATACCCGATCACCACGGGCAGGAGTTTTCGCTGCGGGCCCTCGACCTCATCGCCGTCTCCTTGCGGCGAGTAGAGGTGCTCGCGCCACGCGTAGGCACTCAGGGCGGCCCCCAGGAGACGGATTGCCAGCAGTGTCAGTCCGTAGAGGGTGATCGCCACGCGTTCGGTGTCGGTCCCCTCATGCAGGGCGTCTGCGACGAGCCGGGTCGGGAACGGCAGGAACGCCACCACGAGCAGAACGAGCAAGTTAATTTCCATGATGACCGGATCTGACCGCGCGAGCCGGTTGGTCAGTGCGGTATGGGCGATCCACGCGGCGCCGATCGTCAGGAAACTGACCACGTAACCCAGGTAGCCGGGCCATTCATGAAGCACCCGCTGTAGCGGCGTGCCCGGCGCTTGAACCGCGAGGTCCGCCCCGAGCAGCGTCGCGGCGAATGCGAACACGCCGTCGCTGAATGCTTCCATCCGGCCCTTGCCGATCGCTCGGCGTCCACGGGGCGTGTCTTTGTCAGCTGGCACGGCACTCTCCTTCGTCATCGGCCGACGGCGGCAACCCCTGCAGTAACAGGTCCTCCAATTCGGTCACCGGGCAACACACGTCCAGCCTGCCCAACCGGGACCGGTTATGCCACGCGCCAGCGCCCCACGCAAGATGAGCCTCCGGCCATCGCCGATGGCGCGGCCGCAGGCAAGCGGAAGGTGCAAGAGTCCTGGCCGGGCTCAGATCCGGGGATGGCCCGCTGAATGTACGTGTCCGCCCTCCAGCCTCAAAGCGGGACTGTACCGCAGGGCGACGAGCACAGGTGAAAGGTGCCAGGTGAATGTACACGCTTGACACTGGAGTCTCTGCGGACACTCCGGTCAGAAGATGAGGGCCAGGCGGGAGCCTGCCCGGACCGGACGCGGGCCATCCCCTGCAAGGCCAGCTGGGCGGGCGTAAAGCCAGGGCCGGGGCCTCCTGCTGACCGAAGGTGATCACAATTTCCCTGCCGTTGGCATAGCTGGCCACAGGCCGCTGGAGCATGTCGCTCACCCTTCGGGCGACCCCCTGAAACAGCTCCACCTGGTCTGGCGTGTCGGCGCTCACCCCGAACCGTCCCCTCGCGACAAGCATCTGGGCCACGAAGGGAGCCAGGTTCGCCTCGCCCCGGGCCTTCTCTTCCGAGCTGAGAGGGGTGCGCCGGTACTGGGACTGCGTACCGGGAGGATGAGTCACCGCTGATCTCCTTTGATCGCCAGCCTCCCAGCATGCCATCCGCGCCTCCCGCGTCGCCACCACAGGCGGGCATCCGGTGGCAACGCGGGAGCTGCTGACTGAGACGGACCAGAACAGCACGGCTCATCGGTACGAAACCGGATTCATGCGAACTGATGTTCGCCTCGCGGTCCAGGTTGATCGCGTCAGCGGCCTGGTGGCGATGGCCCTGCCGATCGCCGCGTCCCAGGTACGGCAGGGTGCCGCGCCGGTTAGGCATCCTCCGGCATCAGCGTGGCGGTGCCCCGGCGCCAGCGGCGGTTCACCAGCACGCGGACCCGGCTCTTTTTGAGGATGCGTACTTGGGCGTCCGGGACGGCGGGTCAGGTGGCGTCACGCTTGGCCAGCCTAGGTTGCTACACGCCTAGACAGCATGCAACCCATGCGCCTCGTCGCGCATCCAGCGCAATACCAGCAGGGCGATATCGTCCCCGGGGTACTGACTTCCGACCAGGGCCTGCATGACCGAGACGCAGACGCCCTCGGGCGGCCCCGGCGTCACGGTCTCACATAGAAGGGTGATGCCGTCATCTATCGGCTCGTCCCGGCGTTCCACTAGCCCGTCGGTGAACAAGCACAGCACGGCACCGGGCGCGAGAGCCAGCGTGGTGACCTGCCGGACTGGGGCATCGGTGACGCCGATTGGCGGATCGACGGCGATCTGGGCCATGGCACCGCGCTGGCCGGGGGCCGCGATAACCGGCGGGAGATGGCCCGCCGATGAGATGCGCAGCTGTCCGGAGTCCGGGTCGAGCACGGCGTAATTCACGGTGGCCATGACCTCGCCCTCCTCGAAGTACTGCATCTTGTGATCTAGCTTGCTCAGGACGTCGGCCGGGTCGGGGAACTCCAGCACGTACGCGCGCAGGGCGCTGCGGATACGGCCCATGATGACCGCGGCGCCGAGCCCGGAACCCGCGACGTCGCCGACCACCATGCCTAGTTCGCCCGAGGGCAGGACGAACGCGTCATACCAGTCGCCGCCGACGTGGCCGGACCCCGGCACGTACCGGGCGGCGATCTCTACACCCTTCACCGCGGGCAGCGCCGAGGGAACGAGGCTGCGCTGCAGGGCGATCGCGGCGGCATGGTCCTCGCGCGACTGTAGCGACTGCACGGCCAGCGCCGCGCGGTCGGCGGCAAGCTGGAGCAGCGCGGCATCGTCTGCGGTGAAGACCCGGTTGTGCACCGTGCCGACGTGCAGCACCCCGAGCACCGCGCCATGGACGAGCAGCGGGACGCCCGCGAGCGACCGGATGCCCTTTTCCAGAAGGAGCGGGTTGAGCACATTGCCGTGATCGACGTGATCCAGGATGACCGGCTGCCGCTCGGCGGCGATGCGGCCCGCGAAACCCCGGCCGACCGGGATCCGGACGCCCTGGCTGACTTCCTCCTCTAGGCCGCTAGCCGCGGTGGCGATCAGCTGGCGACCCGAGTTGTCCAGCAGCAGCACCGCGGCAGTATCGGCATTTAGGATCTCCCTGACCCGGCTCAGCAGCGTGGTGAGGAGGTCGTCGGCGCCCAGATAGGACAGCGCCGCATCGGTAACCGACTGGATACCCTCCAGCTTGTCCGCATCTGGCGGCGGGGGCCACGGCATTACCACCACGAAAGCATAACGTCACCAGCATCAGGAGATTTGCGGCCTTATCGGCACAAGTCGGACCA
>CAWHAW010000003.1:0-130979 GCA_963827455.1 uncultured Solirubrobacteraceae bacterium | reverse complement strand
TGGCCGCCGGACAGGAAGGCGATGCCGGGAACGGCGGCCGGCACGCAGGCCTTGAGCACGCGCAACGTCTTCTCGGCGACTTCCTCGACCGAGGCGCGCTTGCGCGACTTCTTGCCGGGCACCACCATGTTCGGCTTGAGCACCATGCCTTCGAGCGCGACGCGCTGATAGAACAGCTCCTCGAACACGGTTCTTGAGCACCCATTCGGTGACCTCGGCGCAGCGGTCGATGTCGTGGTCGCCGTCCATCAGCACTTCCGGCTCGACGATCGGCACGATGCCTTCGTCCTGGCACAGCGCGGCGTAGCGCGCGAGCGCATGGGCGTTGGTCATGACGCAGGTGTAGCTCGGCATGCCGGCGCCCGATGTCGATCACCGCGCGCCATTTGGCGAATTTGGCGCCGAGCCCGCGATATTCGACCAGCCGTTCGCGCAGGCCGTCGAGGCCTTCGGTGATGACTTCGTTGGCAGAACGGCAGCGGCTTGGTGCCCTTGTCGACCTTGATGCCGGGAATCGAGCCGGCCTGTCTCGATCACCTTGACCAGCGGCGTGCCGTCCTTGGCGTTCTGCCGGATCGTCTCGTCGTAGAGAATGACGCCGGAAATGTATTTCGACATCGCCTCGGCGCTGCGAAACAACATTTCGCGATAGTCGCGCCGAGTGATCGTCGGTCGACTCGACGCCGATGCGCGTCGAAGCGCTTCTTGATGGTGCCGGTGGATTTCGTCGGCGGCCAGGATGCCGCGGCCGGGCGCGACCATGGCCTCGGCGACCTTGTTCAGTTCGGCGAGGTTCATCGGCGCCCTCCTCGATGTCAGCGCTGTTCAAGTTCCGGCAGCTTTGCCGCATTTCACTCTATCCGCCGGCGGCATCGGGAGTCTCGGCCAGCGTCAGCACCTCGACGCCCGGCAGCGTCTTGCCTTCCAGCCATTCGAGGAAGGCGCCGCCGGCGGTCGAGACGTAGGTCAAGCGGCCGGTCACGCCGGCGGCATTGAGCGCCGCGACGGTGTCGCCGCCGCCCGCAAAACTGACAAGCTTGCCGGCGTCGGTGAGTTCCGCGGCCGCCTCGGCGACTTCGATGGTGCCGTTGTCGAACGGCTCGATTTCGAAGGCGCCGAACGGGCCGTTCCAGACCAGCGTCTTCACGCGCGCCAGCACCGAGACGACGTGCTCGACGGTGCGCGGGCCGATGTCGAGGATCATGTCGTTCGGGCCGACCGCGTCCACCGCGACCACGCGCGAGGGCGCGTGCGCCGCGAACTTTTGCGCGACGACCGCATCGACCGGCAGCACGATCTCGCGGCGCAGCGTTTGGCCTTGGCGAGAATGTCGCGCGCGATCGGCGATGAGATCGTGCTCGCACAGCGACTTGCCGACCGGCTTGCCCTGCGCCGCCAGGAACGTGTTGGCCATGCCGCCGCCGATGATCAGCGTCTCGACCTTGACCAGGAGGTTGCCGAGCAGTTCGAGCTTGGTCGAAATCTTGGCGCCGCCGACGATCGCCGCCACCGGACGCTGCGGCGTCTCGAAGGCGCTTGTGCAGCGCCTCGAGCTCGGCCTGCATGGCGCGGCCGGCATAGGCCGGCAGCTTGGAGCCGTGACCTTCGGTGGAGGCATGCGCGCGATGCGCGACCGAGAACGCATCGTTGACATAGATGTCGCCGAGCGCGGCAAGCTTCTTGGCGAAAGCCTTGTCGTTCGTTTTCTTCGCCGGCTGAAAGCGCGTGTTCTCCAGACAGAGAATGTCGCCGGCGTTCATGGCGGCGACGGCCGCTTCGGCGTTCGGGCCGACGCAATCCTCGGCAAAGGCGACCGGCCGCTTGACGATGCGCGCGACCGCGGCGGCGACCGGCCTGAGCGAGTCTTTGGGATCGGGACCCTTGGGGCGGCCGAAATGCGACGAGCAGGATCACTTTGCCGCCCTTGTCGGCGATCTCGATGATGGTCGGCGCCATCTCCTCGATGCGGGTCGCGTCGGTGACCTTGCCGTCCTGCATCGGCACGTTGAGGTCGACGCGCACCAGCACGCGTTTGCCCTTGACGTCGGCGTCGTCGAGGGTGCGGAAGGCTTCATGCATGCGCGACGCGGACTTGCGAGCATCAGGCGAGCTTGCCCATCGCCACCGCGGTGTCGACCATGCGATTGGAGAAGCCCCATTCGTTGTCGTACCAGGACATCACGCGCACCAGCGTGCCGTCCATCACCTTGGTCTGGTCCATGTGGAAGACGCGGAATGCGGGTCGTGATTGAAGTCGGTCGAGACGTTGGGCGCCTCGGTGTAGCCGAGAATGCCCTTGAGCTGCTGCTCGGCGGCGCGCTTGACCGCGGCGTTGATCTCGTCCTTCGAGGTCGCGCGCTTGGCGACGAACTTGAAATCGATCACCGAGACGTTCGGCGTCGGCACGCGGATCGAGACGCCGTCGAGCCTGCCGGCGAGCTCCGGCAGCACCAGGCCGACCGCCTTTGCCGCGCCGGTCGAGGTCGGGATCATGTTGAGCGCCGCGGCGCGCGCCCGATAGAGATCCTTGTGCACCTGATCGAGCGATGGGCTGGTCGTTGGTGTAGGAGTGCACCGTGGTCATGAAGCCCTTGTCGATGCCGACCGCGTCGTTGAGCACCTTGGCGACCGGCGCCAGGCAATTGGTGGTGCACGAGGCGTTGGAGACGACGGTGTGCGCCTTGTCGAGCTTGTCGTGGTTGACGCCGTAGACGACGGTGAGGTCGACGCCGTCGGCCGGCGCCGAGACCAGCACGCGCTTGGCGCCGGCTTTGAGATGCGCCGACGCCTTCTCCTTCGAGGTGAAGATGCCGGTGCATTCGAGCGCGATGTCGATGCCGAGTTCCTTCCACGGCAACTGCGTCGGGTCCTTGATCGCGGTGACCTTGATCGCGCCGTTGCCGCAATTGATGGTGTCGCCCTTGACCGTCACCTCGCCGGGAAAGCGGCCGTGCACGGAATCGTAGCGCAGCAGATGGGCGTTGGTCTCGACCGGCGCGAGATCGTTGATGGCGACGACTTCGATGTCGTCGCGCCCGGCCTCGACGATGGCGCGCAGGATGTTGCGGCCGATGCGGCCGAACCCGTTGATGGCAACGCGAACCGACATTCCCGGTCTCCTTAATCGAACGCCCCAAAATCAATGCGCCTAAGCGCGTCAGCGCCGCCTCGGCCACCTTCTCGGCGGTAATGCCGAAATGCTGGTAAAGCTCCTTGTAGGGCGCGCTGGCGCCGAAACCCGGTCATGCCGACGAAAGCTCCGGCCGAGCCGATGATCGCGTCCCAGCCCTGGCGGATGCCGGCTTCGACGGCGACGTTGACTTTGGCCTGCCCGATGACCGCCGCGCGCTCGGCCTCCGGCAGCGGCCAGGAAAAGCTCGAAGCACGGCACCGAGACGACGCGCGCCGCAGATGTTGCGCGCGGCCAGCAGCTTCTTGCGCCGCGACCGCGATGGCGACTTCCGAGCCGGTGGCGAACAGCGACACCGACCGCGGCGCCGTCGCCTGCCGCGATCAGCTCATAGGCGCCGCGCGCGCAGCGATTGCGCTCGTCGAAGCCCTGGCGCAGCTGCGGCAGGTTCTGCCGCGTCAGCGCCAGCACGCTCGGCCCGTTGTCCGTCTCCAGCGCCAGCTGCCAGCATTCGACGGTCTCGACCGCGTCGCAGGGCCGGAACACTTTCAGGTTGGGGATGGCGCGCAACGCCGCGAGATGCTCGACCGGCTGATGCGTCGGGCCGTCCTCGCCGAGCCCGATCGAGTCGTGCGTCATCACATGGATGACGCGCTGGCCCATCAGCGCGGCGAGCCGGATCGCGGGCCGGCAATAATCGGAGAACACCAGGAAGGTGCCGGAATAGGGAATGATGCCGCCGTGCAGCGCCATGCCGTTCATGGCCGCCGCCATGCCGTGCTCGCGCACGCCGTAATGGATGAAGCGGCCGGAATAATCCGCGGCGCTCAGCGCCTTCATCGCCTTGGTGCGGGTGTTGTTGGAGCCGGTGAGGTCGGCCGAGCCGCCGATCATTTCCGGCAGCGCCGCCGTCAAGCGCTTCGAGCGCGAATTCGGAGGCGGCGCGGGTGGCGATCTCCTTCGGCGCCTGCGGCGAGCTTTTCCTTCACCGCGCCGCACCGCCGCCGCGAGGCTTTCGCCGGCAGGTCGCCGCGCGTGCGGCGCTCGAACTCGGCGCGCTTGTTCGGGTCGAGCGCGGCGAGGCGCTTCTGCCAGGCGAGCCGCGCCGGCTGGCCGCGCTCGCCGGCGGCGCGCCACTCGCTCGCGGATCGCGGCGGGAATCTCGAAGGCCGGCGCGCTCCAGCCGAGCTTGCTTGCGGGCCGCCGCGATCTCGTCGGCGCCGAGCGGCGAGCCGTGGCCTTCTCGGTGCCGCCTTTGGTCGGCGCGCCGAAGCCGATGGTGGTGCGGCAGGCGATCAGCGACGGCCGGTCGGATTTTTTGGCCGCTTCGATCGCGGCGGCGATCGCCGCCGGATCGTGGCCGTCGATGCGGGTCGCCGCCCAGCCGGCGGACTCGAAGCGCTTCACCTGATCGACGGAGTCGGCGAGCGCCAGCGGGCCGTCGATCGAGATGCCGTTGTCGTCGAACAGCACGATGAGCTTGTTCAGCTTCAGATGGCCGGCGAGCGCGATCGCTTCCTGGCTGATGCCTTCCATCAGGTCGCCGTCGGAGGCGAGCACGTAGGTCGTGTGATCGACGATGTCGCCGCCGAACACCGCGGCGAGATGGCGCTCGGCGATCGCCATGCCGACGGCGTTGGCCAGCCCCTGGCCGAGCGGACCGGTCGTGGTCTCGACGCCGGGCGTGTGGCCGTATTCGGGATGGCCGGGCGTGAGCGAGCCGAGCTGGCGGAAGCGCTTGATCTCGTCGATCGTCATCTTCTCGTAGCCGAGCAGATAGAGCAGCGCGTAGAGCAGCATCGAGCCGTGGCCGGCCGAGAGCACGAAGCGGTCGCGGTCCGGCCAGGCCGGATCGGCCGGATCGAATTTCAGAAAGCGGGTGAACAGCACGGTCGCGATATCGGCCGCGCCCATCGGCAGGCCGGGATGGCCGGACTTCGCCTGCTCGACCGCATCCATCGCCAGCGCGCGGATGGCGTTCGCCATGCGGTCGTGCTCGGCGCGCGACGCCGGGCCGGCGCCCGCGGCGGGAAAGCGAGAGGCCTGGGCGAGGGCTGTGCTCGCCGCGAGAGACGGTCCGGCATCGTCATGGAACTGGCCAAGCGCGGCGCGAATCTGAGCAACCGGCCGCGATCACGGGAACAGGCGGGGCACAGATAGCATGCGAGACCTTGAAGTCAAATGCGCGGCACGGCGCCGCCAGGCGTCATGCACAGGCCTCGGCGCGAATTGCTTTCGGCGTTGACGCTCGTCCTCGATGCGACGTAAGCTTCTGTCGATAAATATTTGCCGTCGCACAATTTTCACTGGTGCGTCGGCGCGATGGCCGCAGTGGATGGCCGAAATGAGCGAGACCGATTCGATCGAGATCGCCAGCCGGCGCCTGGCGCTTGCGCTCGATGCGCTGGAAGCGGCGGCCGAGCGGCGCCGCGAGACCGACCGCAGCCAGAGGAACGCTGGCGACGCAGATCCACGCGCTCGGCACCGATCGGGCGCGGCTTGCCAGCGAACTCGATCAGGCGGCGGCGCGCTCGCGCGGACTGGAAACCGCCAATCGCGAGGTCGCGCAGCGGATCGAGCAGGCGATCGAGACCATCCGCGGCGTGCTGGCGAGCGAGGACAGAGAAAAATCTATCTGCGGATAAGCCAAGACCGGCGACGGCTGCGCGAGCGGAGCGTGAGGGTGAGCCATGGCCCAGGTCAGCGTCACCATCAACGGCCGGCAGTTCCGCATGGCGTGCGAGGATGGCCAGGAAGATCATCTGCTAGCTGCGACGGACCATCTCGACCTGCTGCGCGCTCAGCACCGCGATCGCGCTCGCGCGGCGCGCGTCGAGCAGATCGGGCCACGTCAGGGCGGCCTGCAGCGCCCGGCGCAGCGGCGAGCGTTCGCCGGTGATCGTCTGCTGCGGCACGATTGCGCGCTCCCACAGCGATTCGTTGTTGCGAGTCCACACGAGCGGGACCGACAGGCGCCCGGCGGCGATGCGCCCGGGTCGCAGCGCGAGCCAGTCGTGGGCGTTGACGACGTCTGCGTCGGCGGGGACGAGCCGGGCGACCTTCGGCATGTCGAGCCAGAAGCGACGGGCCAGCGCCCGCGTTGCCGGCGGGCAGCTCGAAGGCGCCGCGCCTGACCGATCGGATCTCGAGCTGATCCGCTGCGTAGGAGAACTCGCTGCCGGGGAGGAAGTCGTGACACGCGACGGTGACACGGTGGCCGCGCCCGACCAGTCCGGCTCCCGAGCTCGAGCATCAGCCGCACGCCGCCGCCGCCGCCCGCCTTTCCGCCGACGTGATGGTTGACGAGCGCGATGTGCATTTGGAGAGTCGGCGGTCCTGCCCCGCCCCGGGCGACGATTTCTCGCGCGGCGGCGGTACGCCGACGGTCCAATATCCTGTCCCCGGATGGTGTCGACGCTCCCAGCGCGACGGCGATCCGGCGCTGGCCGGCTCGGTCGGAGGACTGCGCACGTGGACATCCTCGACACCATCGAGGCCGGCCCGAGCGTCATCCGCGGAGGCATGCTGCGTCTCGGGGGCTACGTTCTCGGCGCGCTGGCAACGGTTGCCTCGAGCGCCGTTGTAATCCGCCACCTCGGCGTGATCGACACGGGGCACTTCTTGACGGTCACGGCGCTTCGTCACGATCGTCGCAACCGTCAGCGATCTCGGGCTCACAGGATTCGCCGTGCGCGAATATGCGACGGGACCGAGATCGGACGGTCGGCGTTTCCTGCGCAACCTCCTCGGTATCCGCCTGGCGCTCGCGCTGGCGGCCTCGTGATCGCCATCCTCTTCGGCCTGCTGGTCGGCTACCCCGAGGTGATGGTGATCGGGACGGTCATCGCCGGTGCCGGGCATGGTCTTCTTCGTCGTTCAGGACGGATGCTCGATCCCGCTCCAGGTCGGGCTGCGGTTCGGGTGGGTGGCCGGACTGCAGCTCGCGATCCAGGTCGGAGTGGCGATCGAGGCCGTGCTGCTGGCGCTCGCCGGCGCCGGCCTGCTCCCCTTCTTCGCGCTGCAGCTACCGGTCGTGATGCCGGTGCTTGTGGTGACCGCAGTGGTCGGCGGCCGCGACGCCCGCCTGATTCCGATGATCGACATACGGGAGTGGCGGCGGATGGTCCGCCGGATCCTGCCCTACTCCGCCGCGGTCGTGCTCTCGGTCATCTACTTCCAGATCGCCCAGATCATGGTGTCGCTGCTCTCCAGCCCCACCCAGACCGGACTACTTCGGCGTGTCCTTTCGCGTGCTGGCCGCATTCACGACGCTCCCGCCGCTGCTTGTCTCCTCTCGCTCCCACTGCTCGCCCGCGCAGCGCGCGATGACGCGGAGCGCTTCAACTACGCGAGCGGCAAGCTCGCCGAGACGATGCTGCTCGCCGGCTGCGGCGTCGCGCTCGCCCTGTTCCTCGGGGCGGGGTTTGCCATCCGGGTGGTCGCAGGCCCCGGCTTCGGGCCCTCGATCGACGTTCTACGCATCCTCGCCTTCGCCCTGTTGGGGACCTTCGTCATCGCCGCTCGCGGCTACGCCCTGCTTTCGCTCGACCGCCTGCACGCGATGCTGGTGTCCACCGCGATCACGCTGAGCGTCGTGGCCGGGGTGGGAGTGCCGCTGATAAGCGCGCACGGGGCCAAGGGCGCGGCGATCGCGATGGTCGCGGCCGAGCTGACGCTAGCCGTCTGCTACGAGGTGTCGCTTTCGCGCAATCGACCCGAGCTGCGACTTGCGCCCGGCTTCGTGCTGAGGGCCGCCGCCGCAACCGTGGTCGCCGGTGCCGCCACGCTGGCCGTGGGCATCAGCCCGCTCGCCTCGGCGCTGCTCGGGTCGGCGATCTACGTCGTCGCCCTGTTGACGCTCGGGATCATTCCCGCGGAGATCCGCGAGGCGCTGTTCGCGCGTTGGCGTCACGCTTGAGTGGGCGCTCGCGCCTGGGCGGAACGGGCTCGCGGGAGCGGGGTAGTATCGCCCCGGATGAGTCCCTTTTCGGAGCTCGACCAGCGGCGGATAGACCTGACTGTCGCCGTCCGCGACACTGACGCGATTCCAAAGGTTCCCGAGGCCGGCGAGGTGATTGAACGCGATGGTGTTGCGGTCCAAGTGATGCACAACGGCATCGTCGTACGCGAGGGGTGCTACCACGGCGCTTGGATGACCGAGATCATTCGGCAGCTGCGAGGGCACCACGAGCCGCAGGAGGAGCTGGCATTTCATACGGTGCTAGAGCGTCTCGCGTCCGACACACCCGAACCGACGATGGTCGAGCTGGGCAGCTTTTGGGCGTATTACTCACTATGGGCCAAGCACGCGATACTCGCCACACGTCTAATACTTGTCGAGCCGGATCCGGCGAACCTGGAGGTTGGACGCCGAAACCTCGAGCTCAATGGCGTCGAGGCGACCGCCATCCTGCACGCGGCAGTCGGTAGCGAGCATGATGCCGAGGTCACGTTGGTTTGGGAGAGTGACGGCCGTCGGCACAAGACCCGGCAAGTCAACATCGATGGACTGATGAAAGACCGTGGACTCGAACGGATCGATCTTCTCTTGTGCGACGTTCAGGGCGCCGAGGTCCAAGCGCTCAGGGGAGCTGCTCGTTCACTTGCTGAGCGCCGCGTGCGCTTCCTGGTCGTGTCGACGCACCATCACCAGATTACGGGTGATCCGCTCACTCATCAGCGCTGCCTGCAGATATTGCAGGACGCCGGTGTCCACATCATTGCTGAGCATTCGGTGTCGGAGTCATGTAGCGGTGACGGGCTGATCGTGGCGTCAACAGATCCCCGCGATGACGATCTACATGCGCCCGTCACCATCACGCGCTCCCGCGACACCCTCTTTGGCGAGTTGGAGTGGGATCTCGCCCGCGCCCGCAGCCTTCGTCACCGGATACCGAGTAGAAGCGCGATACGCACCGTGCTGAGAGCGCGGTTTGGCCTATAGATGCCGGCCACGCAGCTGGAACGACGGACCTCGCTTCATGAACGTGGACCGGACGAACGCCGAGCCGCAGTCACATGCTCAATTCGGGGAGGATCGCATCCTCGCCGAGATCTTCGGCGAGCGTGTTCACGGCTATTGCGTCGAGGTCGGCGCCAACGACGGCCGCACGGGGAGCGCGAGCTACCTGTTCGAGAAGAGGGGCTGGGAATGCCTGCTGGTGGAGCCGATTCCCGCGCTGGCCGAGGAGATCCGCAAGTATCGAGCGTGCAGGGTCGTCAACTGCGCGGCGAGCTCCCGAGAGGGCGAGGCGACGTTCTTTGTCGCCGACAGCGTGGAGGCGGTGTCGACGCTTGACCTCACGCCAGAGCGCGCGGAGTGGATCGGACGGGTCGGCGGCACGATCAAGGAGATAACGGTCCGCACTGCGACGCTCGACAGCCTGCTCGAGGAGGCGGGCTTCGGCGAGCTCGACTTCGTGACGATCGACGTCGAGGGACATGAGCTGTCGGTGCTCGAAGGCTTTGACCTGGAGAGGTACCGGCCGCGAATCGTGATCCTCGAGGACAACTCGATCGACGGTGACGCGCGCGTCTCCAGACATATGAGCCGACCACGGTTACGTGCACTTCAAGAGAACTGGCGTCAACGAGTGGTACGCACACGAGTCCGACCCCGAGCTGATCAAGCCCGAGGAGATCAGGAGGTTCGAGCGCGTCAAGCAGATCCAGCGCTGGGACCGCAGGCGCCGAGCGCTGGTGAACCGCATCGCAACGCTCGGCGGGCGCTATGTCCCCGAGTCGACCAAGCGCCGGTTGAGGCACGTCTACGACGCCTTGGCGCGCAACTCCTCATAGGCGGCGACGGTGGCGCGCGCCGTCTCATCCCAGCTGAAGCCGGAGACGACCTCGGCGCCGCGCTCGATCATCTCTGCTCGCAAGCCCGGCTCGGCGGCGACGCGCCGCATCGCGTCGCGCAACCCCTCGACGTCGTCGG
Organism: uncultured Solirubrobacteraceae bacterium; assembly: GCA_963827455.1. Lineage (GTDB taxonomy): Bacteria > Actinomycetota > Thermoleophilia > Solirubrobacterales > Solirubrobacteraceae > Palsa-744. The sequence continues at coordinate 120,912 of CAWHAW010000003.1, read as the reverse complement.
GATCGACGAGTATCGCCGCGTCGCGCGCCACCTCCGGGAAGCGACGAGCTGGTGGAGGTGATCACCGGCGTGCGACGCGCCATCGCCTCGAGCACCGGCAGCCCGAATCCCTCGTAGCGGCTTGGAAAGACGAGCGCGGTCGCGTGGCGATACAGCTCGACGAGCTCCTCCTCGCTTACATGCCCGAGCCACTGCACGCCGCGCTGCTCGCGCCGCGCGTCGTGGACCGGCGAAGCGTTGTGTGCGCCGACCACGCGTAGCTCAAAGCCGTCGAGTGACGCGAACGCCTCCAGCACGGCGCCGAGGTTCTTGCGTTTCTCGGTGCCGCCGACGAACAGGAAGTAAGGCTCCGTGGACGCTGGCTCGGGGTCGAGCGGCGGGCCGCCGAGGGGGATCACTCGGATCTTCGCGCGCGAGATGCCGAGTACGCCTTCGAGGTCCGTGCGCGCGCTCTCGGAGAGCGTCAGCAGGAGGTCGGCGCGGCGTGCTGCACGTCGATCGAGCCAGTCGTAGGGCAGCGGCAATCGATACCCCGGCACGACCCACGGAATCGCATCCAGCAGGTTGATGATCACCGGGCAGCCCGGCGAGAACGGCGGGAAGGCGGTGTGCAGGTAGTGGAGGACGTCGACCGGCTCGCGCGCGGCCGCGATAGCCGGCAGCGTCAGGTCCCAGGCGGTGAGCGCCGCCCGCGAGCGGCGAGGGACGTGCGAGCGGCGAATCCGAAAGCGCGGCCCGAGCGGCGGTACGTCTGCCCAAGCCGGCGTGTAGATGAAGTATTCGTGCTCGTCGTCGCGACTGTCGAGGGCGCGCAGTAGGTTGACCGCGTAGGTACCGAGGCCGATCGGTTCTCCGAGGAAGCGGGCGACCAGCCCGATCCTCACGCGCCGACGACCCGTACCTCTGGCAACGGCACGATGAACTTCCCACCGGCCTGCAGGAACCCCTGCTCTCGTTCGATGAACTCGTCGAGGAAGTGCCACGGCAGGGCGAGGTAGTAGTCCGGGCTCATCGCGCGTGAGTCCTCCTCGCTGATGATCGGGATCTTCGTGCCTATCGTCTCCGAGCCCCACTTGTCAGGATTGCGATCCGCGGCCGCCTCGATGAAGCTGCTGTCGATGCCGGCGTACTGGAGAATCGTGTTGCCCTTCGTCGAGGCGCCGTACACGTGGATCTTCTTGCCTTCGCCGTGCAGCTGCTTGCACATCGCGACGAGATCGTCACGTACGCGTTCCGCGCCCAACCGGAACGCCTCGTAGGGCTCCGGCGCGTCGAGCGCCAGCTCGAACTCCTTCACGCGCAGCGCCGTCAGCGCGTCGAGCTGCTCGGGCGTGCGTGTGTGCGCGCCGGCATGTCCGATGAACAGCCGGATCGAGCCGCCGTTGATGTCGTTGAGCTCGGCTGAGATGACCTCCAGGCCCTCCTCGCCGATAAGCCGCTCGATCACAGCGAGCGAGTAGTACTCGAGGTGCTCGTGGACGATCGCATCGAAGGCGTTCGCTTCGAGCATCATCGGCAGATAGTGCAGCTCGATCACCCACACGCCGCGCTCGGCGAGCACCTCGGCGATGTCGGCGACGAACGTGCGGGGGTGCTCGAGGTCGTAGAACATCGCGATGCTCGTGATCGCCCTGGCCTTCTGGTCGGGGCGGCGCCGCTGCAGCGCCTGCGCCGAGTAGAAGTCGTTGACCACGTCGTAGCCCTTTGCGATCGCGTAGCGCGCGACGTCGGAGGGGTCGAAGCCGAGGTAGCGCAACCCTTCGGTCTGGTAGCCGTCAAGCAGCGTGCCGTCGTTGCAGCCGATGTCGACGATCAGGTCCCCGGACTCCAGCGGCACGATCGCTTCGACCCCGCGGGCTATATCGTGGAGGTTCTCGGTCATCGTGCGGTTGACGCCGCTGCGATACCAGTAGGAGCTGTACAGGATCGAGCCGGGGACGGTGTGCCTTGTCTGAATGAGGCCGCATGCTTCCTGGTCTCGCGTCATGTCGCAGCGCACCAGCTCGAGCGGGATCGCCCGCTGCACCGGCTGGTCGCCGCCTGGATCGGCGAACGCCCCCGCGATCCGCTGGTCGCCGAGTGACAGCACGGGTGCGAGGTGCGGGCAGCCGCAGATGCGGCACGTGGTGCGCGTGATCAGACTGGTGCGTGGTGCAGGCTTGCGGTTGGTCACACGTTCCTCCGTCGAAGGCGATCGAGGCGGCACTATGCCACGGCGGCTCGACCGAACAGGTCGGGAAGGCTATACGCCGCGCGCGTCCGAGCTCAGCGACGCACGTAGATGCTCGTGCGCAGCGTCAGCGACCGGCGTATGCCGATCTCCGGATCGAGCGCATCGACCGGTGCACGGCGGTCTGCGAGACCTCGTGCCGAGCGCCACCCGGAGACCCGTCCAGAGAGGGCTGCGAGGTCATGTGAGAGCAGGGCGTCGCCGAGAACCACTGCCGCCTCGACGGCGAGCGCCCTCAGCGCCTGACGGCTTCGCAGGACGCGGTAGCGGCGCAGCAGATAGCCGCGCGCAAAGCCAGCGTGGCGTCGCTGCCAGGCGGTGCGGTGTCCGTGCGTGGCCGACCCGAGGTGCGTTCCGACCGCCTCGGGCGCCGCGGCTGCGTCCCAGCCGGCGCTGCGCAGGCGCAGCGCCAGGTCGAGGTCCTCCGCATACGCAAAGATCGCCTCGTCGAGGCCGCCCACCTGGGTCCACGCGGTGCGCCGGTACACCGCCGCGGCGCCCGCTGGCCCGGCGAGCCAAGGCCGCGCATCGCCGGCGTGTGCGACCGGCAGACCGGCCAGGCGCGGAAAGCCGGCGAGCGTCCTGTCGGCGCACAGCCCGACGCTGTCGATCACCTGCTCGCCGGGCTGGACGAGCAGGCACGCGACCGAGCCCGTTCGCGGCTCGGCCTCCAGTGGCGCGACCAGACGCTCGAGCCAGTCGGGCCGGCAGAACACATCGTTGTTCAAGAGCACCACCACGTCGCCGTCCCCTGCATCTACGCCGCGGTTGCACGCGGCGGCGAAGCTCAGCGTGTCAACCGATCGCATCAGCCGGACTGCGGGCCAGTCGCGGCTGACCCGCCCGGCGGTCTCGTCGCTGCCGCCGTTGTCGGAGACGATCACCCTGTGGGCGCGGGTCTGCCGCGCAAGATGCGACAGGCAGTCGCTGGTCAGGTCATAGCGTCCCGAGGTCGGGATCACGATGTCGATTGTGAGCGCCAGGGCGGGCCATCCTAGCGGTAGGCGCCCCTATCGGCCGCTGGCTCGCGGATAACCTTGCACGCTCGTGGACCCAGCGGCGCCCACTCACGTCGGCCTGAACCTTGTCTTCCTCGTTCCGGGCGAGACGGGCGGCATGGAGGTCGTGGCACGCGAGCTGATCCCGGCGCTGGTGGCGGAGGCACCTGCCGGAATGCGCTTCACGGCGTTCGTCAATCGCGAGGCCGCGGCGGTTGGCGGTGGCCCCTGGGGGAGCTGGTGCCCGCGGTGACTGTGCCGGTGAACGCGCGCAACCGCGTGCAATGGGTGCTCGGCGAGCAGGCGCTGCTGCCGAGACTGGCGGCGCGCGCAGGTGTGGACCTCGTGCACAGCCTGGCGAGCACGGCTCCGACGTGGGGTCGCTTTCGCCGGGTGGTGACCGTGCACGATCTCATCTACGCTCGCTTCCCGGACGCGCACGCGGGCCTGCGCGACAAGGGGATGCGGGTGCTCGTGCCAGCCGCGGTCCGCCGCTCGCATCGGGTGATCGCCGACTCGCTGAGCACTCGTCAGGACCTGATGGAGCTGCTCGGCGTGAGCCCGGAGCGCATCGACGTCGTGCCCCTCGGGCTTGGGTCGGTGCGCCGGAGCGAGCCGCTGCCCGAGCGCGACGTCCGCGCTCGCTTCGAGCTTGGGGAGCGCCGTGTCGTGTTGAGCCTCTCGGCGAAGCGACCGCACAAGAACTTGCTCGCGTTGATTGGCGCGCTCGCGCGGATCGCGCCCGAGGAGCGCCCCGTGCTCGTGATTCCCGGCTACCCGACCGCCCACGAGCTCGAGTTGCGCGGGCGTGCGGGCGCGCTCGGGATCGCGGACGACGTGCGCTTTCCGGCGTGGGTGTCAAGCGCCGAGTTGGAGGGCCTGTGGGCGATCGCGCGCGCGTTTGTGTATCCGTCGCTGTACGAGGGATTCGGATTGCCGGTGCTCGAGGCGATGGCGCGCGGGGTGCCGGTCGCGTGCTCGAACGCGTCCTCGCTGCCGGAGGTCGCCGGCGAGGCCGCGCTGCTATTCGACCCGCGCGAGGTGTCTGAGATCGCCAAGGCGATCTCACGCGTGCTCACCGACGAGACCCTGCGCGTGCGGTTGCGGGCGCTCGGCACGGCTCGGGTCCAGCGGTTCAGGTGGGAGCGGACCGCGCAGCTGACGCTCGAAAGCTACGCGCGGGCGATGCGGTCCCCGCCCGTCGTTTGAGGTCGCAATGTGCGATCTCAAACGCGAGTTGGCAAGTCCCGACGCAGGCCCGAAGACGAGGAATAGCTCTCGAGCACCTTCCGCAGTGAAGACTCGAGCGACAGCGAGTCGGCGTTCTCGGCGAACCAGTGCGCGGTGCTCTCGCGAAGCACCGCCCCGGCGTCGTGTACGCGCACGATCGCTTCGGCGATCTGCGCCGCCGTTGCGCCCGGCACCACGCAGCCGTTGACGCCCTCGTCGATCAACTCTGTGGCGGCATTGTCCTCGCCGGCGACGACCACGCTCGGGGTGCCACGCGCGGCGGCCTCGACCACGACGAGGCCGTAACCCTCGCGCTGCGATGTCACGAGCATGCACATCGCGCGGCGCATCTCCGCGTCGACGGCGTCGGCGTCGGTGAAGCCGCGGGCGGTGACGATGCCCTGCAGGCCGTGCGCGGCGATCGCCTGGTCGAGCGCCGCGCGCTCCGGTCCGTCGCCCAGGAACTCGCCGCGCAGCCCGACGATCCGCTCTGCCGCCAGCGCCATCGCGGCGACCGCCAGCGTCACCTGCTTCTCGGGGATCAGGCGCGCGGCGAACAGCACGATCGGCTCGGCAGCGTGCGGCGTAGGGGGTGCGGGGCTCTGCGCGTAGAGCCCGCGCAGCACGGTCAACGGCCCGCGCAGCCCCTCGCTGCGCAGGCGCTCGGCGTGGAGCTCGGAGAAGCAGAACGCCCGTTGCGGCACGAGCGCGCACAGGCGCTGCACGAGCTGACCGACCCGCCCGCCGGTCGGGCCGAGATATTCGCGCCAGTAGGAACGGCTCCAGACCTCGAACCAGTCCACCACGAGCGCGAAGCGCATCAGTGGCTGCATCAGCGCGGCCGCCAGCAGCGAGAAGTATGGAAACGCGCACGTGTGCACGACGTCGTAGCGGCGTCCGTGGCGCAGCAGGTGCAAGAACACACCCAGCCCGAACACCAGGGGCGGCAGGATGCGTCGCCGTCCGTCCTCGGTGTACAGCGCCATGCGCGGTCCAGCCGTCACTACCCGGACGCGCGCGTCGATCTGCGCACGCTCGCCGCGCTTCCACTGGCGCAGCGTCAGGTAGGTCACCTCGTGACCGTCGGCGCACAGTCGCTCCGCGAGGTTTCGATACCACCGCTCGGCGCCGCCGACGGTGTGGGGGTACAGGCAGTCGTATACGACGCAAACACGCATCCCGCTAGCATTCCATCTCGACGGGCGCGCCCCTGTTGCGCCGTTTTCGCTTGGGGCGACACTTTCCGCCCATTCAGGCGTTATAAACGCAAGCGTAGCCGTTCGCCTCCGAGCGCGACCGACGACTTCAGCCGATGAGCACACTCGTCCCGACAAGCTCACCGCCCGCGTCGGCGGAGCCGCAGGGTGCGGACGCGCCGCTCGTGTCGGTTGTGATCCCTTGCCTGAACGAGGCGGAGAACATCGAGTCATGCGTGACGGCCGCGCGGGAGGTGATCGTCCGCATGGGCGTCGCCGGAGAGGTCGTGGTCGCCGATAACGACTCCGACGACGAATCCGCGCGGCTGGCCGAGCGGGCCGGCGCGCGGGTAGTGGTCGAGCGTCGGCGTGGCTATGGGAGCGCCTACCTCGCGGGTTTCGAGGCCTCCCGCGGGCGCTACATCGTGATGGCCGATGCCGACCTCACCTACGACTTCGATGAGATCCCACGCTTCGTCGCCGCCCTCGAGGAGGGCGCGGAGATGGTGATCGGCGATCGCATGGACAACATCCAGCCAGGCGCGATGCCCTGGCTGCATCAGTACATCGGCAATCCGATCCTGACTGGGCTGCTCAACCTGTTCTTTCGAACCGGCATCAGCGACGCCCACTGCGGCATGCGCGCGCTGCGGCGCGATGTGCTGCCGCGTCTGGCTCTGCGTACCACGGGCATGGAGTTCGCGTCCGAGATGGTGATCAGGGCGGCCAAGGAGAAGCTGCGGATCGCGGAGTTCCCGATCGAATACCACCCCCGTGGCGGCGAGAGCAAACTGTCGAGCTTCCGCGACGGCTGGCGTCACCTGCGGTTTCTGCTCGTGCACAGCCCCAACCACCTCTTTATCGTGCCGGGGGCACTGCTCGCGGGTCTCGGCACGCTGATCGTCGCGTTCGTCGGCGCGGGCCTCGACTTCTTCGGGCGCGCGTGGGGATTGCACGCCCTAATCGGTGGGGCTCTGCTGATGATCGTCGGAACCCAGGTGCTCGCGCTTGGCCTGTGCGCGCACGCGTACGGCACCTACTTCATGGGCGAGCAGGATCCCTGGTTCGACCGAATGCGCGCGCGCTTTCGGCTCGAGCACGGGCTGCTGCTGGGGGGTCTGTTCGTGCTGATCGGCGTCGTGATGGGCGGGGTGATCCTCGCGACGTGGATTTCCCACGGCTTCGGCTCACTCGCCGACGAACATCTCGCGGTGATTGCCGCGTCGCTGCTGATAGTCGGGATCCAGATCTTCTTCTCCTCGTTCCTGCTCTCGATCCTCGGTCTCCGCCGTCGCTAGGGTGCGGCGGCTGCGCCGGATTCCGGCGGTCGTCCTCGCCGGCGACAGACGTGTCTGGCGTGCCGCACTGTTAGTCGCGGTGCCCTTCATCCTGCTGATCGCCTTCGAGTGCCTCCGTCCTCGCGACTACTACACCGGGACGAACAGCGTCGAGGCGCTCAGCTACGTCGCCGAAGCGTCCCCGCGCGAGCCGGCGTGCGTCCCCGGCCTGCGTATACCGGCCGGCACGGGTCGCATCCAAATGCAGCTGATCTCGCAGACTCGCGCTCGCCCGGCACTCCAGATGGCGCTCACACTCACAGGTGGCCGGCACACGATCGAAGACCGTCTCGGCCCGGCGCAGGTGGGCGCCAACCGCGTCAGTACTGCCGTGTTCGCCGCGCCGGGGCTCGCGAGCGTCCCGTCGGAAGCCCCCGCCTCGCTTTGTCTCCGCAGCGCCGGCGTGGTGAACTGGGGTGGCACGCCGCTGCCGGCGCCGCCGAGCACGAGCGCACCGACCGTCGCCGGGCACCCGGTGGCGGGCCGCATAGCCGTCTGGTATCTCCCGCCTGCCGCATCGCAGGCCAGCTACCTCTCACATGCCGGCCAGATCCTCGACCGCGCCTCCCTGTTCCGGCCCCGCCTCGTCGGTGCATGGCTATACGTCGTGGTCCTGGCGCTCGTGCTGCCGCTGCTTGCGCTCGCGTCGGTACGCTGTCTGGCGCTCGCGTCGGCGCAGAGCCCAGAGGGGCTGCGCCCTCGGCGCATGGGTCTATGGCTATTCGCGATCGCCGCCTGCAACTTTGCCTGCTGGGCGCTCATCACCCCTGCCTTCCAGGCGCCGGACGAGGTTGATCACTTCGCCTACACGCAGTCGCTCGTTCAGCGCGGCGAGGCGCCATCGCGAGACCCGGCCTCGCCGTTGGCACGCTGGTCGAGCGCCGAGGCACTGCTGTTGGAAGACGCCAGCTTCCTGACCGATCACCAGGTAGGGGACAGCCGCGTGCCATGGTCTGGCACTCAGCAGCGCGAATACCGCGCGCAGGTGCGCAGGCTTCATCCCAGCTCCTCTGACGGAGGCGGCAACGAGACCGCGGCGACCCACGGTCCGATCTACTACGCCGCGCTCGCGCCCGCGTACATGCTCGCCTCGAGCTCGCCGCTGGACCAGCTGACGTTGATGCGCCTGGCTTCCGCGTTGCTCGGCGCGCTGGTGGTCGTCTTCACCTTCCTGCTCGCCCGCGAGCTGGCCCCGCGGCGGCCCTGGCTGGCGGTCCTCGCGGCGCTGCTTGTCTGCTACGAGCCGATGTACGGCTTCATCTCCGGTGCGGTGAACAACGACGTGGGCGTCAACGCCGGGGCGGCGGCACTGGAGCTGCTGCTGATCCGCATGTTGCGCCGCGGCGTCACGATCCCGTGGGGCGCTCTCACCGGTGCGCTGCTGATCTTGCTCCCCGAGATCAAGGGCACTGCATTGTCGTTGTACCCGGTGGCCGGCGTGGTCTTCCTCGTGACGTTGTGGCGCCATCACAGTCGCCGGGACATGCGCGCCTGGGCAGCGCTCGTGCTAGGCGGGCTCGTGTTCGCCGTTCTCTCTGCCCATGTGCTCAGCGGCCTGCAGCCCTCCTCCGCCGCGGGCGCGTCCGCCGCGATCAGCTCCAACGCCGGTGCCGCCGGCGAAGCACTGCACCACCTCCCCAGCTTCATGTCCTATGTGTGGCAATCGCTGCTCCCGCGGCTGCCGTTCATGACGCGCTATTTCCCGCGCCCTCCCGGCTTCGTTCTAACCCACGACCCCGCCTTCGTGATCTTCGTAGAACGCGGCTGGGCGGCGTTCGGCTGGTACGACGTGCTGTTCCCGCACTGGGTCTACGAGGTGATCTTGCTCGTGATGCTCGCTGCCATTCCGCTGGGAGCCTGCGCGGCCAGGCGTGAGTGGCAGTGGCTGCGCCGCTACTGGCTCGAGATGCTTGTTCTGGTCGCGACCCCGGTGGCGGTGGTGGTCGGCTTCGAGGCCGCCTTCTACACCCCTTCGCCAAGGGCCGTGATAGCCGAATTCGGCCGCTATGCGTTCCCTGCGATCGGGCCGCTGGCGGTGCTCGTCGTGGCCGCGCTGCACGCCTTCGGACGACGGCGCATGCTGAGCGTGGGCACCGGCCTGCTGGTTGCAATGATCGCCCTCAGCTATTCCTCGCAACTGCTCACCCTGACCTCGTTCTATGCCTGAGGTCAGCGTCGCCATTCCGGTGCGAAACGGCGGTGCTCTGTTCGCCCGCGTGCTCGCGGCGCTGGCGGCTCAGACCGTCGCTCACGAGCTAGTGGTCTGCGACTCCGGCTCGAGCGACGGATCCGTCGAGCTGGCGCGCGCTCACGGCGCGCGCGTGCTCGAGATAGCGCCGCAGAGCTTCAGCCACGGTGGCACGCGCAATCGGCTGATGGAGGCCGCCGCCGGTACACACGTAGCGTTTCTCACCCAGGACGCGGAGCCAGGGGACGAGCACTGGCTGGCCGGCCTGCTCGGCGGCTTTCAGCTCGCGGCTGATGTCGGGATGGTCTATGGCCCGTACCGTCCGCGTCCGTCCGCGACGCCAGCGGTGCGCATCGAGCTCGAACGCTGGTTCGCCTCACTCTCACCGGACGGCTCTGCGAGGGTGGAGCGGTTGCAGGAGCAGGAGCGCTCGCTCGCGCCGGTCGAACTGGTGGGACGGCGAGGCTTCTTCACCGACGCCAATGCGTGTCTGTCGCGGTCCGCGTGGGAGCGGGTGCCGTTTCGCGAGGTGTCCTACGCCGAGGACAGGGTGCTTGCGATCGACATGCTACGCGCGGGCTACGCCAAGGCCTTCGTCCCGGCCGCCGCCGTTGTTCACTCCCACTCATACACGACCACAGAGCAGCTGCGCCGCTGCTTCGACGAGTGGCGTGGGCTCCGCGAGGTGTACGGCTGGCGCGAGCCGGCCACACCCACGCGCCTGGTCGCCCAACTGCGCGGCGAGCTCGCCCTCGCGCGAGACGAGCTGATCGGGCGCGATGTGCCGCGCGCACGCCGTGGCGCGATGCTCGCCACGATCGCGCGCCATCACGTCGTGTGCCGTGCCGGCGCGTTGCTCGGCTCGCGCGCGGATAAGCTGCCCGCGCAAGTCAGGCGCGTGCTGTCGCTCGACGGTCGCTCGGGCTTCCAGCCGCTGCACCTGAGCGCCGCCCCGACTCCACCAGCCGCCCCCCTCCCAGATGAGCGATAGCCCAATCGACGGCCGTCCGCAAGGACCCTTCGCCAACCTCAGACGACGGATATACCTGACATACAGGTATTTCGGCCTGCGCACCCTCCTGTTCCGGCTGCTCACGCTGCCGCTGCGCTTCACCCCGCTGCAGCGCCGCCTGCGGTTGCGCACCCATGCGCGCGACCAGGAAGTCCGCAACGCTGTCGAGTGGTACCGCGAGCACGGTCGGCCGGTCGACATCGTCATACCCAGCTATCGCGACGCAAAGAGTGTGCGCGCGCTTGTGCGCGGCCTGCGCAAGACGGTGCGGCCAGGGATGGCGCGCGTGATCGTCTCCGACGATCGCAGCGGCGCGGCGCATGTCGAAGAGTTGCACGCGCTCGAGGGAATCGACCTCCTGCTCGAGGGCGAGCAGAACGTCGGCTTCGCCGCCAACGTCAACCGCGGCCTACGAGCCACTGACACCGCGCGCGACGTCGTCGTGCTGAACTCGGACGTGGAGGCGCTCCCCAACTGGCTCGAGTGCCTGCAGTATGCGACCGACCGCCATCCGGACGCAGGCATAGTTGGCGCCCAGTTGCAGTACCCCGACGGGCGCATCCAGTTCGGCGGCGTCGTCCGCAATCGCGACGCGCCCGAGTGGTTCGACCACCGCTACCGCTTCAAGCCCTGCGACTGGGGTCCCGCCGGGCGTCCCAGCGCGGCGCTCGCGGTAACGGGCGCGTGTATGTACGTCAGGCGCGCGGTGATCGACCGCATCGGCTTGCTCGACGAGCACTACGGAATGGCTTATGAGGACGTCGACTGGTGCCTGCGCGCGTGGCAGGCCGGCTTCGAGGTCCTGTATTTCCCGGCCGCGCGACTGGTCCACCACGAGTCGCTCACGCGCGGCACGGACGTGGGCGAGCGCGAGCTCGAGGCACAGAGCTACTTCTGGGAGCGCTGGACGTACTTCTTCGAACCGCATCGTGGGCATGCCGGCCCGGTGTCAGACACCCATGCGCGCGATTCGCACCTGCGGATTGCCTACGTCACCGCGGGCACGGGTGTGGGCGGGGGCCACCGAGACATCTTCGAGCACCTCAACCGCCTGGCCGACCGCGGCCACGAGGTCTCGCTGTACACGCTGGGCGACCCGCCTGACTGGTTTCCGCTGCGCGTGCCCGTGCATTGCTTCGCCGACTACGACGCGCTCGCTCGCGCGCTCGCAGAGCTCGACGCGATCAAGGTGGCGACCTGGTGGATGACCGCCGCCCCCGTCTGGCGCGCAAGCGTCGTGCGGGGCATCCCCGTCTATTTCGTGCAGGACATCGAGACCTCCTACTACCCCGACCACGAGCACGCCCGCCACGCCGTGCTCGACTCGTACAGGCCAGAGTTCCACTACATGACGATCTCCTCGTGGAACCGGGAGCGCCTGCGCGAGCTCGGTGTCGACGCCGAGCTGATACCCCCGGCATCGACCTCGAGACATTCCGTCCTCGCAGCGACATCGGGCGACGAGAGGACATGGTGCTCGCGCTCGGCCGCGCGAACCCGCTCAAGAACCTGCCGCTCACGATCGCCGCATGGAAAGCGCTCGAGGCTCGTCCCGGGGCCCGCGGCCGTCCCGAGCTCTGGCTGTTCGGGGTCGAGCCCGAGGTCGCACGGGGCGAGGGCATCCGCTATGTCGACTCACCGGATGACGAGCAGGTTAACGAGCTCTTCAACGAGGCGACGGTGTTCGTCCAGACCTCCAGGCACGAGGGCTTCGCGCTGCCTCCGCTGGAGGCTATGGCCACCGGCGCCGCGGTCGTTACCACCGACGCGCACGGCAACCGCGACTTCTGCGTCGATGGCGTCAACTGCCTGATGCCCGATCCCAACGTCGCCGCCGTCAGTACGGCGATCGCGCGCCTGCTCGCCGACCGGGAGCTGCGATCGCGTTTGGGGCAGGCGGGCGTTGAGACGGCGAAGGCCTACGCCTGGGAGCGCCGGATCGACGCGCTCGAGGCGTTTTTCACGCGCGTGTCGCGTTCTCGGCGGCTGGCGCTCGCGGGGGAGCTGGCTTCGGTGGTCGACGATCACGTCGCGACGGCTGCCGAGGTGGCTGAGCGTGGCTGAGCGCGCGCGCTCTAGAGGTCCTCGGCTATGCGTGGCGCCTCGCGGTTGAAGTACCAAAAGCCCAGGGCGAAGATCGCCAGGACAAGCGCGAGCGGCTCGAGCAGCGCGGCCCAGCTTCCGAGCGCCTGCCCGGCACTGAGCGTCTCCGGGTTGATCATCGCGTGGCGGAACTGCTGGAAGATCGTCACCAGCGGGTTCAGCGTGTAGACGTGATAGAGGAACTGATCGAGCTGCGAGCCGTGTGCGAGCTTTTCCCGGACAGTTTCAACGGGAATGATCACCGGGGAGCAGTAGAACAGGATCTGGGAGAACACATCCCAGATCGGCTGTATGTCACGGAAGCGCACGAACAGCGCTGAGAGCAGCATCGCCACACCAGTCGACAACACGACGAGCATTGCCAGGATCAACGGCAGCTCGAGCCAACTGAGCATCGGTCGCACGCCGGCGAGGACCGCGAAGATCATGACGACGACGAGGTTCATGGCGAGGTTGAACATCGCCAAGAGCACAATCGACACGGGGATCGCCAGTCGGGGGAACTGGATCTTGCGCACCAGGCTCTCCCGCTCGACGACGCTGCGTACGGCGCCGGTCGTCGCTTCGCTGAAGAACGTGAAGAGCACGATCGAGCCGAGCAGCTGAGCGCCGTAGAACTCGGACGCCGCACCTTTGGCGCGATCGACTTTGAAGATCACCACGAAGAACACGTACAGCACGCCGAACAGCAGCAGCGGCCGCATTACCTGCCACAGGTAGCCGAGCGCGGATCCGAAGAACCTGAGTTTGAATTCGCTGCGCGCGATGTTGTAGGCCAGCTGCCAGAAGCGTGGCCAGCTGTCGCTCAGCGCGCGCGGGCCGCGGATCGGTGTGCCGAGCCCCGCGTGCAGCCCCGCGCTGTCGAGCGGATCTTCGCTGGTGGTCGTGGTGACGCTCACTGACGTTCCGCCGCGGCGTGCATCTCGCTGGGTGTCGCGGCGTCCCAGCGCGCGACCTCGGTCTGCACGGGAATCTCGACCAGTCCGCCGCTGGCCGTCGCTCCGGACACCACGAACGACATGCCGCCGGCGAACCGATCGATCACGCTGAGACCGTCGCCGCGATGCGTCACGGTGAGCACCGGGTGGTAGCGACCGGGCGCGAGCATGTTGTGAAAGGAAAATGCGAACACGGCCTGCTGGCCCGCGCGAAACTCGCCGCTCTCCTCGTTGTCGCGCGCGGTGGTCGCGACGATGACCTGCTGGCGCTGTTCGTTGAACAACGCCAGGCTCACCGCGGGGTCGCGCACGTCGACGTCGAACCTGACGAGTGCCCTCAACGTCAGCGGCTCTGCCTGCGGTGCGACGGTCCGGCGCTCGAGATGGTCCTCGCCGAGCCACACGTCGGTGACGCGAGCGGTGCCGTCGCCCATGCGCGCGCTGCCGACCCCGGCTTCCTCGTCGCCGGCGGCCCGTCCGAAGGCGATCTCGAGGTAGCGGTCGGCGATGTCGGCAGGCGCGCCGATGTCGACGATCGCGCCGCGCTCGAGCACCATCGCGCGATGGCAGAAGCGTGTGACCGCGCTCATGTCGTGGGTGACGAAGATGATCGTGCGGCCTTCTTCGCGCATGCGGTTGAACACGTCGAAGCACTTCTGCTGGAAGGCGGCGTCGCCAACCGCAAGCACCTCATCGATCAGCAGGATCTCGGCGTCGACCTGGATCGCGACTGAGAACGCCAGGCGCACGTGCATCCCGGAGGAGTAGTTCTTCAGCTTGAGGTCCTGAAACTCCTCGAGTTCAGCGAACTCGATGACGCGCTTGAAGCGCGCTCGCGCCTCGCGGGGCGAGAGGCCGAGCATGATGCCGTTTAGCGCCACGTTCTCGTACGCGGCGAGGTCGGGGTTGAAGCCGACGCCCAGCTCTATGAAGGTCGACATGCGGCCGTTGCACCAGATCCGGCCGGCGTCGACGCCGTAGATCCCCGCCAGGCACTTCAGCAGCGTGCTCTTGCCGCTGCCGTTTCGCCCGACGATCCCGAAGAATTCTCCGGGTGCAACCGCGAAGCTGATGTCCTTGAGTGCATACAGATCCTCGTGCCGGCTGCGCCGCAGCGGGTGAAGCGCGCGCTCCTTGAGCGTGTGGCTGCGCTCCTCGGGGATCTTGAAATGCTTGTGAACCCCCTCGGCGGCCAGCGCAGGCTGGTCTGGGATGCTTGCGAGGTCGCTAGGCATGGTCAATGGAGGGTATAGCGAGGGTCCCTCGGGCTCGCCGGCCGTGGCTCAGCGTGTGCGGTCCGGCCGTGGGCGAAGGACGCGGGCGAATGCCCGAGACGCGACGAACAGCCGCGAGACGAGCCCGAACAGAGGGCGGCTGAGTAGCGGGTGCGCACTCAGCGCGAGCAGCGCGCGCTGCAGACCCTCAGGGAGCGCCCCGTGCGGCCCGATCAGGCTCAGCCCGAAACCGACCTCGGCGTTGAGCTCGTCGTACATGCGCTGGGCATGTTCTCGCTCGCGCACCAGCTGCGCCGCTTCGATCTCGTGCTCGACGCTCAGTCGCGCTTCCCGCTTGACCGCGTCGCGACCCAGCGTCGCGGCGTCACGAACTGGCGCAAGTGCCGCCTCCCCGTAGATCTTCACGATTGCGCTCGCCGCGGCCTCCCACGTCAGACTGCGCCCCTTCGCGGCCAGTGCGCTGACGTGGCGGGCCCGGGCATCCGGATCGCCGAGCAACGCATAGGCGGCCGCGGCGCTCGCGCCCGGATCCCAGGGGAGGATTGTTGCGGTGCCGGCCGGGGCCTCCTCGGCGAGGGAGGCCTGAGGAGCGAACACGCAGGGCACGCCAAGGAGCGCGGACTCGAACGGCACGAGGCCGAAGCCCTCGTACACCGATGGGTACAGCACCGCGTCGGCGTGTTCGATCAGCCACGTCTTCTCCTGCTCGCTGACCGGGCCGAGGTCGAGCACGGATTCGCGAAGCTCACGGTGCTCCTCGAGGTACGCTTGCTCCTGATCGAGCGACGAGCCGATCGGAATGTGCGTGCCCGCGAGCACCAGACGGCCGTTCCAGCCGTGCTGGCCACGCAGCGACGCGAGCATGCGCAACGCAAATGGTCTGTTCTTGTGGCGGAAGTCGGTGCCGAGGCACAGCAGGAAGCCGTCGGCGGATGCCTCCTGCGGGCCACCATCGAGACCTGCGGGGCGCTTGGGCTGAGCCGTCGCGCGATGATCGAGACCGGGGGCCACGACCCTGATGCGCACATCCTCGACGAGTGCGTCGGAGAGAAGCTCGCGCCGCGTGTGATCGGAGAACACCACCACCCGATCGGCTGCAGAGAGGCCGTGGCGGCTCGCACGCCGGTAATCCCCCCACGCGTCGGTGTTGGCAAAGTATCCGGGGTTGCGATAGGCGATCAGATCGAGTTGGCTCAACACAAAACGCTCCCCGAGGCGCAGTGCGAGCGCAACGTCGCCTGGCGAGAACGTCTGTTGCGGGCGATGGAAGACGGCGCTTGTGGGCGTACTCGAGTTGATTCGCTCGGCGGCCAGGATTTCGCTGTCCGGCAGGCCCCGTAGGAGCTCGAGGGTATCCCGGTCGATTCGCTCCTCGCGCACGAGCAGCCGCAGGCGCAGTTGCCCGCTCTGCGCGAGCGCGAGGACCAACTCGAGGATGTGCACCTGCGTTCCGGTGACGGCGCCATCGAGGGCACGCGCGTCGAGCGTGACCCACAGGCGTTGACCCGGGCCACGCGTCGCTCGCAGGGCCAGCCCGAGCGTGGCGGCCTCCGCCAGCGGCGGAACGGCGTCCAGGTACGGGTAGCGCTCGACGAGCTCCGAGGGCAGCTCACTGCCCTCGGCGGGCGCGCTCGCGGCCTGTCCCGCCGTCAGCCGGGTCACCACGACATCGTCGGCCGCGACGTGGCTGAGACCGGACAGCACGCAGCGTTGCGCGAAGTCGAACTCCAGAGCCCACGCCAGGTCGAGCCTCTCATCGAGCGGGCCGACGAGCTCGAGCGCCTCGCGACGTACATACACGCAAGGGCCGACGGCGCGGCTCACCCGTGGGTGAAGCTTCAGGGTCCGCTCTGCAAGCTCCTCGACGAGCTGCGCTGTATCGACCTCGGGCTCGGCCTCATGCGAAAGGGCGAGCTCCCCCGCGACGCTCGCGAGGGCGCTGGCCGTCGCGGTGTTCGAGTCTCCGCGCGCAGCCTGCTGCAGGCGCTCGAGCCAGCCCGAGCTGACCAGACACGGCTCGCTGAACAGGACCACGTCCGCCGGTGCAAGCTGCGCGAGCGCGCGATTCACGGCGGCCGTGTCTCCCGGCACGCTGATCGCTTCCACCTCGGGGGTCGTGGCCCGCACCGAGTCGAGGCACGTACTGAGTAGCTCGGGCCTCTCGCCGTCCGCGACCACGACGCAGACGCTTGCGCGCCCGTGTGATTGGCTCGTCTTGGGCAGCTTGTTCACTTGTGTCGGATCCGATGCGCGGAGCAGGCAGCGTAGAGCAGTCCCGCGACGCTCGGCAACGTTGGCGATAATGGCCTGCCGGCCGACGCCAATGACAGACGATCATGAGAGCAGACAGGCAATAAGCCTCACCCAGTCTCTGAAGCGCCTACGCGAGCGCGTGCGTCCGCTTGCGCGCAGGATCCTCTGGAGGCTCGCGCCTGCCTACGCGAGGCGACGTGCTGCCCGCGCCGAGGCCGCGCTGAGGCTCGCACGCGTCGAGGCTAGGCTCGAAAACGTGGACGAGCGCTACGGCGAGCAGATCGAGCGCCTCGAGGATCTCGCCCGCGAGCTGATCCTGACGGCCGAGTCGTTGCGTCGTGGCACCGGCGACGTGGACAGCGCGATGAAATCGGCCGCGAGAGCCTCCGGGAGGCGGATCGAGGCGATCGAAGTCGAGCTGAACGCGCTCCCGTACCTGGCGGACAGTCCGTTCGAGTCATTGCAGGCGCCCGTGGGCGAGGTCCTGGGCTATCGCTCGGCTGCAGCGATGCGCACGGGAAGCTCCGGCTACGTCGACTTCGAGGAACTGTTCCGCGGCTCCGCGGCGCGTGTGGCCGAGTCCCAGCGACCGTATCTCGACCTCGCGCGTCAGCATCAGCCGGTTCTCGACATCGGTTGCGGGCGCGGCGAGTTCCTCGCGCTGCTGGGTGCGGAGGGCATCGTCGCGCGCGGCGTGGACAGCGATGCCGGCATGATCGAACGATGCCAAGCGCTGGGGGTGCAGGCCGCGCTCGCGGACGCGAACGAATATCTGGAGAGCATCGAGGACGCTTCCCTTGGCACCGTCTTCTCGGCGCAGCTGATCGAGCATCTGCCGTATCCCGAGCTGCAGCGGATGCTCGCGCTCGCACGGCAAAAGCTCGTCCCAGGAGGCGTGTTCATCGCCGAGACGGTCAACCCGCACCGCGTCTCCTCGCTGAAGACGTTCTGGGTCGATCTCACTCATCAGCACCCGATCTTCCCGGAGGTCGCACTCGCCCTCAGCGCGATCGCGGGTTTCGAGTCCGCCTATGTGTTCGCGCCCACCTTCGACAGCTACGAGCGGGCCCGTTTCGAGTCGCCCGCGTACGCCGTGGTCGCGACGACGCCGACTGCGCAGGAGGGGGTCAGCTGATGCGGGTCATCACCCTCGCGACGCTCGCCAGCCTGCCACAGGCGCGCGTTCTCGGGCGCTCGCTCGCGCGGTTTCAGCCGGACTGGCCGTTCGAGATACTGCTCGTCGCGGGGGAGCAGGTCGTCTCGGCAGCGGAGAGCGGGCCGCTGAGCGTGGTGCGCTCGGCCGCGCGCGAGCTGAACGTCGACGTGGAGACATTGCTCGCGAGCCACCCGGACGAGGAGGATCTAGCCAAGCTGCTGCTGCCGCGCGCGTTGCAGCGCTATGCCACACGCGACGTGGAGCCGGTGCTGCATCTCCCCAGCTCTGCCTGGGTGCTCGGTGATCTCGAACCGGTGGCCGCGGCCCTGTCGAACCGCAGCGTCCTGCTGATCCCACGCATGGGCGCGGACGTACCAACCGACGGCCTGGAACCATCGCCTGCGCAGATGGAGCGGGCGGGACGTATCGAGGAGACGATGATGGCGATCGATCCCGCTCGCGGCCCAGATGGATTTCTCGGCTGGTGGGCCGCTCACGTCGAAGGGACGCTCGGGTCGCTGGACGCACGCCACAGCGGGGCCAGGCCTGAGGACAGGCCGTGGCTGGGTCGCTTCTTGGAGCTCGCCCCTGCAAGGTTCGCCACCGGCGTACTCGAGGACCCAGGCTGCAACCTCAACATGTGGAACATGCACGCTCGGACCCTGGAATGGGGCAACGAGCAGGGCGACGAGCAGGTCCTGGTCGACGGCAACTGGCCGCTGCGCTTCTTGAACCTGCCCGGATTCGACCCGCAGCGCCCCTACCGTCTGGGTGCGATTGCGAGCCGCGTTCGGGTCAGCCGCTCGCCCGTTCTGCATGATCTCTGCGAGCGCTACGCCAAGGAGCTCCTGGAGGCGGGCTGGCAGGATTTCGAGCGGCGCGAGGAGATCGGACGCGAGCTCGTCGATGGCCTCGTCTATGACGGCGCGCTGCGTTCGTCCTATGCGTGGGCGCTGACGCTGGGAGAGCGCTTCGGCGATGTGTTCAGCGAGGAGGGGGCCAACCTGTTCCTGCGCTGGCTCGAGGCTCCGGCACCGAGGGGTGGCGAGCACGGGATCAACCGCTACGTGTTCCACCGCGTGGCGCGTGAGCGTCCCGACGTCATGCGCGCATACCCGGATCTCGACGGTGTGGACGGTCCCGCGTACGTTGCGTGGTGCACGACGTTCGGCCGCCACGAGCTTGCGATCCCCGATCGTTTCCTGCCGCGAAGCGCCGGCCAACGTGCGCCCATCGCCTCGCCGCGTCCGCCACAGCCGGAGCTCGACTCAGCCGATGGCCGTGCGGCGGCCGATATCTCACGCCAGGCGGCGCAGGCGAATGGTGGCCTCGCGGTGCGTCTCACCGGGTATCTGGGCCACACGCTCGGGCTCGGCGCCGCTGCCCGGGGCTACGCGAGGGCTCTGGACGCCGTCGGGGTACCGGTGCGGACAGCTACCGTGCCGCTGCACCATCTGGCGCTCCCCGTCGAGCTGGAGGCGGAGTACGGGCGCCACGGCTTTGAGGACCTCATCCACGCCGGCGGACACGGCTTCGAGATCGTCGCGGTCAACGCTGACGAGCTACCGGACTTCGTCGAGCGCCTCGGCGAGGACTACTTCGAGGGGCCACGCATCGGCATCTGGGGATGGGAGGTCAACACGATTCCCGCGCGCTGGCAGCGGGCATTCGCGCTGGTCGAGGAGATCTGGGTCTACTCACGGTTCATGGCGCAGAACATTGGCGCGGTGGCGCCTGTACCCGTGATCGCGCTGCCGCCACCCGTCGAGCGCCCGCCGCAGCCGGCGAGCCCGGAGCGTCTGGGCGTTCCCGAGGGGTTCCTGTTCCTCTTCATCTTCGACTACCTCAGCACGATCCAGCGCAAGAATCCGGTGGGGCTGATCGAGGCGTTCAAGCGGGCATTCGCGCCTGGAGAGGGCCCCCAGCTGCTGATCAAGACGATCAATGGCCCGTTGCGACCTCTTGCGGAGGAGGAGGTGATGTGGGCTGCCCATGGCCGCGAGGACGTCCACGTGATCGACCGGTCGCTCGGCGGCGAGGAGATGCAGAGCCTGATGGCCGCGTGCGACTGCTACGTCTCGCTGCATCGCTCGGAGGGCTTTGGGCTGACGCTCGCCGAGGCCATGTCGATCGGTAAGCCGGTTATCGCGACGGGCTACTCGGGCAACGTCGACTTCATGAGCTGGGAGAACAGCTACCTGGTCGACTACACGATCGTCCGGGTCGGGCCCGACTGCGAGATCTACCCGGCCGAGGGTGAATGGGCCGAGCCGGACGTCGATCATGCGGCGAAGCTGATGCGCGAGGTGCGCGCCGATCCCGAGCGTGCGGCGGCGATCGGAACACGGGCGCGAGCCGACGTTGCAGAGAGGCTGTCTGCCGAGGCAACAGGAGCAGCCATGCGCGCACGCCTCGAGCAGCTCAGTCGCTAGCCGGCGCTCGTGGGCGCAGGCAGCGCACCCGCGGGCGCTCCCCCTGGCTTCAGCACCTCCATCCACTCGTAGCCGACGGGCGCCGCACATACCTGCGCGGCGCGACTGCCCGGGGCGACGTACACCCGGTTGGTGTTCGCGTCTTCGTTGTTGAAGACGATCGCCCCGAGGGTGCGCCCGGCCGTTTCTCCGGGGTCGCCGTCTCCCGGGTGCAGGTCGCCACCGCCGCGCACGAGTCGCAACGTGTGCAGGCCGGCCTTCAAGTTGGCGTAGTCGATCAGCAGGAACTGGCTCGGATAGCGCTCTTCGTAGCCGATTCCGCCGATGTGCCGGCCATCTATGTACACGTTCAGCGGGCGTCCGATCGAGCCCTGGATCCAGATCCCGTAGTGGGCGCTCGCCGGCAGCGTGAAGCGGGTCTGAAGCGTGCCGGCCCCGTAGAGCGTGAGGGTGCCCGGGCCCGTCGCCCGCCAGTAGCTCGGGTGCACGGTTTCGACCGGGTTGACCACGGCCAGGGTCGGGGGCAGGACGTAGGCGACCTGGGCCCCGGGGCCGGCTTTGCGCACGTGCGAGACGATGTTGGCGCAGAATTCCGCCGTGCGCTCGTGTGGCAGGCCCGACAGCGGCAGATGCTCGTATACGGTTGAGGACGGGCGGTCGCGGCGCCAGACTTCGAAGAAGCGGGTCTTTTCGATCAGGTCATAATTGCTCGGCGCGCGGCTCGCCGTCGGACTGCGAGGATCGACGATCAGCGGAAAGCTCTGCAGGAAGCTGGGCACGAGCTGGTTGAGGTCCCAGCCGAAGCTCATGCCCCCCGGCACGGGAATCCCCGGACGCACCTGGAAGTTGAAATTGGCCGGGTTGACGATCGTGCTGCCGCCCTCGTTGCGGAGGAAGAACTCGGCGTACTCGTCGAAGTTCGGGTCGAGCGTCGGTCCCTGGCCTGCATGACGCGCGCCGATCGCGGCGAGGTCGCGGTAGCGCGCGCCCGGGGCGACCGTCGTGTCGTGGTAGGTGACGGCGTTGCCGTACAGCACCGCGCCCGCGACGACGAGCGCTGCCAGCCACCCCAGGCCGCTGAGCCAGCGGCGACGGCTGCCCTGCAGCGCGGCGACACCCACGAACGCAAGCATCAGCACGAAGGCGGCCGTGATCGTGAAGGCCTTGAGTTGGATCCAAGGACCGGTGTGTTCGACGTAGTAGTAGAGGGCGATCGGGGCGCTGACGCCGGCGATGACGAGCATCCAGCGCCTGCGGATCACCGCAAACACAACGCCGAGCAGGCCGAGCGCGAGGATGAGTATGTCGAAGAGGTGGCTTGGCGTGGGGTTCGCGACCGGGTAGCGGTAGTCGCCGGTGAGCCAAACTCCCGCGCTGGACCACCGCGAGACCGGCGCGGCGAGATTGCCATTGCCCAGTTCGACAACGCCCCCAACGGCAGAGCCGGCCACACTCTCGAGCTTTCCAGCTGTGATCACGCCCGGCAGCGAGAGCAGGACTGCGACGACCGCGAACAACGCCCAGCTCTCCAAGACGCGCCGACGTCCGCTGCGATTGGCGAGGGAGGCAATCAGCATGCCGACGAGCAGCAAGCCGAGCCATGGCGCGATCCCGAGGCTGAAGGCGCCAAAGGCGCCGGATGCGGCGACAGCGAGTGCGACGGCGCGGCGGCGCTTGCCTGTGCCCGGCAGTCCGTTTGCGGCGACCGCGAGGACGATCATCAGCATCACGGCAGCCGTGAGCTCCTTGATGCCGGCCTCGAGCGTATAGGCGTAGAGGATGTTCGGCTGGATCGCCACCGCGGCGCCGATGCAGCGCAGCAGCCCGTTGCGGGTAACACGACCCAGCGTCGAGAAGATCGCGAGCGCGCCCATCGCGGTCGTGAAGGCCAAGAACGCCTGGTAGGTCCACGCGACGTTCGTGCGGACGAACTCGGCGAATACACCGAGCGCGGCCTGCCCGCCGGCGGGATAGCCGATGCTGAGGAGCTTGATGAGGACGATGTTGTACGAGGAGTCGCCGTGCTCGGGGACGCTGCGCCCAGCTTCGGCCAGGTGCTGGGCGAGGTCCATTTGCAGCGCTAGGTCGACGATCCGGGTGTAGCCGGTCCAGCCGACGGCGCCCGTCAGGAAGACCGGGCCGCCTACGGCGGCGAATGCGACGAGAGCGGCGATCGTCGGCCAGATCCAGACGGCAGGTCGCGGTAGGCGGGGCCAGGCGCGCCTGACGAGAGCCTCCCACGCGAACCCCGCCACCGTCGCAACCGCTACCACTGCTCCGGAGGCCGGAGCAAGCCATTTGTACGACGTCGTGAATGAGCAAATCGCCACCACGAGCGCGAAGCCGACGGGTGTAACGAGCAGCGTCGAGAGCTCGCCGGCGGCGAGCCTGCGCACGAGCAGCCCGCAACCGATGCTGGAGAGGAATAGCGCGGCCGGGAATAGGACCCACGCGCCGAGGAACGATCCGAGCAAGCGCGCATCTATAGCGGTTCCGGGGGCGGCATCGCGTCGGGAGCCATAAGCTCCAGCGATGTCGGCGGTCACCGGTTCCCCGGATCCAGCGACCGATCACGCGTGGTTCGCGGTCGTGCTGAGTTGGAACGGACGTGAGGATACGCTGCGGTGCCTGGAGTCCTTAACACGGGTCGCGCACACCGATCTCGGCATCGTGTGTGTTGACAATGGGTCGTCTGACGGCTCCGCGCGCGCCGTGCGCGAGCATTTCCCGCAGGTGACCCTGATCGAGGCCGGCGCCAACCTCGGCTACGCCGGCGGCAACAATCTCGGCCTGCGCTACTCGATCGCCCATGGCGCGCGCTGGATGATGCTCGTCAACAACGATGCCACCGTCGCCGAGGACGTGGTCGGGGGCTTCGAGCGCGCCGCTCGCGCGCATCCACGTGCCGGGATCCTCGCTGGCAAGGTCTACTTCGCCGATCAGCCAGAGACGATCTGGTTCGCCGGCCAGCGGGTGGGTGCGCTGCTGGGATACTCCGGGCGTCCGCGCGGCTATGGCCGGCGCGACAGCGCTCGTTACAGCGGTCTACGCCGGACTGGACGGGCCGTCGGTGCGCTGATGGCGGTGTCGTCCGCAGCCGTTGATGTCGTGGGCCTGCTCGACGAGGAGCTGTTCGCGTACGTAGAGGACGTCGATTGGGCACTACGGATCCGCGCCGCCGGCTTCGAGGTCGTGTTCGCACCGGGCGCTCGTGCGTGGCACCGCGTGTCCGCCTCCACGGGCGGCGAGGCGGCGTCGACCCACACGCTGTACTACGGCGTGCGCAACACGGTGACGGTTCTCGAGGCGAGGCGGCCACTGGGCCGGCTCGGAAGCATGCTGCGCCGCACGACGATCCTCGCAACCTTCGCCCTGCACGCGCTTACACGCGTTGACCGCTGCGCGGCGCTCCGGGCAGTGCGCTCCGGCTTCAGCGATGCGCTGGCGGGCAGGCTCGGTGAGCGTCCGTCCGAGCGTGGACGCGTCGCCGGCTAGGCGTTGGCGGCGTGGGCGTTGGCCCTCGCTCGCGCTACAGCGGCGGCAACGCGCACTGCCCCCGAGGCGCCCCCAGCACCGTAGGCAGCTGCCGCGTAGCGCACGGCGCCGCGCCAATCGCGACGACTCGCCCGTGCGCGCGCGCGTCCCAGCATGATCGCCGCGCTCATCGTCTGGGCTCGGCGATGGAGCTCGGGGTACCTGGCGGTAACGATCGCCATTGTCATTAGTCCCTCCTCGTAGGCGACGCCGGACTCGCCCGCACGGGTGGTGAAGTTGTCCGAGTGTCGCCGGTAGCGGACGAGCAGCTCGTCGAGCGCGATGCAGGCTCCGAGGCGAAAGACCTCGATGTCGAACAACCAGTCATTCGTGAACGTCAGACGCGCGTCAAAACCGCTCCGGGGACAGGCATCGGAGCGAATCATGGTTGCCGAGGGAAGCATCTTGTAGGTCGGGTCGAACCACAGCTCGATGCCGCCGCTGCGTAGAGGTCTCCCGTTCGCGACGCGCGAGAAGGGGCCGATCACGCGGCCGCTGTCGGAATCGAACATCTCCGCATCATGCGTGCAGCCGACCGCGCCAGGATTGGCGTCCAACGCCTGGACCTGAAGCTCCAGCTTGCCCGGCAGCATCACATCGTCTCCGTCGAGCCACGCGATCAGCTCGCCGCGACGGACGGCCAGCGCGCGGTTGAGCGCAGCCGGCTTGCCGGCGTTCTCCTCGGCGCGGATCGTCCGGATCCGAAGGGGGTCCTGCTTGGCCAACTCGGCAGCCAACGCGGGGGTTGCGTCGGTCGAGCCGTCATCGGAGATGATCAGCTCGAAATCTCCGAAACTCTGGACGAGAACGCTCTCTACCGCCTCCGCGAGGAAGCGCTCCTCGTTGTGGACGGCCATGATCACGCTGACGCGGGGCGATGCGGTCACGGGGCCCCAATGATGCCCATGGACGGCCGTGCATGTATCTTCGGCGGCGTCCGCAGACTGCCGACGCGGTGCCGGTGAGGTCCTCCGCCGCCGGCACGTTGCACGACACCTATGCCCTCGATCGACTGGAACACGCCCCCCGCGAACTCAATCTCCGCGTGCTTGGTGGTGCGCAACGAGGAGGCGGTCATAGAGCGCTGCCTGACGAGCCTCGTCGACGTTGTCGACGAGATCGTCCTCGTTCATGACGGCGAGTGCGAGGACCGAACCGTGGAGATCGCCGAGCGCTTTGGCTGTCGAATCTTCCTGCGTCCCCTGGTGGGACACGCGGAGGCGACGACGGTGTTCGGGTTCGAGCAGCTTCGGGGCGAGTGGATCGTCTCGCTCGACGCAGACGAGTATCTCAGCGAGCCGCTCCGCTCCCGCCTACGGGAGCTCGTCAGCGACACCGCGGTCAACGGCTACGAGTTGCTGTGGCGGGTCTGGGACGGACAGCGCTACATCACCGAGCACGGGCCGTACAAGCTCGCCCTGTTCCGACGAGCGAAGGTGCACGTGCTCGGCATGCACCACAGCCCAGAGAGGGTGGATCCGCCCGTGAAGAGGGTCGATCTGCAGCTTGAGCATCGGCCGACGTACAACAACTTCGCGCTGCGCACTGTGCTCACGAAGTGGCGGCGCTCCGCGCGGCTTCACGCCCGACAGCTGACCTCCGACTTCGCCGAGCTGCCCAAGTTCAACTGGGATGGCGAGTCGGACTGGACGCCTCGACGCCGTCTGCTCAATCGCCTCTCACCGCTTCTGTTCGTGCCCTACGTGCCCGTGGTCTTTCTGGTCAACTTCGCGCGTGAGCGCGACGTCTACTCGCCGCGGGAGAATATGCGGCTATCGCTCTTTCAGGGCCTTTACGCGGGCATGCTCCAGTTCTACGTCGCGAAGTACACGTATCTCCGGTCGGAGGATGCGAGCGCCGCGGTCGAGTCTCCGCGACCGGGGGCCGCCGGCGCAAGACGGCGCTGATGGGGACGGTGCCAGCTCCCGGGCGTTCGGAGCGGACCTGCCCGCGATCTCCTCGTGTGGCGGTCATCGCCGTCGGTGATCCAGAGTCCTCGGCGACGTGGTCGGGCGTGACGGCGGGCGTGATCGCTGGCCTGCGCGACGCGGGTGTGGACGTTCGCGGGATCGATCTCTCGCTGTCCGAGCCGGCTGAGCGGGCGCTGCTCGTGGCTGCTGCGGCTCGTACCCGCAACCGTTACGACGCCGAGGGCGCGGCGTTGACCGCGCGACGGCGCACGCTGCTTGCCAGCCGAGCTCTGCGCACGTCGCGACCGGACGGCACGATTCAGATCGGCACTACCTTCGCGCTACCGTCCGCGGCCCGATTCGTGACGCTCGAGGACATGACGCTGCGTCAGGGGACCGTGGTTCACCCTGTGTTCAGGCGGATGTCAACGCACGCGATCGAAATCTGGGAGCGACGCCGCCGTGAGATCTACTCCCGCGCGGCGATGTGTACGGCCGCCAGCCATTGGACGGGCGACTCCCTAACGGCCGACTACGGCGTACCGGCCGGGCGGGTCGCGGTGGTCGGCTTCGGTGCCAATCACAGTCTGTCCCCGTCGGAGCGCGACTGGAGCGTCCCGCGCTATCTGTTCGTCGGTCTCGACTGGGAGCGCAAGGGCGGGCCGCTCGTGCTGCGGGCCTTCGCGCGCGTCGCCGAGCGCCTACCCACTGCCACACTGGACGTTGTCGGCGAGCATCCGCCGCTCGAGCAGCACGGCGTTCGCGGTCATGGCGTCCTCTCACCGATGCACGATCGCGATCGTTCGATGCTGATCGACCTGTTTGCCCGTGCGACGTGCTTCGTGATGCCGTCCGCCATCGAGCCGTTTGGCATTGCCTACGTCGAGGCGGCGTCCGCTGGCGTTGCAAGCATCGCCACCAGCGTGGGCGGCCCGCGCGATGTGATCGGGCGCGACGGCGGGATCATCGTCGAGCCCGGTGGTGAGGAGGAACTGCTGGCGGCGATGCTCCGCCTCGCTGACCCGCAAACCGCCAGGTCTATGGGCGCTGCCGCCCTCGAGCGATCGAAGCTCTACACGTGGCCCAAAGTCGCCGAGCGGCTGCTGCGAGCGCTTGGCTTGCAGCTGCCCGATCGACGAGCTCTCGCGAAGTTCCTGTGAAACTCGTGGGGTGAGCTCGGGATCTGAGATAAAGGTGCCCGTTGCCGACGAGCCCGTTGACGTCCTCGATAGTCCGGATGCCGGCGCAAAGGTCATCCGTGGCGGAGCGATTCGGGGATTCGCGTATGTCGCGACGATTGCCCTAACTGCCAGCGTGGTTCCCCTGATGACCCGCCATCTGGGGGTGGTCGACTTCGGACGCTTCGTCGTGGCCTCCTCCGTCGTGATGATCGTCGCGGGGCTCACCGAGTTCGGTCTGAACGGGATCGGCACGCGTGAATACGCGCTCGCCTCGCCCCCTGCACGACGGGAGCTGCTCGCCAATCTCCTCGGCCTGCGCACGGCGCTCACCGGCTTGGGCCTGGCGGTGGCGACGCTGCTGATGGTGGCGGCCGGCTATCCACAGGTCGTGATCCTCGGAATGCTGATCTCGGGCGTGGGGTTGCTGCTGCTCAACGCCCAGCAGACGTACTCGATCTCGCTCACCGCGGAGCTCAACTGGGGCATCGCGTCGATGCTCGAACTGCTCAACTCGCTGGTGGTCGCGGTCGGGACCGTCCTGCTGGTGGTGCTCGGCGCGCAACTGCTGCCGTTCTTCTTCGTCAGCGTCGTCTCGTCGGCGGCGGCCCTGGTGGCATCGATGCTCTACCTGCGTCGGCACGTTTCGCTGCTGCCACGCTTTGACCTCCGCACGTGGCGGCGCATGGCTCATGACGCTCTGCCCTACGCTGCCGCTGTAAGCGTCGCGATCCTGTACCCGCGAGTCGGGTTGATCGCGGTATCACTGCTCGCAAACGGACACCAGGCCGGCTACTACTCGACGGCATACAAGGTGGTCGAGGTCATCGGTGGGACCTCGGGCCTGATCGCCGGGTCCGCCTTTCCGATTTTCGCGCGCGCTGGCCGCGACGACCACGACCGTCTTCGCTACGCGCTCGACCGGGTCAGCATCACGGCGATGATCGTCGGCACGTACGTGACGATCAGCCTGGTCGTCGCGGCGCCGTTCGTGATCGCAGTGCTCGGCGGCCCGGAATTCGCCGCTGCCGTCCCGGTCCTGCAGCTACAGGCCGTTGCGCTCCTGGGCGGCTTTCTCGCCGGTACGTGGAGCTACGCACTGCTGTCGCTACGCGAGCACGGGTCGCTCCTCCGCGTGACGGGCGTTGCGTTGTTCGCGTCGATCGTGTTCTCGCTGGCGCTCGTGCCAAGCCTGGGCGCGCGGGGCGCGTCGATCGCCTCTGCTGGAGCCGAGTTCGTGGCGGCGGGTGGGTACCTGCTCGCCCTGGTACGCGGTCATTCGCACCTGCGCCCAAGCTTTGGCGTGGTGCCAAAGATCGTGCTGGCCGGCGCCATAGCGCTCGTCTCGCTCGTGCTCCCCATCCCGAGCGTCGGACAGTGGGCGATCGCGTCGGTCCTTTATCTCGGGGTGCTCGCGCTCGCGCGGGCGTTCCCGCACGAGCTTTTGGATGTCCTAATGCGGCACGGCCGATCAGGCTAAGGTGACCCAGATCAAGGAATCGACCCCCCACTCGAACGCATATTTCGATGCCGTGGCGCAGCTTGCCCGCGCCGTCTCTGGCGCTCAAATCGACGCCATGGCGCGGGGACTCGCCGCTGTGCGCGCGCGGGGCGGGCGGCTGTTCATCCTCGGCGTCGGCGGCGGCGCCGGACACGCGTCGCACGCGGTCAACGACTTTCGCAAGCTTTGCCTGATCGAGGCGTATGCGCCAACGGACAACGTCTCGGAGTTGACCGCGCGAACGAACGACGACGGCTGGGAGACCTCGTTCACGGGCTGGCTCGAGATCTCGCGCATGGGCGAGCTCGACGGTGTGCTCGTATTCTCGGTCGGGGGCGGCTCGCGCGAGCACGGCGTCTCGGTCAACCTCGTCAATGCAATCGAACGCGCCGCCGAGACCGGCACGTCCATCTACGGCGTGGTGGGGGCACCGGGCGGAACCCTCGGCTCCCGCGCCGACGTGGCGATCGTGATCGACGCGCCACCGGCGCTGCGCACGCCGCTGGTGGAGTCTTTCCAGGCCGTGGTCTGGCATGCCCTGGTCTCGCACCCCGAGCTCGCCGCGAGAAGCGGCCATTGGGAGTCGCTGACGAGCAGAGAGCCGACTTGAGCATCGGTCGCGCGGCCGTGTTCTTGGATCGTGATGGGGTACTCAACGAGCTCGTACGCGACCCTGCGAGTGGCCATTATGAGTCGCCGCTGATCGCCTCCGACGTGCGATTGATCTCCGGCGCCGCAGACGCGGTCGGCGCCTTGCGCGCGGCTGGATTCGTGCTCGTGTGCGTGACCAACCAGCCTGCGGCAGCTAAGGGGAAGGCGTCGCTCGATGAGCTTTTGGCGGTCCAGCGTCGGGTCGGCGAGTTGCTCGCCGCGCAAGGGTTCGAACTGGACGCGTGGCAGGTATGCCTGCATCATCCTGACGGGATCGTGCCGGAGCTGGCGCACGCCTGCGACTGCCGCAAGCCTGCCCCGGGCATGCTCCTCGACGCCGCTCGGACGCTCGAGCTGGACCTGGCGGCCTCCTGGATGGTTGGTGACACCGACGCCGACATGCAGGCTGGGCGTGCGGCCGAGTGCCGCACGATCCTGATCTCCCATCCGGGCAGCGCCCATAAGCGCAGCGGCGGCGCCGTCAGCGATCTGGTCGCTGTCGATCTCCGCGACGCCGTAGCGCAACTCCTAGCGTCCGGCCGGGTCTGATCATGCGGTCTGGCAGGCCCGGCGGCTAAGGTGGCGGCGATGCTCGAGGACATCTCAACACGGATATTTGCCGACGGCGCAGACTTGGACGGAATCCTGAACCTGGCCGCAGACTCCCGGATTTCTGGATTCACGACCAACCCGACGCTGATGTGGAAAGCGGGTCTGACCGACTACGCCGAGTTCGCCCGGCGGCTGCTCGAGCGCATTACCAGACATCCGATCTCGTTTGAGGTGTTCGCGGACAACGTGAGCGAGATACGTCGCCAGGCCCAGATCATCTCGGAGTGGGGCAACAACGTGTACGTGAAGATCCCCGTCACGACGACCACGGGCGAATCGCTCGCGCCCCTCGTCCGCGAGCTGTCCGAGGGAGGCGTGAAAGTCAACGTAACCGCGCTCTTCACCACCGCCCAGGTCGAGCTGATCACCTCGGCTGTCAAGGACGGCGCGCCGTCGTGCATCTCGGTGTTCGCCGGACGCATCGCCGACGCAGGGATCGATCCGATGCCGATAATGGCGCGCTCCGTCGAGATCATGGCTGAGGCACCTCATTCGGAGTTGATTTGGGCATCGCCGCGCGAGATGCTCAACCTCGTGCAGGCCGACCGAGTGGGCTGCCACATCATCACGTTCACGCACGACTTGCTCAAGAAGCTCGACTGCCTCGGTAAGGACCTAGAGGAGTATTCGCTCGAGACTGTGCAGATGTTCCACGGCGACGCCGTCGCGGCCGGGTTCACGCTGTGAGCGAGCCGATGAGACGCGCGTGCATCACAGGGGGCGCCGGCTTCATCGGCAGCAACCTCGCAGATCGGCTACTCGCCGATGGTGTGCAAGTGGTGATCGTCGACGATTTTCGAACCGGCCGGCGGGAGTTCGTCGCCCAGGCGCTCGAACGTGGCGCGACGCTGGTCGAGGGAGATGTATTGGACGCCGAGGTATTGGATGAGGCAATCGCCGGCTGTGACTGGGTATTTCACCTGCAGGCGAACGCCGACGTGCGCCGCGGCCTAGAGCATCCTCGCCGTGACCTCGAACAGAACACGCTCGCCACCTCCAACGTGCTCGAGGCGATGCGCGCCCACGACGTCACGCGAATCGCGTTCTCCTCGACCGGCTCCGTTTACGGCGAGCCAGATGTGTTCCCCACTCCGGAGGACGCACCGTTCCCGATCCAGACATCGCTGTACGGCGCCTCAAAGCTCGCTGGCGAGGGGCTGATCAGCGCCTACGCGGAGGGCTACGGCTTCACCGGCCTGATCTTCCGATTTGTTTCGATTCTCGGCGAGCGTTACACGCATGGCCACGTTTTCGACTTTGTTCAGTCGCTGCGCCGCGACCCGACGCACCTACGCGTTCTCGGTGACGGTCGCCAGGAGAAGTCCTATCTATATGTCAACGACTGCATCGAGGCGATCCTTACAGCAGTCGAGCGCCACTCCGAAGGATCGGGCGCGCACGTGTACAACCTCGGAACGGATGAGACGATCGTGGTCGACCGCTCGATCGAGATAATCACGAATCTTCTCGGCTGCGTTCCGGAGATCGAGCACACGGGAGGAACGAGAGGCTGGACCGGTGACAGTCCGCTGATCCACCTGGACACCAGCCGCATTCGGATGCTTGGCTGGAAGCCGCGTCTGACGATCGCCCAGGCGATCGAGCGCACGGTTGATTGGCTGGAGGCCAACAACGAAGTGAACGAGCTCGACAACTCGGAGGTAAGTGGGTGAGCGTGATCTTCAGTCGCGCGCCCTTGCGCGTCTCGCTGGGTGGCGGTGGCACCGACCTGCCGTCCTATTACCGCGAGCACGGTGGCTTTCTCGTCGCCGGCGCGATCGACAAGTACGTGTACATGTTGACTCACACAGTTTTCCAGAGGCGATACCGGATGAAGTACTCCGAGCTCGAGGAGGTGGACACCATCGAGGAGATCCGTCACCCCATCTTGCGCGAGACGCTGCTTCGTCACTGGCGCGGGAATCCGCTGGAGATCGCCTCGGTCGCAGACGTCCCGGCCGGAACTGGGATGGGATCTTCGGGCGCTTACACGGTGTGTCTGCTCAAGGGGCTGGCGCAAGCGCGGCGCACGTCGATCACGGCAGGTGCGCTGGCCGAGGCCGCTTGCGAGATCGAGATCGACGTGCTCGGAGAGCCCGTCGGCAAGCAGGACCCTTACGTCGCGGCCCACGGCGGTATCTGCGCCTACACGTTTAATCCTGACGGGAGCGTGGAGGTTGAGCCCCTCCAGCTGGATCCGCGCGCTCTGGCGCTGATGCGTGAGCGCCTGTTGCTGTTCTACACCGGCGCCGCGCGCTCGGCGTCAGACGTCCTGACAGACCAGGACGAGCGTTCCAAGGCCGGTGATCAGGCGATGTTGGAGAACCTGCACCACATCAAGGAGCTCGGGCGACGCAGTCGTGAGCTTCTGATCGACGGTGATCTGGACGGCTACGGAGAACTGATGCACGAGCACTGGGAATACAAGCGCCGGCGCTCGCCCGGCATGACCGACGAGCGCATCGATCGCCTATACACGCTCGCCCGGCGAAGCGGATGCATCGGCGGCAAGCTCGTCGGCGCGGGGGGCGGTGGTTTCCTGCTCGTGTACGCGACGCGTCCGGAGGACGTCCGACAGGCGATGGCGGCCGCGGACGTCGAGGAGCTGGTATTCGACTTCGAGTTCGCCGGCGGGTACGCGAGTGAGAGCGGATGAGCGACGCTTCGCTGCGCGTTGCGATCGCAGGCTGTGGCCTGATCGGCGCCAAGCGCGCCGAGGCTCTGGGTGAGGACGAGGAGCTGGTGGGATGCTTCGACGTGTCTGCGCCGGCCGCCTCCGCGTTTGCAGCGAAGTACGACACCCGCGCGTGCTCGAGTATGGGCGAGCTACTGGAGCTCGGGCCAGCCGTCGTGATCGTTGCTGTCAGCCACGATTCGCTGGCGGAGCTCGCCGAACTGGCGCTCGACTATAGGGCGCACGTCCTCGTTGAGAAGCCGGCAGGCCTCGGCGTCGCGCAGATCGATCGCCTGATCGTGGCCGAGCGACGCAGCGGGCGCCGCGTGAAGGTCGGCTTCAACCACCGCTTTCATCCGGGCATCGCACGCGCCGCCGCAGAGGTTCACTCCGGGGCTCACGGAGAGCTGTTTCACCTGCGCGCGCGTTACGGTCACGGAGGACGTCTGGGCTACGAGCGCGAGTGGCGCGCCCAGCCGGCGCGCTCTGGCGGCGGAGAGCTGATCGACCAGGGAATGCACCTGCTCGACCTCAGCCACTGGATCGCCGGCCCGCTGCCGCTGCACTCGGCGCTGCTGCGGACACACTTCTGGGATACGCCCGTCGAGGACAACGCGGCGTTGATCCTCGGTGAGGCGGCTGCGCGGACGGAGCCCTGGGCGATGCTGCATGTGACGTGGACCGAGTGGAAGAACATGTTCTCGCTCGAGATCTACTGCCGCACGGCCAAGTTGGAAGTGGCCGGGCTGGTGGGCTCATATGGTCGCCAGAGCCTGCGCGTGTATCGGATGAGCCCGGAGCTCGGGCCTCCGTCGCTCGAGGAGATCGAGTATCCGTCAGAGGATGGGTCGTGGCGTGCGGAGTGGGAGCACTTCCGTGCTGCGATCAGGGCCGACGATGGGCGTCCCCTCTGTGGAGATCTGGCCTGTGCGCGCTACGCCTGGACGCAGGTCGAGCGCGCCTATGCGGGCGGGCCGTACGCGCCAATGCGCGAATCGGTTTCCGCGCTCGGAGGGGAACGGTGAGCCACGTGGAGCGGGGACTAGCTCCTGCTGTGGGGACGAAACGCTCGCTGCTCAGCATGGTCATCCCGACCTTCAACGAGGAGGACAACGTCGAGCGCGCCTACGAGCGGCTCAGTAACGTGTTGGAGGCTCTACCCCTCGATTGGGAGATCATCTTCAGTGTTGATCCGTGCACCGATCGCACCGAAGAGCTGATACTCGCCTTACGTGCCCGGGACTCCCGCGTCAAGATGCTTCGTTTCTCGCGACGGGTCGGGCAGCCCATGGCAACGATCGCCGGCATGGAGCAGGCGCGCGGGGATGCGATTGTGGTGATCGACTGCGACCTTCAGGACCCGCCCGAGCTGATCCCCGAGCTCGTGGCTCGCTGGCGCGAGGGGTTCGACGTGGTGTATGCGCAGCGGCGTACGCGTGCCGGCGAGACGCTGCCCAAGCGAGTCATATCGGTCATCGGATATCGCATCATCAAGCGGATCGCGGAGGTAGAGATTCCGCCGAACACCGGTGACTTCCGCCTGATGAGTGCCCGCGTCGTCAAGAATGTAGTGGCGCTCAAGGAGAGCCACGGCTTCTTGCGAGGCTTGGTCGGCCTCGTGGGCTTCCGCCAGACCAGCGTGCTCTATGACCGCGACCGGCGCGCTGGGGGCACGAGCAAGTACAACCGCTTTTGGGGCTCGCTCGTGATCGGCGTCAACGGGGTCGTTGGGTTCTCGCGCTATCCGCTGCAAATGATCTCTCTCGGTGGGATCGCCTTGG
Source organism: uncultured Solirubrobacteraceae bacterium (assembly GCA_963827455.1). Lineage (GTDB taxonomy): Bacteria > Actinomycetota > Thermoleophilia > Solirubrobacterales > Solirubrobacteraceae > Palsa-744. The sequence continues at coordinate 86,763 of CAWHAW010000003.1, read as the reverse complement.
CAGGACTCGCATTCGTGCTCGCGGTGGCCTACGGGGGATTGAAGATCGCTGGACAAAACTTTCCTGTGGGAAATCCGACGATCGTGATCGTCGTGTGTTTCTTCAGCGGACTCCAGCTGCTGTCGCTCGGGGTAATGGGGGAGTACATCGGGCGCATCTACGACGAGGTCAGGCTGCGACCGAAGTACATCATCGAGTCTCGTTACGGGTGGGAGGACGAGGCAGAGCCGGCATGACCGACGCTCGCGTCACTCCTGCGCCGCTACCGCCGATCTGCATTCTCGCCGGAGGCCTGGGATCCAGGCTGAAGGACCGCGTTCTCGAGATCCCCAAGCCACTGCTCGAGGTCGCCGGGAAGCCCTTCCTGGATCATCAGTTGCAGCTGCTCGCGGCTGGCGGCGCTGAGCGCGTGGTTCTGTGCGTCGGCTACCTCGGCGAGCTGATCGAGCGCGAGATCGGATCGCATGCCCATGGCATCGCGATCAGCTACAGCTACGACGGCCCTGAGCTCGTGGGGACACTCGGTGCGATCCGTCGCGCTCAGCCGCTCCTAGGGGAACGCTTTATGGTGCTCTACGGCGACACCTACCTGCGCATCGACTACCGCGCCGTGAGTGAGGCGTGGCTGCGCTCGGGGTATCCGGCCGTGATGACGGTGCTGCGCAACGACGATCGTTGGGAGCCATCGAATGCGGTCTTGCAAGACGGCATGATCGAGCGCTACGACAAGGAGCATCACGCGCCAGATATGCAGTGGATCGACTACGGCCTGGGTGGGCTCGCCGCCGGCGCGCTGGCTCGTGTCGAGGAGAGCGAGAACGACCTCTCAGAGCTCTACAAGGTGCTCGCCGAGCACGGCGAGCTGATGGGCTTCGAGGCAAGCGAGCGCTTCTACGACATCGGCACCCCGTCGGCGCTCGCAGAAACCGAGGCATTCCTCAAGCGTGGCGCATGATGCGCGTCCTGCGTGAAAAGGCTGCGCACCTGCTCTCGCCACACTCGGGCCTGTACGGACAGATCCTCCGCTTCGGCCTCGCTGGCGGCTCCGTGGCGCTGCTGTACGTCGCGGTCACGACCGTGCTGTCGCAGGTACTCGGTGTGCCGTTCGAGCTCGCCCTTGCGATCGGCTTCGTGTCGGGTCTGCTGTTGCACTTCACGCTGCAGCGCGTGTTCGTGTGGACCCACCACGAGGAGTTCGCGCTCGGCCTGCGCAACCAGGTGGGACGCTACCTCACGATGGCAGCGGCGCAATACGGCACGACGGCGGCGTCTGTCGCGCTACTCCCTGGCGCACTCGGCGTTGCGACAGAGATCGTGTACCTCGTGACGATGGCTGTGGTGACGACCACCGGTTTCCTGGTGATGCGGCTGCTGATCTTCCATGCGGGCGCCGCGCCACTCGAATCGGCCTCGGCGGGCCGGGACCTCGGATAGTGTTCCGAACGATGAGAGCAGACCGGGACCATCTCGCTGGCTGCATTGCAGTCGTCGGGCTCTGGCACCTGGGCAGCGTCACCGCAGCCTGCCTTGCGCAGGCCGGTGAGCAAGTGATCGGGATCGACCCCGACGCCGCGGTGGTGGCGGCGCTCCAACAGGGGGATCCGCCGATCTCCGAGCCAGGGCTCCGGGAGCTGATTGGCGAGGGGATCGCAAGCGGTCGTCTGCACTTCACCACCGACCCCGCGGCGCTCGCGCGGGCGCGTTTGACCTGGGTGACATTCGACACGCCCGTCGACGAGGACGACCACGCGGACGTGGAGTGGGTGCTGGCCACCTGCGAGCAGATGCTCGACGCGCTCTCCCCCGACAGCCTCGTGGTCATCTCCTCACAGCTGCCCGTCGGTAGCGCCGAGCGCCTGCGCGCGCGCTGCGCCGCGCGTCGCAGTGACGAGGGAATTCGTGTGGCATATGTACCCGAGAACCTGCGTCTCGGACAGGCGCTCGACTCGTTCCGCGGTCCGGAGCGCATCGTCGCGGGCGTTCGCGACGAGCGCGACCGCGCCGAGCTCTCCGCAGTGCTGGGTCTGTTCACCGACAGCGTTGAGTGGATGAGCGTCGAGTCAGCCGAGATGACCAAGCACGCGCTCAATGCCTTCCTCGCCACCTCGGTCGCATTCATCAACGAGCTGGCATCGGTCTGCGAGCAGGTCGGCGCCGACGCGGCAGAGGTGTCGCGCGGTCTGAAGACCGAGGCGCGGATCGGACCTCGCGCCTACCTGAGCCCCGGGGAGGCTTTCGCCGGAGGGACGTTGGCCCGCGATGTCGGCTTCCTGCGAGAGCTCGCCGAGCTCCACGGTCTGCCAGCACACGTCTTTGATGGCGTTGCAGCGGGCAACGCTGCGCACAAGAACTGGTCGCGTCGCAAGATTCAAGAGCTGCTTGCAGGGCATGGGACGGATATCGATGGCGGGCTCGAGCGACGAGAGGTCGCTATCTGGGGTCTCACGTACAAGCCGGGTACGGACACGCTACGGCGCTCGAGCGCGGTCGAGCTTTGCCGCTGGCTGGCAAGCGAGGGAGCAACGGTCCGCGCGCACGACCCCGCGCTACGAGAACTTCCACCTGCACTTCGCGACGAGATTGAGCTATGCGACACGCCTTACGAGGCAGTGGCCGACGCCGACGCGCTCGTCGTGTGCACCCCTTGGCCGGAGTACCGGATGCTTTCGCCCGACCGCGTCGTGTCCCTGATGAAGACCCCCACCGTTGTCGATCCCGCGGGCTTCTTGGGCGCTCTGTTCGCAGGCGCTCCTGCAGCTGTCCGCCACATTCGGGTGGGCAGCACCGCGCCGTGGGCTGGGACGACGCGGCCGATCGCGAACCGCGCGTGAGCGGCGAGCTGAGCGGGCGCACCGCCCTGATCACAGGCGCAAGCCGCGGGCTGGGATTGGAGATTGCGCGTCACTGCCTCCGAGCAGGAACGGCTGGAGTATGCATCTGCGGCCGCGACCGCGAGACGCTAGCGGCCGCTACGCGCGAGCTCGCCGGCCAGGCCGGCGACGGACAGCAGGTGCACGCCGAGGTTGCGGACGTCTCCAACCCCGAGGATGTGCAGCGGCTCGTCGATGCAACCCTGGCGCATTTCCCGGACCTGACAATCCTGGTGAACAACGCCGGCGTCTATGGCCCTAAGGGGCCGATCGAGACGGTCGACTGGAGTGAGTGGGTACGCGCAGTCGAGATCAACCTTCACGGCTCGGTACTGCCTGCACGCGCGCTGGCGACGCATTTCAAGCGGCAGGGCTATGGCAAGATCATCCAGCTCTCGGGTGGCGGGGCGACCAATCCACTGCCGGCGCTGAGCGCATATGCAGCGTCCAAGGCGGCGGTCGTGCGCTTCGCCGAGACCTTGGCTGAGGAGCTCCGGGCAGATCGCGTCGACGTCAACGCCGTCGCCCCGGGTGCGCTCAACACGCGGATGCTCGACGAGGTCCTCGCCGCCGGTGCCGAGCGTGTTGGCCAGGCCTTCCACGAGCGCGCGCTCGAGCAGCAGCGCTCCGGTGGTGTGCCGCTGCACCGCGGTGCGGAACTTATCGTGTGGCTGGCCTCGGCGGCCAGTGATGGCGTGACCGGGAAGCTCCTCAGTGCCGTCTGGGATCCGTGGTCCGAGCTGGGAGAGCATTTGGACGATCTGGCGTCAGACGTCTATACGCTTCGACGCATCGTTCCGGCGGACCGCAAGCTCGAGTGGGGAAGAGACTGATCATGGCGGCGACGCCTGCTACGTGGCGCGTTCGCGCCACCGACGGCGACGCTCGCCGTCCGTTGCCGGGTCGTCTCCTGCCTTGGCTGATTGGGGCGGTCGTGATCGCCGTGCTGATGACGCCGATGGTCTTCAGCGGCAGCACCTTCGGTGGCGACTGGCCCACCCACCTATGGCTGATCCAGATGCAGGCCCGCAACATCTCGAGTCTTGGGCACCCCAGCCTGTTCGTCCAGTCGAGCCTCGGTGCGTTCGAGCCGTGGTTCGCGTTCTACGGCGGGACGCTCTATTCGATCGTCGGGGCGGCCTCGGTGCTCTCTGGTGGCCACACGCTCGTCGTCTACATCCTCTCCTTTGCGCTGGCGATCGCGATGGCCTACGGAGGCTTCGCGTGGCTCGGCAAGCAGGCTGGTCTGAAAGGGTGGTACGTCCAGGTCGCGCCGTTTGCGTTCGTGACGTCCGCCTACTACATCTCAGACATCTTCGCCCGCGGAGCGTGGCCCGAGACAGTTGCGACCTCCGCGATTCCGCTGGTCGTGGCGGCCGGGACCTGGCTGCTGCGTGCAAAGTCGTGGCGGATCGGTCCCGTTCTGGCGTTTGTTGTCGGTGTGATCGTCTTCAGCGGCAGCCACAACATCACCCTGCTCTTCGGGACGATCTACTTCGCACTGCTCTGCGTGACGCTGGCCGTTGCAATCGGCCGCGCCAGTCTGCCGCCGGCCCGGCGAATGCTTGCCGTAGCGGCCCTCGGCGTGGTGGCGGCCGGGGTGAACCTCTGGTTCGTGCTCCCGGACGTCGTGTTCGAGAGCAAAGTGACGATTGGTCACTCGTTCAACCACACTCCGAGCGTCACCGGCGGCCTGCCGCTATGGCTGCTGCTCTCACCGTTCCGCACCTCCCAAGTCCCCCACTTCCCGACGCTGGACATGCAGATACCGACGCTCGCGCTGCTTTGGTCGATCGCGGCGCTCGCGCTCGGTTGGCACAGTCTCGCACCGGTGTGGCGACGGATCTCAGTGGCCCTGGCCGTGGCCGCGCTGCCGTTCTTCGCACTGCTCGCGGTGCCCGATCTCTGGCATGCAGTTCCCAAGTTGCTGTGGTCGATCCAGTTTCCGTACCGGCTGCTTTCCTACGTCGACTTCAGCGTCGTGGGGCTTGTGCTTATAGGAGTGCTTGCACTAGTAGCGCAGAAGCGGACTCGCGCGCGTAGGGCCCTCATCGTCGTCGGACTCGTCTTCGCGCTGGCTGAGGGCGGCCAGGCCGTCTATCAAGCCTGGCACGGCCCGTCGAGCCTCCCGAGCCGCGGCGAGGCGTTCCCGGGCGGAAGCCTCGCGCCATCATATTGGGACAGCTTCGTCACTTACCTGCAGTATCAGGACGTCTCGACGCCGGTCGTAAGTGCGACGATCCCGGAAGTACCCGGGCTCACGTTCTACAACGGCGAAGGCGCGAACGTGATTCCAGTTCCAGTCACGAAGGAACCGAAAGAAAGCTACACGGTGGAATTCACGCCTTCGAAGAGCGGCACCGTCAACACCGACGTCATCGCCGGTCCCTATCTGGTCGGCGTCAAAGGCGCGAAGTTTGTCGGCCGTACGCCGTACTCGGAGATGGTGATCAGCGTCAAGAAGCACGCAACCGGTCCGACCAGGGTCACGTTCAGTACTGCCCGATCGTGGCCGATCGTCGTCGGGGAGTGGTTGACGTTCGTCTGCGTGATCCTGCTGGTCGGACTTCTTGCGGCTCTAGGAGCGCGCAAGCTTGGGCTACTCCCAGCGCGGAGACGCTCTGGGACCTAGATCGACGCCGAGCGCGCGATCGTAGCTCGCGAGCGTCCTCGCAGCGGCCGACGACCAGCTGAACCGGCGGACATTCGCGAGCCCTTTGTCACGCAGGGTATGCGCCAACTGTTCATTGCCAATCAATTCGCCGATCTGCGTGGCGATCTGGGCTGGGTCGCGCGGGTCAAAGTACAGTGCCGCGTCGCCGGTGACCTCTCGCAAGGAGGGGATGTCCGAGCAGGCGACAGGAAGTGAGCGTGCCATCGCCTCGAGCGCCGGCATCCCAAATCCCTCATGCAGCGTCGGCAGCACCAGACAGGAGGCCGAGGCATAAAGCCGCTCGAGCTCATCGTTCGTGCCGGCGCCGAGAACGTGCACGCTTTCGGCCATGTCGGCCGCGAAGGCGGCGGCCCGCAGACGACCATCGTCGGTGCCGTGGCCGACGATGACCAAGGCAGGCCGTTGTGCCGGCGCCATCAGCGCCAGCGCAGGGATGAGTACTGAGAGGTTCTTATGCGGCAGCTGCGTTGCCACCGTCAACACGATTGGGCGCTCTCCTAGTCGATGGCGCTCGCGCAGACCGCTCGTGTCGATGCAGGTCGGTGCCTCACGCACACCGTTGTGGATCACGTCGATGCACTCCGTTGGTATGCCCAGGCCGGCAGAGATCTCGTCTCTCCCGGCGCGCGACACGGCGATCACGCGGTCGGCTCGGTGGGCGGCGATCGAGACGAGCGCGTGCGTGGCGCTCCGTGCCATCGGAGAAAGCAGCTCGGGCACGGCTCGGTACTGCATGTCGTGGATCGTGACGACCCGACGGAAGGGCCCCCAGGGTGGAGCAAAGTTGGCCATCGAGTGCAGGAGCTGGATCTGCGTCCTGCGAGCGGCTCGCGCTACCAGCGCCAGCTCGCCGAGTGCCCACTGGGCGCGATCGCGCGCCGAGACGGGAAGTACGACGGTGCGCACTCTGTCCCCGAGCTCGGCCCCTAGGCGCGAGCCTGCGTCGCGATTCACAAACGCAACGACCTCCAGGTCGGGAGCGCGCTCGAGCATCGCCGGGACGAGTTCCCGTGCGTAGCGCTCTCGGCCTCCGCTCTCTCCTGGCACGAGGTACAGGAGGTCGAGGCCCAGCCGGGTCAGCTTCTGCACAGGGAGACGATGTGACGCACGGAGGACCAATAGGTGTCCTGAGGACGACGGAGCCATGCCCTCTCAGCACCGGCGAGATAGGGGCTGTCCAGCGTCGAGGCCAGGTGGGCGGCGAATTGACTCGTACCGATACACCTTTGCGCTTGGACATGACGACGTCGTGCAAGCGTCCGCGGCAGGGCAAGCACGGTGGCGAACTCCGCCCGGAGCTTGGCACGGAGCCACCCGCCTCGAGCGGCGATCACAAACAGGCCGGCCTCAGCCGCAAGCAGCGCGGGGAGCAGCAGTATCAACAGCGTCGTCGGATAGACAGAGAGCACCGTGCGCCAGCGATTGCGCTCGAGCCAGAACCACTTCGAGTGGCCCTTGTCGAACTCATAGCTGTGCGTTACGCGCGCCGAGGGGACCACGCCGACGCTGCGCCCGCTCAGCCACAGACGTAGCCCGAAGTCGAGATCCTCTCCATACATGAAGTACGAACGATCGAGGCCGCCGAGCACGTTCCATGCCTCGCGCCGCACGACCATCGCCGCGCCGGACGGGAACGCAACCTCGCGGTCGTGTTGGGGGAGCGCCGACGCCGGCTTTTCGCAGTCGCCAGCCCAGCCGATGCCGAGGTAGTGGATCACGCCCCCGCTGGTGTTGACGCGGCCATCCTCAAGCAGGACCGCCGCCTGCCAGGCGCCCCAGTCCGGGTGAAGGGCCGCTGCAGCGCGGAGGCGCTCCAAGCACCCAGGCTGTATTCGGGAGTCTGGGTTGAGGAACAGCAGCAGGGGCGCTCGGCTCGCCTCGGCGCCGGCGTGGCACCCTGCCGCGAAGCCGTGATTGACGCCCGTCTCGATCACCGTCACTCGCTTTCCCAAAGAGCGCGCGAGCTCTGGCGTGCCGTCGCTCGAAGCGTTGTCGACAATCAGGAGCTCGTCATCACTACCGAGTTGTTCTTCGACGGTCGAGATCAGGCCGTCCAGGTGGCCTGCCGACTGGTGGGTCACCACCACGATCGCTAGAGCGGCGGAGCCGTGATCGGCCAAGGCACTCAGCGGCTGCTTGAGAGCTCTTCAGCTGTGATTTGCGGATTCCGTCGCCGCTCGCTCAGGCCGTCGGGTGCTTCGAGACTGGGGTCGTTCACGTCGGCCACGCCGACCGAACCCCCATTCTTGGATTCTGCGACTTCCTGTTGCAGCAGGGCGAATCGCTGTGCCAGCACCTTGTTCTGATCGGATAGGCGCGAGACGGCGAGCGAGAAATGCAGCAAGATCATCGCGATAAGGCCGATAGCCACAGCGAATAGGGCCGATGGAGGGTAGGAGATCCCAACGTCATTGGCGAGTGACGTCAGAAGGCCTCTCCAGGCGGCGAGCACGAACAGCGTCGTAGCCGCGAGAAGCCACAGGATCGCGTAGCGCTCAGAAAGGCGCTTGCGCCGCACGAGCTCGAACACGAGCAGCAGCAGACCGAGCGTAACCGCGATCGCGAGACCCCGTTGGAGCGTTATCTTCGTCAAGGCATGCCTTTTGTTGCGATGGCCGGTTGCTCCGGTGGGTCCGCGGTGGGGCGGCGCCGGAACAGCCCCACAAACACGGCCAGCAACACCTTGATCATGTAGTAGACGGACTGGCTGGATGAGATCACGGACTCGCCCGACGTCCTGGGGCGCATCTTCACAGGGATCTCGCCGCTTCGCAGCCGGTGCGCGTGCATGAGCAGAATAGCCTCAACCTCGGGATAGTCGTGCGGGTAATCCCTGGCAAACAGTTCGATACCGCGCTGATTGGTCATTCGAAAGCCCGACGTTGGGTCGGTCACACGCTGGCCGGTGATGAGCGAGACAATCCACGAGAACACGCGTATCCCGATGCGGCGCGCAGGGGAGGAACGATAGCCGTCGCCGCTCCGCTCGATGAAGCGCGAGCCTGTGACCATGTTGAGCTCGGGATCCGCATGCAGTCGCTCGAGAAGGTCTCGAATGTGACGGGGGTCGTGCTGGCCGTCACCGTCCACCTGTACCGCGATCTCATAGCCCTTCTCGAGGGCGTAGATATAGCCGCCTTGCATGGCGCCGCCGATCCCCAGGTTGAAGGGCATGCGCAACACCGAAGCACCGGCGGCCGAGGCCCGAGCGGCAGTCGCGTCGCTCGAGCCATCGTCTATCACGAGCACGTCGAAGTCGGGTGCCACGGCGCGGATCGCGGCGACGGTCGGGGCGACCGCGTCGGCCTCATTGTAGGCGGGAACAATGGCGAGATGGCGTTGCATGTCAACTCACGGGGATAGCGCAGCCTGTCGTCGATAGCAACGCGTCGCCGGACGATGAGTTGCGCGCCTGACCTGCTCTTCGACAATAAGTCTAGGGGGAGAGCCCGGCGACTCCTGCGGCTTGCAAGCGGCTACCGGCTCGATGCAGCACCAAGTATCTCTTCGCAACGGGCTCCTGCTGGTGCTCGTGCCCGTCCCGAACGTGGCTGTAGAACCGTCTGCCCTCGAGAATCGCCACCCCGGTCTCCTGCTCGAACAGCAGGCTGAGGAAGCTCGCGCCGGTCGCATCGTCCTCACGGACGTCGCTGCTCACGACCTGTCGTGCCAGACGGCAGGCGCGAGCAAAGGCCGGGTGGCCGGCAACCGCGCCGAGGATTGCGGTCCCGACGATTCCCGGAGCCTCCAGCACGGCGAACGCGTCCAAGCCGCGCAGCAATGGGGTCAAGGGCTTCATGCACTCGACGTCGGTGTCAACGTATATACCGCCGTGGCGGTGCAGCACCTCGTATCGGACGAGGTTCCACAGGTCCGCGCAGGTGTCGCACTGTTCACGCTCGGTCGCGTCGATGCCTATGTCGGCAAGATCCTCCTCCGTCCACAGCTTCATACTCCAGCCGGGGTGATGCTCCGCGAACGTGTTTCCGAAGCGCTCTTGCTCGTGCGGCATCTCCCCTTTGCCAAGCCACACACGGTGAATGGTCCGCGGAATGCGGAGCACCCGCCAGCGCCTGTTACGCGGGACCGCGGTCTCGCGCAGGGTCGCACCCACCGCAGGCAAGTCGGCCGGCTGCTCGACACGCACGGGGACGCGGCAGCAGCATTCGAACCACCGAACGTTCTCGTGAACGACGTCGACCTCCAGCACGTACTGTCCAGCGACTTCCGGGGCGTCCACGTGCAGAGGCGCGAGGACCACCTGGCCGGGGTCGACGTGGCGCGGGAAGCTCGAGCGTGGCCCCTCGGCAGTGTGCACGCTTCCATCCGGGTTCAGCCACCGATAGGCGAGGCGAATCTGCGGGCTCTCATCCAGGCTTCCGGGCCACCGCTCGGCGCCTTCGTTGCTGACCCGAAAGAAGACGTGTCGCTGCTCGGAGGGAGCGAGCGAGATGCGCGACCTGTACGGCTCGATGCTCGCCCGGTAGGCGTCGTCGAGGACGGTGCGCCCCTCCCACACTCGATCCATCTCCTCAAGCCGAACGAACCGCGCGTTGCGGGCCCGCCCCGATTCCAGGGGTTTAGAAGACAAGGACGGCGATGCTCCTTCGAGCGCCCGCACGATCGCCGCACGATCCTCCTCCGGGACGGGGCGAAACTCGAGCGACCCGCGCAGCTCAGGCAGATAGAAAGACTCGTTGATACGGCCGCCGCCTGGAGCTAGCAGGTGCGGACGTGCGACCTCGTAGCGCACAACCTTGTCGCGTCGCTCCGCGAGGCTGGTCATAAGCAGATCGAGATGGTAAAAGGGCTCCTCCCGATACTCCCGTGGAGTTATCGGCGCAATATGGAGATGTTGCGCGCCCGGCGCGCGCAACGTGGCGTCGTTTCGGACCACACGACTGGCGAAATCCTGCGACCACGGGATGCCATCGAGGACATGGGTAGCGTCGGGGAACAGCCATGCGTTGGCGGTCCAGAACTGTTGCGCCGCGCGCGATGCCAGCATCTCGGGCAGGCTCCGAGTGAACGCCTGACTCGGGACTTCGTCGCCGTCGAGCCTAAGGATCCAATCGCCACCACACTGCGCGAGGAGCCAGGCGAGGTGCCGCTCGGACCTGCGGAACTCGATTCTGAACAGTCGATCTGCCAGATCTCCGTAGGCGGCAAGCGTGTCGTGGTCCACCCGCGCGTCAGCGGCGATGACGATCTCGCTCGCGTATCGTTGCAGGGGCTCCAGAATCGCGGCGACAGACGGGGCAGGGTTGGCGGTGATCATGCAGACGGATAGAGAGGGCTGGGACATGTCGCGGGATTATGCGCCTTCGGGCGGGATCGATGTGCGCCTGAGCTTCGACGACGGGCCCGCCGAGGACACCGAGGCGCTGCTCGATGTGCTCGCACGCCACGCTGTGACGGCGACCTTCTTTCTGGTGGGCGAGCAGATCGCGGATCGTGAGGGAGTCCTCGAGCGACTGGTCTGTGAGGGCCACGAGCTGGGCAATCACTCATGGGATCACCCCGACCTGCGGATGCTTCCGTTGCGCCGGGTCCGCGAACAGTTGACTCGCACGAGCGACCACATCGAGGCCGCGAGTGGCGTCCGACCGAGCTTGTTCCGTCCCCCGTTTGGCTACACAAGCGTCGCGATCGAACAGGTCGCCGCGAGCCTGGGGATGAGCACGATGCTGTGGGACGTGGATACGCGCGACTACACGCGGCCCGGCCCGGACGCTATCGCAGAGGCAATTGCCACGGCATTGCCTGGTTCGGTGGTGCTCCTGCACGACGGTCCGAAGGGCAGGGAGGGGACAGTTGCCGCGCTTGAGCTCTGGCTCGCCGCGACAATCGGCAGCGGCCAAAACGCCGACTGACGGCCAGACAACTAAGTCGAGTACGAAGGATGGCCGATATCCGGAAAGTGATGGCTGCTCCTCCAACCCTCCCCATGTCCCGCGTTTCGAGGCTGCTTCTGGGCGCGGCGCTCCTCGTGGTCGGCACGCTCTCGGCCTCCATGGCTCTGCAGCCGCTCGTCCCCACGGCCGATGCTGCGACTCGGCTGATCGGCAGTCCGCTGGGGGTGCCGGCGACGCTGAACACGGCGCAGAACCTGGCCTACCAGGGCACCAACACGCAAGTGCCGGTGAGCCCCGAAGCCCCCAACGGCGTGTTCCATACATTTCACTTTGGTGCAGACACCGCGATCTGGAACGTGCCGTCGGCGGGCGGACTGGTACAGGCGGCGAGCGCGAAAAGCGGGTCGGCCGTTCCGGCGGCAGGGCAGATCCTGCAGATCCGCCTTAAGGGCTGCGCCGAAGCCGTCGCGGCTGATCCGTCGCCGCTCACACAGATCCACTTCCAGAGCCTGTCCCCGCTGCCCGGTGGCGGCGCGCAGGTGGACCTGACGTCGCAGAGCTTCGAAATCCCCGTGTGCGGCCAGGGTGGCGCGAGCGGCTCGACTGTCTCGACCTACGAACCGACCAACCTCTGCGTCAACCAGGGCGACTATGTCGGCTTCAACGACGAGGGAGGCTATGTGCCCGGCGTGTACCACTCGGGTGTGCCCTACGAGGTTCTCGGCGCCGTCCGCGGAGCGATGGCCGACTCGTTCCTTCGCAACAACGGCACCGGTGACGGTGCGATCTTCTCTCCCTCGGACACGTCCGCGATGGAAGGCTTCGCGTCGAACTACGGCGAGGAACTGATGATGCAGATGGTGCTCGGCACTGGATCCGACGCCCGCTACGTGTGCCCTGGCGGCAGCAAGGATGCGCCGCCGGTCCTACCGGCGATCGGTGTCCGTGCGCAGACCGACGGAATCAACCACGAACGGATCGTCTCGGTGGCGATCTACTGCAGGCTCACGCCCGAATGCAAAGGGACCGCAACGCTGACGTTCGGCGGGAAGGCGGCGAGCACGAGCAAGCAGATCCCCCTTAGCCTGCCCGGCGGCTCGACCACGCACGTGCCGATTCGCCTGCTGGCGCAGCTGATGAGCCCGATCCGCAGGCACCACGGGATCGATGCGACGCTCACGGCCGCGGTGGGCTCAACGACGGTCAGCCAGATGATCGTCGTGAAGATCCTCTAGCTGGGCCAGTCCCAGCAGCACAGCTCGCGTGCCTTGCACTCGGCGGCGACTGCGCCCGCTACGTCTGGGTGCCCGAGCTCGAGCTCAACCACCCACAGCTCCGCCGCGCCAACATCTGCTTGGGTCCCGCCGATCCCGAGCCCCAGGCACTTGAGCGCGGCCTCGTGTCGAGCCCATGCGCGCAGGAACTCCCGCCGTCGCGTGTCCGGATCGAGACCTTCGAGTCGCTCTGCGGTCGAGCGGTCGAGCGTACGGTGCGCGACCGCGAGCTCGTCGATCGTCCGGCGTTCCACCTCTATGTCGACGCCGACCTCGCCGGCGGCGCTGAACGCGTACAGCGCCAGCTGCCCCGAGTGCGACATGTTGAAGGCCAGCTCGGTGGCGGTTACGTCGATCAGCGCGGGCTTGCCGTGCGCGCCGGCAGCGAACCGTAGCGAGCCCGGCTCTCGCTGCAGGTAGCGCCCGAGCAGCGCGCGCAGCAGTCCTCGCGAGCGCGCCCAAAGCTCTGCGCGAGACTCGCTCAGGATCCGCTCTGCGCGGGCGCGCTCCTGCTCACAGAGGAGATCTGCGAGCTCGTCGGCCACGGCGGCGAGATCTGCTCGCCACACGTGCACGGCGCCGTCGACTAGCCGCGGACGAAGCGGGCCGGGCGCCCATGCCTCCTCTGCGCTTGCGGACATCGCGCCCTCAATCTAACGCCCTGCCGCGTGCCCCGATCCTCGACGCTAGGCTCTTGCGCCTATGCCTGCCGCGTCCGTACACCTGCCCGGCCTGGTGATCCTCGAGCCGAGTGTCCACTCCGACGAGCGCGGCTTCTTCTGCGAGACCTACCGGCAGGAATGGCACGCAGGCTCGGGGATCCCCGAGGACGAGGTGTTCATCCAGGACAACCACTCGCGCTCCACCCGCGGCGTGCTGCGCGGCATGCACTTCCATGTCGGCGACGGGGTCGCCAAGCTCGTGCGCTGCGCGCGGGGGCGAATTCTCGACGTCGCGGTGGACCTGCGCAGGGGCTCGCCCACGTACGGGCGGTGGGAGGCGGTGGAGCTCGACGACGAGAGCATGCGCGAGCTGTATGTGCCGGTCGGCTTCGCGCACGGCTTCTGCGTGCTCAGCGCTGTGGCTGACGTGCTGTACAAGCAGAGCGCGTACTACGACCCCGCCGTCGAGCGCGGCATCGCGTGGAACGACCCGGACATAGGCATCGAGTGGCCGCTGCCGCTCGAGCAGCTGACGGTCTCCGCGCGCGACGCCGCGGCACCGCGCCTGAGCGACATTGCCGATGAGCTGCCGTTTGAATGGCATTCTTAAGAGGGATGGCCGGCCGACTACAGCACCTGCGCGAGCGCACCAACGGTTTCACGGTCACGCCGGAGCAGTACGTGCGCTTCGCCTACGCCGGGCTCGGTGCGCTGACGCTGATCGTCCTCACCGGAGCGGCGGTGCGCCTGACGGGCTCGGGACTCGGCTGTCCGACGTGGCCGAAGTGCTACGGCAACGTGTATCCGCCGCTGAAAACGCACGCGCTGATCGAGTTCTCAAACCGCGCGATCACCGCGCCCGTGTCGATCGCCGCGGGGCTTGCGTGGCTTGCCGCCGTGCGCCGGCGCCCGTACAGGCGCGATCTGGTCTGGCTGGGAGCGCTGCTGCCGCTGGGCGTCGTGGCGCAGGCGGTGCTCGGCGGCTTCACGGTCAAGGGGGCGCTCGACTACGGCTGGGTGATGGGTCACTTCGCGCTGTCGATGCTGATCCTGGTCGCGGCGGTGGTGCTCGTCTGGCGCGCGACCCACGAGCCTGCGCCCGAGCGGGCGGCGAGCGCCCCGGCGCCGACCGACCCGACGATCGTGCGCGCGCTGCGCTGGCTCGTGGCGCTCGGGGCGCTGACGATCTTCGCTGGCACCGCCGCGACCGCCGCCGGTCCGCACGCCGGCGGCTCGCCGGGGCAGAAGATCAATCGCCTGAGCTTCGACGGCAGGGGCACGATGGACTTCGTGATCCACCGCCACGCCGAGATCGCGCTCGTGTTCAGCCTCGCGGCGGTGCTCGTGTGGTGGCTCGCGCGCCGGCGCGAGGTGCGCGCCGCGGTGCAGCGACCGCTGACGGCGCTGTGCGTGCTGCTCGCGCTGCAGGGCGTCGTCGGGCTCGATCAGTACGAGACGCACCTGCCCACCGAGCTCGTGTGGGTGCACGTGGCGCTCGCCTGCGGCGCCTGGTTGGGGGTCCTGTGGGCGGCCTGCGCGGCCGGGTCGCTGGCGCCGTTCAGGCTGCCCAAGAGCGCCGAGCGCCCCGCGGAGGGCGCGCTGAGGACCCCGCACCCAGTTAAGTTGCCCGGAAATTAGGGACTCTTCGGCCTGCTCGTGGGCCGTGTGGCCGTGTCGTCGTCCTCACCAGCGGTTAGCCTGCTCGCAGCAACGACACTCGAGAAGGGAGTGGCATGACCAAGAACGAGCTGGGCGAGCAGGTCGCGGAGCGCACTGGGCTGTCCGCCAGCCAGGCACGTCAGGTGGTAGAGGCGGCGATCGAGGTGGTCTCCGACGAGCTGGCCGCCGGGGGTGAGGTCGCGCTTGCCGGCTTCGGCAAGTTCAGCGTCAGCCACCGCGCGGCACGCCAGGGGCGCAACCCGTCGACTGGCGCAACGATCAGCATCGCGGCCTCCAAGGCGGCGAAGTTCTCCGCAGCCAGTGCGCTGAAGAAGCGCCTCAACGGCTGAGCGGCCGGGCGCAGGGATCACGGGCTGCCAGAGGCCGGTGATCCCTGCGCGTCGACCGTCGGTCGACGTCGTCACGTAGCCGCCGGGGAAGCGTGAGAATCCTTACTGCGCGGTAACCCGCCGTTTAGGCCTCGGGAGGAAGCTCGGTACAGATCTGCTCCCTCTCGAAAGTTGGTGACGGCGGATGCGACAGGCTGACTCCTCGACGGACGGTGCCGGGCAAGAGCACTACGAGTCGCTCGCGATCTTCTACAACGCGGACGAGCGCCGCATACGCTCGCGCGAGCTCGACGTCGGGCTGTGGTGGCGCGAGGCGATCGATGGACCGCTCCACCGCGCGGCGTGGGTCAGCGACACCGGCGAGCTGTACCTCGTCCGCCTCGGGCCCGCGGCTGACGGCGGCGGGCGCGTGGAGGTGCTGGCGAGCGTCGCCGACGGCGAGCTGCTCGAGCGGGCGCTCGCCGGCTGGCGCGAGCACTGCGGTCAGCCACAGTCGCTGACGTGGCTGCGCGAGCGCGCGTCGCTCACCCACCGCGCGAGCGCGGATGACGCTCGAGCCCGTCCTGCGCAAGCGGCTCCCAGGACGCGGCCGAGTCCACGAACTGCCGAAACTGCGGCCGCACGCCCGGATCGCGGTCGAGTGTCCCAAGGCGCACTGCGACCTGCGGATCGGCTAGCGGGTCGCCGCTGAACAGCGCCGAGCCGCACGTCTCGCAGAACAGCTTCGGCACGCCGCCCGGGGGCTGGAAGGAACGAAGCCGCTCTTGGCCCTGCAGCAGACGGAAACCGGCCTGCGGTACGCGACCGTTGGCAGAGGAGCCGGTGCCGGTGCGCCGCTGGCAGTGCGTGCAGTGGCAGTAGCCGGCGGAGATGAACGGAGCGGTGATCTCGAAGCGCACCGCTCCGCACAGACAGCCGCCCTGCAGCGGCGCGTCGGGCGAGGGTGGAGTTGCGATCTTCTTGTCGGCGGCCATCCGGTGGCTATCCATCGTAGGGGCACGGCCGAGCCGATTGCGCGAGCACTGGGCCTCCTGGGGTCCCGTTGACGGCGGGGATCGATAGGATGCCGCCAAGCATGACCGGCGCATCACAGGCCCATCCGCAAACCGTCCTCGAGCAGGCTTACCGGAGGATCGGATGAGCACCTACCCGGGCTGGGGCTCGTGGACGTTTCAGCCGATCGTGATCATCGCGCTGCTCGCCGCCGCGGTGGTCTACGCACGCCTGTACCGCCGCGCCCGTGAGCGCTCCTCGACCTCGGCGCCCAACGCCGGGCACTGGGTCCCCTACGCGGCGGGTCTGTTGACGATCGCGGTGGCGCTGCTCTCGCCACTGGACCCGATCGGCGACAAGTACCTGCTCTCGGCGCACATGATGCAGCACGTGCTGCTGTCGGATATCGCGCCCGCGCTGCTGATCCTCGGGCTGCGCTCACCGATCCTGCCCCTCGGTCTGTCGCGTGAGGCGCTGCTCGCGGTTGCGCCCGCGGGCGGCAGATCGGGGCGGGTGCTCGCGCGGCTGACGTCGCCGTGGCTGGCGGTGCCCTTGTGGGCGCTCGCCACGTGGATCTGGGCGATCCCGAGCGTGTTCGACTACGCCGCCCAGCACCAGGTCGTGCACGCGTTCGAGCATGCCACGCTCTTCTACACCGGCCTCGCGATGTGGTGGCTGATCATCGACCCGCTTCCCCGGGCGCGTCTGCGTCCGAACAGCCAGCGGCTCGCGCTGCTGGGCTTCACGCGCCTGGCGAGTGCCTGCGTGTGCCTGCCGCTGACGTGGATCGCGAGCACGCAGTACTCGCTGTACGCCAGTGCACCGCGCGCCTACGGTCTCTCGGCGATCAACGACCAGCACCTCGCCGGCGCGAGCATGTGCTTCATCGAGGCGCTCGTCTTCGGCATCGCCTTCGCCGCCGTCTTCATCAGCATCCTCGGTCGCGACGACTCGCGCATGACGCTCGGCGAATACGCCGCAGCCGGCTCACGCGGCGAGCACCTGACGACCTGACGCGCGAGCACCTGACGACCTGACGCGCGAGCACCTGACGACCTGACGCGCGAGCACCTGACGACCTGACGCGCGAGCAGCCGCGACCGCCCGCGCGTCCGGCCGCGACCGCTAGAAGGACCTGAACCAGGTGTCGGAGAAGCCGCCTGCGCTCAGTGCCGACGGTTCGGCCTTGACAGCGCCCAATTTGGTGACCATCGTCAGCGGTTCGAGCCCCGGCGTCGCCGCCGTGACAGTCGACCCGTTCGCGCCGAAGCTGCTGAAGCCGACCGTCCCGAAGTCGGACAGCGGAAGCACCCCGAGCAGCGACGATGGCGCCTCGGCGATCGCCTCCGCGGAGCCGAGCTTCGGCGTACGGATCCACGCGGTGACGGTGCGCGACCATTCCTGCGTGCTGTCGCTCAGCACCAGGCTGAACTCGGAGACCAGCCCGAACAGGGCCTTGCCGACCAACGTGACGGAGGCGGAGAGGTGGTCCCCGGGCGCGACCGGCTCGGCGATCGGGATTGACCCTTTGGGGAATAGCTCATACCAGGCGCCGTACCGAGCCGTGCCCGCTGAGCAGTCGGCTTCGGTGCCCGTCTGCTCGACCGTTTCGGTCGTGTCTCCGTCGATCCCAGTCCAGAAGGCCGCATAGCCGTTGCGAGTCCGCGCACAGTTGACTGCCGGTTGGGTCCAGCTCGCGGAGACGCTCTGGTAGGGGCCGGCGCCGACGACGGCGTATCCGGACCAGTTGGTGCTCGTGCCGTGCCTGACCCTGAGGTTCAGGCCATGGTGGGCGCCGTCGGCCAGGGCAGGCGTGGGCGCGCAAAATGCGGCGACGGCGGCAGCGCACACAACACCTCGTAGAACAGTCGAGCTCATCACTCCAACCCCCTCACATCCGTGCGGACCCCGTTGATCCGTCGTGCGGATCAAATCGTAATGGGTAGCGAGCCGGCGCGCCGGCTCTCGTGCCTCAGCCGCAGCCGGTGTTGTTGCCGCAGCTTGAGCACGTGTAGCAGCTGCCGGTCCGCTGCATCATGCCGCCGCACTGGCTGCAGGCGGGTCCGAGGTCGAGACCCTGCAGGCGGGCGGGGACCACGGGCGGGGAGTCGGTGAGCGACGCCGCGGCCGGAGTGGCCTGGACGCTGCCGGACGCGGACGCCTGCGGTGCGCCAGGCGCAGAGGCACCGCCGGTGTCGCCGTTGGTGCCGTTGCCGCCATGGCCGTTGCCCGTGTCGGCGGTCGCGGCCGGCCCTGCGGTGTCGGACCCACCAACCGCCTGTGCGGTCTCCTGTGCGATTTTGCGTGCCCGCACGGCCGGGGTGAGGATGCCTAGTTCCTCCTGAGCGTCCACGTCGAGGAAGCGCGAGGCCAGCCAGCGCATGATGTAGTCGGGCATCGACTTCGCGAACGGGATCTCCGTGTTGCCGGTGATCCCCTCGGGCTCGAAGCGCATGTAGCTGAACTTCTGCACCAGCGTCTCCAGCGGCACGCCGTACTGCAGCGCGATCGAGATCGCCGTCGCGAACGAATTCATCATGCCGCGCAGCGTCGAGCCCTCCTTGCCGATGTCCGTCAGGAAGATCTCGCCGACCGAGCCGTCCTCGTACATCCCCGCGGTGATGTAGCCCTCGTGGCCGGCGATCGAGAACTTGTGCGTGATCGACTGGCGCTCGACCGGCATGCGCTTGCGTCGCGGACCAACCTCGGCGAGCGCCTTGCTGACCGCCTCCGCGACGATCGCGTCGACGTCGGCTGGCTCCTTGACGCCGAGTTGGGCGTCGGTGCGCAGCGCCTGGGCGGTCTTCGAACCGTCGCGGTAGATCGCGAGCGCCTTGACGCCGAGGTGCCACGCCTGCGTGTAGGCGTCAGCGATGTCCTCGACGGTCGACTCCTGGGGCATGTTGACGGTCTTGGAGATCGCGCCGGAGATGAACGGCTGCACGGCGCCCATCATCTTGATGTGGCCCATGTGCGTGATCGCGCGCTCGCCCACGGCCACGTCGAACACCGGCAGGTGCTCCTCGCTCAGGCCCGGGGCACCGATGATCGTGTCGTGCTCAGCCAGGTGCGCCTCGATCTGCTCGATCTGCGGCTCGGAGTACCCAAGCGTTTGCAGCGCCAGCGGCACCGTTTTGTTGACGATCGTCATCTGGCCGCCGCCGACGAGCTCCTTGAACTTGACCAGCGAGAAGTCCGGCTCCACACCCGTCGTGTCGCAGTCCATCAGGAACGAGATCGTGCCCGTCGGCGCGAGCACCGTCGCCTGTGCGTTGCGGTACCCGAAGCGCTCTCCCAGCTCGACCGCCTCATCCCACGAGCGGCGGGACGCAGCGAGCAGCTCGGAGTCGTGACAGGCCGCGTCTGGGATCGCGTAGGAGGCGTCGCGGTGCATGCGCATGACGTTGTTGTGCGGCTCGCGGTTCTCCGCGTAGCGCTCGTAGGGCTCGAGCGCGGCGGCGACCTCCGCTGAGCGCCTGTAGGCCCGGCCGGTCATCAGCGCGGTGATCGCGGCCGCGGCGCCACGGCCGTGGTCGGAGTCGTAGGGCATGCCGTTGCTCATCAGGTAGGCGCCGAGGTTGGCGTAGCCCAGCCCGAGCTGGCGGAAGGCACGAGCGTTGACACCGATTTCCTCGGTCGGGTAGCTGGAGGGCCCGACGATGATCTCCTGGGCCAACAGCACGATGTCGACGGTGTGCTCGAAGGAGGCTACGTCGAGCGTGCCGTCGGCGCGGCGGAACTTCATCAGGTTGAGCGACGCGAGGTTGCACGCCGAGTTGTCGACGTGCATGTACTCCGAGCACGGGTTCGACGCGTTGATGCGCCCGCTGTTCGGCGAGGTGTGCCACTGGTTGATCGTCGTGTCGTACTGGACGCCAGGGTCGGCGCAGCGCCACGCCGCCTCGGCGATCTCGCGCATCAGCTCGCGCGCTGGGATCGGCTCGCCGACAGGCTCGCCGGTGGTGCGCGCAGTCAGTCGCCACTCGCGGTCCTCCTCTACCGCGCGCATGAACTCGTCCGTCACGCGCACCGAGTTGTTCGCGTTCTGGTACTGGATCGACTTGAAGCCATCGCCGTCGATCGACATGTCGAAGCCCGCGTCGCGCAGCGCTTCGGCCTTGTCCTCCTCCTTGGCCTTGCACCAGATGAACTCGCGGATGTCAGGGTGATCGACGTCGAGCACCACCATCTTCGCTGCGCGGCGCGTCTTGCCGCCGGACTTGATCGTGCCTGCCCACGAGTCGGCGCCACGCATGAAGGAGACCGGGCCCGAGGCGGTGCCGCCCTTGGCCAGCGGCTCCATCGAACCGCGGATGTTCGACAGGTTGATGCCCGAGCCCGAGCCGCCGCGGAAGATCATCCCCTCCTTGGTGTTCCAGTCGAGGATCGACTCCATCGTGTCGTCGACGCTGAGGATGAAGCAGTTGTGGACCGCGACGTTGTTGGTCAGGAACTCGTTCGACTCGGTCTGAATGTCATAGACGTTCATCTCTCCGAGGAGCTCGATCGAGACGATTTCCTCCTCGCGGAGGTCAGGGCAGCGCTTCGGATTGCGAAGAGCAAGCGACTGGAACAGCTTGTCCTGCTTCTCACGTCCAACGAAGCCGATCAGCTCAGCGAATCGCGCGCGCTCAGAGCCGATCGAAATTGTGACCTCGTGCAGGTCATGGCGATCGCTGCGCTTCTCGCACTTGCGGGCGCGGCGCGAATAGATCCCAAGAGTGCCCAAGAGCAGCTGAACGTCCTCAGTCCAGCGCTCGCCGATCACCGCGAATGCGACGCGAGCGTTCTCGTAGCCATCGGTCCGGCGCACCGACACATAGCCGTCGGCCTGGAAGATGCTCCTCAGATACGCCGCGATCTCGTCGTGAGACGACGTGAAGAGTCGCTGGGGGACCCGGATATCGGTGCCGCGCGCGAGCAGACCCCAACGCTCGACGAACTCGCGAAGTACCTCTCCGTAGAGCCTGATACGTCGTACGCGGATCTCTTGCGTGTCGGCGTCGCGCACCTTGCGGTGCAGCTCCGGGAACGCGATGTCCAGGTTCTCGTTGATCCAGTTGAACTCGTCGTCGTTGGCGACCTGGAACTCGATCGTGAGCGAGCGGTTGGTTCCCGTCGCGTACTGGCCCACGAAGCCGTCAGCCTGAAGCCAGCCCGCGAGTGCCGCTTCGGCCACAGCAACGCGGTCGGTCTCTTCGAGCAGCTCAAATGCGGCGTCTACATCGCCGGCGCCGACCGCAACGCGTATGGGATCCGCGACCTTGCTGCGGTGCGGATGAAGGTGCATGCGCATCCCCGGGCGGAGCTCGTCAACGCGCAGCCATTTGGCAGACGTGCGCCGAGCCGCGACAGCCTTCACGACATGGTCGGCTGTAGCTTCGACAAAGCTTCCGTTGCGGAGCTTGACCCGCCACACCGGCTTGTGCCCGTTGTCCTTGACGGCCACCACGCGTGTTGTCCCAAGAGAGTCGTAGACCTCGAGTCCCACCTGCTCGTTTTCAACGATCTCCCCGATGGGAACCATTCCTGCGGGGGTCGATACCAGCGCGTGATGAGGAAGGCAAGCAGAGCATTGCGGCGACTCCTCGAAGCCGACGTTGAACCACACGGGAGAGTTGAACGCCGCCAGCTGGTGCAGCAGGATGTGGGTCAGCTCGTGGTTGAACGCGCTCGCGTCGTCTTCGTCCGCGAAGTAGCCGCCGGCGCGACCCCAGCCGGTGATCGTGCCCGCGACGCGGCCGATCATCTCCTTGACCGAGCTCTCACGCTCGGGCGACCCGAGCTGTCCGCGGAAGTACTTCTGGGCGACGATGTTGGTCGCGTTCTGCGACCAACTCCTGGGGAACTCGACGTTCTCCTGCTCGAACGCGACGCGGTCGCCGTGGCCGATACGCGCCTTGCGCAGCTCCCACTCGACCGTGTCGAACGGATGCGTCCCCGGACTCGTGAACATGCGTTTGATCGACAGCGCCGTGCCGGTCGGTGCGTGCTCGGAGATCGTGGGGTGCGAAAGCGGGTTCATTGGGCCTTCCTCCTCTGCTGCGCCGGCGGTGCGGGCGGCCATTCGAAGCTGTTGTCGGGGCCAAGCATCGTCGCTCTTGAGCCGGACGGAACGGTGTGCGAACGCAGGCGCAAAAAGGCGTTGGAGATACACACATTCTACTACGTCTGCGGGGGCCAAAAAGCCAGTGGGGAAGCCGTATTTCGACCGGTCAGCGGGCTCGCTCGCGGCGGCTTCGAAGGCCTCTGCAGACGGTCTCGCGGGCTGGCGGCGCGCGGCTGCTTGCAACAGAAATTTCGTGCTCTGAGCGGGAAGCCCCAGCGGGGCCACGGCGGCTCAGTGCCCGAGTCGCGCCCAGTCGCTGAATTCGTCCCACGTCGCCGACGCGCGGAAGGTCGCCTCGGCGAACGCGTGGCGCAGCGACAGGGTCCAGCGGGGCTCGAGCGCGAGCACCCGCGCGATCGCCCAGACGAGGCACGTGATCACCACGAGCGCAGCCACCGCGACGACCGCGATCGCCGCGTTGGAGAGCCCGCCGGCGTGAGCGGCGTGTTGGAGCGTGCGAGGTAACGACGACGACTGCGGGCATCGGGGCGAATGCTAGTCGCGGGCGCCGTCGTCGAGTCGCAGATCCGCGAGCGCCGCGAGCGCGTCACGCAGCACGAGCTCGGGCGGCTGGTCGGCGTCGATCACGCGGATTCGCTCCGGCTCCGCCCGTGCGAGCTGCTCATACGAGGA
Source organism: uncultured Solirubrobacteraceae bacterium (assembly GCA_963827455.1). Taxonomy (GTDB): domain Bacteria; phylum Actinomycetota; class Thermoleophilia; order Solirubrobacterales; family Solirubrobacteraceae; genus Palsa-744. The sequence continues at coordinate 63,684 of CAWHAW010000003.1, read as the reverse complement.
GGCGATCGCGGCGAAGAACTCGTCGTTCTCGCGCTCCAGGCGGTCCGGCTCCTGCGCGCGCTCGTGCTGGCGCGCGCGCCCCGCGGCGGGGGCGATGCTCAGCAGCAGCGTGCGATCGGCGACGAGGCCGCCCGTCGCGAACAGGTTGATCGCGCGCACCTCCTCCACTCCCAGCGAGCGCCCCGCACCCTGGTATGCCAGCGAGGAGTCCACGAAGCGATCGAGCAGCACGACCGCGCCGTCGCGCAGCAGCGGCTGCACGCGCTCCTCGACGAGCTGCGCGCGCGCCGCCGCATACAGGAGCGCCTCGGTGCGCGCCATCACGTTCAGCGCCGGGTCCTTGACCAGCGCGCGGATCCGCTCTGAGACCTCCACTCCGCCCGGCTCGCGCAGCAGCTCGACGCGCGTGCCGCCGGCCGCGAGCTCACGCGCCAGCGCCAGCGCCAGCGTCGACTTGCCGGCGCCGTCGAGTCCCTCGATCGTGATCAGCATGCCGCGGGCCACGCGGGCACCGTACACGGGCGACCCGCAGCGAGCCGGGTCGCACCCCGCGGTACCCTGGGCGTGCCCTATGAGGAGGCGGCAATGGCGTCCACCGTGGCGCGCGAAGGCTTCGTCCTCGCCGCGCGCGAACTGATCATCTTGGTGCTTGTCGTGCTCTTCATGCTGTGGGGCGCGCGCGAGCTGGCGCGGCGCCGGTAGTGGTCGGTGTCAGTCGACTTGGTACTCGACGTCGGCGGCTGAGATCGGCTCGCCACAGCTCTCGCACACGACGACTGGAGTCAGCTCTGCGCCGCATGTTCGATGCCGAATGCGGAGCTTGGGCGCCTCCGGGTCCAAGAGGTGCCGGTCGGCCCACGTCTTGATGGTGAGTATCGCGGGGAACAGGTCGAGGCCGGCTGCGGTGAGCTGATACTCGTACCAGTCGGGATCGGTGCGGTAGCGGACACGCTCGAGCAGCCCGTGCTCGACGAGCGCTGAGAGCCGATTGGAGAGCACGTTGCGCCCGATACCGAGGTTGCGCTGGAAGTAGCCAAAGCGGCGCACGCCGAAGAACGCCTCGCGCAGCACCAGGAAGGTCCAGCGATCACCGAGCACATCGAGGGCGCGCTTGACCGCGTCCGGCTCGGGCCGTGTGTTTGCTTGGTTCATAGGGCGGAACTAGTTCGCATGCGCCTGGTGGATCGCTCTCGGAACTAGTTCGCCAACGGTACCATCCGCCGGGAAGTAGCAGTGCTCAACCACCGTTCGTGTTGCCACAAGGAGGACGACCATGTGCGTCAATGATCCAGAGGAGCTCGGCCGGCTGTTCGCCGAGCGCGTCAACGCCGGAGATCTGGACGGCCTGCTCTCGCTGTACGAGGAGAGCGCCACGTTCGTCGGCCCCGACGGCGCCAGCGCGTCGGGCAGCGAGGCCATTCGCGAGCGCTTGGAGGGTCTGCTCGCGATGGCGCCCGAGATCACGCCGACGAGCAGCCGCACGGTGATCGCGGACGACGTCGCGTTGATGTCCAACCGCTGGCGCATCTCGCTGGGCGGGGAGGACGGTGCGCCAACGGGCCTCGATGGCGCGAGCACAGAGGTCGCGCGTCGCGCAGCCGGACGGGGACTGGCTCTACGTGATCGACACCCCGTCCCTCGCGGCAACGACGCCGGCGGATGCTGGCCCATCCGCGGGCGGTCCGTCGACGTTCGAGCAATTGCTGTACGAGGAGCGAGGTCCTGTCGTCCACATCACGTTGAACCGTCCCGAGCGTCGCAACGCGCTCTCGATGCAACTGTCCGGAGAGCTCGTGAGCGCATTCGAGCTCGTCCAACGCTCAGAGACGGCCAAGGTGCTTGTCATCCAGGGTGCCGGCGCCACGTTTTGCGCGGGCGACGACATCACCGAGATGGCGCTCTGGGGCGACGCCAACCAGATCATGCGCCGCGTTCGCGGCTACCAGCGGATGGCCGACGCCCTCGCGGACCTCGACAAGGTCACGATCAGCGCGGTCGACGGCTATGCCGTCGGTGGAGGCCTCGAGATCACGATGGCGTGCGACTTCGTGGTCGCGACACGCCGCGCCAGATGGGGTATGCCGGAGGTCGACGTCGGAATCACGCCCGGATGGGGCGGCACCACGCGCATGGCGCGCCTGATCGGACGCAGGATGGCCAAGGAGGTCAACCTGATCGGCGCCCTGCACCCGGCGAGCCGGGCCGCCAGCCTCGGGCTGTGGAATCGCGTCGTCGACGATGACCGACTCGACGCGGAGGTCGACGCGCTCGTGCAGGTGCTGCTCTCGAAGAACCAGCAGGCCGTGCGTCAGCTGAAGCTCATGATCGACAAGGGGGTCGAGGCCGATCTGCACACTGCTCAGGGTTTCGAGGCGCTCTCGGCGGGGCTCTCCGGCGCAGTGAACGGCGCCTGGCAGGTCGCCGACGCGGACCAGTTCAGCGGTGTCAGCAGCTTCGTCGCCAAGGGCGAGCTGTGGCACGCTCGGCGTGACAGCGCCCGCGACTTCTGGACCGACGCATGAGCAGTCCTGTATAGCGATGGTTATACAGCGTTCGTGCAAGCAAATAAAGTGACGGACCCTCACCGCCGCCTCTAGGATGCCCAGGCAGATGGCCGCCTCGTCGCCCTCATCCGCCGAGCCCGACGCGACTCGGCTGCTCCCGGAGATCGACGCGCAACCGCACGCGCGCGCCGTGCTGACGCCGGCGCTTGCGCCTGGAGGAAGCCCGTCGCACGCGTACCTGTTCCACGGCCCCGCGGGAACCGGCAAGCGGGCGGTCGCGCGCGCGTTCGCCGCGGCGCTGCTCGAGGAGGGGGCGCGCAGTCCCGACACCGTCGCCGAAAGGGTCGCGCGCAACAGCCACCCCGACCTCACGTGGGTGACGCCGTCGGGGGCCGCCGAAATGCTCGTCGCGGACATCGAGGAGCCGGTCGTCGCGGCCGCGACGCACACGCCGTTCGAGTCCGCCAGGCGCGTGTTCGTGATCGAGGGCGCCGACGCGATGAACGACCAGGCCGCCAACCGCATGCTCAAGACGCTCGAGGAGCCGCCCGCGTTCACGCACCTGCTGCTGCTGGCCGACCGTCGTGAGGACGTGCTCGCCACGATCGCCTCGCGCTGCCAATCCGTGCGCTTCGACCCGCTGCCATCGGCACTGATCGCGCGGCGTCTCGCGGCCGTGGGTGGCGCCGCCGAGGCTGCGGACGGCGGCGAGGATCGAGATGGCGTCGCGGGCGAGCGGGCGCAGGCGTGCGCGCGCCTGGCGCTCGGCGACGCGGGCCTCGCCGCGCGGCTCGCGGGCGAGGAGGGCGAGGCTCTGCGGGCGCGCGCGGAGGACTACGTGCGCTCGGCGCTCGCCGGTGAGACCGGCCGGCGCCCGTGGCTCGAGCTGCTGGAGGTCGCAAAGGCAGCGGGAGTCGGCGCCGGCGAGCGCGCGCAGGCGCGCACCGAGTCCGAGCTCGAGCTCGTGCCGAGCAAGGAGCGCAAACGCTACGAGCGAGAAGCCGCAGAGGCGCGGCGCCGGGGCGAGCGGCGCGAGCGCACCGCCACGCTCGACCTCGGTCTGCGCCTGTCCGAGCTGTGGCTGCGCGACGTGCTGTGCGTGCGCGAAGGCGCCCCCGAGCTCGTCTACGCGGTCGACCGCCGCGCGCAACTCGAGCAGGACGCCGACGGTCGCGACGCGGTGGCGCTGCGCCGGGGCGTCGAGCTCGTCGCCGACGCGCGCCTCAGCCTGTCGGTGAACGTCTCCGAGGAGCTCGCGCTGGAGGCGCTCGCGTACCGGCTGCAGGCGTCGCTGGCCGCCTGAGCCGGCGGCACCGAGCGCGGGCCATACGCGCAGGCGGCCTGGACGTGTCACAAGCCAACGCCGCGTGCGAAGGAACGGGTGTGGGCCAGGCGGAGATCGAGGACGATGCGCTTCTGCTCGCCGCCGCGCGCGGCGAGCAGGCCGCGTTCGAGGCCTTCTATCGACGCTGGCTGCCGGCGGTGATCGGTTTTCACATGCGACGCGTCGGCGGCATCCGCGAGACGGCCTTCGATCTAACCGCGGAGACCTTTGCTGCGGTCGTCGTGGCATGCGGTGCGTTCGACCCTGAACGCGGGTCCGCACCCGCGTGGCTGTTCGCGATCGCAGATCACAAGCTGCGCGACAGCCTGCGCCGCGGCCGGGTCGAGGCCTCCGCGCGGCGCGCGCTCGGGCATCAGCCGGTGGTGCTCGAGGACGAGGATCTGGTGCGCGTGGAGGAGCTCGCGTCGTTGGGCACGGGGGTGGCCCTCGAGCAGCTGCTGGGCGAGTTGCCCCAGACACAGCAGGCAGCGGTGCGCGCCCGCGTGCTCGACGAGCGCTCCTACGCCGCGATCGCACGCGAGCTGCGCTGCTCGGAGGCCGTCGTGCGCCAGCGCGTGCATCGCGGCCTGCGCCGGCTTCGCGAACGACTGCAGGAGACGGCGTGAGCGCGCTCGAGGATCTGCAGCGCCAGCTGCTCGAAAGCGTCGCGCGGCGCCACGCCGGTGCGGTCGTGCAGCCGGCGCGCGGGCGGCGGGCCTGGAGGCGCCGCGGCGCGCACCGGCGGTGGATGGCGCTCGTCGCGATTCCGCTCGTGTTCGCCGCCGCGGCAGCTGCTGCGAAGATCGTGACGCAGGTGGGCGAAAGCCCCGCCAACGCGCTCGACAATCGCGTGCTGGGCGCCACCGGCAGCTCTGTCGCCTGTCGCATGACCGGCCCGCGGAAATCAGGGCTCAGCAGCGAAGCCCCCGACGCACCGATCAGGGCGACGCTGCCCGCGCTTGCACGGCCGCCGCACGATCCGCCGCCGGCGTCCGTTGTGGCGCTCGCCGAGCGCGACAGCGGCGGCGCCGTGCTCGCCCGCACGATCCGGGTCGTCCGCCTGCCGGACGGCATCCGCCTGATCGAGTACGTCGCACACGGGCAAGGGCCGTTCACGCTCGTGGATCCACGGCGCTGCGAGGCAGCGCGCCTCGCGCTGCTCGCGCGGCTTCGTCCCCGCGAGCACGACCCGCTGCGCGAAACCGTCGCACGGCAGATCAGCCAGATGCCGGACACCGACCCTGGGACCCAGTCGCTCACGTTCACGCGCCTCGAAGAGCGCGCCGGGGCACCGGTCGACGGCGGCGGCGCCTCGTTTCCGGTACTTCCCGCGCAGGCGTCGCTGCCGACGGGCGTGCTCTACTCGGGCTCCGGATGCGAAAACGCCACGCCCGGCCACCCCGCGTTCTGCACCCCGATCTTCTACGGCGGGATCGTCAAACCGGCGACCGCCTACCTGACGCTGCAGCCGGCGCCCACCAATGTCGCGCGCCGCATTCGCCGGCGCATCGGGGTACACGAAGGCCTGTTCGCGTTCACCGTGCCGCGCGACGCCGGAGCCGAGCTGGTCGTCCAGCGCGCCCACGACGGGCGGCCGCTGGATGTCAGCCCCCTGCGATAGACCAAGCACCGCGCTCGCGATCACGGCCACGCCGCTCGCCGCCGGCAGGCGGCCCCTAGAAGTTCAAATCTTTGTCAGGCGATCGGGCCGAGGTTCGGCTCGATGCCGAACGTGTCGAACGCCATGAACTTCGAGAACTGCCGGTTTTCCGGTCCGTGAAAGTCGGCCGAGCCCGTGGTCAGCAGGCCGAGCTCCGCGGCCCTCTTCGCCAGCAGGCGCGTCTGGCGCTCGTCGTGGGTGATGTAGAACGCCTCCACTCCGTCGATGCCGAGCTCCGTGAAGCGCTCGAGGCTGTCGAGGACTTCGCCGTCGTCGGAGATGTCCCAGAAAGGGTGCGCCCAGACCGCCACGCCGCCCGCGTCGTGGATCGCCTCGATCGCCTCGGCGACCGTCGGCGTCTCGCGCAGCCGGAACGCCGGTCTGCCCTCGATCAGGTAGCCGCGGATCAGCGAGCCGACGTCGTCGATGCCCTCGCTGCGCAGGCGCTCGGCGTTGGCCGGCGCGCGCAGCACCGCGCCCGCCAGGTGTGGCCGGCCGATCGGTTTGCCCTCCGCGATGCGCTGCTCGATCTCCGCTTCGTCGAGCTCGAAGCCGACCTCGCGCAGCCCGTCGCGCATCCGCAGCGTGCGCTTCTCGCGGTCCGCCAGGAAGTCCGCCAGGCGCGCCGTCATCACCGGCCCGGTGTGGTCGATTCGGTACCCCAGGATGTGCAGTTCGCGCGGCACGCTCGAGCCCGCGTCCACGGCCGAGATCTCGACCGCCGGCACGACGCGCACGCCCGCCTGCTCGCCCGTCGCGATCGCCTCGGACACGCCGCTGATCGTGTCGTGGTCGGACAGCGCCAGCAGCTCCACGCCGGCGTCGGCCGCGCGCTGCACCACCTCCGCCGCGGGCAGAACGCCGTCGGAGTGGGTGGAGTGCGACTGCAGGTCAAAGCGCGGCGCCACGGCGCGCAGCGTATGCGATCGCTTCAGGAGCTCGCGTGCTCGCGCGCGGGAGAGTCGCTGCGCAGGCCGATCAGCGGCGTGACCCGCCGACCGACAGCCGTGCGCAGGCGGCGCACCGCCGCGTGGTAGCGGCGTGCCTTCTCGCACAGGACCAGATCGTGATCGGCACCCGCGGTGTCGAGCGCCGCACGCGCCATGTCCGTCTCCACCGCGCGTCGGCACGCATCGATCCAGATCACCTCGAGATACGCGAGCGCCGCGCCCAGATGGTCCTCTCTCACCACGTCGCCACGCTCCAGCTGGCGCACTATCGGCACCACCTCGGTGGTCAGCCACAGCTGCTCGCCGTGCGCGCGCAGCATCAGGCAGATGTCTGGAGGGTGGAAGGTGAGGGGGTGGTCCGTCATGGTGCTCGGTGGCTCGGCGCTCAGTCGGTTCCAGCGCGGCCGCCGCGGCCGATTTGGGGGTCTCTTTTCTCGCAGAATTGGCTTCGGCCAGGCGATATCGCTGCTTTAGATTCAGGGCCCGCACTCCACGCTTCTCCATGCCGCTCAGGCCGGCGCGGGCTTGCGCCGATGAAGAGATGGGAGCCCGCCCTCCCAAGCCGACCGGAAAGCGAGATGTACCTCCTCGACACCGACCCAACTCGCCGCACCGCCGGACAGTACGCGCGTGCGACCGTCAGCCGGCTGCGCATCCGCACGCTCGTCACGCTCGGCGTGCTCGCCGTGGCGACCGCGCTGCTCGGCAGGACGTTCGGGTTGCACAACATCGGGTTCCTCGCATCCGAGATAGCGCTGCTCGTCAGCATGTTCGTGATCTCCCGATACGTGATGCCGCTCGTCGAGCGCCACGACCGCGGCGCCACCGGCGAGGAGCAGGTGGGGGGTCTGCTCGAGGTGCTCTCGGAGCGCGGCTGGCGCGTCATCCACGACGCGAGCCTCGGACACGGCAACGTCGATCACATCCTCATCGGACCCCCCGGCATATTCACGATCGAGACCAAGAGCCATCCAGGCCCGGTGACCGTCGCGCGCGTGCACGGCGAGACGCTCCGCCAGGCGCAGGCCCAGCGCAGCGCGATCGAGCGCGTCACCGCCTTCCAGGTCGAACCGCTGATCGTCTTCAGCCGCGCGTGGGTCGACCGGCCGATGGCGCGGCGCAAGGGCGTGCGCGTCGTCCCCGCGCGGATGCTGCTCGGGCATCTCGCCAAGCTGGGCGAGGTGCTCTCGCCGCAGGAGATCGACGGCGCGCACGAGCTCGTCGCGCAGGCCCTGCTCGAGCACCACGCGCGCGGGCGCCCGCGCGGCGCGGGCCGGCATCGCGCCCGCGCCAGCCGGTTGCCGACGGTGCCCTGGCGCGGCGGTCGATAGCGTTGACTCCAGCCATGGCCATCTCACCCTTCAACGCTCGGCCCGCCTCGCCCGAGGGCGAGCGCCGCCGCGCGCGCCTCGCGATCGCGATCGCGATCGTCGGCATCATCGCGATCCTGCTCGCCTACGCCGTCTCGCCCGGCGTCAGGCACGCCGTCAGCCACGCCACGCACAGCGTCAAACACGCCGTCGGCCACGTCCTCGACCCAGACAAGGGCAAGATCGACGACAAGAGCAACACGCCGGCGAAGGCCGCGCCCGCGAAGACCGCGCCCGCGAGGCCTGCCGCCGGCGCGCACGCAAAGTCATCCTCCAAATAGTTCGCGTCGCGTCCCGCCCGAAGCGAGGGGTAGCTTCCATGCGATGCACGCAACGACATTGACCGCGCCAGCGGCCGGCGCCGCGGAAGGTCTCGCCCCCGCCGAGGGCCTCGGCACTGCGGGCGCACCCACGCCGGAGGCGCTGCTGCGGCGGTTCGGGCTCGAGCAGTTCCGGCCCGGCCAGCGCGAGGCGGTGCAGGCAGCGCTCGACGGGCGCGACAGCCTCGTCGTGATGCCCACCGGTGGCGGCAAGTCGCTCTGCTACCAGCTGCCCGCGCTCGCCGGCGAGGCCGACCCCGCCCAGCCGTTGGTGGTCGTCGTCAGTCCGCTGATCGCGCTGATGTCCGACCAGTGGCACAGGCTCGAGCGCGCCGGTGTGCGCGCGGCGATGCTCGCGTCGGGGATGGCCGACGGCCACAACGAGCAGGCGCTGCGCGACATCGAGAGCGGCGCCGCCCAGCTCGTGCTCGCCGCGCCCGAGCGGTTCGCCTCGGGCGCGTTCAGGGCTGCGCTCGCACGCCGGCCAGTGGCGCTCTTCGTCGTCGACGAGGCCCACTGCGTCGCCGAGTGGGGCCACGACTTCAGGCCCGACTACCTGCGCCTGCACGACGCCATCTCCTCGCTGCGGGGCGGCGCCGATGGCGGCCGACCGGCGGTCATGGCGGCGACCGCCACCGCCACCCCGCAGGTCGCGCAGGAGATCGCCGCGCGCCTCGGCCTGCGCGACTGGCTCTCGATTCGATCAGGCTTCGACCGCCCCAACCTCGCGTTCGACGTCGTCAGCGTCGAGGGCAAGGGCGCTGTCGCACGTAAGCGCGCCGCGCTGATGCACGCACTCATCGCCGGCAGGAGCGGCGAGGGAGCACAGCCGACGCTGCCGGCGATCGTCTACTGCGGCACGCGCAAGGACACCGAGGAGGTGGCCGCGGGCATCGCACAGGCGGGGATCGACACGGTCACCTACCACGCCGGAATGAGCCCGCAGGCGCGCCGCGACAGCCAGGCGGCGTTCATGCAGGGCAGCGCCGAGGTGGTCGTCGCGACGAACGCGTTCGGCATGGGCGTCGACAAGGCAGACGTCCGCACCGTCGCGCATTGGGCGCTGCCCACGAGCCTCGAGGCCTACTACCAAGAGGCCGGCAGGGGCGGGCGCGACGGCGCGCCCGCACGCGCATTGCTGCTCGCCTCGCGCATGGACCTCGGGCGGCTGATCAGGTTCATCAAGGAGCGCGAGATGACCGTCGAGGACGTCAAGCGCTACGTCGCCAGCCTGCGCTCGCTCGCCGACGCGCAAGGCCAGCTGACGATCGGTCACGGCGAGCTCGGCGAGCGCCAGCGGGTGCTGCTGTCGGTCGCCGAGCGCGCCCGCGCCGTCGAGCTCCAGCCCGGCGGCCGCGACGGGCTGCTCGTAAAGGTCACAGGCCGAGGCAGCCCGCGGCTCGCGCACACCGCCATCCAGGCTTCTCGCAACCGCGGCTGGGATGCCTACCGCTCGATCGAGCGCTACAGCTCGGACGCACACACCTGCCGCAGGCGCCAGATCCTCGAGCACTTCGGCGACCCCGCCGCCGGTGCGCCCAGCGGGCGCTGCTGCGACGTCTGTGACCCCGACACCGCCCTCGAACAGGCGATGCTCGCAGCGCCCACGGGGGGGCGGAGGAGGGGCGGTCGCGGCGCAGGCCGGGCGGGCGGGCGCGACGGAGTTGGACAGCGCGCGGGGACGGCGAGCGAGGATGAGCTCGACCCGGTCGACGAGCGCGCTTTCGATGAGCTGCGCGCTTGGCGGATGGAGCGGGCGGACGGCAAGCCCGCGTTCACCGTCGCCAGCGACGCCACGGTGCGCGCGCTGCTGCGTCAGCGTCCGCGCGACCTCGGCGCGCTGCTCGAGGTCAAGGGGATCGGGCCGGCGTTCTGCGAGAAGCACGGACAGTCGCTGCTCGCGGTGCTCGCGGGACTCGACGCCGGGTAGGCGGGCGTCGCTAGCATCTCCAGGCGCGCCGACGTAGCTCAGCTGGTAGAGCACTTCACTCGTAATGAAGGGGTCCGGGGTTCGAGTCCCCGCGTCGGCTTCGAGAACTGTCGACCCTCGAGCAACGTCTCGCGCGTCTGGTGGGCTGCGGCGCTGAGCCCGCTTGCCGTTGACCGTCTCGCTCGAACGGGCAGAAATCCAAGCTACGACTGGGTTTTTGGACGGAATTGGCTGGAGGGCTCGTCGGGACCTCGAAATCTGTCTGGCGCTTGATTGCGCATGATTCGACGGCGCCGAGCTCGAAATAGCTCAGCTGGCAGGAGCACGCCACTCGCAATGAATAGCCCGACGGTCCTAAGGAGACCCTCGGGGTAGCACGGTAGGCGCATAATCCCATAATCCGGCCTGTTTGCAGGCAGATTCGCAGACGAGCGACGGACGAACATCGTGCCGCGATGGTCCGCGACCTGCACGGTCGTATCGTGGCGCGCTTTGCTGCCTGACGCTCGAACCGGGCTGCTCTATGCCGACTCCGTTGCGGACCAGTCGGCGTCGCGCATATCTAGCTCGCAGGCTTCAAGAAGCATGATGGGTCGCTCTGCAATCGTGGTACATTAAGCGTATGGCCCACACTGAAAGGCGCATCACTGTCGGCGACCGCGGGCGACTTGTCTTGCCGTCCGCTGTACGCCGTGAGCTGGACCTGAAACCCGGTACTCACATGCTGCTGAGCACCGACGCCGATGGCTCGTTGCGGCTACGCCCATATCGCGCCGTGGCCGAGCAGAGCCGCGGACTACTCCGTCGGCTCCCCGGAGGGTCGATGGTGGACGAACTGCTCGCCGAGCGGCGCGCGGAAGCCGAGCGCGAGGACACCGAGTAGTTGGCGCCCGTACTCGACGCCTCGGCGCTTCTCGCGCATCTTCGAGACGAGCCCGGCGCCGACGTTGTTGCCGAGGCAATCGCTAGCGGTGCGGTGATCTCGACCGTCAATCTTGCTGAGGTATTCAGCCGCGTCGCCGATCGGGGAGGCGACCCGGCGAAGCTCGCGGCTGAACTCACCCAAAGCGGACTACTCGATGGGGCGATCACCGTCGAGCCGTTCACGGCCGCTGACGCCATCGACGCGGGACGCCTACGACCGTTGACCCGCGATGCAGGGCTCTCGCTCGGCGACCGGGCGTGCCTAGCACTGGCGCGACGGCTGGACGCTCCAGCTCTGACAGCCGACACCGATTGGCAAGGGGTAGCTCACGGTGTCGAGCTGCGCCCTATCCGCTGAGCACTGGCAGCAGCGTTCGTCCTGCGGTACGCCTGCTGGTACGGGCTCCACGAACTTCCAGGAACGCTGTATTTACCGGCATTCACGCGTGGAGGGCCGACCCTCGTAATGAGGGGGTCCGGGGTTCGAGTCCCCGCGTCGGCTTGGGCTGAGCGTCTACGGAAACCTCTCCTCCAACGGCTAAAGGTACTCGTGGGAAACCTGCTCCTTCACCCACAAACGTGCTACTGAGTACGAGATAGAGCGGATTCCCTCATGCCCGTCGCCAAGTACTCGTAATGAAGGGGTCCGGGGTTCGAGTCCCCGCGTCGGCTTGGCTTAGCGGACGACCGTGAAGGGAAGCGTTTTCGTGGCGAGCACACGTCCAGTACACGTTGCGTGTTTAGTACGTGTATGGCGGTCGTGCATACCAACATCGAGATCGAGGATGACTACGCAGCGGCGCGAGCGTGCTCTCACACGATGCGGATCTGGATCGCTTGGCGTCGGTCATCGGACTCGCCATCGATCATGCCTCGCTGCGGGCATAACAGGACGGGGCGTTCCTACGCGGCGCGGCGCTGATCGAGCGCGGCGAGCCGGCGGCCCTGCTCGAGCCCTGCGTCGATCGCCGCCTGCCGGCGGCTCGCGTCCATCAGGTTCGTCCCCATCGCCGCGACGCTCGCATCGTCGGGGTTGACGGTTGTCACGGTAGCGCCGCGATTCTTCAACACCAACGCCTCGGCGCCGGCGATGCCTCGCGAGACCGGCCCGATTGCGCCCGCGAGCGCGCCGCGCGAAGGTCGCAGTGAGCCGGTCGGATTGAGACACAGCACGCGATCGCCCTCAGCGGCGGCGCTCGCGTCCATGTTCGTCGGGCTCCACACGCCGCCGTCGACGTAGGTGCGACCGGCGGCCGTCAGCGGGCGAAAGACGCCGGGAATCGCGCACGACGCCTGAACCGCAAAGGCGACCGAGACCTCGGGCGCACCCGGCGCGCCGAACACGACCCGCCGGCCGCTCTCCCGCTCGAGTGCGATGACCCGCAACCGGCCGTCCCAGTCAACGTGGGCGAGCTCGACATACCGCCCGAGCTCGGCGAGCGAACGCTGGCCATCGGGAACGCGCAGCAGCAGCGAACGCCGCAGCATCGCTCCGCCCGGAGCCGTCGAGGCGGATGCCAATGCTGCAAGCGGAGCGGCGGCGGCGCTGGCGAGGCCTGCGGCCGCTGCAAAGGCCTGTCGCAGCGCCGTCAAAGGCTCCTCGTCCGCCAAGGGCGTTGCCGGCGGTCTCGATAGCGGCCCCAAGCGCGCTCCAGGCGCCATGCCGGCGACCAGCGAGGCGGCGACGATCGACCCGGCTGAGGTTCCGACGTAGCCTGCGCACGCGCGGGCGTCGAATTGTGTGCCCTCTTCGATACCCGCAAGCAGTGCGCTCATCCACGCCTCGCCGACGGTTCCGCCGCCGCCGAGGACGAGTACATCCGGGGTTAGCATCCGTTCCAGGATAGGCCGCGCCGCCGCCACCGCCGCGCCGCGGCTGCCGCGTAAATGTGATGGATCTCCGGCGCGGGCGTAGTTAAGGTGATGAGCAGACCCGTGTCCTCGTCCGATGAGCTCGCAAAGCCGCCGGCGTCGCTCCCTCCCGCCGCGCTGGACGCACGCGGGTTCGATGCCCTCTTCAGCGAGTGCGCAGCCGACGTCCACGCCTACGCGATCTCGTTGCTCGGTGACCGCGCCGCCGCAGAGGATGTGACCGCGCTTGCATTCGAGCGCCTGTACCGGACGCGCATGCGGCTGGACGCCAACAGGGGCACGCCGCGCGCCTGGTTGTTCTCGATCGCCCGCAACGCCGCGCTCGATGAGCTGCGTCGCCGTCGGCGCCGGCCACAGCTCGAGCTCGATGAGGGCCTCGCAGGCGAGTTGCCGGCAGCCGACCAGGTCGAGCGCCTTGCACGGCGAACGACCGTCCGCGACGCGCTCGCGGCGCTGCCAATCCGCGACCGCGAGATCGTGCTGCTGAAGTTCCACGGCCAGCTCACCAACGGCGAGCTGGCGCGCGCGCTCGGTATCAGCGAGTCGAACGCCGGCACCCGTCTGCATCGTGCACTCACCCGCCTGCGCGAATACTGCGCCGACGTCGATCGACAGGAGGTCGCATGAGGATCATCACGTTCCCCGGCGGCGATCCCGCAGACCCCGAGAGCACCTGGGTCCTCGAGCTCGAGGCGGCGTTGAACGGCGACGCCGAAGGACCCGGAGCCGAGTCCTGGCGCGAGCTACGGGAGGACGTGCGTGCGCTGGCGCCGCCGATGACGCCGGCCTTCGAGCAGCGCCTCAGAGAGCGGCTGGCCGAGCGCGAAGCCCGACCTCCTCGACGCACCCGCGTCGGCTGGGTGCGAGCCGCCGGCTGGCCGCGAGCGCTGATCCGCCCGCGCGCCGTCGCGGCGCTGGCGAGCGTTGCCGTGGCGGTCCTGGCGGTCCTCGTCGTAGGGCTCGGCGGGCCACGGCGGCCGGGCGCGAACGCGCAGGCCGGGTCCGAGATAGGCAGCCGCGCCGGCGGAGCGGCTGGGGTCCGAGCCGCGCATGCGCACGCGGACAAAGCCGCGGAATCGCCGGCCGCGCAAGCGCCGGCCACCTCCGCTCCGAGCTCGAGCGAAGTCAAAGCGAGCGCTCAGGATCTCGCACCCGCGGCAGGCGGTTCCGCCGCCGCGCAAGGGCGCGTCCAGCAACTCGCGGCATCCGTCAGCTTGAGCGCGAGCCCGAGCGACGTGCAGAACGTCTCCAACGGCGTTGCAAGCCTGACGGTGCGCAATGAAGGCTACGTGCAGCAGTCCCACGTGCAGGTGCAGCAGCATGGCTCGAGCGAAGCCGCCCTCACGTTGAAGCTGCCCAGCGCGCGGCTGGCGGCGGCGCTGGCCGCGATCGCGCGGCTCGCGCCGGTGAGCTCGGAGAGTCAATCGCTGCAGGACATCACGAACGCCTACGAAGCGGCCCACCAACGACTCGCAGACGCGCGCGCCGAACGTCAGGCGCTGCTCAGAGCGCTCGCCGCCGCCAGCACCGAAGGTCAGATCGACAGCCTGCGCGAACGCCTGACGCAGGCACGCAACGCAATCACCCAGGACCAGGCCGCTGTGCAGTCGATATCCCAGCGCGCGAGCACGGCCGAAGTCGAAGTCACCGTGCTCGCCAACGCCGCCGGCAACTCCTCCACAAGCGAAGGACTGACTGTCCACCGCGGAGTTCACGACGCCCTCAGGGTGCTGACCGTCGCCCTGATAGTGATCCTGATCGCGGCCGCGGTGCTCGTCCCGGTCGCCCTCCTGATCGCCGCGCTCGCCATCGCTCGCGCCACGTGGCGCCGCTACCAACGCGAGCGGGCGCTCGATCCGGCCTGACATATCGCGCTTCGGTGCCCAAACTCAAGAGCGTCGCCGGCTCCCCCGGGGATGCCTTCAACTACGAATAGGCTGCTGGCGCCACGCGCGCGCGATCCGGTCGAAGAGCTCGTCGGCGCGCGCCGGCGCTCCAGGTGCGGCGAGCGCCACCTGCCGGCGCAGGGCCGCCTGATCGATATCGCGCTCGAGCAAGCTGCGCTGCGCGTCCTCGATCCATGCGTCGGCGAGAGCCGCGTCGACCTCCGGGTGAAATTGAACCCCGACACTGGCGCCCTGAACGAACGCGAGCGGGACCTCGCCCGTACGAGCGAGCTCGCGGGCGCCGGGAGGCACGGTGAGGACGTCTTCGTGCCAGCGAAGCCAGGGGCCGGCTGAGATCAGAACGTCGTCGTGCGTCTGGAGCGTCGTCCAGTCGAGGGCGATGTGCGGCGCGTGCGACACCTCGCCACCGAGCGCACTCGCCAGCGCCTGGGCGCCGAAGCAGATACCGAGCACAGGCACACGGCAGTCGTGGACACCGCGCAGGAACTCGATCTCCCGCGCGATCCATGGCTCGCGGGAGGACGGTATCGAACGGTCCGAGCCGAGGCTCACGACGGCGTCGAGCGTGTCGGGCTCAGGCCAGCGTGTCAGCTCGGGCACCGACACGGTGCGCAGCGTGTGACCCCGCGCTCGCGCCCAGTCGCCGAACAGGGCCGCGGGCACCTCGCGCTCGTGCTCCAGCACCAGGATCTCCATCGATCTCATCTTAAGCTCGGGCTGAACTACGACGAAGCTGCGCTTCAGCAACCGCGAGCAAGCTGTACTCGATGCTCATCATCATCCTCCCTCTCGTCTGGCTGGTCGTCGCGGCGCTCGTCGTGACGGCCTGTCGGATGGCCTCCCGTGCGGACGGCGCGGCGCAGCTCGAGCGCGCCGACGGGGCGAGCTCGCGCTGAGCGAATAGGCTCTGGTGCGTGAGAGCGCACCACGTGCACGTCGAGCGCGACTTCGCCAAGCCGCCGGAGCGGATCTTCAACCACCTGGCCGAGCACGAGAACCTGGCCGAGGTATTCGGCGCCAAGGTGACGCGCTTGCGCGACGGCGAGGACGGGGAGCGCAACGGCGCCGGGTCGGTGCGCCAGCTGCAGATCGGGCCACTGCCGCCGTTTGAGGAGACAGTCACGGAGTTCGTCCCCTTCGAGCGGATCGTCTACCGCATCACCAAGGGCAGCCCGCTACGCGGCCATCTCGGGGTGATGAGCTTTGCGCCCGGATCGAACGGGACGCGCTTCGTCTATGACATTCGGCTCGCCTCGCCGCTACCGGGCCTCGCGCTGCTCGTGCGCGCGATGCTCACGCGTTCGATCACGCGCTCGCTCGCGAACGTCGAGCGCGACGCCTGAGCCGAGCATCCCCCACGGCGCCTATCGTGCCGTGCTCGATGTCCTACGCCCCGTTCTCCGCAACCATCGCCCGCGACGAGGCCGTGCTGCGCTTCCCCTACGACGAGGGGCTCCGCCAGCTCCTGCGCGCGATCCCCGGGCGGCGCTGGGACCCGGCCGAGCGCGCGTGGTGCGTCCCGCTCGGCCCCGAGCACGCCGAGGCGCTCGCGCAGTTGTTCGCGGTGCTCCCGCATCCGCCGCAGGTGAGCGACGAGCTCGAGCGCACGATCAGCCGGCGCCGCGCGAGGCGTCGTCGCGACGAGTGCCTGGTCGAGCTCGCCCGTCCCGACGAGGACTGGTGGCTGAGCTTCGCCACCGACGGACCGGCCGCGGAGGTGGAGAGCCTGCTCGAGCACCCGCAGGCGCGCGAGCTCCCCGCGATCGGGCGAGCGGTCGTGCCCCTGGACGACCGCTCGGCGGCGCTGCTGGGAGACGGGGGTGCGACGAACGGCAAGCTCAGGCTCAGCGAGGAGGCGCGACGCGCGCTGCGTGCCCACCACGAGCGCCGCGGGCAGAACGCGGCGAACGGTGACGGCCAGCCGGTCGCGCGCGGCGCGCGTCAGGCATATGACGTCGAGTTCCGTCGCGACCGCCGCGGCGAGCACTGGATTCTGATCGCGCACGAGCGCGCCCGCCTCGCACGCGCGCTCGCCGCGCGGTCGGGGCTGCGCGCGCTCGATGGGCCCGGCGGGACGCTCGGCTTGGCGGCGATCGAACACGACGCTGAGCCTCTGGTCGAGCTGCTCGGGCATATCGAGGACGTCACCGTGGACCCGCGGGTGACGGCGTGGCTGACGCGTGCGACTACGTGGCGGGGCAACGTCGATGTACAAGGCCCACCCGCCCCCGACGGCTCGCCGGAGTTCGTGCTGCTCGGCGACGAGCGGCGCCTGCCGCGGGCGCTGCGCGAGGCGGCGACGAGCGCTCCCGGAGGCGCGACGGTGCCGCTGACGCTGCGGTCCTGGCGCCAGATGTCCGGGCTCGACGCCTGGGTCAGCCCTGCAGCCAAGCGCTGTATCGCGGCGCTCGAGGACGGCCGGCCGGCGCCGGCGGCGGTGCTCGAGCGCTCGAGCGTGCACGAGGAGCCGACGTTCGTCCTGGCCGAGGGCCACGATCCGGACTGTGTGCGGCGCTTCGCGGGGATGCGCGGCGTGCTTGCGCCGTCGGCGCGTCGCGGCGGCGGGAGCGATCACGGCCTGCTTGCGGCGCTGCGTGCGGATCCGTTCTGCGTGCCGCAGCTCGACGACTTCCTCGCGGACGGTGAGGTGTGGGTCGAGCCCGATGCGCTCGCGCTGCTGCAGGAGATCCGCGAGCAGCATGCGCGCGCGGCCGGTCTGGTGGCGCTGTCGAGTGCAACCGATGCGTCGCTGCACGTCGCCGGCCTCGGCGGCGAGCTGAAGCCGTTCCAGCGCGCCGGCGTGAGCTACCTGCTCGAGCGCCGGCGGGCGTTCCTGGCTGATGAGCAGGGCCTCGGTAAGACGATCGAGGCGCTCGCGGCGGTCGAGGCGGCGGGCGCCTACCCGGCGGTGGTGGTGTGCCCGGCGAGCCTCAAGCTCAACTGGATGCGCGAGCTCGAACGCTGGCTGCCACATCGCAGCGCGCGGGCTCTCTCCGGCAACGGCAACGGTGCCGGAGCTCCGGGCGCTGCAGACATCACGATCGTCAACTACGACATCGTGGCGGCACGCCTGGAGGAGCTCTGCGCGCTCGAGCCGGCGGCGCTCGTGCTCGACGAGTCGCACTACTGCAAGAACGCCGCGGCCAAGCGCACGCAGGCGGTCCAGCGCCTCTCTGCGGCCCTCCCGCGCGAGGGCCTGGTGCTCGCGCTCAGCGGGACGCCGATAACGAACCGGCCGGCGGAGCTGATCTCGCAGCTGAGGATCCTTGGACGGCTCGAGGAGTTCGGCTCGGGCGCGCGCTTCGGCGAGCGTTTCCGCGGCGCCGATGCGCATCTGCGCTTGCACTGGCACCTGCGCGCGCGCTGCTTCGTGCGCCGTCTGAAGGCCGACGTGCTTCCCCAGCTGCCAGCCAAGACGCGCGCGGTCGTGCCGGTCGAGCTGGACAACGAAGCCGAGTACCGGCTCGCGGAGCGCGACCTGGTCGCATGGCTTCGCAGTCAGCCGCTCGACCTGCGCGAGCTCGACGCGAAGGTCGCTGCCGCGCTGCGCGCCGAGCGCCTCGTGCGCTGCAACGCGCTGAAGCTCCTGGCCGCGCGCGGCAAGCTGCATGCGGCGCTCGCCTGGATCCACGACTTCTGCTCCTCGGGCGAGCCGCTGGTCGTGTTCGCGGGCCACCGCGAGATCCAACGGGCGGTGCTCGATCGCTTCCCCGCGGCGCTGCACATCCTCGGCGAGGACAGCGCGGCGGCCCGCGACAGCGCCCTGCGGGCCTTCCAGGAGGCGCGGGCGAGCGAGGCCAACCAGCTGATCGTCTGCTCGATCGAGGTGGCTGGGCACGGCCTGACGCTGACGCGCTCCTCCAACGTCGCGTTCCTGGAGCTCGGCTGGACGCCCGCCAAGCACGATCAGGCCGAGGACCGCTGCCACCGCATCGGCCAGCAGGACGCCGTCAACGCCTACTACCTGCTCGCGGCGGACACGATCGACGAGACGATCTCCACGCTGCTCGAGCGCAAGCGGGCGCTGATCGGCGCCGTCACCGACGGTCTGGACGAGGACGACGAGGGTGTGCTCGAGGCGCTCGTGCGCGAGTTGCGATCAGCGCCCTACCGGCACCTGCGCGCGGTCGCGTGAGCCGCACGAGTGCGCCGGTCAGGGCCAGAGCTCGAGCGTGTCCATGATCGCGCCCCAATGTTCCACCGCGCGCGCTTCACCTTCGGTGAGCGCTTCTTCCAACGGCGCCGAGCGCCGGGCGAGGCTGCGCGCCGAGGAGCTCTCGTAGCTGGCGAGCTGCGCGGGCAGATAGCCGAGCGCGACCCACGCGGGCATGAACTTGGCGACCAGCGTGACGGTGCTCGCCGGCAGCGTGGTGTACCCGCTCGCGGCCCACGCTTTGACGTCGCCGCACAGGTTCGGCGTCGGCAGGCTCAGGATCGTCTTGAGGTCGCCGACGTAGGTGTGGACCGCGCTCGTCAGGGCATGATTGCCCCAGCTCAGAGCGCCGGCGGCGCCTACGAAGGCTTTGATCGCCGTCAGATCGGGCCTCGCCGCGGAGAGCACCATCGCGGCGATCACCTCGTTGCTCATCTGCGTCGAATCTGCGTTCTGGGGCGAACCGGCGCCGGCTTTCGGACATTCCGCGCGCACCTGCGCGAGGACGTGCAGCGGTCCCGCTTCGGCGGTCGCCAGGTGCGTCCGCGCGACCCGCACGAGCGCGTAGTTGTCCTGGACGTAGGCCTGCGTGCTGGCGGTGTTGGAGCTCGCCAGCGCCGGCGCTGCCCACAAAGCAAAGCCCCCTGTCACCGCCAGCACGGCGAGCGGCACGCTTACCCTCATCGGCTAGAGGCTACGCCATGCGTGCGGTGCGGGCGCCACGAAAAAGTTGATAAGGATGCGTGCGAGCGGCGCATCCCGGCAGGTTGCCGGGGGGTTCCTCTCGGTATTGTCATGGCGTCGCGAGGGCCTCTCGGTCCGCACCCGGGGGAGGCTCCACGACAGAAGCCTGGTCATCGCTCGATTTCGTGCCGCCGGTCGCGATCGTCGCCGGTGTCCGGAAGTCGGGCCTAAAGCACACATGAGACGCAACGGGTACATCGTCCTGCTGGTCGCGCTCCTCGCATGGATCGTCGCGGCGATCGCGACTGGCTCACTCGACCTCGGGCTCTCGAGCGGCAGCTCGCTCGCCACCGCGAAGGCCGCGCCGGAGTGCCTGCCGAGCACGCTCGAACACAGCGCGAGCCTGCCCGGCGCCGGTGTCGAGGTCTCGCCCGAGCCGGACAGCGACACCGCCAACCCGGACACGCAGATCAGCTTTCTCGGCCCGAGCGCCGCGGACATCGGCCAGGTGACCGTCGTCGGCTCGGAGTCAGGGCACCACGACGGCCGCCTATCCGGCTACTCGCAGGGCGGCGGGGGCAGCTTCGTGCCCGACAAGCCGTTCGACGCCGGCGAGCGCGTGACGGTCGCTGCCGTCATCGGCGTGGGCAGCGCCGGCAAGCGGGTCGAATTCGCCTTCCGGATCGACACCCCATATCCGACGGCCGGTGTGCCGCCGTTTCCGAACCCGGCGGCGGCGCCCGCCGACTACCAGAGCTTCGACACGCTGCCCGCGGTGCAGGCCCCGGTGCTGAGCGTCAGCGTGCCGGATCGCGACCCCGCCGCAGGCGACATCCTCACCACCAACGGCCCCGGTCCCGGCCAGTACGGCCCGCTGATCTACACGCCGCAGGGCCAGCTCGTGTGGTTCGACAGGCTGTCGGGAGGTGAAACCGCGGAGAACCTCAGCGAGCAGACATACGAAGGACAGCGCGACCTGACGTGGTGGAAGGGACGCGTGCTCTCGCTGGGCTTCGGCCAGGGCGAAGACGTCGTCATGAACGCCAACTACCAGACGGTTGCGAGGGTCGGCGGGTGGCAACGGCCTGCAGGCAGACCTGCACGACTTCCAGCTGGCTCCGCGCGACGTCGCCTACATCACGGCGTTCAACCCGATCCGCTGCAATCTCAAGGCAGTGAAAGGAGCGACGAACGGCGCGATCATCGACACGGCGGTTCAGGAGATCGACATGAAGACCGGCCTCGTGCGCTGGGAATGGCACAGCCTCGATCACATCGGCGCGTCGGAGTCCGAGACCGAACCCGGCACGAGCTCGACGCCATGGGACTGGTTTCACCTCAACTCGATCGATCTCGAGCCGGGCGGGAACATCTTCATATCCGCGCGCAGCACGTGGGCCGCGTACCAACTCGAAGGCGCCACCGGCAAGGTCCTCTGGCGCCTCGGCGGGCTGAAGAGCTCGTTCAAGATGGGGCCGGGAACCGAGACGGCGTGGCAGCACGACGGGCGCATCCTCGCCGACGGCGAGGTCAGCCTCTTCGACGACGGCTCGAACCCGCCGATCCACCACCAGTCGCGCGCCATTCGGATCGCGCTCGACTTCACCACCCACGAAGCGCGGCTCGTGTCCTCCTACACCCACATGAACCCGCCGCTGCTCGCCGCGAGCCAGGGCAACGCGCAGGCGCTCGCCGATGGGAGCACGCTCGTGGGCTACGGCGGGGTGCCCGAGATCAGCGAGTTCGCGAGCGACGGCTCGCTCCTGTTCGACGCCAACCTGCCGCTACGACATGTCCTTCTACCGCGCCTTCCGCTTCCCCTGGAGCGGGCGCCCGACGACTCCGCCGGCGGTGCTCGCAGCGTTGAACAACACGGGCGAAGAGACGATCGTGCACACGAGCTGGAACGGCGCCACGGACGTCGCCGCGTGGCGCGTGCTCGCGGGCGCCGGCACCGGCGCGTTGTCGGCGCGGGCCACGATCCCGGCGCGTGGCTTTGAAAGCTCGACGACGCTGCCCGTCAAGTACGCCCGCGTGGCGGTGCAGGCGCTCGATGCGGCCCAGCACGTGCTCGGCACCTCGCCCACGGTGCAGGTGGTCAGCTACGCCGCCTCACTCCCGAGCGGCAAGTGACCGGGATGAGGCTCAGTAGGCCGGTTTCGTGCTGTGCTTGTGCACGGTCGTCGTCGGGGTGCTCGTCGTCTGCTTGGCGGTGGAGCTCGTGCCTTTGCCGCCGCATCCCGCCACCGCGACGCCGCTCGCCAGGAGTGCGAGGCTCGTTAGCATGGCGGTCAGTGAAGATTTTCTCATCGGCCGGGCTCCAATCGTCGCTGAAGGGCTCGGGCGCTCACCCTACCAGGCGTTCGCAGACCCAATCGCAGGGGCTTCGGCGGTCATGAGCGTGGAGACGACGGCGACCCCGGGCGTGCCGAACACAGCTCCGGTCGAGGACCAGGCCAAGGCCGGCTCGGCGTCGAGGTGGCTGCTGGTCGTGTGCTGCGTGGCGCAGTTCATGGTCATCCTCGACCTGAGCATCGTCAACGTCGCGCTGCCCTCGATCCAGTCGGCGCTCGGCTTCTCCTCGCCCGAACTGCAGTGGATCGTCGACGCGTACGCGATCACGTTCGCGGGCTTTCTGATGCTGGGCGGCCGCGTCGCGGACCACTTCGGCCAGCGGCGCACGTTCGTCGCGGCGCTGGTGCTGTTCGGTGTCGCCTCGCTCGTGGGCGGCGCCGCACAGAGTCGCGAGATGCTGATCGGCGCCCGCGCGGTGCAGGGCCTGGGCGGCGCCTTCATGGCGGCCTGCTCGCTGGCGATCATCACGTCGTCGTTCCCACCCGGTCCAAAGCTGCATCGCGCGATCGGGACGTGGGCGGCGATGAACGGGCTCGGCGGCGCCGCCGGGGTGCTGTTCGGAGGGATCATCACGCAGGAGCTCACGTGGCGCTGGGTCCTTCTGATCAACCCTCCGATCGCGATCGCGACCGCGCTCGTGGCATACGCGGTTGTGAGCGAGCGCCGGCGGATCCAGACGGGCGCGAGCTTCGACCTGGCGGGCGCGGTGACGCTCACGATCGGCCAGATGGTGCTGGTGTTCGGGGTGGTGGAAGCGGGCCTCAAGGGCTGGGACACGCTCGCCGCCCTGGGACCGATCATCGGCGGCGTGGCGCTGCTCGCGGTGTTCGGCGTGATCGAGGCGCGCCTTGCGTCGAACCCGCTGATTCCCTTCAAGGAGCTGACCAAGCCGCTGCGGGTCGCCAACAACATCGTCCTGCTGTTCAGCGCGTCGCTGTTCCCGATGTGGTTCGTGAGCTCTCTGTACCTGCAGCAGGTCCTGGGCCTCTCGCCGCTGCACACGGGGCTGATCTTCCTGCCGATGACGTTGATGATCATGCTCGTGGCGTCGCGCGCGGGCAAGCTCGTGAGCCGCTTCGGCGTGCGCCCGGTGCTCGGCGGCGGGCTGATCCTGTTGACGGCCGGCATGCTGCTGCTCGCCAAAATCGGTTCCAGCGGCAGCCCGATCGTCTACATCATGATCCCGGGCCTGCTGACGGCGGCGGGGATCGCGATGTCGATCGTCCCCTCGACGATCGCCGCCACGCAGGGCGCCAAGGAGGGGCAGGCGGGCCTCGCGTCCGG
This sequence comes from uncultured Solirubrobacteraceae bacterium, assembly GCA_963827455.1. Lineage (GTDB taxonomy): Bacteria > Actinomycetota > Thermoleophilia > Solirubrobacterales > Solirubrobacteraceae > Palsa-744. The sequence continues at coordinate 40,447 of CAWHAW010000003.1, read as the reverse complement.
CCTCGTCAACACCTCTCGCCAGATCGGCGGCGGGCTCGGGCTGGCGATTCTCGTGACGCTCGCGACGCAGCGCTCGAGCCACCTGATCGGCACCGGCCAGCAGGTGCCTGAGGCCCTGACCGAAGGATTCCGGCTCGCCTTTCTGATCGGTGCCGGCCTCGCGGCGGCGGCCTGCCTCATGACCTTCACGCTGATGCCCAGGCCCGCGAGCGAGCTCGCACCGGCGGCGCGACGCTTCGGGCTCGCGATCGGAGCGGTGCTCGCGGGCTTCGTCGTGGTCAGCGTCGCGCTGGCGGGCTCGCACGGACCTCCGATCGGCGCGTACAGCACGGACGACACCTACAGCTACGTCACCGCGCCCGCGCTGCATCCCCCGACGATCCGCGCGGACAAGCAGTCAGCCCCGGGCGAGCTGGCGCCTGGCTACATTCTGACCGCCAACTTCTTCGACCTCAACGAACCGCCGATCGTCGGCCAGAGCGGGCCGCTGATCCTCGATCACAACCTGCAGCCGGTGTGGTTCCAGCCCGTGCCGGAACATGTGGCGGCCGCCAACCTGAGCCTGCAGACCTACGCCGGCAAGCCCGCACTGGCGTGGTGGCAGGGGGTCGTCACGAACACGGGCGCAACCGAGAGCGGCGAAGACGTGGTCGTCAACCAGCACTACCAGCCGGTCGCGAGGCTGAAGGGCGCCGACGGCTGGGTCCTCACGCTGCACGCACTCGTGATCAACGGTGAAGACGCGTGGGTGACCGCGAACAAGAACATTCCGCTGGATCTGTCCAAGTACGGCGGCGCCTACAACGGCGCGCTGATCGACTCGGCGGTGCAGGAGTACAACATCAAGACCGGCAAGCTGCTTCGCACCTGGGACGCGCTTCAGCACATCCCCCTGGGTGACTCCTACGCGACGCTGCCGACGAACGGCTTTCCGTGGGACGCATACCACGTCAACGCGCTCGAACTGGTCGGCAACGGAGCGTTCCTGGTCTCGATGCGCAACACCTGGGGCGCGTACGAGGTCAACATCGACACCGGCAAGATCGAATGGACGCTCGGCGGCAAGCACTCCAGCTACAAGTTCGGTCCCGGCGCCGCCTTCCAGTGGCAGCACGACGTGGCGCTCGGACCGGAATCGACGGTCACGATGTTCGACGACCACTGCTGCCAGCAGACAGGCGGCGGCACCTCGGTGAAGGCGACCGGCCCCTCGCGCGGGCTCGTGCTGAAGCTCGACCAGAGCACCCGTACCGCGACGCTCGTCGCCCAGTACGGCGCCCGCGGAGGCTTCGAATCGGAATACATGGGCGACGCCGAGCTGCTGCCGGGCGGCAAGGCGTTCGTCGGCTGGGGATCGGAACGGTACTTCTCCGAGTACAACCGCTCCGGTCAGCTGGTGTTGGAAGGGGAATTCCCGCAGCCGGACCTCAGCTACCGCGCCACGGTCGAGCAGTGGGTTGGGGAGCCGCTCTCACCGCCGGTGGGCGCCGCGCGCCAAGCCAGCGGCAGGACCGTTGTCTACGCGAGCTGGAACGGCGCCACGCAAGTTGTCTCCTGGAGGGTGCTGGCCGGGTCGAGCGCGAGCCACGTGGCCGCCGTCGGCACCGTCGTCAAGGCCGGCTTTGAGACAGCGATTCCGCTCGCGGGGGAATACAGGAGCTTCAAGCTGCAGGCGCTCAGCGCGAACGGCACGGTGATCGGAACTTCCGGGGCCTTCTCGGGTTCGACGTGATGATGACTCGCGCGACCGTGCTGGCCGGTCTTCGATCGGTCGTGGCGCTGGCGATGTGCGTCGGCCTGTGCGCGTGCGGCAGCGCAGCTCCGGCGGCCTCGCCGCCATTCGAAGACACATCGGCCAACAGCGCGGTCGCGAGCCCGATCGCCGTCTCCCCGGAGCCCGGCACGCCAGACGCGTCCCCGAGCACGCAGATCAGCTTCCTCGGTCCGCGGGGCACCCATGTCACCGAGGTGCACGTCGTCGGCTCGCACAGTGGAGCCCACTCGGGAGTGCTGCGCGCCTACTCGACGGGCACCGGCGAAAGCTTCCTGCCAGCGCATCAGTTCGCCGCGGGCGAGCGTGTGAGCGTCAGCGCACGCGTGAGCGCCGGGACGGCGAGCTACGCGGTGAGCACCGGCTTCACGGTCGCGCATCAGGCGAGCGTGAGCCAGAAAGAGTTCCCGCTGAACCCGGGCAACTCGAGCGAAGTGCAGCACTACAGCTCGGCGCCGACGCTGACGCCCTCGACGGTTCGCATCAGCACACAGGCCAAGCCCGGCGGCGCGCCCGGAGACCTGCTGCTCGCGCCCTACCAGGGCAAGGGCACGGCCGGGCCGATGATCACCGAACAGAACGGCAACCTCGTGTGGTTCGATCCGCTGCCGGCCGGCGATGAGGCGACGAGCCTGAAAGTGCAGCAGTACGCGGGCAAGAACGTGCTCACCTGGTGGCAGGGCCGGATCCTGGAAGTGGGCTTCGGCGTGGGCGAAGACGTGATCTATGACTCCTCCTACCGGAGGCTCGCGAGCGTCAGGGCCGGCAACGGCTACCACGCAGACCTGCACGAATTCCGCCTCGACCCCGAAGGCACCGCCTGGATCGACGCGTTCGATCCGATCGACATGAACCTCACCTCATACGGCGGCAAGGCGGCTGGCGTCATCAACGATTCCGTGGTCGAGGAGATCGACGTCAAGACGGGCCTGGTCATGTGGGAGTGGCACGCGCTCGGACACATCCCGATCAGCGAATCGCACAGCGGAGTCTCGAAATCGAGCTGGCCGTGGGACTACGTGCACATCAACTCGGTCGATCCGGGGAGCTCCGGCGACGTGCTGCTGTCCTCGCGCAACACATGGGCGCTGTATGACGTGGACATCAACGACGGCGCCGTGCGCTGGCGCCTCGGTGGGACGCATTCGAGCTTCAAGCTCGGCCCCGGGACCAACACGTACTGGCAGCACGACGCGGAGTGGCAGCCGGGAGGGCTGATCTCGGTGTTCGACAACGGCTCGGATCCGCCGAAGGAGAAGCAGTCGCGCGGGCTGCTGCTCGACCCGAACGTGGCGGCGCGCACGGTCACGCTGCTCAAGCAGTTCGTCAACCCGTCAAGGACGCTGCTGGCGACGAGCCAGGGCAACGTGCTCAGCCTGCCCGGCGGCGACTGGTTGATGGGCTACGGCGGGCTGCCGAACTTCACCGAGTACGACGCCTCCGGGCACGTTCTGCTCGACGGGTCGCTCGGCAGGAACGTACAGAGCTTCAGGACCTACCTCGAGCCGTGGAGCGGGCAGCCGACGACGGCGCCGGCGGTGGTTGCACGGCCGGGTGTGGGGGGTACGATCGCCGTGTCGATGAGCTGGAACGGCGCCACGGAAGTCGCGTCCTGGCGTGTGCTCGCGGGCCCATCCGCGAGCACGCTCACGGCGGCGGGCGCCGGCGCGAGGACAGGCTTTCAGACGACGATCGCGGTGCCCGGCGCGGGACCCTACGTGGCCGTGCAGGCGCTCAACGCCTCCGGCGCTGTGATCGGCACATCGGCCGCGGTCAAGGACTGAAGAGCCTGGGCGTGAGCCGCGAGCTCGGCGGCGGGCCCTGCGGGGGTTCTTCCAGCGGTACGCCACCGGTTTCGCGTTCGGTGATCCGTTTTCGCCGTGCGGCGGCGCTGACCGAGGCGTGTCTGGCGGTGGAGAAGTAGTCGGCGAAGCCACGCGCGTGCGCGCTCACGAGTCGCGGCGGCAGCGGTCCCCGGAGCTCCTGCTTGAACGCAAGGTCGTATTCCACGCGCAGGCCTTCCTCGATGAGGCTGTGGCCGGCGCTGTTGTGCAGCTCCAAGCGCCCGCTCTGCGTGCTGTAGTCGTAGAGCTCGACTTCCTGTCCTTCGGAGAGCGGCACGATCCCTTCATAGGGCCAGTTCGAGTAGGTCACGAACTTGGCCTGCGGCGTGCGCATGGCGACGATGTGCAGCGGCGCGTTGGCGGCATAGGGCTCGATCGCGAACTCGGTGACGGTCTCATCGGTGGCGTGGAGCACGAACGGCCGGCCGGGCGCTTCGGGATTGGCGAGGATGCCCGCGAGGTCGAGCCGGCCGGCGATGTGCGAGTAGTGGGGATCGCGGCGCCAATGATCGGAGCCGGTTGCGATCGTCAGCAGCAGCGGCGCGACGTCGACACTCGAGGTGAGCTGCGTGCGCAGCTGTTCGGGCGCGGTCGTGAGCTGCCCGCGTAGGTCCTTGACGAGCAGCGGCACGCGTGTGCCCTCCTCGTAGGCGCTCGCGCCCTTGCCGCGCAGCCCGTGCGAGGCGCCGTACTCGCCATGATCGGAGGTGAACAGGATGACTGTGTTGGCCGCCACCTCGGGACGGCTTTCGAGCGTGTGCAGCACGTGCCCGATGTGTCGGTCCACCTCGAGCTGGAGCTGGACATAGAGGTCGAGGAAGCTGAGCCATTTTTCGCTCGCTTCGGGGCCGCTGAATGGGACCGGCCCGAACGACGCGGCGGCGGTTTCCTGAAACGAGAGCTGCAGCCGCGGCTTGCGGCGCTCGAGCAGCAGTTCCGGGGTCTCGAAGTTCGGCGGTAGCCGCGCCACGACGCGCGCAGCGTCGACCTCGCTTGGCACTCGGTCGCTCCACTTGTACCACCAGGCGATGTCGTGGGGGTTCACGAACGAGACGGTCGTGCACCACGGCTCGGCGCCGCCCTCGTGGGCGAACCAGTCGGCGAAGCGTCTCGTGATGTGTGGGTCCACCTTCCAGCCCTGGCCGGGGGCGCCGTCGGGCGAGGGGAAGACGCCGCCGTCGAAGCCGTAGCGCTCGAGCGCCTGTTCGCCGGTGAGCTCGGTCCAGTGGTTGTCCTCGTGGGTCAGGTGCCACTTGCCAAGCCAGCGTGTGCTGTAGCCGTGCTCGCGCAGCATCGTGCCCCAGGTCGGGAAGCCCGGGTCCAGGGTGCTCCCGCCCGTGATCATGCAGCCGGTCTGATGCGTGTACAGGCCGGTCAGGAGCGTGGCGCGCGCGGGAGAGCAATCGTTGGAGGCGGTGTAATGCCTGCCGAAGGACACGGCACCTTCGCGTAGCCGCCGTAGGTTGGGCGGCAGTCCGACGCCGGAGGGGTCGGGCGAGAACCACTGCGGGAAGCGCAGCTGGTCGACCACGATCACGAGGATGTTCGGTTTGTCCGATTTCGAGGTCGGCGCCGTGGGCGCGACAGCGGGGCTCGGGCGTGTGTTCGGGGCGGGCGAGCCGCCGTCGGGATCGGCCGCGGCGCCGATCGCGAGCCCCGCTCCTGCAAGCGCACCGCCGATCAGCGTGCCCTTCAAGAACGTGCGTCGATCAACTCTCCTATGCTCCGCTGCGTCGATGCGGTCCATGCGCGCTCTCATCCTAGGGCCTGCGATGGTTGTGGGGTTGGGGCTCGTGACCCAGCCCGCCCTCGCTGGCCAGACGGCGCCGGCGTGCGCTCCGACAACGCTCGACAACTCCGCGCTGCAGGCCGGCTCGGTGACGGTCTCGCCGCTGGCGGGCAGCCGCGACGCCTCGCCGCAGACACAGATCAGCTTCCTTGGGGCGCCGGTGGGGGATCTCAGCGCGATCAGCGTCGTCGGGTCGCAGACGGGCGCTCACAGCGGGCGCCTGGCGCCGTACTCGCAACGAGACGGCGCGAGCTTCCTGCCCTCGCGACCGTTCGCCGAAGGCGAGCGCGTGACGGTTCGCGCGCGGCTGCGGACCGGCCGCTCGGCGCGGAGCGTGCTCGACGAGTTCGTGATCGCACACGAGGACCAGATCACGACGACGCCGAAGAGCGCACAGCCGGGTACGGCAGCGGAGATCCAGGGCTTTCACTCGCGCCCGGACCTGCAACCGCCGGTGGTGACCGTGACCGCGCAGTCGCCGGCGGTCGCCGCCGGGGACCTGTTCGTCGCCCCCTACGCGGGGCCGGGGCAGGCCGGGCCGATGATCCTCGACCCGAGCGGGGGCCTGCTGTGGTTCAAGCCGCTTCCGACGAACACGTCGGCGACCGATCTGCAGGTTCAGCAATACGCCGGCAAACCCGTGCTCACGTGGTGGCAGGGAGACGTGACCGTCCACGGGTTCGGGCTGGGCGAAGGCGTGATCGCGGACGACACCTACACCGACATCGCGCACGTGCGCGCCGGCAACGGCCATCAAGTGGATCTGCACGAGTTCGAGCTCACCCCGCGGGGCACCGCGCTGGTCACGGCGTATGACCCGATCTTGTGCAACCTGTCGTCGGTCGGGGGGCCAAGCTACGCCGGGGTCACGGATAGCCTCTTCCAGGAGATCGACGTCGCTACGGGGCTGGTCATGTACGAATGGACGAGCATCGATCACGTTGCGCTCGCTGAATCCTACGAACCGGCGACTCGCTCGGACACCGCCACGCCGTACGACTTCTTCCATCTCAACTCCGTCAACCCGGATCCTGACGGCAGCCTGATGATCTCCAGTCGTAACACGTGGACCGTGTACAAGCTCGACGGGCGGACCGGCCAGATCGAGTGGCGGCTGGGCGGGAAGCACTCGAGCTTCAAGATGGGGGCCGGCACGGGCACCGCGTGGCAGCACGATCCGCGGGAACTGCCCGACGGCTCGATCAGCCTCTTCGACAACGGCTCCTCGCCGAAGGCCCACAGCGAGTCGCGCGCGATCGTCGTGAGCCTCGGCGACCCGACGGGGAGCGCGACGCTCGTGACGCGCCTGACGCACACGCCGCCGCTGCTGGCCGAAAGCCAGGGCAACGTACAGACGCTCGCAAACGGCGACTGGTTCGTCGGCTGGGGCCAGGAACCGTTCTTCTCGGAGTTCGGTCCACAGGGCCAGCTGCTGTTCGACGCGCACTTCCCCCCGCATGACGAGTCCTATCGCGCCTTTCGCTTCGAATGGACCGGCACCCCGGCGCACCCGCCCGTGTTCGCCGTCCAGGCCGGCGGCACGACCGGCACGACGGTGTACGCAAGCTGGAACGGTTCCACGCTCGTGACCGCGTGGAGGCTTCTCGCGGGCGCGAGCGCATCGAGCCTCGCCACCGTCGCGCAGGTGCCGCGCAGCGGCTTCGAGACCGCGATTCCAATACCGACGGGGACCGTCGGCCCCTACGTCGCCGTGCAGGCGCTCGGCGCCGAAGGACAGGTGCTGGGAACCTCTGCGACGGCTGCTGAGGCGGGGCTGTAGCGGTGTCTGGGCAGCTCACAGCCGACAGCCGCGGTGGTGCTCGCCGAGGATGGCTTGACGGGATCTTCCCCGCGCTACGGGCCGACCCGGGCCGCTCGGAGGCCGCGAGGTCGGCCTGGAACGCCCTCTGGAGCTCACGCGCTCTGGTTTGGGTCTCGGGGATCGTCGCGGGCGTGGCGTTCAAGGAGTCACGCGAAGTCCACCTGAACTTCAATCCACGGGGTCTCACCTCGGGTCTCGGGCCCGTCTGGGAAGTGCTGGCAGGTCCAGCGGCACGCTGGGACGCCGCCTATTACCTGACGATCGCTACGCACGGGTACGGCGACCTCAATTCGCCCACCAACCACCGTCTCGCCTTCTTCCCGCTCTATCCGCTGCTCGTGAAGGTGCTTGGCGTCGCGATGCCGGTGATCGTGGCCGGCGTGCTGATCTCGATCGTGGCTCTCGGGTTCGCGCTGTACGGCGTCCACCGTCTCTCCACGCTGGAGTCGGCGCGTGCGGCGTCACCGTCGGTGCGAGGGCGTGCGTCGGGGACGGCGGCCCTGGCCGTCCTGCTGCTCGCCTTCTCCCCGATGGCCGTCTTTTTCTCCGCGGACTACACCGAGTCCCTGTTCATGGCACTTGCGGTCGCCGTGTTTCTATGCGCGCGCAACGGTCGCTGGATGTGGGCCGGGATAGCCGGCCTACTGGCGAGCGCCACCCGCAGCCCGGGCGTGGTCCTGCTGCTGCCGGCGCTTGTTCTCTACCTCTATGGACCGAGGGAGGACCGCCCGCCCGACCACGCCGCCGGCGACACACTCGCCTCGAGGCTCCTACCGCGCTACAGGATCCGCCCGGACGTGCTGTGGCTCGCCCTGATTCCTGTCGGCCTGCTCGCGTTCTTCGCCGGCCTTGCGCTCGCCGGAGGGCACGCACTGAGCCCGCTCACAACGGAGCACACCGCGTGGGAACGACACGGCGCGGATCCCTTTGTCGTGATCTGGCAGGCGATCAAACAGACGGTGGTCATGCATCACGGGAACGAGGTGATCCAGCTCGCCTTCCTGCTGGCGGCGCTGCTTGCGACCGTCGGTGTTTTGCGCCGCCTGCCGCTCGCGTATGGCCTGTGGACGCTTGCCGCTCTGATTCCGCCGCTGGCGGACCCCGAGCCGGAACTGCTTCTCTCCATCTCGAGGTTTGTCGCGGTTCTCTTCCCGATCGCCATGTGGCTTGCGCTGTGGCTTGCCGAGCACCCCCGCCTGCGCACGCCGACCCTGGTCGTCTTCGCGGTGAGCATGGTGTATGTCACCGGGAAATTTGCGCTGTGGCACTTCGTTGCGTGAGAAGCGGGGCGCCAACGGGCCACGCAACAGTACGGAAGGGGGGAGATTCGAACTCCCGAGGCGGGGGTTACCCGCCTGCCGGTTTTCAAGACCGGTGCATTCAACCGCTCTGCCACCCTTCCACGGTCACGACGAAGGCTATCGGGCTGTCCGCGGCCGCAGCGAGTGCTGCGGCCCGGATGCGGTTTGCTCGGCGCGAACATCTTGCTCTGGTATTGGGAGATAACTATCGCTCGCTCCGTAACGCCCCGAGCCTGAAAAGGCCCCCCGAAGTGGTTTTGGTTTGATGCCTCAGTCGTGATCGGGGGTGATCACTATGAGCGGGTTTGGCCCTGCGGGTCTGTGATTGGTAGTGGTCCTAGCGGCGATATGGCGATCGGAAGCCGAGACGTGCGCCGGGTGGAGGTCAGCGCTGCGAAACGGAGATTTCCTGCGGCGTGTTGTGCGATGAGGCTGTGGCGGGGGCGAGCAGCACCACGCGCCCGCCAGGGCGCAACTTGATGTCCGCGCGAGGGGCAGCGAGCCTGTCTCCCTCGGTCACCGCGACGACTGTCGAGCCCGCCGGCCAGGCGACCTCTCCAAGCACCCGGCCACCGACCGGACTCTGCGGGCTGATCGTGATCTCGAGGATCTCATAGCCGTCGAGCGGTGTCGTGGGGACGTGGACTTGCTTGTGTGGGTCTTTGACGGCGAACTCGGCGGCTTCGGCGCCTCGCTCGACGTCGCGCGCCGACGCTCGAATGCGACCCACCAATGCGTGCATGATGTCTTCGCGTGTGACCCACCCCTGCAGGGTGTGCTCGTCGTGTGTGAGGACGGGCAGCCCGTCGTGGCCGTAGAGCACGAGCTGGCGTAGTGCCTGCTCCAGATCCTCGTCGCCGAAGAGTACCTGTGGGTCGCGTACGTCGGTCACGGGGCCGGCGAGCATGGCCAACATCTCGCGCGACACAGCGACTGGCTCTGGCTCGAGCTGCGCGGGTACGAGCGGTGGAGACGACCGATCGTCGTCGCTGACCGGCTGCATCACCTCAGCGACGGTGAGTGTCGCGAGCGTGCTTGCGGGCTTCGGCTGCTCGATGTCGATGCCGCGTCGCAGCAGCTTGGTGGTGTAGATGGAGCCGTAGGTGAGCTGCTTGCTGGTCGCGGCGGCGATCCCGCAGGCGAGCATCACTGGGAGCGTCAGCGTGAAGTTGCCGGTCATCTCGAGCACGCTCGCGATCGCGGTCAGCGGCGCCTGGGTGGCGCCTGCGAAGACGCCTCCCATCGCGATGATCGCGTACATCGCGGCCGGGCCGATGTCGGCTCCGAAGATGTGTCGGGCGGCGAGCCCGAAGGCCATGCCGCCGGCCGCACCGGTAAACAGCGATGGCGCGAACACGCCGCCGGAGCCGCCGATCGAGAGGGTGAGGCTCGAGGCGGCGATCTTGCCGAGCATCAGGATCACGATCAGCCAGAGCGCTTCGTGGCCGGCGACGATGCTGTCCATCACTGGGTAGCCGACTCCATACATTTGTGGCAGGGCGAGCAGCAGCACGCCCAGTGCGATGCCGCCGACGGCGGGGCGCGCCCACTCGGGGCGACCCTTCCACGCGCGATCGAGATAATCCTCGAGGCCATACAGGAAGGTCTTGAAGCCAACGCCGAGGAGGCCGGCGGCGAGTCCAAGCACGGCGATCAGCAGGTAGGTCGCGTCGGGCGGTGCGAGCAGGTCGTGCGGGAAGGTTGAGAAGAACGGCCCGGAGCCGAAGAACGCGCGGCTGATCAGATCGGCGCTGACCGCCGACACCGCCGTGGCGAATAGGGCGTCGAGTGAGAATTCGCGCAGCACGATCTCAAACCCGAAGAACAGGCCCGTGAGTGGCGCGTTGAAGGTACCCGCGATCCCGCCGGCGGCGCCGCACGCGACGATGATTCGCAGGTTGCGCTCGGACATACGGACCTGCTGGCCGACCGTCGAGGCGAAGGCGGAGCCGATCTGGACGATGGGCCCCTCGCGCCCGACTGAGCCGCCGGTGCCGATGCAGATCGCTGAGGCCAGCGCCTTGGTGAGCGTCACCTGCGGGCGAATCCGCCCGCCGTTCTCGGCGACCGCGAGCATCACCTCGGGGACCCCGTGGCCGCGGGCCTCGCGGGCGAACCGCTGGATGAGCGGCCCGTAGAGCAGACCGCCCAGCACCGGGATCACCAAAAAGAAGCCGATACCCAACCACGCTAGGTGGGCACTCGCGACCCGGCCTTGCTGCCCGAACTGCTCATGCCCGGTCGCGATCCACGTGACCGCGTAGACCAGCTCTCGAAAGCCGACCGCGGCCAGCCCGGCGCCGCCGCCGACGAGCAGCGCCACAACCACCAAGCCCAGGCGCGAACCGCCGAGCCACGTCGAGACCGCGCGGCCTCGCGTCATTGGTCCATCCCCCAGCCAAGCGACCAGTCCTGCTCCGGCACCTCGCCGGCCGCGTCGGCGAAGACCCGCAACGCCCGCAGTGCCGCGCCCCGGTCCGCGCGCGGCATACGCCGCAGGATCTGTGCGATCTCAGCGCGGCGACGACGGGTCACCTCCTCGACCAAGGCGCGCCCCGAGGGGGTCAGCGAAATGCGCACGCCGCGGCGATCGGCGCTGATCCTCCGCCGCGTGACAAGCTGCTTACGCACGAGGCGATCGCACATCCGCGTCGCCGTCGAACGATCCACACCAAGGGCCGCCGCCAGATCGGCCAGGCGCTGCGGACCTCGCGCCGCCAGTTCAACGAGCGCGCGGTACTGCGGCAGCGTCACATCCTCCGCCAGATCCGCCAGCGAACGCGCGGCAACCGCCACAAGCGCACGGCTGGCGCCAAGCACCGCGTCGACAAGATCATCGCGGTCCACCGACCCAATCCTCCCGGTCGCAGCCATCCCATGCATAGTGCGATTATTGCACTGTGCACCTACTCTCCCCACGGGGGGAGTAGGCCACGGTTCGGGGCTCGCAGCATGCCGGGGCAGTCAGCGCCCTGAAAGAGAAGGTCTTGCGACGGTCAACTCGCGGCCGCTTAAATCTCGCGAGAGGCTCGCGGACCGGCTCTGGATGTTTGGCGACGAGCACTCTGAGCTGGTCGGCGGCTTCCCTGAACCCGGCGCGAACGTCCTCGCCGCCGGGCCAGCGCCGGCGTGCCCGGGTTTGCCGACTGACGCGGGCAACAGAACGAGCAGGATCGCCACACTGCTCGCCTGCAGCACAGCCGCGGTCACGAAAGGAAGGCCGCTCCAGGCGCTCAGGAGTAGCCCTCCACCGGCAAGCGCCAGGATCGTCCCGAGTCCCCGCCACACGGCCTGCGTCGCCTGCGCACGCCCGGCGATGGCACCCGCCAACAGGTCGGGGTACAGGGCCCGGTATGGCTCATAACTGAAGAAGTTGCCCGCGAAGAAGGTCGTCACGAGAAGGCCCATCGCAACTAGAGAGCGGATGAGGCCGAGCATCACGAGGGACGCCACCACCAATGGCATTCCAGCTACGACGAACCCGAGGCGCGAACCGCCGCGCGCGCGAAAGCGGTCTGACCAGACACCCGACAGCAGCGGAACGACCAGGGCAGTGAGCCCCTCGCCCGCGATTATCACTCCAATTACCGTCGTAGAGCTTGTGAGGGTGCGTGCGACGACCGGCAGGTAGGTCGAGACGGAGGTGGTCGCGAATGCCGTCGCGAGCGTCGGCAGCCCGAGCACCAACAGCAGCGTTCTCTCAGTCCTCCCGAGCGAGCGGCGCGACTCGTCCCCGCGGCTTGCTCGGGCCGTCGCGCTGTGGGAGGGCCGGGTCGCAGACATGACGAGCCTATACCCCCACGCGCACGCGCAGAGGTCCGTCGCGAGCGCCCCCCTGTCAGCGCGCTGACCGCTCACTGCATGAGCTGTGTGGCGCAGGTTTTCACTGCGATCGCACGGGGAACCGCAAGACCGACACCTGCTGGCTGGAAAAGGGCGAGCGAGCGAGGATGAGGCTGCGACTTGGGAGGGCTAAGACGTCGGGTGCCGACGCATCGCCGGTGCCTAACACAGCAAGACGCGGGCGCGATCTCCCGCGGCCATCCGCGCAGCAGCACCACAGCTACTTCGATCGGTCGATCTGCAAAGCCATAATTGAGGCGGTGCGCGACCAGCGGGATGACTGGCGCGGCGAGTGTCTCGAGGTACAGGCCGCGTTTGAGTGTTGGTCGCAGGCACGGGCTGCCGATCGCGCCGCCGCGTATGCCAGCTACGAGGCGGCACTCGAGCGTGAGGAGCACGCGTGCGCCATATACCGCGACCTGCTTCTCGAGCTGGAGGGACGGGTGCTGGCCCCGCGGCCGCCGGCTGTCGCGCCCGGCCGGCCTCGCCCTCCCCAAGTGCGATCCCGGCAGTAACCGAAAGGGAGCGGCTCCAGCACGACCTCGTCCGCAGCTGCGCGCTACACGCTATCGATCCCGCCCTCGGGCCTGCGCTCCGCATGCGTGATTCGCGACAGCCCGTCTCGACCGAGAACGCGATACGGCCCGATGGCGTGCAGCAGCCGCCTCACCTCGGCCTGGATGACTGCCTGATGATGACGTCGCAAACGATCCGCGTCTATCGCCCGATCGTGGTTCCCATCCCTGATCGCCGCGCGTCTCATCTTCTCTCCTCCAACCCATTCGCGATCTGTAGAAGCGCCACCAGTCGAATATGCACCCGCGAACGACAGGGCTGAAGGGCAAGCGTCCGGATGCTGACGGACCGGGGCTAAAGCGCACCGTCGAACCTGGTACTCGCGACGCGTATCGGTCACCTTACTGACCTCAGCCATTACGACGCACGGGACGGGCGGCTATACAGTGCCAAACGACGACCAGTAAGGAAATCGACATGGCCAGTCCGACTCGGCCCCTCGACCAGCACGCGGTGAACGCGAACAGCCGGTAGCAGCGTTCCGCGCGGACAGTCATACACGTCGGCGCCATCAGACTGTCTGCCTGAGCCTTCACCCGACCCGGCAGCCGTGTCAGGGCTCCTACACACTCGCCGTCGTTGGTGAGCTAGACCTAGCCTCGGGCCCGCAGCTTCGCGATCGAGTTGCGGCTCTGTGCGACGCCGGCGCCAGGGCACTGCTGCTCGACCTCGCCGAGCTCGCGTTCCTCGACATCAGCGGACTGCGGAGCCTCGTCGCAAGCGACGCTCTCTGTAGAGAGCGCCACTGCCAGCTCACGTGCCAAATCGCCGATCACGGTCCCGTCCACCGCTTGCTCGAACTGATCGGTGCGCTCGACGGCCACACGGGCGACAACGAGCTTGACGTTCTAGAGGTATGCGCCTCCGGCGCTTCTCCTTGAGGGGTGCCGAGTGGGCTGGCCCGCGGCGTGCCGCGGGGCCTCATCGAAGGCGGCGCTTGCCTGCCCGCAATGGGGGTAGCAAGCGCACAGAGCCACAACCAAAGGCAGGAGACCAAGACGAGCTCGAGGTGCGGTGAGGCGATGACGAACTTGCGCGCTAGCGCGCTGGCGCCGTGCAGTTGAAGCTGCTAACGCGTATCGCGGCACATTCCGCGGTCCTGTTCGCGTTCTGGCTGCTGTTGACAGACAACCTCGCCGAACCCGAACTGATTGCCGGCGGTGTCGCGGCGCTGCTCGCCGGTGCGCTTGCGACGCACCTGTGGAGGCTGTCGGAGCTGCATCCCCGGCTTCGCGCCGAGATGCTCGTGCGCCTGTACAGACCGGCGGTATTGCTGGTCACCGACACGGCGCGCGTGCTGCGTGTGCTGGCCCTCGCGCCGGGGAGCGGGCGCCGGCCGCACGGGCGGCTCGTGGCGGCTCCCTACCGGGCCACGCTGGACGAACCGGAGCAACTGGCCCGGCGGATCCTCAGCGCGTGGGCTGCGTCGGTGGGCTCTAACCGCTACGTGATCGGGATCGACCGTGAGCAGCAGATGATGTTGGTGCATGAGCTGACCAGTGCCCCGGGCCCGGTCGACCCTCTGGAGCTCGGGTGAGGGAGAACTGGCTGATCGCGGGTGTCGTGCTCGCCTCCGGCGTGCTGCCGTGCGCGCTGGTGTGTCTGCGCGCCGACGTCGTCTCTGCGCTGGCGGCGTTGAACCTCGCGGGCATACTCGTGCTCGCCCTGCTGATGATGCTGAGCGTCGCGTTCCGGCGTCAGCCGTTCATCGATCTAGCGGTGGTGCTCGCGCCGTTGTCGATGTGCGGTCTGCTCGCGTTCGTCCGGTTTCTGGAGCGACGCGGGTGAGCGCGCGTGGGGTAGCCGTCGAGGTGCTCCTATGGGCCGGCGTCGCACTCGAGCTGATCTGCTGCCTGGGACTGCTGGTGCTGGAGGACCCGCTCGACCGCCTTCACCTGTCGAGCCCTTCGGCGCTCGGGGTGGCGCTGATCTCGCTCGCGGTGCTCCTGCAGATGTCCTTCTCGCTGATCGCCAACAAGGCGCTTCTGATTACGGCGTTCGCGATCGTTGGCTCGCCTGTGGTGACGCACGCGCTCGGGCGCGCCGCGCGGGTGCTGATGCACGGCGATTGGCGTATAGCGAGGGGCGAGGCGGTCGAGGTGAGGGAGCGTTGAACGCCCTGCTCGCGCTCCTTTTGACGATCGTGGGTGCGCTCGGGCTACTCACGGTGCTCACCCGCGAGCCCGTACGCCAAGCGATCCTCGCCGGGATGCTGTCGCTGTTTCTGGCGCTGCTGTTCTTTGCGGTGCAGGCGCCCGATGTTGCATTCTCGGAGATCGTCGTGGGCAGTGCGGCCGTGCCGATGATGCTGCTGCTGGCGATCGCGAAGATCGACCGGCAGGACGAGGCGGCCGAGCACGCTCGCCGGCGGGATTGCTCGGGCGAGGGGAGTGAGGAAACGTGAGGCGCGCGCGCATGGTGGTGGGGGCGCTCGGCGGCCTGCTGCTTATCGGGGGACTGATCTGGGCGTTTAGCGGCCTGCCCGCGTTCGGCCATTACGACCATCGCTACGGCAGGCTGGTGGCCCGCGAGTCGGTGCCCGAGCGAGCCGCCACGAACTCGGTGAACGTGACGGCCTTCGACTATCGCGGCATCGACACGTTGGGCGAGGAGTTCATCCTCTTCGTCTCGGTGGTCGCGGTGGTGGTGCTCCTACGGCGCTTGCGCGATGAACGCCAGCTCGAGGAACAGGCGGGAAACGGATCCGCCGGAGGGCCCGAGGCGGGCGACGCATACGCGGAGGGCGAGGGAGCAGCATCGCGTGCGCCCGCGAGCCCGCTGCAACGTTGGTTCGGGCTCGCCCTCGGACCGCCGTTGATGCTGCTCGCCGCCTATGTGATCACGCACGGGCAGCTCACGCCCGGCGGTGGCTTTCAGGGGGGCGTGGTTCTGATGGCGGCGCTTGCGGTGGTGTTCGTGGCGGGGGAGTACACATCTGCTCAGGGGGATGCGCTCCTCCACGGGTATCGAGATGCTCGAGTCGGCTGGCGCCGCGGGCTTCGCGGCGCTCGGCTTCGGCGGACTCATCGCCAGCGGCGTCTTCTTCCAGAACTTCATCGCCAAGGGAACGAGCGGGCTGCTGACGGGAGGGTTCATCCCGATCGCGAATCTCGCCGTGGGAATCGAGGTCGCCGCGGGCGCTGCTGATGGTGCTGACCGAGCTGATCGACCAGCGCGCGCGGGCATGAGCGCGCGTCAGCGGCGATGAGCGTCTATCCCTACATCGTGGCTGCGTGGCTTTTCGGGGTGCGGCCTGTACGGCGTGATCACGAGCCGCAACTACGTCCACCTGATCATCTGCCTGACGGTGATGCAGGCGGCGACATACGTGCTGCTGCTGAGCGTGGGCTACGTGTCAGGTGGCAAGGCCCCGATCTTCTCTGAAATACCGACCGGCTCGCTGGTCGTCGACCCCATTGTGCAGGCGCTCACGCTCACCGACGTCGTCGTCGAGGCAACTGTGGTGGCGCTGCTGCTTGCGCTGGTGATACAGGCGCACAAGCGCTTCGGCAGCATCGATCCGGACCGCATGACGAGGATGAGGGGTTGAGCGAGCTCGCACCGCTGGCGGTCGCGGTGCCGCTGCTCGTCGCCGCTCTGTTGGTGTTCGCGCAGCCTTTCCTGGGGCGCGCGGCGAGCGACACGATTGCAATCGCCACCGCGGTCGCGAGCACCACCCTCGCGCTGCTGCTGCTGGTGCACGTGGGGCATGGGATCAGCGTGTATTGGTTTGGCGGCTGGCATCCACGCGCGGGCGTGGCCATCGGGGTCGACTTCGCGGTCGACGCGATCGGCGCCGGGCTCGCCGCGTTCGTGAGCCTGCTGATGGTGCTCGCCCTGATCTTCAGCGCGCGCCGGCTCGAGGTCCAGCACCCCTACTACCACGTGCTGATGCTGACCTTCATGGCCGGCATGGTCGGCTTCTGCCTGTCGGGCGACCTCTTCAACATGTTCGTGTTCTTCGAGCTCATGAGCGTCTCGGCGGTCGCGCTCGTGGGATATAAGGTCCACGAGCAGGCGGGGGTCGAGGGGGGTCTCAACTTCGCCGTGATCAACACGCTCGGCGCGTTCCTGTTCCTGCTGGGCATTGGCGTCATCTACGCGCGCACCGGAGCGCTGAACCTCGCCCAGATCGGGGTCTCGCTCGCGCACTCAGGCAACGACCGCGTCGTGGTTGCGGCATTTGCGCTGATCGCGTGCGCGTTGCTCGTGAAGGCCGCCGCCGTTCCATTCCACTTCTGGCTCGCGGACGCCTACGCGGTCGCCCTGACGCCCGTCTGCCTCCTGCTCGCCGGCGCGATGAGCGAGCTCGGCCTCTACGGGCTCGCGCGAATCTGGTTCAGCGCCTTTCAGCCGGTGCTCGTGGCGCACGCGGACGTGATCAGGGCGATCCTGATCGGTCTCGGCATCCTGACGGCACTGTGGGGCGCTCTGATGGCGCTCGCCGAGGATCACCTGAAGCGCATGCTCGCATTCGTCACCGTGTCCTTCATCGGGGTGTTCCTGACTGGTGTCGGCCTGCTGAGCGTCGCTGGCGCCGCGGGTACCGCCGTGTATGTGCTCGCCGACGGCTTCGGCAAGGCGCTGCTGTTCGCTTGCGTCGGGATCGTCCAGCACCGCACGGGCCGCCTGAGCGTGACCCGGCTGCGCGGACGGGGCCGCGCGATGCCAGTCACCGGCGCCCTCTTCCTCTTCGGCGGTCTGATGATCGCCTCGCTGCCACCGTTCGGGCCGTTCCTGGGGAAATCGATGATCGAGGACGCGGCGCTGAAGGCGGGCTATCCCGAGGTGCCCGCCTTGATGGCGCTTGCCTCGGGGATCGCCGGCGCGGCCGTGCTGGCCGCCGGGGCGGTCGTGTTCCTCGGCTGGGGCGATCAGCAGGATGCCGAGGACGACGCGGACGATGCAACCGAGCCGGAGACGAGCGGGCCGTACTCGAGCACGCCTCTTTCGATGCGGATTCCTGCAGTCGCGCTGGCGGCGTGTGCGGCAGGCGTGGGCGTTTGGTTCGGCTTTGGGCACCTCGCGACCGACGCGGCCGAGCGCTTGGCGGACTTCGGCGCCTACCGCGCCGCGATCATGGGCGGGGGGTCAGCAACTATCGGTACGCTCGCCTACTCATCGCCGCGCTGGTACGACTACCTGTACTGCGGCGGCGCAACGCTGCTGGCGCTCGCGCTCGCCTCACTTGCTCTGTGGGGACCACGGCTGCTGCCCTTCTGGAAAGAGCTGCACGACGGTCTGGGGACGCTCAGCACTCCGCTGCGCCGGCTCCATTCTGGGCGGATCGGCGACTACACGGCGGCGCTTATGCTCGGCGTGGGGGTGCTCGGCGGCCTGATGACGCTGACGCTGCGCTGAGCCGCGCCCTCGCGACGCGCCTGCTGACAGGGTCACCGTCAGCTGGTCTGTCGAACGCCGGGCTCGCGCATGATCGCCTCGAGCGCATCGCTGGACTCGCCGGCAGAGACACGTCCTCGGCCGTGGCGAAACGTCGGCAGCACCGGGCGGCGCTGCTGGCCCTCGAGCTCGAAGGCAAGAAACGGCGTATGCAGCTGCGCCACTCACCACCAGTCCCACGATCGCCGCGACGTGGCTCCACGTGTCCGACCCGCCGAGGTCGTAGACACCCGCGAGCGCGAACCGCAGCGCCGCCAGTAGGAAGACGAGCCCCGCGAGCCGGTTGCGCGAGAGACTGAGCTGGCGGACACGGTGAGCGCGAAACCGGCAGCGAGCAGCAGCAGGCCCAAGGCGCCGCCGAGCAGCAGCAGGCCCAAGGCGCCGCCGCGCCCCTTGCCACCGGCGATCAGGTGAAGAAGGCCGATACCGAGCCACGTCGTCGAGAGCACCCCGACGGCCGCTCCCGTCGCGCCGTCGCGTGCGAGGTAGCAGAAGACGCACGCCGGCAGTTGCAGCACGAACGGCACCGCGATCAGAATCACGCCCACCTCGCGCGCCTGCGAGGACGCGATCCAGCCCAGTCCGAGGCCGCTCTCGACGAGCGATGCGATCCCGAGCCCTGAGAGGCCCACGGTGAGCGGCGGACCGACCGGACGAAGCATCACACGCACTGGGGTACTTGAACTGCCGTCCGGGAGTGGCGTGGCGCTCGACCGCGCACCGGGTCGCGCGGGGCGTGGCCGAGCGCCGACTTGATCATTGGCCGCGTCTTACCCCGGGCTCACCCAGCTCGAACTGCAGCGGGATGTGCTCGTGGCGTCCGGGAACGTTGGCGCGCTTGCTGAGCTGTCCCAGGGGCAGGATCACCCGCCCGGCCGCGCCCTCGAGCATCATCGCGAATGCCGCATACGCGGCAAGCCAGGAGGAGGCGAGCAACACCCACCCGGCTGCCGTCTTCCATCCTTCGCTGCCCGTGAGGAAAAAAACTGCCGCGAGCGCGGACCCGCCGGCCAACGTCGCGAGCACAGCGAACAGACTGAGGTTCTCGAAGGCGGCAGCAACGGCGCCGCACGCGGTGATCACCGCCAGCACGAGAAACCAGTATCCAAACGCAGGGAAGGTCGATGTCGGGAGTGTCAGGTCCCCGACGGCGACCAGTATCCACAGCAGACCGAAGGCGAGCCAGAACGATCCCCACATGCCGTGCATGGCTGTGGCGATCCCGTCGCGGGCCCGGTAGGCCCAGACGCCGGCCACGAACTGCGCAAGGCCACCGAACATCGCGGCGAACGGGAACACGTAGACGTCAGAGGTGGCGTTGCCGTACCACCCCGCCATGTTTGCGGCGACCATGAACGTCGCGCCCGCGAACCCGAAAAGCCCGAGGATCGAAGGGGCGGCGATCGGCTGCAGGAACACTCGCGTCTGTGCACGCCACGCAACAGGGTCATCGGCGGCAACCGCACCGTTTCCCTGATGCGCGACGGGAATCGTACTCATCGGAAGGCTGCTTTCTAGAGATGAACACGTATCAAGCTGCCCGTTGCGCCCGCCCTGTTAACGACGCGCCATCCCGCAGGTCAGGGTGCTGACCCCGCGCGGACGAGGTCGGCAGGAGGGCTCGGAGCTACAGCTGGGAGTCCTTGCCTGGCGCGGTTCCCAGCGGAGGTCCCGGCGGGAGCGAGCCGGGGCCCTCGGGGCTATCGGCGAGTACCTCGAAGCCGCCGTCGGAACGACGCTCGACGAGCGTTCCGTCCCACTCGCGCAGCGGGTGTGTGCCGCTGCGCTTGAGCGCGCGGCAGATGCTGCGCGTGATGAAGAAGACGATGATCGGCAGCACCCATACCCCGGCCCGCCAGAAGTGGATCTGCGCCTGGTAGGAGATGTGCAGGCGAAAGAAGAGCCTGTCGGTCGACCCGACGGCGAAGATGATCACTACCCAACTCAGGAAGCCGGCGCCGATCGCGGTACGGGTGGGCCGGTCGCGGGGCCGGTCGAGCAGGTCGTGGCGACGGTAGTCGCCGGTGACGCGGCGCTCGATCGCCGGCCACGCATACATGACTACGAACACGAACAGCGGGAACACGGCGCCGCCCCAGAACGGGTTGGGGATCAGCGTGTGCCCGCTGACGGTGAGCTCCCAGTTGGGCATCAGCCGCAGCGCGCCGATCAGCCAGCCGATATACCAGTCTGGCTGGGCGCCGTTCTCGGAGAGATAGGTGTGGTAGGGCCCCCACTGCCAGATCGGGTTGATCTGGATCAGCCCGCCGGCGAGGAACAGAACGGCGGCGACGGCGAACAGCAGGCCGATCGAGCGCAGCGCGTAGGCCGGCCACATCGGCGTGCCGACGACGTTGCGCTCGTGCCGGCCGCGACCGGGGAACTGCGAGTGGTGCTGGCGCATGATCATCCCCAGGTGCGCGGTGATCAGCATCGCCAGGCCCGCCGGGATCAGGAACACGTGCACTATCTCCAAGCGCGAGAAGAAGGAGCTGGAGCCGGGAAACTCGCCGCCCCAAACGAGGTAGCCGAGCTGTCCGCCGACCAAGGGGATCGAGAACGCGACCGAGTAGGCGATCGCGAGGCCCATGCCCGACAGCAGGTCGTCCACCAGCGAATAGCCGGCGAAGCCCTCGAGGATCCCGAGCATCAGCATCGTCAGCCCGATCATCCAGTTGAGGTCGCGCGGCTTGCGGTAGGCGCCGGTGAAGAACACGCGCATCAGGTGCAGCACGATCGAGGCGATGAAAACGTCCGCGGCCCAGTGGTGGGTCTGGCGGATCAACAGCCCGGCAGGCACGCTGAAGGAGATGTGCAGCACGGAGCTGTAGGCCTCGGACATCGTTTCGCCCCGCAGCGGCGCGTAGGCCCCGTGGTAGACGATGTGCGCGTCGCTGGGGACGTAGAACAGCGTCAGATAGATGCCCGTGATGACCAGCACGATGAAGCTGTACAGCGCGATCTCGCCGAGCAGGAAGCTCCAGTGGTCGGGGAACACATAGCGCAGCGCCCACTTGAGGGCGCCGCTGGCGCCGAGGCGTTCTTCGCCGGCGCGCATCGTGCGCTCGGCGCGCCGCTCGAGCAGCCGACCGATCATCACGCGCCGCCTCGGCGGCGCCCGCCCGCCGCGCGGCTTGTGCGACGCGCGGCGCTGGTGCTCATGACTCGCTCCGGCGCGTTCCCCACCACGAGGGGCCGATGTCCTCGTGAAAGGGTCCGGCGGCGCGCAGGTTGCCTTCGTCGTCGATCATCAGCGGCAGCTGCGGCAGGGAGCGTCCCGCCGGTCCGAAGACCACGCGCCCGCCCTCACCGGGCAGGAACGTCGAGTAGTGGCACGGACAGGTGAACGCCGGGCCGTTGCTCGTCGGCTGGTAGAGGGGATAGCGGTACAGCGAGATCGCGCAGCCGGCGTGCGGGCAGATCTTGGAGTAGGCGAGGATGTTCTCGGGCGCCCAGCCGCGACGCGCCGGTGGCAGGTGCATGTAGGTCGGGGCGAGCTTGACCACGAGCAGTCCCGACCCCAGCAGCTCGGGGTTGGCGTGCTCGGGCAGCGCGGTGTAGAAGCTGCCGATCTGGATTTCGGCGGCGCTGTAAGGGTTGCCCTTGTCGTCGACGAGGCGCACGCCGCGGTGCCACGGCGTTTCGTGAATGCCGGTCATCGGCGGGCCGAGCGACGCCAGCGGCGTGACCGCTGCCGTGAGGAGTCCTGCGCCGGCGACTCCCGCTGCGCCGGTCAGCAGTTTGCGCCGGGTGATCCCCTCGCCGCCGGACTCGATAATCTCGAGCACGGTCTCGACCTCGGGCTCCGTCAGCAGCACGTCGCGCCGCTCGACGTCGGTTTCCTGTGGCACGATCGCCTTGCCGGCGATGATCGCCGCCGCGGAGAGCTGGAGCAGCGCGCCGCCGATCGCTACGCCGAGCAGCTGCGCGTTGAACCCGTCGAGGATGTAGACGGCGGTGAAGCCGAGTGCGAACACGGCGGCGCCGAGAAGCAGCAGTGCGACCGCTGTCTCGGCCCGCGGGTTGGCGGGAACGTCGCGGCGCTTCGGGTCCTCGTCGGACTGCGGCGGCGAGGAAGGCAGCGTCCGTGGTCGCCGCAGCGCGTCGCGCATCGCGCGTGCCGCCACGAGCAGCCCGATCAGCCAGCCCGCGCGGCGAATGCGCCCGCCGTCTTGTTGTTTCTCGCTCATTGTCCTCCCTTCACGCCGTTGTCTCTCCGATCAGCCGCGCGGTCAGCACCAGCGCGGCCAGCAGCAGGAACCAGGCGACCATCCCCTCGGGGATCGGTCCGAGGTTGTAGATGCCCCAGCCGCCCTTGTTGGAGGGGTGGCGCGTCCACTGCACGTAGCGCGCGATCGAGTTCAGTTCGGACTGGTCGATCTGCTTGGCGCTGAAGTGCGGCATCAGGTAGGGGCCCATGCGCACGGCCTCCGCGACCTGGTCGGGGGTGGCGCTCTGCAGGTCGGGGACGGCCGCGCCGACGGTCAGCCCGCCGCGGGCGACGATCTGGTGGCAGCCGGCGCAGTTCAGCGTGAAGGCGTGAAGGCCCTCCTGGAGGCTGCCCTTCGACGGTTCGGCGATCGGCGCCGGCGGGCCGCCATAAGCGGCGATGAACGCGACGAGGGCCTCGATCTGGGCGTTTGAGAAGTGGGGGGGAGCGCGCAGCGGCTCGTCGCGGGGATTCTCCAGCGGCATACGTCCGGTGGAGAGGTAGAACTCGGCGGGGCCCGCGCCGACCGCGACGAGCGACGGTGCGATGTCCTTGTGTCCTTCCAGGTTGGCGCCGTGGCAGGCCGCGCAGGCCTCGTGGAAGAGCGTGCGGCCTTCGCTCACGAGCGCGGGAGACGTCGGCGCGTAAGCGCTCGGTTCGCCCGGTCCGGGCGCCTCCGGTGACTTGTCCGGCGCGTTGGGGCTGTTCGTCGGCGGGCCGCCCTGGGCGGCGAGCGAGCCGGTGGTGGGAGGGCTGGCGGTGTCTTGCGCCGTAGTCGCTGGGGCAGTGTCTCCACTGGTTGCCTGGGCGGCAAAGAGCACCAGGGCACCGGTCCCCATCAGGATCGCAAGAGCCCCCCGCAGCCAGGCCGGCGTACGGGGCCTGCGTCGCCGCGAGCGCTGTGCCAAGGTGCTCACGCCGGCCCCCGTGGCACCGTCACATCGGCGGGGAGCGCAGGCGCGGCAGGAACCGCGCGCGGAGCCTCGCTGGGCTGTGTGCGTTTCGCCTCGGCGAGCATCTTGGTCATCGCCGCGCTCGAGCGTCGCTCCTCGACGGCCATCATTGCCATCGCCGAGTAGAGGCCGCCGGCGGCCATGATGCAGCTGCTTCCCACCCACATGATCGCTCCGGCCTGCTGCTGGTTGAGCACGGCTGAGATGCCCAGCGCGTGGGCGCTGGCGGCGTAGGGAGCGTAGACGACCGTGTTCGCGCGGTTCAGATAGGCGCCGATCAGATCCTCGGGCACCATCGCTACGAGCATGTAGAAGATTCGCCCGAGGCTGCCGAGGCGCTGGCTGGGGACCGGGTCGGCGTCGCTCAGTGGCCACCACAGGAAAAGGCCCGCTGTGAGGAAGGCTGCGTGCTCGCACGCGTGGAGAAGCGGGTGTCGCACCGCCGCGTCGAACAGCGGCGGCAGGTGAAAGCCCACGACCACTACCGTGAACACCGCGAGGCACACCAGCGGGCGTGCGAATTTGCGTGCGCGCGCGAGCAACGCGGCGAGCCCCGGACGCTGCGCCGGCGGCAGCGCGCGCAACGCGAGCAGCACGGGCGCCCCGAGCAGCAGCAGCGGCGGCGCGACCATCAGCAGCAGGACGTGCTGGAGCATGTGCGCCGAGAGCAGCCGCTCGTCGTAGGCGTCGAGCCCCGACTGCAACGCCACGAGCACGACGGCGACGCCGGCTACGAACGCCGCGCTCCGCGCCGCCGGCCAGCGTCGAGCGCCGACGCGTGCCACCCCCCACACGTAGAGCCCGACGTACACGGCGACCGCGAAGTCGAGTCCCCACGCGGGCTCCCACGCCCGCAGCGGCAGCGACAGCAGCGACGGGGCCGCCGCGAGCAGGCTCACGGCACGTGCTCCCGGCGCACTTGCTCAGGGGGCGGCGGGGGCGTGCGGTAGCGCTCGAGCGTGCGCCGCTGGGAGCGTAGCTCGACGCCCACCCTCGCGAGCCCGAGGACCATCAGACCGGCGCCGAAGTAGATGAAGAAGTGCCCGAACGCCAGCCCGAAGACCAGCGCTGCGAAGCCGACTGCGGCGAGCGCCGCCCCGAAGCTGATGTCGGGCACCGGTTCGGGGCGCTCATCGAGCTCGGGCGGCCCGCGCCGCAGCGCCCTGCGGCGGCTGGTCAGCGTCAGCGCCACGACGATCGTGACGAGCGTCAGCATCGCGTAGGCGTAGTCCCCGATCTGGATCGTGTCGCCAGTCCAGATCGCGTTGGTGGCCATCAGCGCCCCCAGCAGGCAGCCCCACACGATCACCGGGAGTGCGCCGCCCCTCACGAGGATGCCCCCTCGCGCTCGGCGGCGCGTTCGCGCAGGTCGAGCAGCGGTGCGTAGGAGGTGATCGGCGGCAGCGGCCGCTCGAAGTTCAGTCGGGGCGGAGGCGAGGAGGTGGCCCACTCCAGCGTGTGACCGAGCCATGGGTCATCGCCCGCGGGCTCGCGCTCACGCAGCGAGATCCACACGTTGAACAGGAACACCGCGACCGCGAGGGCGATGATCCCGGCGCCGATGCTCTCGACCAGGTTCAACGTGCCCCAACTCAGGTGTTGGGGGTATTCGGCGATGCGTCTTGTCATGCCCTCTTCGCCGAGCACGAACATCGGGCCGAAGGTCATGTTCGTGCCGATCGCGAGCAGCACGAGATGGACCTTCCCGATGCGCTCGCGCAGATAGGCGCCGGTGATCTTCGGGAACCAGTGGTAGACGCCCGCGAAGAAACCGAACACGCTGCCGGCGAACAGCGTGTAGTGGAAGTGCGCGATGACCATGTAGGAGGCCTGTGCCTGGTAGTCGAGCACGGGCGAGGCGATGAAGATGCCGCTGAGGCCGCCGATCAGGAACTGGATGAAGAAGCCGAGCGCGAACAGCATCGAGGTGCGCATCACGAGCGCCCCGCCGATCAGGGTCCCAATCATGTCGAAGTACTCGATCCCTGCCGGCACCACGAGCATCGTGGAGGTGAACGCGAAGTACTCGTTGGTGACGCCGCCGGTGGTGAACATGTGGTGTGACCAGACGCTCATCGACAGTGCCGAGAAGGCGAGCATCGACAGCACGAACGCCTTGTACCCGAACCAGCGCTTGTGGGCGTTGACCGCGATCGCCTCCGCGGCACAGCCGAGGTATGGGAAGAACATCACATAAACGACCGGGTGGCCGAAGAACCAGAACATGTCCTGGTAGTCGATGACGCCTTCCCCACCCGTGTAGATGTGCGCCCCGGAGCGTTCGGCGTAGAGCAGCGCCATCGTCACGATCAGCACTGGGAACGAGCCGACGACCATCAGCACGCTGACGAACGACGTCCACGTGAAGACAGGCATACGCAGCACCGACATCCCCGGCGCGCGGCGGTAGACGATCGTGGCGAGCAGGCATGCGGCCGTCAGCGTCATGCCGACCGCGGCGAGCAGAACTCCAAGGGTCCACAGGTCCTGTCCGACGCCGGGCGTGTTGGAGCTGTTCGAGAGGGGCACGTATGCGAACCAGCCGGCCCGTCCCGCGCCTTCCGCGGTCAGCCAGCCGGACTGCATCACGATCCCGCCGCCCAGCCATATCCAGAAGCCCGCGACTGCGAGGCGCGGCCAGGCGACCCGGGCGGCTCCGATCTGCAGCGGCACCAGGTACATCCCCAGCGCGAGCGCCATCGGTGTCACGAACAGGTAGATCATCGTGGAGCCGTGCATGGTGAACAGCTCGTTGTAGGTTTCGTCGGAGACGAAGTGCGTGGCGGGCTGCGCTAGCTGCGTGCGCATCATCAGCGCCATCACGCCGCCTACGAGGAAGAAGAACAGGGAGCAGAGGCCCATGTTCAGGCCGATGCGCTTGTGATCTGTGCTGGCGAGCGAGCCGACCCAGCCGGGCACACGCGAGGAGGTAGTGAGCGCCGGCGCGGCAGTGCTCACGAGCTGCTCCTGCCCGCGCCGGCCCGCGTTCGCGCTGCGCTTGCAGGCGCGGCGGCGGCCTCGGAGCGCGCCCACGCGTTGAATTCCGAGGGGCTTACGGCGTCGACGGTGAAGATCATGCGGGAGTGGTACAGGCCGCAGAATTCGGCGCACTCACCGGGGAACATTCCGCGCCGGGAGAACGTCAGCGTCATGTACTGGGGGTAGCCCGGGATCAGATCGTGCTTGTAACGCAGCTCCGGCACCCAGAACTCGTGAATCACATCGAGCGAGATGAGCCGGAAGCGGATCGCCTCGTTGACGGGTACGACCAGCGTTTCGTGTCCCACCGTGCCGCTGTAGCGGTTGATCCCGTAGGCGGGATAGATGAAGCGCCACTCCCACTTGGCGCCGATGACGTTCACTTCGAGCTGCGGGCGCTCCTTGGCCGCTACGGTGTCGACGCGGTGCTCGGCCCGGAAGGTGAGGTACAGCAGGAACACGACCACGCCCAGCAGGATGAGCGCGTAGGTCGCCTCGAGCGGATTGTTCTCGTGCCAGCGGGCCGCGTGCTCCGCCGGGCGGCGGCGAAAGCGCAGCAGGGCGAAGAGGATCAGCGCCACGATGACGACGAACACGCCGATCGCGATCGGCACGTAGATGTCGAAGAGGCGTTTGTATTCCGTGCGCGTGACTACGAGCGCGAGCCGCTCGAGTCGTGAGAATGCGAGGGCGCCGGCGGTCATGGGTCACGCACAGGCGGCTTGGTGGCCTCTGTGTCCGCCCGCGGCGTGAGGACACGACGCTGCTGGGAGTCGGAGCGTGACCGTCGGGTTGATTTCGTGGGTGGCGGTCGGTACTCGATGGCCACGCCCTTCGTGCTCGGACATGTCGCACCTCATGTGCCGTTGAAGATCTGCGGCACCCCGGCTAGTACCCGCTGATGCCTCCGGTCTTGCCGCTGCCCATCGAATTGAGTTCACGCCCCGGGTCGGAGCGAGAAGACGCCGCAATCTAATCCTAATCCCAGCCCTCGCCGCCCGTCAAGGTCAGGATTCTGACGAGACGCTTCGCCGCCGCGAGCGTTCGCCTGGCCCTCTCACCGCGCCTGCGAGACACCGGGGGTCCCGCTGCCCACCGTGCTCTTCACTACGACGACTTCGAGCTGAGGGTTGCCGCAGCGCTAATCAGCCCGAGGTGGCTCAACGCTTGCGGAAAGTTGCCGCGAAGTTCATGGTTTTGCGGGACGATCAATCACCCATCGACAAGGACCATGAGCCCGAGCGCTGTAGTCACTCGGCGTGGTGCTCGGCCGGTGCCAGCGTCGATCGTGACAGTCGCCGGGCGCATCTCTCGTCGACGGCTTCGCGCAGCGCGACTCGGAAACGTCCCGGCCCCCAGTAGAGGGCACCGACCAGCCGCGCAAGCTCTCGGCGGTCGGTGGGGCCGTGCTCGTCCAGCGCTCGGCAGATGGCGGCAATCTCGCGGTCGAGATCCGCGGTGTCGTCGGATGCGGAGGAGGCCATCCATGCGCCCCCAGCGCGGGCCGGCGGTCCCGGCCGGAAGCGTCGCAACCCCTTTCGCTCGCGGGCCTGACGGCGCGCGATGCGGGCACGGACGCGCTCCTCGAACTCGTGTTGGCGGCGCTCGCGCTTGGCTGCCTGCACGCGCTGGCGCCGGATGTCCTCGCTTGCCTCACCCCCACTCTCGGCCTTGCTGGCCGCTGCTCGGTGCTCGGCCGCTGCGCGCTGTTCCCGCCCCCAGGCGCGCTCGCCGGCGGCTTCCGCCAGCTTGATGGTGCGCGGCGTCGTCGTGGTCATCGGCGCTGAGCGCTTGGGCGCGCTCCTCATAGCCGCTGGAGCGCTCTTCGGCCGCTCGCGCCCGCTCGCGAGCCGCGCCATCGCCAGCTCGGGCGTCTGGTTGCTCGTCACACGCTGCGGCGTGCTCGTCGAGCGCGCGCGGGTGCAACTTGGCGATCTCGCCCAGGCGCTCCTCGATTTCGGCGCGGTCGGCTACTCCGCCGTTTCCCTTAGTTGCGCGGGCGCGTAGCTCGTGAATCGCGGCGCGGTGCTCTGCCGCGCGCGCGCCTCCTCGGCGTCACGGCGTGTCCGCAGGGCCTCGCGCCGGCCGGGAGGGGTCTCCTCTTGGGCCTTCTCGGGCTGCCCGCCATCCCCGTTGGCGTCCTCGGCGCTCAGTGGCTTGGCGATGTCCTCGAGCTGGGCCTGCTCGGCACGCACGCCCAGGAAGATCTCGGCGATCCCGCCGACCGCCATCACCGCAGCCCCGATGAAGAATGCAAGCTCAACTTGTCCACGCTGGCCGCTGCCGATCAGGTTGCTGAACAGCAGCGGCCCGCTGATTCCCCCGACTGCCGTTCCGATCGCGTAGAAGAATGCGATCGCCAGCGCCCGCGTCTCCATCGGAAAGACCTCCGACACCGTCAGATAAGCCGCGCTGGCGCCTGCCGACGCGAGGAAGAAGACGACGAACACGAAAGCCTCGAATTCCCATTGGCCAAGCGTGCCATTTGCAAACAGGATCGCCATCGGCACGGTGACCAGCGCCGAGCCGAGGTAGGTTCCTGCAATCATCGGCTTGCGCCCGACGGTGTCGAACAGTCGGCCGAGCGTGAGCGGGCCGAGGAAGTTGCCGATCCCGTAGATGACAAGGAACACCGGCACCGCGGCCGATGCCACGCCGAAGAAGGTCGTGAACAGCGAGCCCAGGTTGAACGTGATGCCGTTGTAGATGAATGCCTGCCCGACGAACAGGCAGAAGCCGAGCATCGCCCGCTTCGGGTAGGCGCCGAATGCCACCCGTCCGATCTCGCGGAAGGAGATCGCCTTTCGCTGGCGCACTTCGATCGTCTTTCTGGGCCTCTCGAGGCGCCGACTCGTCGCGGCCTCGATGTCGTGCTCGATCCTGTCGACGATCCGCTCGGCCTCTTCCTCCCGGCCGTGTATGAATAGCCAGCGCGGACTCTCGGGCACGTGGCGTCGCACGAGCAGGATCCCGAATGCGAGGATCACCCCCACGGCGAACTCCAGTCGCCAGCCCACGTCCGTGGCGAAGATCGCCTTGCTGAGGAACAGGACAGACACGCTCGAGGCGATGATCGAGCCGACCCAGAACGAACCATTAATGGCCAGGTCGATGCGCCCCCGCACGCGCGCGGGGATCAACTCGTCGATCGCCGAGTTGATCGCTGCGTACTCGCCGCCGATGCCCGCCCCGGTGAAGAAGCGGCAGAGGAAGAAGTACCACGGGGCGAACGCGAACGCCGTGGCCGCGGTGGCCACGATGTAGAGGCCCAGCGTGAGCATGAACAGCTTCTTCCGCCCGAAGCGGTCGGTCAGCTGGCCAAAGAACAGCGCGCCCAGGCAGGCTCCGGTGATGTACAGGGCGGCAGCCGTGCCGATCTGGCTGGTCGATATCGCGATACCGCTGCCATGCTCGGTCATGCGCGAGGCGATCGCGCCCACGATCGTCACCTCGAGCCCGTCGAGGATCCAGACCGTGCCCAGGCCGACTACAACGAGCCAATGAAAGCGCGACCACGGCAACCTATCCAGCCGCGCCGGAATCGCGGTCCGGATCGTGCCGGTGTGCACCACGGTACTCATCTCTGCAGCTGTCTACCCCGCCGCGCTCGCGAGGACCAGCAGGCGGTCACGCCGCTGACAAAAGCGGGTAGAGGATGCTTATGGTTGCCTGTCGCGTCCTCGGTCATCGCTATCGCTTCCAGACGGACGGGTGCACCATGCGGTGGAACTGTGAGCGTGCCTGCGGTGTCCACGGCGAGAAGAGCTATCCCACACCCGCGGACGCCGCTCGCTATGCGCGCACGTTTGACCGCGAGGACCGCGACGATTTCTTGCGCCGGGCCCCGCTGATCGGCCTGCTGCCGCTGCGCATCTGGCGTGCTCTGCGACGCTGACGCCGTTCTACGACGCTGGCGTTTCGCACGGCAGGGCTGTCCGGCCCGCAGGCTGCGACACACCGGGCCGGCGCTGCCACCGTGCTCTTCACTACGGCGACTTCGAGCTGAGGGTTGCCGCAGCGCTAATCAGCCCGAGGTGGCTCAACGCTTGCGGAAAGTTGCCGCGAAGTTCATGGCTTTGCGGGACGATCTCCTCGCTGTAGAGACCGACGTCGTTCGCGAGCGCCGCTGTGCCCTCCATGAACTCTGCGGCCTCATCGCGGCGCCCGACGGTCGCGAGCGCCTCGACCATCCAAAACGAGCAAACCAGGAACGCGTGCTCCGAGCCCTGCATCCCGCTGTGGCGGTACAGGAGCGGCCCGCCGGCGTGGAGCTTCTCCAGGATCGCGTCGATCGTGCCCTCAAGCCGTCAGTGCTCGGCAAAGCCTCGCCGCGCAGCGAGCAGGGTCGCGCAGTCGATCGCCGTGGCGTCGGCCTTCATCAGGTAGCAGCCGCGCCGCGAGGAGAACAGCCGCTCCTCGACGTGGCTTCGCGCGAAGAGCCTCGGGATGCGCAAGGACACGACAACCTTTTCGAGCCGGTGGAAGAGGACCGTGGCGCCCACGGTACGTTCGACCGGCGCGCACACAACGTCAGCCCCCAATATGAGCTGTCAAAGCGGCGGGGGACCGTGCTGGCCGGTCTCGGGGCGGCGATGCTGGGCGCGCCGTCGCGTCGGGACGACGGTAGCTTCTCCAGGCCACTCAGCTCTGGCACCGCCCACGCCTTCGGCCGATAGGGCATCTCTGCGGGGCGGAGCTGTCGCGGTGGCGAGACGGCGCTTTGCCTCCCCCGGCCCGAGTTCCTGTGCACCGATGGTCAGAAATCTGACATCCCGTCCGGCTGGTCTGCCTCCACGATGCAAAGCTTGGCTGTGCGAGCCGGATACCCGGCCTAGGGCGGTGGCGATAATGGCGAGATCTGCGACATTGGGGTTGTGAGCAGCGCTGTCAACAACGGGTCTGCGATATGCCGCGTGCTCGAGGAAGACGTCGAGCTCGCCGAGGCGGTCCCGGCCGAGCACCGTGGACAGGCGTCACGGGAGTGCCTTGCGAGAAGCTTTGCGATCCCGATCGGATCCTGGCAAGCCTCGCACGTCTCACCGGTCAACCAAGGCATCGGCCTGCTCGTCCTCGCCGGCCTGTTGATCCGCCGCGTCGGTCTCGACGGAAGGTTCGGGGCCGAGCTCCTCGGCGCGGGAGACCTGCTGAGGCCATGGCAGGGCGAGGAAGAGGCGCCCACGCTGCCCCTCACCACGGGCTGGCGGGTGATCGAACCAACGCGTATGGCACTGCTCGACAAGCCGTTCGCCGAGCGCGCGGCGCGCTACCCGCCACTGATGGGCCGATTTGTCGCCAGAGCGCTGCAGCGCTCCCGCAACCTGACGGTGAACATGGCGATCGTTCACCAACCGCGCGTGGACGTGCGCCTGCACATGCTTTTCTGGCACCTCGCGGGCCGCTGGGGACGGGTCCGGGGCGATGGAGTCAGCCTCCCGCTGCGACTCACCCACAACGTGCTCGCCGACCTCACCGCCGCCCGTCGGCCAACCGTGACGAGCGCGCTATCTGACCTCGGCCGCCGAAACCTCGTCAAGCCCGTCCAGGATGGATGGCTGTTGTGCGACGAACCCCCGAACGAGCTGCTCGAGATCGTCGCAGTCTCGCGGCCGCTGGCCACAGGCGAAACCGTCTCAGAGACCGGTCAGGTTACTGACGCACGCTCGTGAAATAGGTCGCTTGGCGTGCAAAAGCGTCGGTCGCGGGTAACCCCGAGTCATGGCGACCCAGCGACCGGACATCGAGACCCCTACCGGGCCACCAGCGCTAGACGAACCTGCCGGGCCGACCGGCAAGGCCGCCACGGGCCTGCTCCTCGGAGGCCTGATTATGGTCGCAATCGTCATCATTCCGCTGGCGCTGCTTGGCGGCTGGGTTGGGCTCGCGATCGCGGTGACGATGATGATCGGCGGGATCTTTGTTCTCACCCGCTACGTCCAGCGCATCGCGTGGACCCGCAGCTCTCCGAAGCACCTTCGACACGGGCTCGCGGGCATGAACGACGATCTCGCGATCACCGACGACCCGCACGATGAGCTCTCGCCGTCGGACCTCCCCCTCGATAATCCGGCGCACCGCGAGCTGCTGCATCGCCTCCACAATGCGGAGGCGCGCGGCGCACAGAACGGGCGGGCGACAGCGCAAGCGAGAAAGAGCTGAGCGCCACAGCGTCCCTGCGCAAGCTTTGCCCAGGCTGTTCGTCGTCGCTCTGACAGGGCAGTCATAGCTCAGACCGTCGGCGTTCGCTTCTGTTGCTAAAGCGGTTATCACTGTGAGTAGGACAAAACAGTTAACGAACTACAACCGCGCGGAGGTAATAATGCGTATTCGGTATTTCTCTTTTCTCTCGCTCGCTCTCGCGGCGGGCTTTCTCGTCGTGGCAAGCCAGGCGTTTGCGGCGTTCGACATCGCTAACCTGGCGCTCGGCGTCGGCATCGGCATGCTGGTCGTCTCGCTCGGCGTCGCGGGCCTCTACCGACGTCACCTGGCGTCCCTGGTCGCTGCGGCCGCGGCTGCTGTCGTAAGCGCGTGGATGATCGTCGCCAGCCAGGTCTTCTCGCTTGGAACCGTACAGAACCTCACCTTTGCCGAGGCGTTGGGGATCGTGGGATTGGCGATCGTCGGGCTGACGGCGCATGAGCTCACAACTGAGCGGATTGTGCATGCCCTCGCCACGCATCGCGCTGAGGAGCAGCATGACTACGAGCACAACGGGCGGCCCCTCGAGCCCCTTGCGGGCTGAGCGCGAGCGGGACGCACCCCACTGGTAGCGGTCATACCCCGCCAGGCGTCTCCCCACGGCACGAAGCTGGGCCGTCCGGGAGACGCCTCGCCCCGCCTGCCATCCTGCACACTCGACCCAGCTCTCCGCCCGGTCGGGCAGGTCACCTGCGTTTCCTACACGGCGTACGCTTCGGCGTCGCGGCGCTTTAGCTGGAGCCCCATACCGGCCCGACCGAGGTCGGGCCATAGCGCTCCGTCGCGCAACTCGGGCAGACCGTCGAAGAGCATGTGCTCGATGCGAGCGTGGTCGTGGAAGTACTCGACGTGGATGAGGTTCTCGATGGCGGCCGCTGCGTGGACGTGGATCGCCGGTCCGCAGTGGCAGGAGAACGGCAGGTTGCGCGCATGACAAAGCGCAGCCACGCCGAGCAGGCCGGTGACGCCGCCGCAGCGCGTCACATCTGCCTGGAGCACGTCCACCGCCCCGGCGCCGAGCATCCGCTCGAAGTAGCAAGCGTCATACCCGTACTCGCCGGCGGCGATCCTCATCCCGGCTGGCCCGTCGTCACGCAGCAGTCTCAGCCCGAGCAGGTCGTCGGAGCTGACGGGCTCCTCGAACCAGCTCACATCGCTCTCCTGGCGGAACCGCTGCGCGAGGGCAAGGGCCTGCTTGCGCTCATAGGCGCCGTTGGCGTCCGCGAACAGCTCCGTGTCGGGACCGATCGCCTCGCGCGCGAGAGCGACACGCCTCGGATCGACGGTCGGGTCGGCGCCGACCTTGATCTTCACGCGCGGGATCCCCTGCTCGACCCAGCCTGCAAGCTGCGCCTGCAGTCGCTCATCGGAGTAGCTCGTGAACCCGCCGGAGCCGTACACGGGCACACGATCGTGCGCCTGGCCGAGCACCACACACAGTGGCGCCTGGAGTATCCGGGCGTGGAGGTCCCAGAGCGCAAGGTCCACAGCCGAGATCGCCATCGAGGCGATCCCTGGTCTGCCGAGGTTGCGTATCGCCTTGACCATCGCGGCCCACGAGCGGCGCGGAGCGCTTGCGTCCATTCCTCCGACCACACCGGCGAGCTTGCTCTCGATCAGCTTCGCGGTGGACACGTCGGCGTAGGAGTAACCGAGGCCGGTCACGCCACCGGCGTGCGCGTGCACGACGACGATCGTCGTCGCATCCCAGGAGAGCGTCCCGTCTTCCTCCGGGGCATCGGTGGGGACCGTGTAGGCGTTTACCTCGACGCGTTCAACTGCCATCGACGGGTTCTCCATCGCGGCCCTCCTGATCGATAGGTGCGCCTTGCGCGCACGCCACTCAACAGGCAGATATGCCCGCCGCGCAACCGGGGCAGCGCTCTGGCGTCAGGAACCTGACACCGCGAGCCAGAGCGCGGACACGCCTGGTTGACGCGAGCGAACGGCGGGTAGCCCATGACGCGAGACGCGGGCGGCATCAAGACCGCGACCTCCAGCCGCGCCAGGCACGACGACAGCATCGACCTCGCGAAAGGGTGAGTGAGACTTGAGTACGACAGCAGCAGACAACCTGTGTGAGCGACTGATCGCGTGGGATGTCAACACGATCTACGGGTTCCCTGGGGATGGAATCAACGGCATCCTCGGTGCGCTGCGCCGCCACGAGGATCAGCTGCGCTTTGTGCAGACCCGACACGAGGAGATGGCCGCGTTCATGGCGTGCGGACACGCCAAGTTCACGGGCGAGGTCGGTGTCTGCATGGCGACCTCCGGACCGGGTGCGATTCACCTGCTCAACGGGCTGTATGACGCCAAGCTCGACCACCAGCCGGTCGTGGCGATCGTTGGTCAGACGTTCGTGCGCGCGATTGGGGGAGACTTCCAGCAGGAGGTGAAGCTGTTGCAGCTCTACAGCGACGTCGCCTCGGCGTTCTGCCAGCAGGTCAACGAGCCCTCCAGCGTGCGTCACATGATCGACCGGGCGATCCGCATCGCGAAGTCCGAGCGCACCGTCACGTGTGTGATCGTGCCCGCCGACGTGCAGGACATGGATGCGGTGGAGGCGCAGCCGCACAAGACCCACACCGTGCACAGCGGCGTCGGCTACTGGCCCGCACGCGTCGTACCCGCCCGCGAACAGCTCCAACAGGCAGCCGACATTCTCAACGTGGGAGAGCGGGTCGCGATGCTCGTCGGCCAGGGCGCGCTGCATGCCACCGACGAGGTGATCGCGGTCGCGGACGAGCTCGGAGCGGGGATCGCCAAGGCGCTGCTCGGCAAGGCCGCCGTGCCCGACGACGTGCCGTTCTGCACGGGCAGCATCGGGCTGCTCGGCACCAAGCCGAGCTGGGACATGATGCAGGACGCCGACACGCTGCTGATGGTGGGATCGAGCTTCCCCTACTCGGAGTTCCTGCCCAAGGAAGGGCAGGTCAAAGCCGTCCAGATCGACCTGGCCGGCCGAATGCTGAGCATCCGCTACCCGATGGATCTGGCACTCGAGGGCGACAGCAAGGAGACGCTCGAGGAGCTGCTGCCGCTGCTCAAGCGCAAGGAGGACCGCTCCTGGCAGGAGCAGATCAAGCGGGGAGTGGCTGACTGGTGGCGCCTGATGGACGAACAGGGCGAGCCGGCCGACCGTGACGGGCGCATCCGTCCCCAGGGGCTGTTCAGCGCGCTCTCGCGCCAGCTGCCCGAGGACGCGATCCTCTCGAGCGACTCGGGCTCGGCGGCCAACTGGTACGCGCGCCACATCCGCATCCGGCGTGGCATGAAGGCGATGCTCTCGGGCAACCTCGCGACGATGGTGCCAGGCGTCCCGTACGCGATCG
The DNA here is from genome assembly GCA_963827455.1 of uncultured Solirubrobacteraceae bacterium. Taxonomy (GTDB): domain Bacteria; phylum Actinomycetota; class Thermoleophilia; order Solirubrobacterales; family Solirubrobacteraceae; genus Palsa-744. Next base: position 4,429 of record CAWHAW010000003.1, on the reverse strand, counting down.
CCGCCAAGTTCGCGTTTCCAGACCGGGTGGCGATCGCGCTCGTCGGCGACGGCGCGATGCAGATGGGCGGGATGGCGGAGATGCTGACTGCGGCGAAGTACTACAAGACCTGGCCCGACCCCAGGCTGATCGTGCTGGTGCTCAACAACGAGGATCTGAACCAGGTCACGTGGGAGCAGCGCGTGATGGAGGGCGACCCGCAGTTCGAGGCATCGCAGGAGATCCCCTATGTCGACTACGCCGCGTTCGCGCAGCAGATCGGTTTGGAGGGGATCAAGCTCGAGCGTTCGGATCAGATCGAGGAGGGCTGGCGGCGGGCGCTGAGCGCCGACCGCCCGGTGATCATCAGCGCGCTGAGCGACCCGAACGAGCCGCCACTACCGCCGCACATCACCTTCGAACAGGCCGAGAACTTCGCCAAGTCGGTGCTCGCTGACCCCAGCAACGGGCTGCCCGGAGCGGTCGAGTCGCTGCGCGAGAAGGTCCACGAGTTCATCCCCGGCCGCTGACATGCGTGTACGCAAAAGCCGAGCGACGCCGGCGAAGCACCGCGCGCAGCATCGCATCGACCGTTGGGTGGCGAACATCGAACACGGGCGCTTCGAGCGTTCGCTGTCAGCCCTGACCGCGCTCGCGGCGCTCGTCACTACCGCGGAGGTCTACGCCGAGCACTACCGGGCGAGCTTCGGCAACAAGATGATGTGGAGCCCGATCCTTGTAACCCCGCCCGTCGTGGTGGCTGGTGTGGCGGGCGTCTCGAGCAAACGCTGGGCGAAGACGGCGCTACCGATCGCCTCTACCGTCTACATGCTCGACGGGCTTATCGGCGAGTACTACCACGCGCGCGGGGTGGCCCGGCGCCCTGGCGGCTTCGCGCAGGCGAGTTACAACATCCCGATGGGGCCGCCGATCATGGCGCCCGGGCTGATGTCGATCGTCGGCGCGATGGGGCTGCTGGCCGCCGTGCTGCGCCGGGAGGCGTGAACGATGCCCGACATGCGCCAACCCGGACATCTCCCGAACCTGCGCGCCGACGGCGAGCCACCGCGTCCGGACTGGCTGCCGCGCCAGCGTAAGGGGACGACGCCGCAGATGATCGGGCGCTATCCCGACTACGACGTGCTCGAGTCCGCATCCGACTGGGACGAGGCGACGCGCAAGGTGGTCATGGCGCGCCTGGCGTCCCCGACTGGGTTGAGCTTCTTCTCCGAGGACCAGGCGCCCACGCTGCGCGCCTTCTGCGATGTCGTGCTCGCACAGGACATGGAGCCGCGGGTGCCGGTCGACGAGCTGCTCGACGAGAAGCTCGCCGCCGGACGGCTGGATGGTTACCAGTATGAGGACATGCCCGACGACCGGGACACCTGGCGCCTGATCCTCGAGGGACTGGATCACACCGCCGGCGAGCTGCACGGACATGCGTTGTTCGCCGACTGCGCCGTCGAGGATCAGCGGGGCATCATCAAAGGACTCGCCGCTGGCAGACTCGCAGGCGGCCCCTGGGAGACGCTCAACGTCTCCCGCGCATGGTCGGTCTGCACCCGGATGATGCTCGAGGCGTTCTACTCCCACCCGTGGGCGTGGAACGAGATCGGCTTCGGCGGCCCGGCCTACCCGCAGGGCTACATGCGCCTTGGCCCGGTCGGCGTGCTGGAGCCCCGCGAGCGTCCGGGCGCCACCGCCGAGGATCCTGTCCGCGTCGCACCCGAGATGCCCGGAGCATGAGCAACATCCTCAAGGGCTCACGCGGCCCCGCCGCAAACGACTCGCGTTTCCTGCTCGATGTGCACCGCCGCGACCTGCCGGGCGAGCAGACGATGCGCCGCTACCGCGAGAGCGAGGAGGTGGACCTGGTGATTGTCGGTGCCGGCGCCGGCGGATCGGTGCTCGCGCAGCGCCTCGCACGCAGGGGCTGGCGGATCGTGATCCTCGAGGCCGGGCCCTTCTGGCACCCCGACGAGGACTGGGTCTCAGACGAGGCTGGTTCGCACCGGCTGTACTGGACCCAGAAGCGGATCATCGGCGGAGAGGACCCGATCAAGCTCGGCAAGAACAACTCCGGCCGGGGGGTGGGGGGCTCGATGGTCCACTACGCGGGCTACACGCCGCGCTTTCACCCCTCGGACTTCGAGACCTTCACCAGGGATGGCGTCGGCGCGGACTGGCCGATCTCCTATGCGGAGCTGAGGCCCCACTACGAGGAGCTCGAGCGCGAGCTACCGGTCGCAGGCCAGGACTGGCCGTGGGGGGACCCGCACTCCTATCCCTTCTCTCCGCATCCCGTCAGCGGTCCCGCCCAACTGCTGTGGCACGGCGCGTTGCAGAACGGGATCGAGATGCGCGCGGGACCGGTGGGCATCGTCAACGGCACGTTCGGCAACCGCCCGCACTGCATCTACCGCGGCTACTGCCTGCAGGGCTGCAAGGTCAACGCAAAGGCCAGCCCGTACGTGACGCACCTGCCCGACGCGCTCGAGCACGGCGTGGAGATCCGCGCCGACAGCATGGCGATCCGCGTCGAGCTCGACTGACGCCGGCCATGCGACCGGCGTCACCTACATCCGCGAGGGAGACGAGCTCGAGCGCTTCCAGCGCGCATCGGCCGTGGCCGTCTGCGGCTACTCGATCGAGACGCCAAGGTTGCTGCTCAACTCGACCTCCACGATCTTCCCAAACGGACTCGGCAACAACGAGGACCAGGTCGGCCGCTACGTGATGGTGCAGGGCGCCTCCCAGAGCGCCGGACGTTTCCCCGAGGAACAGCGCATGTACAAGGCGCCACCCCCGGAGGTCTCCTCCGAGCAGTTCTACGAGACCGACCAGAGCCGCGGTTTCGCACGCGGGTTCTCGATCCAGACGATCTCCCCGCTGCCGATCGGATGGGCCGAGCACGTGCATCGCCGAGGGGCACTTCGGGCGCGCGCTGCGCGAGTACATGCGCGACTACAACCACTGGACGACGATCGGCGTGCTCAACGAGCTGCTGCCACGCGCAGAGAACCGGGTGACGCTCGCCGCCGAGAAGGACGCCTACGGAATGCCCGTCGCGCACTTCTCCTACTCGCGCTGCGAGAACGACAAGCTCAACATGGACTACTCCAAGAAGGTCCAGCGTGCGATCCTCGAAGCCGCCGGGCGCCCAGGACATCCTGACGATCCAGCGGTACGCGCACCTGATCGGCGGCGCCCGCATGGGGACGAGCCCCGAGAACAGCGTCGTCGACGCCGAGCACCGGGTCTGGGGGGTCGACAACCTGTTCGTCGCTGACGGCAGCGTCTGCCCGACCCAGGGTTCGGCCAACCCTGCGCTCACGATCATGTCGCTCTCATCGCGGCTGGCCGACGCGCCTGGCGTGCAAGCAGAGCGCTCCACCCTCGACCCATCGGGCACTTAGACGGTCGCGGGGACTCGTGACTCTCGCGTCGACGCTGGCGCCCGGCGGCGCCGCGACAAACCGGGCGCAGCGCCCCGGGAGTGGTGCATGAGCACGAACAGAACCCCCGAGGTCGTTGTCGTCACCGGGGCCTCGGGTGGCATCGGCAGGGCGATCGCGCACGCGTTCGCAAAGCGCGGCGCCCACGTCGGGCTGCTCGCCAGAGGCCAGGAGGGCCTGGACGGCGCCGCGGAGGAGGTCGAGTCCTTCGGCGGGCAGGCGCTGGCCATCCCCACCGACGTGGCCGACCACGAGCAGGTCGAGGCGGCCGCGCAGGCGGTCGAAGACCGCTTCGGCGAGATCGACGTGTGGGTCAACGACGCGATGGCGACCGTGTTCGCGCGCTTCATCGACACCGAGCCCGAGGAGTTCAAGCGGGCCACCGAAGTGACCTACCTCGGCGCCGTCTACGGCACGATGGCGGCGCTGAAGCGGATGACCGCCCGCGACCGCGGCAAGATCGTGCAGGTCGGCTCGGCGCTGGCCTATCGCGCGATCCCGCTGCAGGCCGCCTACTGCGGCGCGAAGTTCGGCATCCGCGGCTTCACCGACTCGATCCGCACGGAGCTGCTCCACGACAAGAGCAACGTCGAGATCACGATGGTGCAACTCCCCGGAGTGAACACCACGCAGTTCAACTGGTGCCGATCGAAGCTCCCCGATCACCCGATGCCCGTGCCCCCGATCTATCAACCCGAGATCCCCGCGGAGGCGGTCTACTGGGCCGCCCACCACCGCCGGCGCGAGCTGTGGGTCGGCTATAGCGCCGTGCAGGCGATCCTCGCGACCAAGTTCGCGCCGAGCTTCCTCGTCGACCGCTACCTCGCGACGACCGGCTTCTCAGGCCAGCAGGTCAAAGACATGCCGATCGACGGCGAGCGCGTAGGCAACCTGTTCGAGCCAGTGCAGCACGACGCGGCCACGCACGGCATCTTCGACGAGCAGGCAAGAGTCCGCCAGCCCGCAGCTGTGGGCGGCCACGCACCGGCCGCTGC
>CAWHAW010000002.1:0-11067 GCA_963827455.1 uncultured Solirubrobacteraceae bacterium | reverse complement strand
GTTCGCGCGGGCGCTGCGCCAGGCTGTTTCCATAGATCCGACGGAGACCGGCGTCCCCTCCACGAAGGGCACCCTAATCGCATGACGGAGGGAATCGTCTCGCTGATCGGCGAGCCCGTGGAGATCGCGGTGCTCGACTACGGCATGGGCAACCGCCGCTCCGTCGAGAAGGCGCTCGAGCGCGTCGGCGCTCGCGCGATCGTCACGCGCGAGCACGATCAGCTGCTCGCCGCCTCGGGCCTCGTCGTCCCGGGGGTGGGGGCGTTCCCGCGCGCGATGCAGAACCTCCGCGAGCTCGGGCTCGATCAGCTGCTGCGCGAGCGCATCGACGCGGGCACGCCCGTGCTCGGCGTGTGCCTCGGCATGCAGCTCGCGTTCGAGCACTCGACCGAGCTGGGCGGCGCCGACGGCCTTGGCATCGTGCCCGGCGAGGTGCGCGCGCTCGACACCGGCAAGCTGAAGCTCCCGCACATCGGCTGGAACGAGGTCCGCTTCACGCGCCCGGACTCCCCGCTCGTCGCCGATCTGCCCGCCAGCTGCGCCTTCTATCACGTGCACTCGTTCGCCCCCGTGCCCGCCGACGAGCAGGACGTCCTCGGTGTCGCCGAGTACGGATCGTCGTTCGTCAGCGCGGTGCACCGCGGCTCCTTCTACGGCGTGCAGTTCCACCCCGAGAAGTCCTCCGCCGCGGGTCTGCGCCTGCTCGCCAACTTCGCGCGCGTCTGCATCGGCGCCAGCACGCCGGCCGATCTGCCGTCCGCCGCCAGGTGAGGCTCTACCCCGCGATCGACATCCTCGGCGGCAACGCCGTGCGCCTCGTTCGCGGCGACTTCGACGCGAAGAAGGTCTACGACGAGGACCCGCTGTCCGCCGCGCGTGGATGGGTGGCCGCCGGCGCCGAGTACCTCCACGTCGTCGACCTCGACGGCGCCAAGGCGGGCCAGCCGGTGAACCTCGAGCAGCTGCGTCGCATCGTCCTCGACGCGGGCGTGCCGGTGCAGTACGGCGGCGGCCTGCGCACGACACGGGCGGTGGACGAGGCGATCGGGGCGGGCGCGGCGCGCGTGATCCTCGGCACCGCCGCCTTCGCCGATCCCGAGCTCCTGCGCGAGGTGATCGAGACACACGGACCCGAGCGCGTGCTGGTTGGCGTCGACGTCCGCGATGGCCACGTCGCCACACACGGGTGGCTGCAAAGCACCGACATCCAGGCGCGCGACGCATTCGTCGAGCTGCAACGTCGAGGCGCTCGCCATTTCGTGTTCACGAACGTCGACCACGACGGGATGCTCGACGGCGCCAACCGCGATGAGGTGGCGTGGGTGGCCACGGCGGCGGGGGAGGGCAGCGTGATCTTCTCCGGCGGCATCGGCAGCCGCGGGGACCTCGAGGCGCTCGCAGACCTGCGCCGTGAGCTCTCGCTGGACGCGCTCGACGGCGTGATCGTCGGCACCGCCCTCTACGAGCGGCGCTTCACGGTCGCCGAAGCCAAGGCGGCGCTGGCCTCCTAGATACGCTGGGCGCGTGCATTTCAAGCGCGTCATCCCCTGCCTGGACGTCGACCGCGGGCGCGTCGTCAAGGGCGTCGAATTCCTCGACATCCGCGATGCCGGCGATCCGGTCGAGCTCGCGGCGCACTACGACCGCGAGGGCGCAGACGAGGTGGTGTTCCTCGACATCACCGCCACGCACGAGAAGCGCGACACGATCGCCAAGCTCGCGCGCAGCACCGCAGACGAGGTGTTCGTGCCGTTCACGATCGGCGGCGGCATTCGCTCGGTCGAAGACGCGCAGGCGGTGCTCGACGCGGGCGCAGACAAGGTGTCGGTCAACTCCGCCGCGCTGCAGCGTCCCGAACTGCTGAACGAGCTCGCCGACGTGTTCGGCGCCCAGTGCGTGGTGCTGGCGATCGACGCCAAGGCGCGGCCGGACGGCGGCTGGGAGGCGTACCTCGCGGGCGGGCGCACTCCTACCGGGCGCGACGTCGTGGAGTGGGCGCAGGAGGCCGTCGAGCGCGGCGCGGGGGAGATCCTGCTGACGAGCATGGACCGCGACGGCACCAGCGACGGCTACGACCTGGCGCTCACGCGCGCCGTCAGCCAGGCGGTCGGCGTGCCGGTGATCGCCTCCGGTGGCGCCGGGGAGCTCGAGCATCTGGCGCAGGCGCTCGCGGCGGGCGCCGACGCGGTGCTGTGCGCGTCGATCTTCCACTACGGCCGCTTCACAGTCGCCCAGGCCAAGGCGCACCTGGCGGCGTCCGGGATCCCGGTGCGTGTGAGCTGATGCGCACGGTGGGGGGAGTCCTGCCGGCGTGAGCTCCGCGACGGCTGCCACCCGCGGTGGCGAGGTGCTCGAGGCATTGCGGGCGCTGCCTGCGGGCGCAGAGCTGCTCGCGCTCGCCGAGGAAAGGGACGACCTCGCGCTCGTCGGCGGGGCGGTACGCGATCTGCTGCTCAGTCGCTCACCGCGCGAGCTCGACGTGGTGCTCACGCGCGATGCGGCGGGGTTCGCGCGAGAGCTGGCTGCTCGTATCGACACCGGCGCCGGCGCTCCTGCGAGCGTCGCGGTGCACGATCGCTTCGGCACGGCGATGCTCGAGTGGCAGGATGCCCGCGTCGACATCGCCGAGCGGCGGGCCGAGTCCTATCCCGCCCCCGGCGCACTGCCGCAGGTGCGTAGCGGGAGCAACGAGGAGGATCTCGAGCGACGCGACTTCACCGTCAACGCGATCGCCGTGGCGCTGGGCGGCTCACGCCGCGGTGAGCTCACTAGTGTCGCGCACGCGATCGAGGATCTCGACGCCGGCCGCCTGCGCGTCCTGCACGAGCGCAGCTTCATCGACGACCCCACACGGCTGCTGCGCCTCGCGCGCTACCGCGCCCGACTCGGCTTCGAGCTCGAGGCGGGCACCCGGGAATTGGCCACGCGCGCACTGCAGGAGGGTGTGCTGATGAGCGTCTCGCGAGCCCGGGTCGGCGCCGAGCTGCGGTTGGCGCTCGGCGAAGCCGACGCGCCGGCGGCGCTCGAGTCGATGGATGAGCTGGGCGTGCTCGCCGCGCTGTCGCCGGGCCTGCGCTTCGAAGGCGATCTAGCACAGCGTGCGCTCGCGCTGCTGCCGCCCGACGGGCGGCGAGACCTGCTGCTGATGGCCTCGCTGCTGCTCCACCTCACCGTGATCCCCACGCAGGACCCCGAGCCGGTGATCTTCGGAATCCTCGACGAAATGGAGTTCACAGCGGCCGACCGCGAGCGCGCGATGCGCACCGCGCTCGCGGCACCTGGGCTGGTGGGGCCGATGGCGCACGCCGGCAGGCCTTCGCAATTGCGCGCAGCGCTGTTCGTGCACACACCCGAGGCGATCGCCCTCGCCGGCGCGCTGGGAGGCGCGAGCACGCCGCGCGCCGCGGCGGCCGCGCGCGAGTGGTTTGAGCGGGTGCGGCTCGTGCGCCTGCAGATCACCGGCGATGACCTGGTTGCCGCCGGCGTCGCTCCCGGGCCGGAGATCGGCCGCAGGCTGGCGGCAGCGCTCGCGCGCAAGCTCGACGGCGAGCTCGAAGCCGGCCGCGACGCCGAGCTGCGCGCGGCACTCGATGCCGCGATCGACCGCTGATGGCCGATCAGCGCGCGGAACTCGAGTTCGAGCTCCCCGCTGGCGGTCGAGCGCTGTTCACAACGCGCGCGGAGGGCAACCTCTCGACTGGCGCCGGAGATGACCACGCGCACGGCCTCGATCGACGGGCGCAGCTGTGCGGGCGCCTGGGGCTGCGGTGGCTGTGCTCGAGCCGCCAGGTGCACGGGACGGCCGTACACGTCGTAGAGCGGATCACCGGCACAGCGGGCGAGCCTGTGTCGATCGACGCCGACGGCCATGCCAGCTCAACTCCCGGCCTGGGCGTGACGGTCCTCGCCGCCGACTGCCTGCCGGTCGCGCTCGGCTGCGACGGCGCGGTCGCGATGCTCCACGCGGGCTGGCGCGGCCTATCCGCGGGTGTGCTCGAGCAGGGCGTCCGCGCACTGCGAGCGCTTCGCGCACACGACACTCCGATCGCCGCCGTGGTGGGCCCTGGCGCAGGCGTGTGCTGCTACGAGGTCGGTGCAGAGGTGCACGAAGCGTTCGCCGGCGTCCACGGGCACGGGCGCCATCTGGACATGCGGGCGATCGCCGAGCAGCGGCTTCGTGCCGCCGGGGTCGTCGATGTACGCCATGTCGACGAGTGCACGATCTGTGACGAGCGCTTCTTCTCATACAGGCGCGAAGGCGCGCGTGCCGGGCGCCATGCGGGGATCGCGTGGTTGAGCTGATCACGGGCCTCGACGCAGACCACGTCCGCGCCAACCTCGAAAACGTGCGCGCGGACATCGCCGCCGCGCTCGAGCGCGTCGGCGAGCGGCACCGCGACGTGCAGGTGCTCGCGGCGATCAAGTACCTCACCGCCGACCAGCTGCCGCGGCTGGCCGAGGCCGGCATCGGCCTCGTGGGCGAGAACCGCGCGCAGGAGCTCGAGCAGAAGGTGGCCGCGCACGGCGAGCTCTTCGAATGGGACTTCATCGGCCAGCTGCAGAGCCGGCGCGTACGCCAGATCGTCCCGCACGTGCGACTGATCCACTCGCTCGCGTCCGAGTCAGCGCTGCGCGAGCTCGAGCGCCACGTGCACCTGGCGCGCCCGGGCCTGCGGCTGCTGCTCGAGGTCAACGTCGCCGGCGAGGCCGGTAAGGCCGGCATCGCCCCCGAGCAGATCGACGCGTACCTCGTGCGCTCGCCGCTCCCGGTCGCGGGGCTGATGACCATGCCGCCGCTCGCTGCGCGCGCCGAGGATAATCGCCCCTGGTTCGCCGCGCTGCGCGAGCTCGCCGCACAGCACGGCCTGCAGGAGCTGTCGATGGGCACCTCTCAGGACTACGCCGTCGCCGTCGAGGAGGGCGCCACTATCGTGCGAATCGGCACGAGGCTGTACGATTGAGCCACGGCCACCGGGCCGCGACGCTCGTCTAATCACTAGCATCAGCAGGGAAACCGGTTCGCCGGGCGAACACGCATCTATACCGATGGCTTTCCGCGACTCCTGGCACAGTGCGCTCGTCTACTTCGGCCTCGCCGAGGAGTATCACGACGACTACGACGACGAGGACGCCGGCGGGGCGGGTCCTGAGACAGAAATCGAGGACCGCTATCGCGAGCGTCCCAACGTTCGTCGCCTGCGGCGCCGCCGTGACGAGATCGACGACATCTTCGCCGACGAAGACGCCGGCGAAGCCGTCTCCGCGGGACGCGGCGGGCGCTCACGAGGCGGCGCGACGACCGTGCTCAAACCGGTCGGCGTGCGCGGCAACGGCGACGTGCGCGTGCACCTCGTCGTGCCGAAGTCGTTCAACGATGCGCAGCAGATCGCCGACAAGTTCAAGGACTCGATTCCGGTGATTCTCAACCTCCAGGGCTCTGACACAGATTTGTCAAAGCGCCTCATCGACTTCGCCTCGGGGCTCACCTACGCGCTGGACGGCGGCATGCAGCGGATCGCCGACAAGGTCTTCATGCTGACGCCGCGCAACGTCGAGATCTCCGCCGAGGAGCGCGCACGGCTGATCGAGAAGGGCTTCTTCAACCAGTCCTGAGGCGCCATATCCGGCGTCTGGCGGCGTCCTCGGTCGCTCGCGTGCAAAGCACGCCACGCTCCCTGCGTCCTAGCCAGACTTGGATCTGACACCTCAGGACCGCATAGTGGTGATGATGTCGGAGATCTCATGCAAATTGGTCTGATCGGCTGTGGAAACATGGCTCGCGCGCTGGCTCGCGGGTGGGGACGGCCGCTGCTGTGCACCGACCCGATCGCCGAGCGGGCTCGCAGCCTGGCGGCCGAGGTGGGCGGTGAGGCGCTCGCGAGCAATGCCGAGGTGGCAGCGCGCGCCGACCTCGTGATCCTGTGCCACAAGCCGGCGCAGCTCGCTGCGGTGGCGGAGGAAATCGGTCCGGGAAGCACGCCGGTCGCCTCGATCCTCGCCGTCACGCCCCTGGCGACGCTGCGCGCGGCGTACCCCGGCAGGCCCGTCTACCGCTTCATTCCATCGCTACCGGTGGAGGTGCGCCAGGGCGCCGTCGTGCAGGCCGCCGGCCCGGGGACGCTCGAGGGTGGCGGCGAGGACCCCGCCGCCACCGATACGGAGATCGCCGCGCTGTTCGCCGAGCTGGGCACGCTGGTGGTGCTGGACGACGCGCTGGTGGACGTCGCGATGGGCTTGATGTCGTGTGCGCCGGCGTACGTCGCGCTCGTCGCCGAGGCGCAGGTGGACGCGGGCGTGCGGCGCGGCATCCCCGCCGCGCAGGGCGCCGAACTCGTCGTCCAGACGCTCGCCGGCACCGCAGAGCTGCTGCGCCGCCGCGACTACGACACGATGGCCGTCCGCCGCGAGGTGTCATCGCCCGGCGGCCTGACCGCGCGCGGCGTCGACGCGCTCGAGCGGGCCGGGCTGCGCCGCGCGTTCAGCGATGCGCTCGACGCCGTCCTCGAGGAGCGCCGTTGAGCATCGTCCTCGCCAGCACGCGTACCGACGTCGCGGGGTACCTGTCGACCCTGATCTACATCTACGTGCTGCTGATCCTCGTCTACATCGTCGTGAACCTGCTGTTCGCGGCAGGCCTGCGACCGCCGTACTCGCGCACGAGCGACCGCGTGCTCGGCTTCCTGCGCGACGTGGTCGAGCCGTACCTGCGTATCTTCCGGCGCTTCGCGCCGCGGCTCGGCGGCTTCGACTTCAGTCCGATGTTGGCGATCATCGCGCTGTACATCGTCAACATCGTCGTCGTCCAGGGCATCATCAGCTGAGCGCTCGATGAGAATGATGGGGTTTCCGCCCACCCCGCCCACGCCGCCGACCGGTCCGAGCACGCCGAGCCTCGATGTGCCCGTGGCGGCTCCTGAGCCAACGCGCCCGCGCGTCCGCTCCGCGGGAGTCGCGTGGCTGCTCGCGACGCTCGTGCTGGTGTGCGTCGTTGCGATCGACCAGCTCACCAAGCACTGGGTCGAAAGCTCGATCGTCCCCAGTGAAGAACACAAGCTGCTCCCCGGCATCCAGCTCGTATACACCCGCAACCGCGGCGTCGCGTTCGGCTTTCTGCCGGGCAACCACGTCGCCGTGACGATCCTGATCGCGCTCGCGCTGGTGGCGCTGCTCGTGTACTTCGCGCTGCACTCCACGCGCGCCCTGCTGTGGCTGCCGACCGGGATGATCGCGGGAGGCGCGCTCGGCAACATCGTCGACCGGCTGCGCCACGGCTCGGTGACGGACTTCATCAAGCTGCCGCTCGGCTGGCCGCCGTTCAACCTCGCCGACGCCTCGATCACGCTCGGCGTCCTGATCCTGTTCGTGCTGGTGGACCGCACGCGCACTTCGAAGCCGTGAGCGACGAGCACGGTGAGCCGTTCACGGTCGCCTTCCAGGACGAGCACCTGATCGTCGTCGACAAGGCGCCGGGTGTGGTCGTGCATCCCGCGCGGGGACACCACGAGGACACGCTCGCGCAGCTGCTGGCGCCGCTACTCCAGGAGGAGGCCGGGGGAGACGCGGAGCGCCGCGGGATCGTGCACCGCCTCGACCGTGACACCTCCGGCCTGCTCGTGGTCGCTCGCAGCGACGAGGTCCTGCGGCGCCTGCAGGCCGCGCTCGCGCGACGGCTGATCCAGCGCGAATACCTCGCGCTGGTCGAGGGCCGCCCGCCGGCCCGCACGGGCACGATCGAGGCGCCGATCGGGCGCGACCCGCGCGTGCGCACGCGCATGGCCGTGGCCGGCGCCGGCGCCCGAGAGGCCCGCACGCACTTCACGCTCGAGCGCTCGCTCCCGGACAGCTCGCTGCTGCGCCTTCGACTCGAGACGGGGCGCACGCACCAGATCCGTGTGCACATGCAGGCAATCGGACACCCGGTGTGCGGCGACCCCGAGTACGGCACCGCCGGGCGCTTCGGGCTGGAGCGCCAGTTCCTGCACGCCACACGGCTCGCGTTCGAGCACCCGATGACGGGCGCGCAGGTGGACGTCAGCTCGCCTCTGCCTGCGGACCTGCAGCGCGCGCTGTCGGCTGCCGAAGGGCTATCCTGAGTTGCAAACCTGAACCTCGACCCGTGCGGTAGCGGATCGCGGCCCTGCCCGGTACGGCGACATCCGTCGCGACACCGGGTCCGCGCCCGTTCACACGGAATCAATCGCATATCAACAAGGGAGTAGCCCGTGGCTGACGTAGGAATCGCGGAGCTGCTGGAGGCCGGCGTCCATTTCGGCCACCAGACGCGCCGCTGGAACCCCAAGATGCGCCGCTTCATCTACGGTGAGCGCGGCGGCATCTACATCATCGATCTGCTCAAGACGCAGGCGCTGCTGGCGCAGGCGCAGCAGTTCGCCGGCGAGGTGGCGCTTCGCGGCGGCACAGTCCTGTTCGTCGGAACCAAGAAGCAGGCACGCGACACGATCAAGGAAGTCGCCGAGGCCTCCGACATGCCGTATGTCAACCACCGCTGGCTCGGCGGGCTGCTGACGAACTTCCAGACCATCAACCAGCGCATCCGACGCCTGCACGACCTCGAACGCTACGAGACAGAGGGCCAGCTGGCGCTGCTGCCGACGCGCGAGCGCATGGCGGCGCAGGCCGACCTGGAGAAGCTGCGCGCGAACCTCGGCGGTGTCAAGAACATGCAGCGCGTGCCCGACGCGATGTTCGTGATCGACCTCAAAACCGAGGAGATCGCGGTCAAAGAGGCGCGGCGTCTGCGCATCCCGATCATCGGGCTGGTCGACACCAACTGCGACCCGGACGGCATCGACTTCGTCGTGCCGGGCAACGACGACGCGATCCGCTCGTGCGCGCTGATCACGCAGGCGATCGGTCAGGTCGTCTCCGATGGCCACGGCGTGTTCCGCGCGCAGGAGGAACGCGCACGCCAGGAAGCCGAAGAGCGCGCAAGAATCGAGGCCGAGGCGCGAGCAAAGCGCGAGGCCGAAGAACAGGCAAAGCGCGAGGCCGAGGAACAGGCAAAGCGCGAGGCCGCCGAGCTCCAGGAGGCCGCTCGTGCCGCGGCCGCGGCCGCCCAGGCACCGCCCGCGCAGGAGCCGAGCGCCCCTGCCACCGCGCAGGCGCCAGCTCAGGCGGCGGCGCCGGCAGCGGCCGCAGCCCCCGAGGCCCCGGCGGCTGCCCACGCCCAGGGCGAGGACGCCGTGCACGCGGAGGCGGAGGCCCAGGCCGACGCGGAGCTGCACCCCCCGACGCCCGAGGTCGACGCATCCGAGCAGGGCGAGGACGCGGTGCACGCCGAAGCGGTCGCCAACGCTCCCGTGCAGGACGGTCTGCAGGAGGAGTCGCCGGCTGAGCCTGAGGCGGACGCTGCGCCGGCCGAGGACGCAGCGCCGGCCGAGGAGGCCGCGACGGTCGAGGTCTCCGGCGAGGCACCGGCAGCAGAGGATGGCCAAGAACAAAGACGGAGGCAAGCGCATCATGAGCACTGTCGAGATCGGCGCGAAGGACGTGAAGGCCCTGCGCGAGCGGACCGGCGCAGGGATGATGGACTGCAAGAAGGCCCTCACCGAGGCCGAAGGCGACGTCGAGAAGGCGATCGAGATCCTGCGTGTGAAGCAGGGCAAGAAAATCCAGGATCTCGGCGAGCGCGCGGCGACAGAGGGAACGATCCAGTCCTACGTGCACGCCGGCTCGAAGGTCGGGGTGCTGATCGAGGTGGACTGCAACACGGACTTCGTCGCCAAGAACGACGACTTCGTGGCGTTCGCGCGGGAGGTCGCCCTGCAGATCGCCGCGACGCCGACCGTCAAATACGTCAGCCGCGATGACGTGCCCGCCGATCAGCGTGACGCTGAGGCGCGCATCTACGAGCAGGAGGCCGCAGACAAGCCGGAGAACGTACGCGAGAAAATCGTCGCCGGCAAGCTCGACTCGTGGTTTCAGACGATCGTGCTGCTCGAGCAGGAGATGCACAACCCGAAGTTCGACGGCAAGACCGTCCAGCAGCTGCGCGACGAGCTCACCGCGACGACCGGCGAGAACGTCGTCATTCGCCGCTTCGCACGTTTTGCGATAGGCCAGTAATCCACGGTCCCGTGGTTGCTCGGTTGAGCGGATAGGCTCTCCCGCCGATGGCCCCTGCTTTCAAACGAATCCTCTTGAAGCTCTCCGGCGAGGCGCTGATGGGCGAGCTCGACTTCGGAACCGACCCCGAGCGCGTGGCGGCGGTCGCGCGGCAGGTGGCGGCGGTGCGCGACCAGGGCGTAGAGGTGGCGATCGTCGTCGGGGCGGGCAACATCTATCGCGGCATGCAGGGTGCGGCCGCGGGCATGGACCGTTCGACAGCGGATTACATGGGCATGTTGGCGACCGTGCTGAACGCGCTGCCGCTGCAGGACGCGCTGGAGAAGATCGGCACCGACACGCGCGTGCAGTCGGCGCTCAGCATCTCCGAGGTCGCCGAGCCGTATATCCGTAGGCGCGCGATGCGTCACCTGGAGAAGGGCCGCGTGGTGATCTTCGCGGCCGGGACCGGCAACCCGTTCTTCACGACCGACACCGCAGCGGCGCTGCGGGCGGCCGAGATCCACGCGGAGATCATCCTGATGGCCAAGAACGGCGTCGAGGGCGTGTACACAGCCGACCCTGCGCTCGACCCGACGGCGGAGTTCATCCCCGAATCACGCATATGGAGGCGCTCGAGCGCCGTCTGCGGGTGATGGACTCGACCGCACTGGCGCTGTGCATGGAGAACGGCATGCCGTTGAACGTGTTCAACATGGACGACGACACCAGTCTCGCGAAGATAATCTCAGGCGTCCGCGTAGGCACGCTTGTATCGACAGCCGGAGGAGAGGGCGATGGCCGCTGAGAACCTGATCGACGAACTGCTCGAGGACGCTCGCGAGCGCATGAGCAAATCGGTCGAGTCGGCCACGCACGAGTTCTCGACGGTGCGCACCGGGCGTGCCAGCCGTCGCTGCTGGATCGCGTGACGGTCGACTACTACGGAGCGATGACACCGCTGAATCAGCTCTCCACGATCTCAGCGCCGGAAGCTCGCCT
>CAWHAW010000001.1:0-50685 GCA_963827455.1 uncultured Solirubrobacteraceae bacterium | reverse complement strand
TGCGCGTAGGCGCGCGCGACGGCGGCGAAGTCTGCGATGCCGGTGTTGGGCGAATGCAGCCCGGCGATGCCGCGGGCGTGCGGCTCGAGCTCCTCGATCTCCGCGGCGTCGATCCTGCGCAGCCCGGGCACGCCGTTGGCCGCGCCCCGTCGCTCGAGCTCCTCGAGCCGATCCAGCTCCGAGGCGTCGGTGGCGACGATCAGCTTGCCGCAGCGCTCGTGGGCGATGGCGCGCTGTTCGCAGTACTCATACATCTCGCGCGCGCCCTCGACGCACAGGCGCGCCTTCAGCGAGCCCGGCACGTAGTAGACGCCTGCGTGGATCACACCCGAGTTGTGTCCGGTCTGGTGCGTACCGATCTCGGCTTCGCGCTCGAGCACGCACACCGAGGCACGCGGGTTGCGCGCGATCAGCTCGCGCGCGACCGCAAGCCCGACGATCCCGCCGCCAACGATCGCGAGGTCGCACCGCTCAGGGGCGCGCTGACGCTGATGGACGGCGCTCGACACCGACGCCAGGCTATCTCGCCACAGCGCCTGGGCCGCCCGGCGCGGTGGCTGCGGCAGCGTTGACGAGGCCGGCGCCATACAGGCGTTCGTCGCCGCCACCGCCCAGCTTGGTTGCGGTGGCCTTCAGACGCGCGGTGATCTGCGCCGGCGTCGGGTGACGACCGAGCACGCCGCTGGCGATTATCAGCGCGGCGGTCGCCGCCACGTGCGGGGTGGCCATCGAGGTGCCTTCATAGCCCGAGGGCATTCCGAACTTCCTGTAGGAGCTCCCGGTGAACGTCACCTGGTAGACGTCTGGCCCGGGAGGCTTTTCGGGGAAGCAGTTGGGATCGCCCGGGAGATTCGCGTCGGCACCGCCGCCCGGTGCGACGAGCGTGAGGCCGGACCCGTCGTTGGAGTAGTCGGCGAGACAGCCGTGCTCGGTGGTGGCGCCCACGGAAATCACGTACGGCGCCCGCGCGGGATATGCGATCGCGGCGTGCCCCTCGTTGCCGGCGGCGGCGACCACGAGCACGTTGTGCCGGTGCGCGTAGACGAGCGCGTGGATCAGCTCGGGGATGTCGGCGGCTGTGACCCCCGGCGAGAACTCGAGGCTGAGGTTGATCACCTGGGCGTGATGCTTGACGGCGAACATGACGCCTTCGGCGATCGTCGAGGCTTCGCCTTCGCCCTGGCTGTCGAGCACCCGCACGGGCATGATGTGTGCTGCATAGGCGAGGCCGGTGAGGCCGTAGTGGTTGTTGGTCTCCTCGGCGATCGTCCCCGCGACGAACGTGCCATGTCCGTTGCGATCGTTCGGGTAGCGATTTTTCGCGACGAAGTCGTAGCCCTGGACGAAGGTGTAACGGCTGAAGTCCGGCGAGCGTCGAAACGGCCCGCGGTTGGCATACGCGACGCCGGTGTCGAGCACCGCGACGATCACTCCGCGCCCGCCGGCGGCCCCGTCGGCAGCGACGTTGGCCCAGGCTTCGGGAGCGTCGACGCTGAACGGGCCGACGAAGTTCCATTGCAGTTCCTGCCAGTCGCCGGGCGCGTGCCCTTTCCCTTCGTCGTTTGGGATCACGCTGCCGGTCACGTGCGCGCGATAGTCCGGCACTGCCCACGCGACGTCGTGCTGTGTGCGTAAACGGCGAAGCGCGCTCGCGACGCTCACGCCTGGTGGGAGCTGCAGCACGCGGGTGTCGACGTCGGATGAGCTCCCTGTCGTGGCGTCGCGAACGCCGCGCGGCGACGGCACGGGTCGCCGTTTCCGCGGCGAGATAGCCGACGACCACCTCGTTGGGCGCGTACGTGGCCGGTACGGACGCCAGCGTCGGCGCCGCGCCGGCAGACAGCGTGGCGCCGGCGCCAAGCGCCACCACGACCGAGATGCGCGCCACGCGCCCGGCGCGCTGTTGAGTGGACGGTTGGCAGGCGCATGTGCTTTGGTAATGATGAAGCGCCGGCGCTGCGGCGGCGGAGGGACTTTCGCAGACGCCGCGGGCGAGATCGATGAGCGAGCGCTTCTTCCCACGCGACGACTACTTCATGCGCATTGCCCTGCGCGAGGCGGAGCGTGCGTTGGAACACGACGACGTGCCGATCGGCGCGGTCCTGGTGCGCGAAGGCGAGCTCGTCGCGGGCGCGCACAACGAGCGCGAGCTGCGCCAGGATCCCACCGCCCACGCGGAGATCATCGCCCTGCGCGAGGCCGCCCGTGCGCTCGGCAGCTGGCGGCTGCTCGACTCCGTCCTGTACGTGACGCTCGAGCCTTGCGCGATGTGCGCGGGTGCGATCGTGCTCGCGCGGGTGCCGCGGGTGGTCTTCGGCGCGAGCGATCCGAAGGCGGGCGCCTGCGGGAGCGTGCTGGACGTGCTTAGCGAGCCGCGCCTGAACCATCGCCCCGACGTCGCCGGCGGCCTGCTCGCGCTCGAGTGCGGGGAGCTGCTCAGCGAGTTCTTCGCGTCGCGGCGCTAGCGTTGTGCAGGCGCTCCAGGCCGTGGCGCGGGCGGATCAGCCGGTAGCCTAGGGGCGTCGCCCTGGAGGGGTGGCAGAGCGGTTGAATGCGGCGGTCTCGAAAACCGTTGTGCGCCTGATTGGCGTACCGAGAGTTCGAATCTCTCCCCCTCCGTTTTTGAGCCGTATTCGGCGCAGGCATGCGCATCTGCGTGCTCTGCGCCGGAGGATGAGGTGGATTAGCAGAGCGCTGGGAGGGGCTGGGAAGCGCTCCTGAGCGACGCTCGCCACCTCACGGCTACCCCATGCGCGCGGCGATAGAGGGCCGAAAAAACGCCATCGGCGCCCAAAGGGTGGTAGGGGCGTCACGGCGTCGTGAATCAGGTCGCTGATCCGAGCAGCTTCAGCCAAAGCCGCCTGAGCGCAGCCTGCAGCGGACGAGCGGCCTCCACACGCTCTCAGCCGTCCGTTTCGTCCGGTGACGCCCATTGGGCACATACGTTCCCGGCCGCGCCCGCGACGACTTTCACGAGCCGACCTCCGGGGATCAACGACAGCGGCAGTTCACAGGCGTAGGTCTTCGCGAAGTATTCCGTGATTGCCCCGTACCATTCGATGAGTATCCGCCTGCGTTCTTCGGCGCCGATCGTGTGGTTCAGCGCCACGAGCAGGCGTATTTCGTAGGATCTCCGGTCCTTCACTTCCTTTTCTTCCCTTTCCTTCTGTGCCGCAAGAGCCAGGTCGCACGTCTTTTCGGCTTCCACCCGTTCTGCGAAAAGCTGGCGCTCGGTTTCGTCCGATCGCGAGAGATTTTCCAGCACGGTTTCGGCCGTGATTTCGGCTGCCGACGCGAGGCCCGACGGGTCGCCGGCGTTGACGGGGTTCTGCTGGGCGTAGCTGTATGGTGCCCAGGTCGTCGCGACGGCGGGATCTACGCTTGTGAACTGCGCCGTCGCGGGCTCATACGATCGTGCCCGCAGGTAGATCAGTCCCGTGTTCGGTTCTGTGTACTGCCCGTCGTAGCCGAGCGGCGTGGTGGCCGTTCCGGTCGAGCTCGTGAGGCTCCCGTAGCCGCCATAGGTGAAGGCCCCTTCGACCGCTCCCGTGGGGCCTGTGAGCATCCTTGTCGAGCCCTGCTGGTCGTGGTGGAGATAGAGCACCTTGTTGGCGCTCGTGATCTGCTCTGTTGGCAGGCCGTTGGGGCCGTAGAGGTAGGAGTTGGCGCCTTCTGAGAGCAGGAGCGGCAGCTGTTCGGCCGTGTCCCAGGTCAGGTATGTCGTGTTGCTCGGGCTGCTTTGGGAGACGCGCAGGCGATCTCCGTTGTAGGCGTAGGTCTCTTCGATCAGCGGGGTCGAGCCTTCGCCGGGTCGGCTGACCGCGGTCTGGTTGCCTGCCTGGTCGTAGGCGTAGGTGGTGGCCGGTCCGGTCGCGGGCGTCGCCTTGATGCGCTCGCCCTGTTCGTTGTAGGCGTACGTAGTGCCGGTGGAGGTGGCGGTCAGCTCGCTGGCTGCGTTGAAGGTGTTCGTGACGGTTGCGATCTTCGTCGGGTTGCCGGCCGCATCGTATTCGTAGGCTGTGCTGCCCGCCTGGGTGAGCCGGTTGCTCGCGTCGTAGAGGAAGGAGGTTTTCGCTTCTCCCGGCAGACCTGCGGTCGTGGTTTTGGTCACGGCGCCGTTCTTGGCGCGCGTGTAGGTGAGCGACGCGAGCGTTGTTTTGCCCTTCTTGATCAGCGTCTTGGTGAGTTCGTCCGCGTCGTTGTAGGTGAAGGTGTCGACACCTTCGCTGGCGTGGGGGAAGGTCGTGGCGGTCTGGGCTGAATCCGCGTTGTATGTGAAGGTCGTCGTGCTCCCGAGCCAGTCGGTGGTGCTCTTGAGTCGTCCGTCGGCGTCGAACGTGTGCGCTACCGCTTTGCCGTTGGGGTAGAGGACGCCCGTCTGCTCTCCGGCCAGGTCATATTCGTAGGCGGTCTTGTCGCCGTGGCCGTCGACGCTTTCGACCAGTCGGTCGAGCGAGTCATAGACATATGTCGTGGTGCCGCTGCCGTCGATCATCTTGGTGCGGTAACCGTCGGCGTTGTATTCGTATTCGGCGGCAGGCGTTTTGCCGTCGGAGTACGAGACTTTCGTCTCGCGGTTGCCGGCGTCGTAGCCGAAGGTTGTCGTCTTGCCTTCCGGGTTTGTTTCGCCCGTAAGGTTTCCGTTTACGTCGTAGGCTTTCGTGGTCTTGTGCCCCAGCGGGTCTTTGACTTCCGTCACCTGCTCGAGCAGATCGCGCACGTAGGTGGTCTTGTGATGGTCGCCGTCGATGTGTGCGATCGCCTGATCGGCGGCGTCATATTCGGTTTCTCTGGTGTCGCCGTTGGGTTCGGTGACCTTGATCGGTTCGTTGTCGGCGTCGTACGCGTAGGTCGTGACCTTGCCGTTCGCATCTGTCAGGGAGGCGATCTGGCCGGCGGCGTTGTACGTGGTCTTCACGGTGTGGCCGAGCGGGTTGAGCGTCTCGACCACGCGCCCCTGCGCGTCGAGGACGAGCGTCGTCTTGAACTTGGCAGGTTCGGCGCCCGCAACGTTGCCGAGCGGGCTCACCGTTGCGGTCAGATGCGAGTCTTCGTCGTATGTGAAGGTGCGCTTGTTGCCCACTGGGTCGGTTTCGCTTTCTCGATCGCCCCGTGCGTCATACGTGTATGTCGATTGGCGACCGAGTGGATCGGTCGTCGAGGTCATGTCGCCCGCAGAGTCATACGTGTGTTTCGTGGTCTGCGTCTGGCCGCCCGGTGCCGGACGCGACACTTCAGTCGGGTTGCCGCGTGCGTCGCGGGTGATCGTCGTCGTCTCGCCGCTCGGCTTGGTTTCGGTGACGGTTTCGTGCTGGGCGTTGTACGTCCATTTGCTCGTGTTGCCCAGCGGGTCGGTTTCGCTGGCCCGGTTGCCTGTGGAATCATAGGTGTAGGTCGTCTTCCCGCCCGCAGGGTTCGTCGTCGAGATCAGTTGTTCCTGGCCGTTGTATTCGTCGAGCGTGATCGATTCCAGCGGGCTGCCCGCTGCCCGCGCGATGCTCGTGGGCGAGCCTTCGCCGTTGAACTGCTCGACTGTCGTCGATCCGTTCGGTTCGGTGATCCTCGTCTGTGAGCCCGAGCCGATGGTGAGGTATGTCCAGGTCCGTTTGTGGCCCATCGGGTCCGTCTGTGCGATCGCGCGATGCAGGCCGTCGTATTCGGTGAAGGTGGTGTGGGTGCCGGCTTCGGTCGCGGAGGTCATCTGGTGGAGCGAGTCGTAGGCGAACTGCCAGCGGGGATTGCTTTCGCCTGGCTCTGTCACGCTCACGAGATTGCCGTGTTGGTAGCCGTATTTGACCGTGTGGCCCATCGGGTCGGTCGCCGTGGCGATCTGGCCTTCGGCGTTGTAGGCGAGCGAGATCTTGCGTTCCGTCGCCCCAGTGATGGTCGTGAGTTGGCCGGATCCGTTGTAGGAGAACGCGAGCGTGTTGCCGTTGCGGTCGGCTTCGCTTGATATCGGGGCCGTTCCTTCGGTGATCGTGAAGAATTTCAGCGGTCCCAGGTGGCTGGACAGGTGCCCGGTCGTGTCGAAGGTCAGCACTTGGCCGCCGGGGAGCGTGAAGATCAGGTGGTTGCCCACTTCCACGAGCGTGGCCTGCACCAGTGGCCCGGACGTCCAGCCTTCTTTCCCGGCCCCGGCGCCTTCCTGTTTGGAGAAGAACACGGTGCTGCCGTTGTCCTGGTGGACGGTCGCAGACCCGCTGCCGAGGGTGCCTTCCCCGCAGGAGCTATTGACGTGGGAGCACGAGCGGGAGATCGTCACGTAGGCGCCGTGGGGGCTGGTCCAGCCATAGCCAAACGGCCCTGGTTTGGCCTGACGCACCGCCGCTTTGGAGCTGTAGGTCCGCACGACGTTCAGCGCAGGACCGTGTCCCGCCAACGCGAGGTCGGTCTGGGTCTCGGTGTGGTTGCCCGTGGCGCAGTTGATCGCATCGCCGGACTTGCACTGGCGGCGATCCGGTTCGGCTGGGTTGGGTTCTCCTTCGTGCTTTTCCTTTTTCGCTTCTTTTTCGCGTTCGTGCATTTCTTTTTTGAGTTCTTCTTCTTCTTCTTTTTTGCGGGTTTCTTCTTCTTCTTTTTCTTTGTTTTCGCGTTCTGCCTGGGCGGCTTCCACCAGCGGATGATCGAGTACGAGGTGCCCGGCGATCAGTGTGCTGACGGCGTAGTATGCGCTGCTCGAGCCGGATACGTAGCCTTCACTCGCGGTGGCGGGCAGCACCGTTACGCCTGAGCCGCCGGGGGTGGCACTCACCGGGATCGGGTGTTCGCCGAACGGTGTTTCGAGCGAGGGCGTCGCGAACACCTCATAGCCTTCGGCGCCCGGGACCTGACGCCATTTCAGATGGACGACGCCGGCGCCGCCTGAGGAGGACGTGGCTTCGTACAGGCTCGGGGGTGTCACGCGTTCGACCGTGGCGGGCGCGCTGCTTTCGCCCGCAAGCGTCACGCTCTGCAGTTCAGCGGCGGATTCGCCGATGATCGTGCCTTCTTTGAGTTCCCCGTAGATTTCGCGAGGCGATTGGGCGATCAGGACATATTGCGGAGCGGAGACGGTCTGCCCGGGCCGCAGTTCCCCGATCGTCGTCGTGAACTGCTGCTCCGGCTGCAGGATGAAGTGGTCGTGCACCGGAGCACTGGTGTTGACCGAGACGTTGTAGAGCGGGATGTTGCTCACGTTCTTGACGCCCAGCGTGATGTGATACGGGATGCCCTTTTCGGCCGGGCCGCTGTCGATCTTCAGGACCGTGGCCAGGGCGTTCGCTCCCCACACTTCCAATGGCCGGGAGAGCGCGGCCTGGGTGCTCACGACCGTCCCGAACGGTTCCAGCTGAGCCTGATAGGCGACCGACGGCGTGTAGTTCCCCGGAGCATCGCCGCGGATGATCCAGTTCGTGGTCGCGCTCCCCAGCGGTGGGATCGCGGCGACCGACTGCGTCTGCGATTGGGGTTCGGATGTCGGCGCCAGGCTCATGCCGCTGGGAAGGTCCAGAGTGGTTGTGCCTGCCGTCAGTCCGAAGGGCTCTTCGGGGGAGAGGTTCTGCACGACCATGCTCACTTCGAAGAATTGCTTGACCGTGACCGCGGAGCCGCGCAGAATCAGCCACTGCATAATGGGGTGAGTTTCGATCGTGGTCGGTTTGGCGATGATGTGGATGGTTTCACCGCCCGTGCCCTGCACGGTGGTTTCGCAGGCGGTGTGTTCGGGTTCGCTGCCCTGCTGTTCGCATTTGAGCGTACCGCCGCCGGTCACGGTTCCGGACGGAGCTTTTTCGCCCGCGAACTGGCCTTCGGCGTTGATGTTGCCTTTCACTTCGACGGTAATTGAGCCGACGAATTCCAGTTTGGCTTCGAAGTTGTTGACCGTCTGGTTGGCGGGTTCGTTCGGATTGATGCCGGCTTCGACCATTTCATGGATCGTTAGTTCGTGTGAGGTGAGCCCGCTGCTCGCCACTTCGCCGGGTTCCAGGGTGATGCTCGCGAACCCCTGGTGTTCGCTGTCGACGGTCACGGTCCCCGTGGCGGGACGGAAGCCGCTCTTGTACACGTATACGGTGTCTTCGCCCACCGGCAGGCCGGCGAGATCTCCTTCCCCGCGCGAGTTCGTGGTGGCTTCGATGCGCGTCCCGCCCGCGGCCACATACAGGACCGTCGCTTCGCTGATCGGCGTTTCGCCTGAGGTGAGCAGCCTGATCGCCGCGGCGTGGTCGGCACCCGGCGGGGTCACGACGGTCACGGTGAGCGTCTGGCTTGCGTGTTCACTCCCACGACTGATCGTGAGCGTCGCCGTATAGGTGCCCGGCGATCGGTAGGCGTGGCGGACGACCGCGCCTTCGGCGCTTTCGCCATCGCCGAATTCCCAGCGGTAGCTGCTGATTTCGGCCGTGGGCGTACTGGCGGCGCCGTCGAGCGTCGTCTCGGCGCCCGTGAACGTGCTCACGCTTTCTCCTGCAGCGGCGCGCAGCGGCAGCGCGGCGACCACAGCGCTGGGACTCGAGTCGGCGGGCGCGCTCTGGCCGCCCGCGTTGCGGGCGATCTCCTGCACGACGATCGTGCGCCCTACGTCCGCGCCGGTGGCCACGTACGCCTGTCCACCCGCGCCCGCGATCGGTTCACACCCGCCGCCGGATTCGTTGCAACGCAGCCACTGATCGACGTATTCGCTCGGAACGTGTTCCCAGGACCCGTGGCTGAGCACGAGCGTCTCCCCCTGCTGTGGCGAGCCGGCCGAGATATGGGGCGGCGAGGTGAGCACCGGCAGCGGCACCTGGCCTTCGGCGTTGGCCACAACGAGCGACACGCCGGTGTTGGAGTAGTTCGGCGTGTAAGACTCGCCGGATGCGAGGCCGCCGCCGGCGACGTAGGAGAAGGCGCCCGACTCGCCGGGCGCCGACACGATCGCAAAGCTCTGGCCGAGTTCGCCCGCGAACCCGTTCGCGGAAGCGACCTCGAGCAGTCCGCCGAGCGCGCTCGAGTCGCCCACCGACAGGGCGCCGTAGCTCGAGGTGCTGGCGATCGCGAGCTTGAGCGTCCCGTTTTCGCCCTGGGTGTAGTTGCCCGTGACGCTCAGCCTCGCTCCGGCGGCCAGGGAGACGAGCTTGTTGTTCGCGTAGTTGCCGTTCAGCTGGAGCGTGCCGCTCTGCCCATCCACCGTCCCCTGACCCGCGAACGGCACGGCGACCACGAGCGTGCCGCCCCCTGCTTCGCTCTTGAACGTGCCGGTGTTCGTGATCGACGCCGCGCCACCGGTGTCGTAGAAGGAGTAGCTGCTGCCACCCACCCCGAAACCGCAGCCGGCGTCATAGGAGCTGTCGTTGAAGGTGCCTGCATTCTGGAACTGCGCGCCTTCCTGCATCGCGATGGCGCCCGCTCCCACATCTACGCCGCTGCCGAAGGTGAGCGTGCCCTGGTTGACGAACGTGACCCCGCTCAACGCAAGGTGCACCGAGCAGGCGGCGTTGTTGCCGATCGTCCCCGTGAGGTGCGATCCCAGGACCAGGCTCCCGGCGCCATTCACGGTGAGGTTGCCGGTCGCCGCAAATGAGCCCGAGACGTCGAGCTGCCCGGCGAGCGACAGGGTGCCACCGGAGAGGGCGAGGCTGGCGGGGGAGATCGTTGTGCCCTGGGGGATCGTGAGTGAGCCGCTGCTGACGCTGATGTTCGTGGTGTTTGCTTTGAGGCTGGTTGCGGTCACGGTTGCGCCGGCTACGGTGGTGGTGCCGGGCCCGGACCAGGTGTCGCTGTTCAGCGTGAAGGTGCCGGCGGTGAAGGCGAGTGTGGCTGCGGAGGCCACTGACCAGGTGCCGTTGGTGCTCGAGCCGCCGCCGCTGAGCTGCAGGCCGCTGTTTTCGGTGTTGACGGTGCCTTGGTTGGTGAAAGGAACCCCGACCGTGACCGGTTCTGCGCCGCCGCTGGCCTGGAAGGTGCCGGTGTTGGTGGCGCTCGGTGTGGCGCCCCCGGTGTTGCTGTTATAGAGCGACGGAGTCTGGCCGAAGCCGCAGCCGCCTGGTTCGGTGGAGTCGTCGTTGAAGGTCCCCGCGTTTTGCAGTTGGGCGCCGTTTTCCATCGCGATCGATCCGTCCTGCGCGCCACCGCTCGCGCCGAGCGTGAGGGTGCCCTGGTTCACGAGCGTCACCCCGCTCAACACAAGACGTGCACAGCGAGCGCTATTGATAGTGCCCGTCGCACCCGAACCCACGACCACGCTCCCCGAACCCGTGACCGTTATCGAGCTGCCGCTGACCGCCAGCGAGCCCGAGACGTCGAGCTGCCCGGCGAGCGACAGGGTGCCACCGGAGAGGGCGAGGCTGGCGGGGGAGATCGTTGTGCCCTGGGGGATCGTGAGTGAGCCGCTGCTGACGCTGATGTTCGTGGTGTTTGCTTTGAGGCTGGTTGCGGTCACGGTTGCGCCGGCTACGGTGGTGGTGCCGGGCCCGGACCAGGTGTCGCTGTTCAGCGTGAAGGTGCCGGCGGTGAAGGCGAGTGTGGCTGCGGAGGCCACTGACCAGGTGCCGTTGGTGCTCGAGCCGCCGCCGCTGAGCTGCAGGCCGCTGTTTTCGGTGTTGACGGTGCCTTGGTTGGTGAAAGGAACCCCGACCGTGACCGGTTCTGCGCCGCCGCTGGCCTGGAAGGTGCCGGTGTTGGTGGCGCTCGGTGTGGCGCCCCCGGTGTTGCTGTTATAGAGCGACGGAGTCTGGCCGAAGCCGCAGCCGCCTGGTTCGGTGGAGTCGTCGTTGAAGGTCCCCGCGTTTTGCAGTTGGGCGCCGTTTTCCATCGCGATCGATCCGTCCTGCGCGCCACCGCTCGCGCCGAGCGTGAGGGCGCCCTGGTTCACGAGCGTCACCCCGCTCAACACAAGACGTGCACAGCGAGCGCTATTGATAGTGCCCGTCGCACCCGAACCCACGACCACGCTCCCCGAACCCGTGACCGTTATCGAGCTGCCGCTGACCGCCAGCGAGCCCGAGACGTCGAGCTGCCCGGCGAGCGACAGGGTGCCACCGGAGAGGGCGAGGCTGGCGGGGGAGATCGTTGTGCCCTGGGGGATCGTGAGTGAGCCGCTGCTGACGCTGATGTTCGTGGTGTTTGCTTTGAGGCTGGTTGCGGTCACGGTTGCGCCGGCTACGGTGGTGGTGCCGGGCCCGGACCAGGTGTCGCTGTTCAGCGTGAAGGTGCCGGCGGTGAAGGCGAGTGTGGCTGCGGAGGCCACTGACCAGGTGCCGTTGGTGCTCGAGCCGCCGCCGCTGAGCTGCAGGCCGCTGTTTTCGGTGTTGACGGTGCCTTGGTTGGTGAAAGGAACCCCGACCGTGACCGGTTCTGCGCCGCCGCTGGCCTGGAAGGTGCCGGTGTTGGTGGCGCTCGGTGTGGCGCCCCCGGTGTTGCTGTTATAGAGCGACGGAGTCTGGCCGAAGCCGCAGCCGCCTGGTTCGGTGGAGTCGTCGTTGAAGGTCCCCGCGTTTTGCAGTTGGGCGCCGTTTTCCATCGCGATCGATCCGTCCTGCGCGCCACCGCTCGCGCCGAGCGTGAGGGTGCCCTGGTTCACGAGCGTCACCCCGCTCAACACAAGACGTGCACAGCGAGCGCTATTGATAGTGCCCGTCGCACCCGAACCCACGACCACGCTCCCCGAACCCGTGACCGTTATCGAGCTGCCGCTGACCGCCAGCGAGCCCGAGACGTCGAGCTGCCCGGCGAGCGACAGGGTGCCACCGGAGAGGGCGAGGCTGGCGGGGGAGATCGTTGTGCCCTGGGGGATCGTGAGTGAGCCGCTGCTGACGCTGATGTTCGTGGTGTTTGCTTTGAGGCTGGTTGCGGTCACGGTTGCGCCGGCTACGGTGGTGGTGCCGGGCCCGGACCAGGTGTCGCTGTTCAGCGTGAAGGTGCCGGCGGTGAAGGCGAGTGTGGCTGCGGAGGCCACTGACCAGGTGCCGTTGGTGCTCGAGCCGCCGCCGCTGAGCTGCAGGCCGCTGTTTTCGGTGTTGACGGTGCCTTGGTTGGTGAAAGGAACCCCGACCGTGACCGGTTCTGCGCCGCCGCTGGCCTGGAAGGTGCCGGTGTTGGTGGCGCTCGGTGTGGCGCCCCCGGTGTTGCTGTTATAGAGCGACGGAGTCTGGCCGAAGCCGCAGCCGCCTGGTTCGGTGGAGTCGTCGTTGAAGGTCCCCGCGTTTTGCAGTTGGGCGCCGTTTTCCATCGCGATCGATCCGTCCTGCGCGCCACCGCTCGCGCCGAGCGTGAGGGTGCCCTGGTTCACGAGCGTCACCCCGCTCAACACAAGACGTGCACAGCGAGCGCTATTGATAGTGCCCGTCGCACCCGAACCCACGACCACGCTCCCCGAACCCGTGACCGTTATCGAGCTGCCGCTGACCGCCAGCGAGCCCGAGACGTCGAGCTGCCCGGCGAGCGACAGGGTGCCACCGGAGAGGGTCAACGAGGCGATGCTCGACGATTCGAGGGCGTTGGCCAATTCGAAGGTTCCGCCGGAGATCACGAGCGCGCCTTCGCCCTGCACGACGCCCGGCTGGCTGCTGCCTTCGCTGACTTCGACCTTGCTTCCCGCTCCGATGCACGCGGCATCGGCGGAGGTGGGCACCTGCCCAGTCGACCAGTCCGCAGCCGTCCGCCAGTTGCCTTCGCTGGGGCCCGTCCAGGTATCGCTGCAGAGCGTTTGCGCCGACGCCCCGGCCGACAGCGCAAAGAATGCGGCGAGGGCAGTCGCTAGCAGCCCAGCGATCCGCTCCGCGCCCCGGCCATGGGGAACGGTTCCCCGACACCAGTCTGTCCGCGATGCCACCTTCATCGCCGAGCCCCCCGTCGATAGCAAACCCTTGCGAGGCAGCCCATACGAGCGGCGCGAGCCTACCATAATCTAATCACTCGAAATGGGTCGAGTGAGTAGAAAGACACGCTATTTGCGTGCATTTGCGCTTTCACGCGCAGGGCGAGTGCGCTCAGGTCCCTGGCGAGCCGAGAGAGAAGCAAACGAATTCGCCGCCGACCTACTCATGCCCCGCCGCCTCATCGCGGCCGAGTTCAAGCAATCCCAAGACCCGCTCAAGTAGCCAGGGGTCGAAGGGTCAGCGGGAGGCGGGAACAGGCGTCCGTCTACTTAGGTGTCCTGCCGCCAGTTTCTCGGCCGAATCGTTCCTCGTGGAGCCGTCGAATCAGGGGCCACGGAGATTTCGAGAACTTTCCCGCCATCCCCGCTGTAGAGCCGCAAAATCCATTGGGTTGTGGCCGACCTCGTGGGCCGACGCGACCGTCCGACCCCCTGCGGCGCTCGCTCGCAGGGGGTCACTACGGCGCTAGAGGCGCGGTTCTTCGTAGGGTCCGTCGACTACTCGGCGTCGAGTGCTCGCCGTGTAGATCAGCGACAGCACGAGACCGACGATGCCGGCGATGATGAGGATCAGGCCGATCGTTGGGCGCGACACTCCCGAAACGCTAAAGCTCAGCGCGTAACGGATGATCGCGCCGACGGCGATGAGGAAGATCGATGTGCCGACAGTCATACCTAGACCCTCCCACCTCTGCGGTAGCCGAACCCACCGCTCGTAAGGAAGACGATGAGGGCCACCACCAGCAGCAGCCAAAGCAACGGGCTTAGACCGATCCCGCCCGCGAAGGCGGCGATTACCAGGACAATCAAAAGTAGCTCGATGAGCCCCACAGGGCCCTCCTTTCCGTTGAATCTCAGCAGATGCTTCAAGCGACAAGAGAGAACGCTCTTTCTACCATAAAGAGCGTTCTCTCTCGTGATACCCTTCTGAGGCATGCTTGAAACCCACCGCCAACCGGCCGAGATGGCGCACAGCGCGCGCGAGCGGATTCTGGATGCCTCCTACGAGCTGTTCTCGCAGCGCGGCATCCAAGCAGTTGGCGTCAACGAGGTGACTGAGCGCGCGGGCGTCGCGACCGCGACGCTCTACCGGCACTTCTCCTCCAAGGACGAGCTCGTGCTCGCGTTTCTCAACCTCCGCGAACAGCGCTGGACCAAAGACTTCATTGAAGCGGGGGCCATGCGTCGCGGCTCGAACCCAGAGGAGCGACTACTCGCCATCTTCGATGTACTCGACGAGTGGTTCCATCGCGACGACTTCGAGGCGGGCTCGTTCATCAAGGTACTGCTCGAACTCGGCCCTGAGCATCCTGCGGGCGGCGCCAGCGTTCGGCATCTCGAGCAGATCCGCGCGATCGTACGCCGCCTGGCCGAGGAAGCCGGCCTGCGCGACACCGATTCGTTCGCGCGCTCGTGGCACATCCTCATGGAGGGCTCGATCGTCGTAGCAGCCGAGGGCGATGCGCAAGCCGCGCGGCGAGGGAAGTCGATGGCGCGCCAGCTCATCGATCAGTACCGATAACGCGTTCCCCGCTTGAGTGGAATGGTGCCCCAGAGTGGATGATCGACGCAAGCGGCGTATGGCGCAGAACGAGGCTCTGGCACGGCGCATAAACGACAGGATCGAGTATCAGCGTCCACGCAACGGAGAGTCGGCCGACGCGTTTATATGCGAGTGCGTCTGCGTGGATTGCGGTGGGATACTGGACCTCTCGATCGGGGAGTACGCACGCGTGCGGTCCCATCCGCGCCGCTTCGTCGTGCTCCCCGGGCACGAGGAACCGGCCATCGAGTCGGCCGTCGAGGTCTACTCCGGTTACGTCGTCGTCGAAAAGCGCGGCGAGGCGGGACGGATCGCGGAAGCCGAGGCGGGCGACTAGTGTCCGGCCGGTCGCCCATGGAGGTCTTGGCCTACGCCAGCGCGCTCGGAACCTCCTCTTTGAGGATGCCTTTGATCTGATCGCGCAGCTCGGGCGTGTCCGGATGCCCGTGCGCCGTGACGGCGTGTATGACGGCCGCGTTGAGCACGTGCTCGTCGCTGCCGGCCATCGCCAGGTCACAGCCGCTTTCACTGGGCATCTCGCGGCAGTCGATGTATTTACGGGACATGACGTTCTCCTTTGCTTGTCGCTTGTGGGCGCTTGGCTTTCAGTCGCTCGCCTTGGCGTAGCTGCTTGCGCCATACCAGTCGACGACCACCACGGGCTCGTCCCCGATGACCCACGCGTCGTGGCCGCTGGGCAGCGACGTGACGTCACCGGCCTCGGCCACGAGCTCGGTGCCGTCGTCCATGCGGATCGCCAGCTGGCCGCTGACGTGGTACTGGAAATGTGGCGCTTCGCAGCTGTCGGTCTGTGCGATCGGCTTGACGTCGTTGGACCAGCGCCAGCCCGGCTCGAACACCATCCGTCCGACCTCGCCGCCGCCGATAGCGAGGATGCGCGCCTCGCCGTTCGGGAACTTGCGCGTCTCGTCAGGTGCTCCAAAGCTCTTGTGCTCTGTTTGCTCCATGTATCCCCCCTTGCTCGTAGTTGGCTACTACACCACGCGTCGGCTACACTACTTACTAGTAGGTAGGTTGTCAAGCTCGGTTGCAAGAATGCACCAATGGCCCAGGGAACGGACGACAAGATGACCCGGCAGGGCACCCACGCCAACGGCGGCGCGCCCACGAGTACGCGCTCGCGCATCCTCGACATCGGCGAACGGCTCGTCCAGGTCCGCGGCTTCAACGGCTTCAGCTACGCCGACGTCGCGACGGAGCTGTCGGTCACCAAGGCAAGTCTCCACTACCACTTTCCGAGCAAGTCCGACCTGGGCGAGGCGATTATCACTCGCTATGCCGAGCGCTTCGCGGACGCGCTTGCGAGGATCGACGCAGAGGTCCCCTCACCGCCGGCCAAGCTCGCGGCATACGCCAACCTGTACGCGCAGGTGCTGCGCGAGGAACGGATGTGTCTGTGCGGCATGCTCGCCGCCGAGTACGAGACCATCCCCAGTCCGATTCGCGGGGCGGTCGTCAGGTTCCTCGACGACAACGAGGCGTGGCTCGCACCGGTGCTCGAGCAGGGTCGTCGCGACGGGAGCTTGAGCTTCGCCGGCTCGACGGCGGTGCTCGCCAGGAGCATCGTCAGCGGCCTCGAGGGCGCGCTCCTGATCGCACGGCCCTACCGTGCGGTCGAGCGCTTCGAAACCGCTGCTGCGCAGCTGCTCGCGAGCCTCGCCGGCGCGGTCTAGCCACGCGCGCGCTGGCTCACGGGCCAAGCTCGTCGAGATCGTCCTCGACAGCGGTTGACTCGACATCAGCCGGACGCGCAGCGGTGGTGCCTGTGCTGAAACTGTCATAGGCGCCGGTACGCCGGCCGCCGGGAGCGAAGCGTGCGGCGGCGGTGACGAAGTCGATTACGCGAGCGGCGTAGTGGCGGGATATCCAGCGACGCATGAGCGCTCGGGTGGCCGGCAGCAACAGCAGTACGCCGATGGCGTCCGTGAGAAAGCCAGGGACAACGAGCAGCACGCCTCCGAGAAATCCCAACGCGCCGTCGATCGCGGCGCGCGCTGGGGTGCGACGTTCGGACACGGCGTCAGAGACGCGCGCGATCGCCGAGCGGCCCTCGATGCGCAGCGCCTGCACGCCGAGCACGGAAGTCCCGATCAGCAGCACGAGCGCGGGCAGCCAGCCGATCGTGCGTCCGACCTCGATGAAGACGAACAGCTCCAGTATGGGCACACCGATCAGCACGAGGACGAACACAGCTCATCAGCGTAGGAGGGTGGCGAACCCTAGACTGGCGCGGTGAGGAAAATCCCTGGCTCGCTGGCTCTGGGCCTGCGCAGGGGCTGCCTGATCTGCACGCGCCCCTTTGGCTATCTGGCATTCGTGGTCGCGCTGTGGGCGCTCTCGGCAGCGGCGCGCCTGCTCGGCGACGAGCACGAGCTGGGATTCTTCGCCGGTCGTCTCAACCGGACGATCTGGCGCTACCCGCAGGTCACTCGCCGCGGTGTGCAGATGGCGTGGCTGACGTGGCTCGTGCTGTTCGTCGTCACGGTGAGCCCGGCCGACCCGCTGCCTACTGTGTGGGACGAGATCGCGCTCGTAGCGCTCGCTGCTGGCGTGCTTTGGCGCCAGCTGCTCGCCCGCCGAGCCGGGCGTTGAGGTTCTCCAGCGCCTGCTCGAGTCCGACCTCGGCGGGGTCGAGGGCGCGCATCGCCTCAGCCAGTCGATATTCGGCGAAGTACTCGGGCTGGATGTGGCACGCGCGCGCGATCAGCTCCATCGCCCGCGTCGATGGCTTGTCGTGGCCGTTGGCGAGCATGTTGATGTGGGCATGCGTCATGCCCCTGCCGTCGAGCTCACGCGTGGCGTCCGCCAGTCCGCGGTAGCTGAGGCCGCGCTCGGCCATCAACGCGCGCAGCGCGTCTCCAAATGGCTTGTCGCTGATGCGCTCCATGCTCGTCTCGTAGGGGATGGGTTCCACGGCGCGGCCCCTCGGCAAGAGCCTACCGCGGCTAGGATGCGCTGGCTCACGCTGGCTCAAAAATCTCCTGGAGGTTCTCCTGAGCACAATGACAACGAGAGACGCTGTGATCTGCCAGCCGCTGAGGACACCGGTGGGGCGCTTCGGCGGCGTGTTTCGCGATGTCGGCGCCGCGGCGCTCGCAGCGACGGTGATCCGCGAGCTGGTGAGCCGCACGGGCCTGCGCGGCGAGGATGTCGACGACGTGATCATGGGCCAGTGCTACGCGAGCGGCGAGGCGCCCGCGCTCGGGCGCGTCGCCGCGCTCGACGCGGGGCTGGGAGTGGAGGTGCCCGGTCTGCAGATCGACCGCCGCTGCGGCTCGGGACTGCAGGCGGTGATCTACGGTTGCATGCAGGTGCAGACGGGAGCGGCGGAGCTGGTGCTGGCGGGTGGCGCGGACAGCATGAGCCAGGCCGAGTTCTACTCGACGAGGCCGCGCTGGGGCGTCAAGAGCGGAGCGATCAAGCTCGAGGACCGCCTCGAACGCGCCCGGGTCAACGCCGGCGGCATCAACCACCCGGTGCCGGGCGGGATGCTCGAGACGGCCGAGAACGTACGGCGCGAGTACGCCATTCCCAGAGATGCGCAGGACGAGCTGGCACTGCGCTCGCACCAGCGCGCCGTCGCGGCTCAGCAGAGCGGCGCGTTTGCGCAGGAGATCGTGCCGGTGCCCGTCCGCGACACGGTCGTCGAGCTCGACGAGCACCCGCGCGCCGACACGACGCTCGAGGCGCTTGGCCGGCTGCGCGCGATCATGGGGGCGAGCGACCCGGATGCGACGGTCACCGCCGGCAACAGCAGCGGCCAGAACGACGGCGCGGCGATCTGCATCGTCACGCACCCGGTCAGGGCTGCCGAGCTGGGATTGCAGCCGCTGGCGCGTCTGCGCTCGTGGGCGGTTGCCGGCGTGGCGCCCGAGACGATGGGGATCGGACCGGTGCCCTCGACGAAGCTCGCCCTGGAGCGCGCCGGCGTGACGCTCGATGACCTCGACCTGATCGAGCTCAACGAGGCGTTCGCGTCACAGGTCCTGGCGGTGCTGGGCGAGTGGCGGCTTCACGACGGCCTCGACCGGGTCAACGTGAACGGATCGGGCATCTCTCTCGGTCACCCCGTCGGCGCGACCGGCGCGCGTATTCTGGCCACCTTGCTGCACGAGATGCGCAGGCGCGACGCGCGTTTGGGACTGGAGACGATGTGCATCGGCGGCGGTCAGGGCCTCGCCGCGATTTTCGAGCGCGTCGACGCATAGCGCGCTTAGGACGCGACGCTCACGCTGTAGGCGAACGAGCGACGCTCGCTCCGCTGCGCGTTGTGCTCGGGGCAGTACACGCCGCGCACGCGTCCGTCGCGCAGGCCGTACCCGAGCCACTCTGCGCCGCGCCACGTGAAGCGGAAGAACTGGTCTTCCAGCGCGGGCGTGTGCTCGAGCTGGCGAGCCCACGCTGCGCTGGCGACGCTCCCGGGGACTGTCTGCTGGCAGGAGCAGCCGTCGGAGAGGTAGCCGGAGGAGACGCACCGGAGCAGACGGTCGAGGTTCGTCTGGTGGGAAATGGTTGTCGGTGCTTGAGTTGACATTTGCTTTCGTTTCTTTCGAGGGCGTTCCGTTGGGGCGACAAGCGCCTGCCCTTTTCGGGCAATTCATGTCGTCCTTTAAGGGCTAGTCGCCGGGTTTGTGCCCCACGACCGCAGATTTCCAAGAATTTGGCCGTTTGTACTACGGCTAGGAACGCCGGAGATCCTCGACCTGG
The DNA here is from genome assembly GCA_963827455.1 of uncultured Solirubrobacteraceae bacterium. GTDB lineage: Bacteria > Actinomycetota > Thermoleophilia > Solirubrobacterales > Solirubrobacteraceae > Palsa-744. The sequence goes on along the minus strand of CAWHAW010000001.1, from coordinate 31,579 downwards.
CAGCGACGCTCCGCGAGATCGATGATCTCCGGGTTTCCGGTGAGAAGCGGGACGTCGTGAGCGACGGCGGTGGTAACCGCGAAGCGCTCAGCCGCGCCCGCGCGAGGTGCCACGCCGCATGCGGTTTACGCGGCGCAGTTCCTGCACGGCCTCGTCGAAGCCGCCGAGTGCGGCGCGCGGGCCCTCGCCGAGGAGTTCGACCTCGAGGCGCTTGCGCAGGAGCTCTCCGGCGATGGCGTCGACTCGCTGTGCGCCCGCGCCGGGCCGGGAGCTGACAGCGCGCTCGGGTTGGTCACCGCGGAACAGCAGCCCGACGCCGTCGTCCAGTGCCCATCCGCCGGGAAGCGTGCCGTCGCGCACGGCGGCGAGCCACACGGGCAGTCGCTCGGGCTCGCCGTCGGCGTGGACGGTTAGCGAGCCTTCGAGGACGCTGAGGCCGGCGATCGGCTCTGGTGGCCCGCTCGAGCGGGTGACTCCACCCTGGAACCAGCACATCGCGCCGGCGCTCAGCCCCGCGAGCACGGTGCCGCGCTCCCATGCCTGCACGAGCAGGCGGTCGAGCCCGTGCGCGTGCCACAGCGCGAGCAGGTTGCGCATCGATCCGCCGCCGACGTAGACGATGTCCTGGGCGAGCACGATCTCGGCGAGGGAGCGCGTGGATTCGCGCAGGTGAAACAGCGACAGGTGCTCGGGAGTGCAGGCGCGCTCGGCGAAGCGCGACCTGAAGGCGTTGATCTGGGCGTTGGTGTCGCCGGAGGCGGTCGGCAGGAACAGGATCCGTGGCTCGCCGACGTCGGCGAGCGACAGCACGAAGTCATCGAGCAGCGGGTTGTTGGGCTCCATCGTGAAGCCGCCGCCGCCCATCGCGAAGATCTGGCGCTCCTGCACGTCGATGACGGGTCGATCGCTCACGCTGCGACGGGCTTTGGCTTCGCATGTCCGGCCGCTCGCCGCGAGGCGGAAGCGGGCGCTGTCCTGCCCCTGGCGCTCGTCACCGTCCAGGCGTCGTCGCCGCGTGGCCCTGTGCTGCCCAGCTGCTCGACGGGGAGGCGCGTCTCGCGGACGCGGCCGCCATAAGGCTCGACGAGGTAGGCGCCGCGGTCGGCGCGCGAGCTGACGACGCGCTCGAGGCTCGTGCCGCGGAAATGCAGTGCTACGCCGTCGTCGACGGCGTAGCCGGGGCGCATGCCGTCGGCCACGAAGCGGTGGTACTCGGCGCGGCGTGCCGGCTCGGCGTCGTAGTGGACGCAGTTCGAGTAGGGCAGCAGGCCGAGGCCGCGCACCATCCGCGGCGCGCCGTGGAAGGCGCTGAGCGCCTGCTCGAACCAGCACAGCGAGCCGGCGGACGGGCCGCACAGGATGATGCCCCGCCGCCACGCACGGCGCAGGATCGCGTCGAGGCCGTGCGCGCGCCAGGCTCCCAGCATGCTCACGACGTTGCCGCCGCCGACGTAGATGAGGTCCTGGCTCAGCAGGTGGCTGGCGAGGTCGTCCTCGACGCCGCCGGTGCCCTGGTCGCGGCGGAACAGCGACACGTGGCTGGCGTCGCAGTCTGGCGAGAAGCGGCGGTAGAAGCGCACGACGTAGTGATCGGCGTCCCCGGAGGCGGTCGGCAGGAAGCACACACGCGGCCTCGCGCCGGTGAGCGACAGGACGTAGTCGTCGAGCAGCGAGCCGTCTCGCTCCATCGAGAAACCTCCGCCTCCGAGCGCGACGATCTGTGGCGATCTGCTTGGCATGACCCTCTTCCTCGGCCGGGACGCAATACGAACAGCCAGCGTCAGGGTGGCGCAGGGCGCGCCGTGGGGGTATGGACCGGCGTCCCAGATCGACCGGTCCGACGATCGACATCCGCACATAGGTGCGAGACGCCGGTGGGCGCCCGAGAGCCCCCTACAGTGTCCGAGGTGCCGGCCGGTCGAAATCGATGGTGACAGGCAGACCCGCGATCTCTCTGGTGGGAGTTTCCAAGCGCTTCGGCTCGATCGAGGCGGTGAACGGCTTGGACCTGGAGGTGCCGACGGGGGTGTGCTTCGGGCTGCTCGGACCGAACGGTGCGGGCAAGTCGACGACGATGCGGATGCTGACGGCGCAGACGCTTGCGGACAGGGGCGAGATCTCCGTTCTGGGCTTCCGGCTGCCGCGTGAATCCAAGCAGTCGCGATTGGAGATGGGGGTGGTGCCGCAGCTGGACAACCTCGACGTCGAGCTGACGTGCCGCCAGATCCTGACGGTGTTCGCGCGCCTGTACCGCGTGCCTCGCGGCGAGCGCCAGGCGGCGGTGACGCGCGCGCTGCAGATCGCGAACCTGACGGCGCGCGCGGACACGATCGTGCGTGAGCTCTCGGGCGGGATGCGCCGGCGGCTGCTGGTGGCGCGCGGGCTGATCCACAGCCCGCGGCTGGTGTTGCTCGACGAGCCGACGGTGGGCCTGGACCCGCAGGTCCGCCAGGAGCTGTGGTCGCTGATCGACGGGCTGCGCGCGGAAGGGGTGACGGCGCTGATGAGCACGCACTACATCGAGGAGGCGGAGCGCCTGGCTGACATGGTGGCGGTGATGTCGGGCGGGCGGATCATCGCCCAGGGCACTCCGGCGGAGCTCGTGAGCGAGTACGCCGGTGAGCAGGTGCTCGAGATCTACGGGCCGCCGGAGCGCCTGGCGGAGGCGAGCGAGCTGGCGGCCCGCAACGGCTGGTCGAGCAGGCGCAGCGGTCCGGCGGTCGCGATCCTGCGCGCGGAGTCCCTCAACGGGCAGGCGCCGGAGGGGTTGCTGCGCCCGGCGAATCTCGAGGACGCGTTCGTGGCGCTGACAGGCGAGGAGATCGAATGAGCTCGCGTTCGCAGTTGCAGGCCGCGCCGGTGGCTCGGGCGCCCTCGAGCGCCCGGCGCATCGGCCGTCTGGAACCGGCGGCGCTGGCGGGCGTGATGAGCCGCGACGTGGCGCTGTTCGGGCGCTACTGGAAGGCGACGACGTTCTCCTCAGTTGTCCAGCCGACGATCTATCTGCTGGCGTTCGGGCTCGGCTTCGAGAAGTTCGCCCCGCATCTGCTGCACGTCGGCTACGTCGCGTACGTGGCCACGGGTGTGGTGGCCACGGCGGTGCTGTTCTCCTCGGCATTCCCGGGGATGTTCAACACGTTCATCCGGTGGCAGTTCCAACGCACCTACGATGCGATGCTGGCCGCGCCGGTCGACGTCGAGGAGCTGATCACGGCGGAGATGCTTTGGGTCGCGTTGCGCGCGGGCGTCTACGGCGTGGCGCCGCTGGTGGTGGGCTTCGCCTTCGGGCTGGTTCCCGAGCCGGGGATGCTGCTGGTGCCGCTGATCGGCTTCGTCACGGGCTTCGGCTTCGTCGGCTTCGGCGTGACGGTGGCGGCGGTGGCGAAGACGATCGACAACTTCAACTACGTAACGAGCGCGGTGCTGACGCCGATGTTCCTGGTCGCCGGCACCTTCTTCCCGATCGCCTCGCTCCCCGTGGGTGTCCGCCAGGTCGCCCAGGTGAACCCGCTCTACCACTGCGTGCAGCTGGTGCGCGACGCGTCTTTCGACAGACTCGGCCCGGCCGATCTCGGACACGCCGCGGTCCTGATCGCGTTCGCGTTGCTGATGTGGCGTCTGGCGATCTCGCAGCTCGGCAAACGCCTGATCGATTAGAACAGCTCGATCTGTGCTTCGTGGCCGGGAGCCGATGCGAGGCATGCGTCGCAGGTAATGAGGGGAGCGGTCAGGACCTCGGCGAGCGCGATGAAGGTGGCATCGTAGGCCGTCAGGTTGTGGCGTAGCTCCCAGACTCGGTCGTTGAGGGGCTGATGGCGGTAGCGGACGAGCGCAAGTTCGGCGAAGTCGCTGCGGGCGTCGGCGGCGCGCTCGTCGCTTATCTCGTCTTGGAGGCGCATCCGGCGGAGTGCTTGGAGCAGCTCGGTGTCGATTAGGTGAGGGGCGTGCAGGTCGCCGTCTCCGGCGAGGCGCTCGATCAACCCGGGCGCAGCCGGTGGCCGAACTGCTGGAGCGCTCACGCTCACGCGCCGGTGGTGCACGTAGCACTGCGATCGTCGCCGCGATGCGGCGTCCTCAGTCGCTTACGAAACTCTGACGTTCGGCAAATGCTGCTCCTACGCGCCGCCGGGAAGCTGCGCACATGAGCTTCTCATGGCGGACGCGCACAGCCTCATCGCCGTCGGGCACGGCGGCGCCGGTGGCGGAACCCGCTGGGGGCGAGTGGGCGCCTCAAACGCGCAGGTGGGCTCGGTCGCTCGCGTCGCTTGCCCCACACCCCGAGCTCGCAGCGGTTATGTCGCTGGCTGCGGTGTTGAACCTGTGGGCGCTGTCGCGCAACGGCTTCGCGAACCAGTACTACGCGGCGGCGGTCAAGTCGATGAGCTCGAGCTGGCACGACTTCCTGTACGCGTCGCTCGATCGCGGCGGATTGATGACGGTCGACAAGCCGCCGCTGTCGCTGTGGGTGCAGGCACTGTCGGCGCGCGTGTTCGGCTTCAGCTCGCTGAGCATCCTCGTGCCGCAGGCGCTGATGGGTGTGGCGAGCGTCGCGCTGGTGTACGACCTCGTGCGCAGGCGCTTCGGGCGGATCGGTGGGTTCATCGCCGCGCTGGCGTTGGCGCTGACTCCGATCACGGTGGCGATCTCGCGTCACAACAACCCGGACGCGCTGCTCGTGCTCTGCTGCGTCGCGGCGCTGTGGTGCACCGTTCGCGGGCTGGAAGGCGGCCGTCTCCGCTGGCTGGTGTTGGCTGGCGTGTGCGTGGGCCTCGGCTTCGAGACGAAGATGGGTGTCGCGCTGGTGGTCGTGCCGGGCATCGCGGCGGCGTGGCTGTGGGTGGCGCCGGCCGCGCGTGGGCGCCTGCACGCGCTGCGCCAGCTGCTCGCGGGAGGCGGCGCGATGCTGCTCGTGGGCGGCGCGTGGCCGTTGCTCGTCGAACTGACCCCGGCGGCCGACCGCCCGTGGGTGTCGGGCACGAGCAACAACACGATCCTGTCGCTGATCTTCGGATACAACGGCCTCGGGCGCGTGGAAGGCCAGACGGGCGGCCCGGCGGGCACTGGGAGCACGACGTTCGGTGGCGCGGCGGGTCCGCTGCGCCTGTTGAACTCGGCGCTCGGCGGCCAGGCGGGCTGGCTGCTTGGCTTCGCTGTGGTCAGTGGGCTGGGGATCCTCGTCGCGACTCGCCTGCGACGAAGTGACGCCCGCAGTGGCTGGTTGCTGGCTGTCGGCGGCGCATTCGCCACGACGGCGGTGCTGTTCAGCTTCGCCGGTGGAATCTTCCACCCGTATTACGTCTCGCTGCTCGCGCCGTTCGTGGCGGCGCTCGTGGGCGCCGGTGCCGTCGAGATCCTCCGTGGCGGCCGCGGCGCGCGCGTGCTGGCCGCGCTGGCGGTGGTGGCGGGCGTCGTCGTGGAGCTGGTCGTGCGCGCTCAGTATCCCGGACAGCTGACATGGCTACCTGCGCTCCTGATCATCGTTGGCGCTCTGGCGGTGGTGGCGCTGCTGGCGTTGAGCTCGCGGGCGGTGCGGATGACGGCGCTCGGGGCCGTGCTCGCAGCGCTGCTGGCGGCCCCCGCGGTGTGGGCGTTCGACACGCTCGGCCACGCGACCAGCGGCACCTTCCCCGCGGGCGGACCGGCGTCGGCCGAGGCCGGCGGTCCTGGCGGCGCGGGCGGCTTCGGCGGTAGGCGCGGCGTCGGCGGACCGGGTGGCGCTTTCCCCGGCCCGGGCGGCGCCGGCGGTGGCCCGCGAGGCTTCGGCGCCGGCGCCCCGCCCACCGGCGCACCGGCTACTGCCGGGCCAGCCGGCGGTGGCACTGGCACGATCGGTGAAGGCCCGCAGCTGTTCGGGGCGGGGACAGCCGGAGCACGCGGCCTCGCCGGCGCGGCCCGCGGCGGCGGCCCCGGCGGAGCGATCGGCGCTCCGATCGGCGGCAGCGTTACCAGCGGCGTCCTCACCTACGTCAGGCAGCACGGCCGCGGCACGATCGCGGTGGCGAGCCAGTCGAACGCAGCGTCCTCCATTCTGAGCCAGAACGCGAACGTGGCAGGCATCGGCGGCTTCTCGGGACGTGAGAGCGACGTGAGCGTCTCGTGGCTCGCCGAAGAGGTGCGCGTGGGCAAGATCCGCTGGGTTCTCGACGAACAGGGCTCCGCTGGGGGCGCTCGCGGGTTGCCGGGAGACACCCGCACGGGTGCGAAAACGGCGATGAAAGCGGTTGCGAAGGCGTGCGTGGCGGTGACGCTGCCTTCGAGCATCTCTGGTTCGAGCACATCGAGCGCGTCGAGCTCGGCGGCCACGCTGTACGACTGCCAGGGTCGCGCGAGCGCGCTCGCGAGCGTGGGCAGGTAACAATCAAGCCCGTGAGGATCCTCGTGGTGGATGACGATCGTGCAGTGCGCGAAGCGTTGCGGCGAGCGTTGTCGCTCGCCGGCTATGAAGTGCAGCTGGCCGAGGACGGCGAGAGCGCGATCGAGCAGACGGTGCAGGCGGTGCCAGACGCGCTCGTGCTCGACGTGGGACTGCCGGGGATCGATGGCCTCGAGGTGTGCCGGCGAGTGCGCCGGCTCGGCAACCGCGTGCCGATCCTGATCCTGACTGCGCGCGACGCGGTGAAGGACCGCATCGACGGTCTGGACGTAGGCGCGGACGACTACATGGTCAAGCCGTTCGACGTGGGCGAGCTGCAGGCCCGCCTGCGCGCGCTGCTGCGCCGCGCCAACCCGGAGTCCGACCCCGACGCTCTGTCGTTCGCGGAGCTGCGCCTGGATCCCGAACGCCACGGTGCTTGGGTGGGCGAGAACTTCGTGGAGCTGACGCGCACGGAGTACCAGCTGCTGGAGCTGCTGCTGCTGAACCCGCGACGCGTACTCCCTCACAGCCTGATCTACGATCGCGTGTGGGGCTACGACTTCGGCCCGACGTCGAACGCGCTGCGCGTCTATATCGGCTACCTGCGCCGCAAGCTGGAGGACGCGGGCGCGCGCCAGCTGATCCACACGGTTCGCGGCGTCGGCTACGCGCTACGCGAGCCGTGAGCGAGCGACCGAGATCGCTACGCCGGCGATGACGCTGCGCACCCGCATCGCGGCGGTCGCGAGCGTGTCGGTGGCGCTGGCGGTGCTGGCGGCGGCGATCGGTCTGTACGTGGCGGTGAGCTCGGAGCTCCACGGACAGATCGACAGCTCGCTGCAGGCTCGCGCGCACACGCTCAGCGCCCATGCCGGCAACGGTGCACCGCGGCCGTCGGGTGGCGGACCGCCCGGCGGTGGCGCGCCGGGCGGGGCGTTCGGTGGCAGCCCGCCGGGCGCAGCGCCGGGCGGGGGTGAGGCGGGCGGGAACGCGGACGGCTTTCCGAACAGCGTCGAACCGGAGCCGTTCGGGGCGGCGTCCGGTTACGTGCAGTTCATCTCCCCCCAGGGGGAGGTGTTCGTCCCGGGCGGACAGGGATCTTCGTCGAGCAAGATCGCGCTGACGGCGGGCGACCGCGCGATTGCGGTGCGCGGCAGCGGCAGCAGTCTCACCGATCGCAGCGTCGCCGGGACGAAGCTGCGGGTGCTCACGCTCGGAACCCCCGCGGGCGGTGCGGTGATGGTGGCTCAGCCACTGACGCAGGTCAACGACGAGCTGAGCCACGTGCTGCTGATCCTGGCCCTGATCGGCGCGGGTGGCGTGGTGCTGGCGGCGTTGCTGGGGGCGCTGGTGGCGCGCACGGCGCTGGCGCCGATCGGTCGCTTCACCGAGCGCACCGAGCAGCTCACAGGCAATCCCGACCTCTCGCGCAGACTGGAGGTGGAGGGGCGCGACGAGCTCGCGCGGCTGGCTGAGAGCTTCAACGGGACGCTCGACGCGCTCGAGCGCTCGCTCCAGGCGCAGCGCCACCTGATCGCCGACGCGAGCCACGAGCTGCGCACGCCGATCTCATCGCTGCGGGCGAACATCCAGGTCCTCGGCGGAGGCCGAGCGCCTCGCGCCAGAGGAGCAGGCGAGCCTGCGCGCGGACATCGTCGCGGAGCTGGACGAGCTGACTGCGCTCGTGGGGGACGTCGTGGAGCTGGCTCGCGGCAGCGCGTCCGACGGATCGGTGGACGACGTGCGCTTGGACGAGGTCGTCCGCGACACGGTCGCGAGTGCGCGCAGGCGCGCCGACCGGCAGGGCGAGATCGGCTTCGAGCTGGCGCTCGAGCCGACGATCGTGCGCGGCCAGGCCGACCGGATCGGCCGCGCGGTTTCGAACCTGGTGGACAACGCCCGCAAGTGGAGCCCTGCGGGTGCGAGCATCGAGATCGCCCTGAAGGACGGCGTTTTGAGCGTCCGCGACCACGGACCCGGCTTTCAGGAGGCGGATCTGCCGTTCGTGTTCGACCGCTTCTATCGCGCACGCGACGCGCGCAAGCTCCCCGGCTCGGGCCTCGGCCTGGCGATCGTGCGCCAGGCGGCGGAGGCGTGCGGCGGCTTCGTCGCGGCGCAGAACGCGCCCGGCGGCGGCGCGCTGCTGCGGGTCGGCTTCGGGCCGGTCGTGGCGCTCGGTTCCAGCGCGCCCGTGGTGTAGTCCGCGCCTACTGGCCAGACAGCCAGCGCTGGCGCGCCGGTTCGAGATTGCGCAATGGCGTTCTCAGGAGTAGAACAACATGCGTCGAGTTCGCCCGGGAGGCGCTCGGTTCGGTCTTAGCTTGAAGGACTTGTGGACGGCTCGTCTAATAGTCCTCCTTGTAAACCGCAACTTTTTCGCCTGCCCGGAGTCACGAGAGATGCAGGCGTGTCTCGATCCAGCCGAGTTCCGATAGGGGAGGTAGCAGTGAGGTCCAAGGTCCGTGTTTCGCTCGTAGCGCTCGTGTGGGCGCGCTCGCGCTCATCGCCCTATCGGCCCCGGCTGCGCAGGCCAGCCTCGGAATCGAAAAATTCGTCGGGATCAACTGCAAGGCGATCGCACGAAACCTGCGGCGAAAAATCGGCCAACAAAGACGTCCCGGATCGACTCTCGACCGAAACCGCGAAACTCGACATCGTCACGTCCGAAGAACAAGGCTATACGCAGGCCGGCGGACACGTCCCGTTCGGGCGTGACCGACTTCATGGTCACGCACAGCGGAAACTACGAAAACACACCGCGATCCCCGACGCCGCCGTTACGCACGTCAGGGTCGACGTCGCCGCTGGGCTCGCGACCAGCCCCGCGAACGTCGCCGCAATGCTCGATGAAAGACTTCGGGGAAACGCCTTCGCAGGAACGGAACCCGCGGCAGTTGGCTTCTACGAAGCGTCCACGTGCAAAGCAGGAGGTTCGGGCCCGCACGAAATCGGGCCCAACGAGCACGGTGATCGGCGAAGAATCCGCGACCGTGTACGTCGAAGGAGCAGGCGACGTCTGAGATCCGGGCGTGCTCTACGACCTCGACCAGACCAAAGGGCGTGCGCCTCACTCTTCGGCGCGGCGCTGAAAGTCCCGGTCGGGGTTTACCAAAGACATACTCGAAAAATTTGGCGTCAGCGGCGGGGCGCTGACGAAACCAGTTCTACTCCCACACTCTCGTCGAAGGCAACGTCGAATGGGGTAAAGAAGCAAAGGGCACAAACGCCGGCGACTATCACGACTACTTCGAAGTCAACGTCTCGCCGTTCCTTCCGCTCGTTAGGTCGCGTCAGCTCAACTACGGACGAGCCGGCAACGGAGCGTTCATCACGAACGGGACGAACTGTCCCGGGCAACCACACCACGACGCTGAGCTTGGAAGGCATTCCGCTCGGCACAGAAGCGGAAATGAGAAAAAGCCTGCAAGCACCTCGCGAGAATTCGAGAAAACCTTACGAAACCCTGATCGGGCTCCAGGAATGCAAAAAAGTCCCCTTCAAACCGGAATTCAACCTGATCTCGGGAACGAGCGGAAGCGATCAGCCGAACGAAATCACGACTGAATTCAAGCTCCCGCAGTTCAACGGAGAAGAAGCAGAAATCACCAGCTCTCAGGTCAAAACGGCAACGGTCACGCTGCCGGAAGGTATGACGCTGAACCCGTCCGCTGCCGCCGGGCTCGAAGCCTGCACGGTCGCGCAGGCGAGGATTCACAGCGCGACATTCGGTGTGGCATGCCCCGGTGGGTCGGAAATCGGCACCGTGAACCTCGAAGTGCCGACGCTGCCCCCGGGCTCGCTCACGGGCAATGTCTACCTCGGCGGCCCGGTCACGGGCTCTGAAACGGCGCCGATCACAGGCCCCCCGTACATCATCTACGTCGTCGCCAACTCGACACGCTACGGCGTCTCGGTGAGGTTGAAAGGCGAAGTGATTCCCAACGAAGTGACAGGCCAGCTGACGACGGTCTTCAAGGAAAACCCCGAACAGCCATTCAGCAGCCTCGCGCTCCACTTCAACCGTGGCGCGTTGACGTCGGTGGCCAACCCGCTCATCTGCGGCACGCCGACTGGCTCAACCAGCTTCACGCCTGTGGCGACCGAAGGGGTCCCGAACGCCACGCCCGGATTCGGCGTCTCGATCACCGGCTGCGCGCCGTCGATCCCGTTCTCGCTGTCGCAGAGCACGGCCTACGAACCGCCGAACGCCGCGGGCCACAGCTCCTACACGCTCAACCTCGCCCGCGCGGAAGGTCAGCAGTACCTGCAGAAGGTCTCAACGACACTGCCTTCGGGTGTCGTCGGTGAGATCCCGAACGTGGCGCTGTGTGGCGAACCGCAGGCTGGGAAAGGCGAATGTGGATCGGCCAGCAAGATCGGCACAGCGACCGTGACGGCCGGCTCAGGCGGCTCGCCGTACACGTTCTCGGGTCCGGTGTACATGACCGGTCCGTACAACGGCGCTCCGTTCGGCCTGTCGATCCCTGTGCCTGCGGTCGCGGGCCCGTTCAACCTCGGCTTGATAGTGACGCGCTCGACGATCAACGTCAACCCGACGACGGCGCGAGTGACGGCTGAAAGCGTGTTGCCGACGATCGTCAAGGGCATCCCGATACGTTTGCGCTCGCTCAACGTGAACGTCAACAGGCAGGGCTTCCTGCTGAACCCCACCAACTGCGCGGTGGAGGCGACTGTTTCGAACCTGACCTCGACGTTCGGGGCCGTACAGACGGGGCTCTCGAGTCCCTTCCAGGCCGAAGGCTGCAGCGCCCTGGGCTTCAAGCCGGCATTCGCCGCGTCGACCAGCGCCAAGCACTCGAAAACACAGGGTGCGAGCCTCGTGACGACGCTGACGATGCCCGGTGGCAACGCCAACATGAAATCGGTGTTCGTGACGCTGCCCAAGCAGCTGCCGTCACGTCTGACGACGCTGCAGAAAGCGTGCCTGGCGAAGGTGTTCGAAGCCAACCCGCTCAACTGCAAGAAAGAATCTCCGGGATCTGAAGTTGGCACCGCCACGGCGGTCACGCCGGTGCTCCGGGTGCCGATGAAAGGACCGGCGTTCCTCGTGTCTCACGCGGGTGAATCATTCCCGAGCCTCGAGCTTGTGCTCGAAGGCGAAGGTGTGCGGGTCATCGTCGAAGGCAAAACCGACATCAAAAAAGGGATCACGACGACCAACTTCGCGTCGACGCCGGACGTGCCGGTCTCGAGCATCACGGTGAACCTGCCGCTCGGGCCGCACTCGGCGCTCACGACGGAGAACCTCAACACCAACCTGTGCACGGCGAAGCTGACGATGCCGACGATCCTCACCGGCCAGAACGGCAAGGTCGTCAAACAGAACACGACGATCAAGCCCACAGGGTGCGGCGTGCAGATCGTCGGGCACAAGGTGGCGGGCAACACGCTCTACCTGACGCTCGAGACGTACGCCGCCGGGCGCATCAGCGGCAGCGGCAAGGGCCTCAAAACGAGATCCATCAGCCTCAAGGGGCCCGCCGGCAGGGTGAAATTCAAGCTCCCGCTTTCAGGCTCCCGGCGCAAGCCGTTCAGCGTGAAGGTGCGTGTCGGCTTCGTGCCGAAGAAGAAGGGTGCGCACTCAACCGCCTTCGTGACGGTCAGGTTCCGCTAAGCGCGCACGAGCATGCTGCAGTCCATGGGGGCGGCCTTTGCGCCGCCCCTTTGGCTTGTTATAGGCCCACACGCGGACGCCGGCTGACGCGCGGGCGCAGCCCCATACGGGGCCGCGCATGCCGTACATTGTCTGCATGAATGTCGTTACAGGTACGGATACCTCGACATCCTCGGGGGGCATCGATCGACTGCTGAGCGGCATCCGCAACCTGACGGCGCTTGCCGACAGCGCCGGCAACGCCGAAGCCATTTTCAGGATGCTCGCTCGCGAGCTCCTCTCAGCGCCTGGTGCCGACGAGGTTCGTATCCATCATCTCGCGACGGACGGAGATCCCCGAGAGGAGCTCGTGGCGGTCTACATGGTCGGCGGCGTCGGACGGCTCAGCTACCTCCAGCCCAGAGCTGAGCGTCCGCCGGGAGTGAGCTGGGTGGCGAACACAGGCAGCAGCTTCGTGGCCGCCGATCCGGAGGGCCTCGCCGCGAGCGTGCCGCGCCTGGCCGAGACCGGGCCCGTCAGCTCAGCGCTGCTCGTGCCGCTCGCCGAGCGCGGTGAAGTCGAGGCCGTCGTGGTGCTCGTGCGCCGTGGCTCAGATGCGTTCTCCTCGCCTGAGGTCGAGCTCGCCGCGGCGCTCGTCGAGCAGGGCGCGACCGCGCTGGCACTCGCGCGGGCGCGCGCGGAGGCGGGGACCGACGCTGTCACGGGGTGCATGAACCATCGTGCGATGCGCAGGCGCCTGGACGAGGAGATCGGCCGCGCTACGCGCACGGGCGGCCTGCTGTCGGCGATGCTGATCGACCTCGACGACTTCAAGCTGGTCAACGACCGCCACGGTCATCAGGCGGGCGATGCGCTGCTGCGCAGCGTCGTACAGGCGCTGGTTGGGGAGTTCCGTGCGTTCGATCGCGTCGCGCGCTACGGCGGCGACGAGTTCGTCGTGATCCTGCCCAACGCCGATCTCGATGCGGCGGCGGCGGCGGCCGGCCGGGCACTCGAGCGCATGCAAGCGATACCTGAGCATGACGGCGCAGACGGCGCCGGCGTGTCCGCCTCGATCGGCGTCGCGCAATGGCAGTCGCCGATGAGCACCGACGAGCTGCTCGAAGCGTGCGATGCGGCGCTGCTGCGCTCCAAGCGCCAGGGCAAGCGGCGTGTGACGCGCGCCTCATAGACTGCCGGGTATGCCGCACGACAGCTTTGGCGCCAAGGACACGCTCGCCGTCGGCGACCGCAGCTACGAGATCTTTCGCCTCGACGCGCTGCAGCAGCGCTTCGACGTGGCACGGCTGCCCTTCTCGCTGAAGGTGCTGCTCGAGAACCTGCTGCGCAACGAGGGCAGCGGTCCGATCACCGCAGCCGACGTCGAGGCGCTGGCGAGCTGGGACGCAAAGGCGCAGCCGAGCAAGGAGATCGCCTTCACACCCGCGCGCGTGCTGATGCAGGACTTCACCGGCGTGCCGGCCGTCGTCGATCTGGCGGCGATGCGCGATGCGATGGCCGATATGGGCGGCGATCCCGCACGGATCAACCCGCTCGCGCCCGCCGAGCTTGTGATCGATCACTCGGTGCAGGTCGACGCGTTCGGCACGCGCGACGCCTTTCGCTTCAACGCCGAGCGCGAGTTCGAGCGCAACCAGGAGCGCTACGCCTTCCTGCGCTGGGGCCAGGGGGCGTTCGATGACTTCGCTGTCGTCCCGCCCGACACCGGGATAGTCCACCAGGTCAATCTCGAGTACCTGGCGCGAGTCGTCTTTGACAACGACAAGACCGGCCAGGCCTACCCCGACACGCTCGTCGGCACCGACTCGCACACGACGATGGTCAACGGACTCGGCGTCCTCGGCTGGGGCGTCGGCGGCATCGAGGCCGAGGCGGCGATGCTCGGTCAGCCGATGTCGATGTTGATCCCGCAGGTGCTGGGCTTTCGCCTGCACGGCGAGCTGCCGGAGGGCGCCACCGCGACGGACCTCGTGCTGACGGTCACCCAGATGCTGCGCGAGCGCGGCGTGGTTGGCAAGTTCGTCGAGTTCTACGGCGCCGGCCTCGCCGGCCTGCCGATCGCGGACCGCGCGACGATCGGCAACATGTCGCCCGAGTTCGGCTCGACCTGCGCGATCTTCCCGATCGACGCCGAGACGCTCGCCTACCTCCAGTTCACCGGTCGCCCGCCCGAGCGCATCGCGCTCGTAGAGGCCTACGCCAAGGAGCAGGGGCTGTGGCACGACGAGCATTCCGAGGAGCCGACGTTCTCGGAGGAGATCGAGCTCGACCTGAGCACCGTCGAGCCGAGCCTCGCCGGCCCCAAGCGCCCGCAGGACCGCGTCTCGCTGAGCGGCGCGCAGCAAGCGTTCAGGACGGCGCTCGCCGACTACGTCCCAAGCGCCGGCGATCAGAGCGACCCGATCGACGAGGCAGTCGCCGAGTCCTACCCCGCGTCCGACCCGCCCGCGAACGGCGCTCCCGGGCACCCCGAGCCAAACGAGACGCTTCCCGTCTCGCAGCCTGCCGGCGCCACAGCAACTCTGCCCCACAACGGCACAGCGACATCGGTGACGCTCGACGGAGAGAGCTTCGAGCTCGACCACGGCCACGTCGTCATCGCCGCGATCACCAGCTGCACCAACACCTCCAACCCGTCGGTGATGATCGCCGCCGGCATCCTTGCTCGCAACGCCGTCGCCCGCGGTCTGCGCTCGAAGCCCTGGGTGAAGACGTCGCTCGCGCCGGGCTCGAAGGTCGTGACCGAATATCTCGACCGCGCGGGTCTCACCGAGTCGCTCGAAGCGCTCGGCTTCAACCTCGTCGGCTACGGCTGCACCACCTGCATCGGCAACTCCGGTCCGCTGCCCGAGGAGATCTCGGCGGCGGTCAACGAGGCGGATCTGGCGGTCGTCTCGGTGCTGTCGGGCAACCGCAACTTCGAGGGGCGCATCAACCCGGACGTCAAGATGAACTACCTCGCATCACCGCCGCTGTGCGTCGCATACGCGCTGGCGGGCACGATGGACGCTGACATCCTCGGTGCGCCGCTCGGGCAGGACGAGCGGGGCAACGATGTGTATCTACGGGACATCTGGCCCTCTGAGCGGGAGATCGCCGAGACGATCGGCGAGGCCGTGCAGGCGGACATGTTCCGCCGCAGCTACGGTGAAGTGTTCGCCGGCGACGAGCGCTGGAACTCCTTGGCCGTGCCGGAGGGCGAGCGCTTCGCGTGGGACGAGCACTCGACCTACGTGCGCCTGCCTCCGTACTTCCAGGGGATGCCCGCCGAGCCGGACCTCCTCGGCGACATCCACGACGCGCGTGTGCTCGCGCTGCTGGGGGACAGCGTCACCACAGACCACATCTCGCCGGCCGGGTCGATCAAGCGCGACAGCCCCGCTGGCCTGTACCTGCTGGAACAGGGCGTCGCGCCGCGGGACTTCAACTCCTACGGCTCACGCCGCGGCAACCACGAGGTGATGATGCGCGGGACGTTCGCGAACATCCGCCTGCGCAACCTGCTCGGCGGCGGCACGCTGCCCGAAGGCGGCTTCACGCGCTACCTCGCCGACGGCTCGAACGAGCAGCTTCCGATCTACGACGCCGCGATGCGCTACATCCGCGAGGGCATCGACCTGGTGGTGCTCGCGGGACGCGAGTACGGCTCGGGCTCCTCCCGCGACTGGGCCGCCAAGGGCACGAAGCTGCTCGGCGTGCGGGCGGTCATCGCCGAGAGCTTCGAGCGCATCCACCGCTCTAACCTCGTCGGCATGGGCGTGCTGCCGCTGCAGTTCCCCGACGGACAGAACGCGAAGTCGCTGGGTCTGACAGGTGAGGAGGCGTTCTCGATCACCGGTCTCGCCGAGTCGATGGCAGACGGTGGCGGTCCGCCGGCCGAGGTCCGCGTGCGCGCCGAACGCGACGGCTGCGAGCCCGATCGAGTTCGAGGCGCGCGTGCGGATCGACACGCCGCGCGAGGCCGAGTACTTCCGCCACGGCGGCATCCTGCAGTACGTCCTGCGCGCGCTGCTGGCCGCATGAGCCCAGCCGCGCGCAAAGCCCCCGCTAAACGACGCACGCGCCCCGCCGCCGGCGTACCGCCGCTCCTGCGCGACCTCCTCGCCGCGCGCGGACCATCGGGCTACGAGGCCGCTCCCGCCCAGGTGTGGCGCGACGCTGCCAGCGAGTTCGCGCGGGTCAGCACCGACGTCCTCGGCACGCCGCTCGCGCTGGTGGCGCCCAAACACGGCTACGACGACCCGCCGCGCCGGCTGCTGATCGTCGGGCACATCGACGAGATCGGTCTGATCGTCACGCACATCGGCGACGACGGACTACCTGTGGTTCACGGGGGTCGGCGGCTGGGATGCGCAGATCCTCGTCGGCCAGCGCGTGGTCCTCGACACGCGCAGCGGTCCCGTGGTCGGCGTCGTCGGCAAGAAGCCGATCCATCTGCTGCGCGACGAGGAGCGAAAGAAGGTCGCCGAGATGCGCGAGCTGCACATCGACATCGGCGCGCGTGACGGCGAGCAGGCGCGCGAGATGGTGCGGGTCGGAGACGTGGCGGTGATCGACGCCCAGCCGGTCGAGCTCCCGAACGGTCGCCTGACCGCGCGCGCGCTCGACAACCGGCTGGGGTCATTCGTCGCGCTCGAGGCCGCCCGCCTGGTCGCCGAGGCCGGCGGCGCGCAATGGGAGCTGGCTGCGATCGCAGCCGCACAGGAGGAGATCACCTTCGGCGGCTCGCGCACGAGCGCGTTCGCGCTACAGCCCGATGCCGCGATCGTCGTCGACGTCACGCACGCCACCGACGCTCCCGGGATCGACGTCAAGGAGGCGGGAAAGCACGAGCTCGGCTCGGGCCCCGTCATCACGCCGCGGCTCGACGCTCAACAGCAAGCTGTTCGAGCTGCTGTACGAGGCCGGCGAGGCCGAGAAGATCCCGTTCACCGTGGAGGCCTCCGCGCGTGCTACCGGCACCGACGCGGACGCGGTGCACATCAGCCGCGCCGGGGTACCGACCGGCCTCGTGTCGATCCCGATCCGCTACATGCACTCGCCGGTGGAGCTCGTCCAGCTCGAGGACGTCCACGCGAGCGCGCGCCTGATCGCCGCCGCCGTGCTGCGGCTCACGCGCGATACGTCCTTCGCGCGCTGAGCTACGCCAGGCGCGCCGGTGCCCAGCTCGCTCATCGCGGATTGACCGCGTACGGCTCGCCGGGGCAGCCGCCGATCACCAGCATGCGCAGACCCTCGGGTCCTGAGTGCACCTTGCGCTTGGCCTCCGGGCCTACGCGCACGAGCGTCTCGCCGTCGAGCTCCACGCGCTCGCCTTCGACGTCCATCCATCCGGAGCCGCCGAGCGCCAGGAAGACCTCCTCCTGACCACTCTCCGCGTGATCGTGCTCAGGGTAGTCGCCGTAGTCGGTGGAAGCTGGATCACCTGAAAGCCGAACGCTGTGACTCCGAGCTCGGCTCTCGCCTTGACGAAGCCGCCACCAAAGCCGGCCTCCATCTCACTGAGCTTCTTCGCGGTGTAGTCGGCCATGCGCGCTGGACACTACCGCTTGCGCGGCGATCACGAGCGATCGGGGAACGGAATCACGATCGCGAGCTGACGCGACTGGGCGAGGAGCGTGCCGTCAGCTGCCCAGATCGTGCCGTCCTCGATGAAGAAGCCCTCGTGCACGAGCTCCGTGCTCGTCCTCGCCAGGCACAGCGCCCGTGGGTCCGGCTCGTGCCGCTGAGCGTCGTGCGTATGGAAGTGGACCGTGAGATCGACCGTCGGCACGGCGACCGTCTCGGTCAGGCGCATGTACGGCGCCGGTATCAGTGCGTCGCTGAAGAAGGCGAGCGAGAGGGCGTCGAGCGGCCGCGGCTCGGCGAGCCCGATCCAGGCGAGGATCTCCATCGGCTGCTCGGCGCCGGACAGCGGAATCCCGCCGATGCGCGGCTGCAGCACGATGTGACGGGCGAATTCCGGGCCGCCGTGCTCGATCAACTTGACCCCCTCACGTGACGGGTCGGGTGGCTCCACGGCGGGCATCCGCACGTCCGAGATCTCGGGGCCGCCCCAGGGGACCGAGAACGCCGCGAGCGCCAGCGCGATCAGCTTCCCGCCCTGCTCCATCCGCGCCGAGAGCGTGCTGAGCGAGCGTCCTTCGCGCTCGATCGCCGTCGCGATCTGCACGGGGCCGGGCTCCGGCGCCCTGGCGTAGTGGATCGTCAGCGAGCGCGGTGCACGCTCTGTGTCGGCGACGGACTCGACCATCGCGCGCAGCACCATCGCCGCGAGGTAGCCGCCGTGCGGCCCGCGACCGGCGCGCCAGTCGGGCGCCACCTCGGCGCCGAAGCGCAGGCGCGCACCGGCTCCGTCCTCGCGGTCGTGCGCGGGCGAGCGATCCGGACCATCTTCCCGCCACACGGCCGTGTCGCGGTCGAACTTGCCGGGCGCACAGGCCGGCTCCTGCGCGAGCGACGGCTCGCCTGCCGGCGCGTCAGCCACGCACCAGCCGCTTGTAGGTGATGCGGTGGGGCCGGTCGGCGGCCGCGCCGAGCAACGCGCGGCGGTGCTCCTCGTAGGCCTCGAAGTTGCCCTCGAACCACGTGACCTGCGAGTCGCCCTCGAACGCCAGCACGTGGGTGGCGACGCGATCGAGGAACCAGCGGTCGTGGGAGATCACGATCGCGCAGCCGGGGAACGCCAGCAGCGCGTCCTCGAGCGCGCGCAGCGTGTCCACGTCGAGATCGTTGGTGGGCTCGTCCAGCAGCAGCAGGTTGCCACCGCTGCGCAGCAGCTTTGCCAGATGCACGCGGTTGCGCTCGCCGCCGGAGAGCTTGCCGATGCGCGCCTGCTGGGAGCTGCCCTTGAAGTTGAAGCCGGCCGTGTACTGGCGCGAGTTGACCTCGCGATCGCCGACCTTGAGGTGCTCGTAGCCCTCGGAGATCTCCTCCCAGACGGTCTTCTCCGGATCCAGCGAGTCGCGTGACTGGTCGACGTAGGCGAGCTGGACGGTGTCGCCGAGCTCGAGCTTGCCGCTGTCCGGCGTCTCCTCGCCGGTGATCATCCTGAACAGCGTGGTCTTGCCCGCCCCGTTGGCGCCGATCACGCCCACGATCCCCGCACGGGGCAGGTCGAAGGACAGCGACTCGATCAGCAGCCGGTCGCCGAATCCCTTGCCCAGGTCGGTCGCCGTCAGGACCTTCTCGCCGAGGCGCGGGCCCGGGGGGATGTGGATCTGGACGTCGTCGAGCTTGACGTTGCGCTCCTCGGAGACGAGCTCCTCGTAGCGGGCGAGGCGGGCCTTGGACTTCGTGCGTTTGCCCTTGGGGTTGGTGCGCACCCATTCGAGCTCAGCCGCGATCGTGCGCTCGCGGCCCTTTTCGCGGCGCTCTTCCTGGGCCATCCGTGCCTGCTTCTGCTCCAGCCAGCTCGAGTAGTTGCCCTGGTAGGGGATGCCCTTGCCGCGGTCCAGCTCGAGGATCCAGCCGGCGACGTTGTCGAGGAAGTAGCGGTCGTGCGTCACGGCGACGATCGTGCCCTTGTACTCGCCGAGATGCTGCTCGAGCCACGCCACCGACTCGGCGTCGAGGTGGTTGGTGGGCTCGTCCAGCAGCAGCAGGTCGGGGGCCCGCAGCAGCAGCCGGCACAGCGCCACGCGGCGGCGCTCGCCGCCCGACAGCGTGCTCACGTCCGCGTCGGGCGGCGGCAGGCGCAGCGCGTCCATCGCGTATTCGAGCTGCGTGTCGAGGTTCCAAGCGTCGGCCGCTTCGATCTTCGCCTGGATCTGCCCGAACTCCTCGGCGGTCTCCTCCGAGTAGTTGGCCGCGAGCTCGTTGAAGCGGTCGAGCAGCGCCTTCGTCTCCGCGACGCCGTCCTCGACGTTGCCCCTGACGTCCTTGCTCTCGTCCAGATGCGGCTCCTGCTCGAGCATCCCGACGGTCGCGCCCGGGGCGAGCGCGGCCTCGCCGCGGTACTCCTGGTCGACGCCGGCCATGATCCGCAGCAGCGTCGACTTGCCCGCGCCGTTGTAGCCGAGCACGCCGATCTTCGCGCCCGGATAGAACGCCAGCGAGACGTTGTCGAGCACCGTCTTGTCCGGCGGGTGCAGCTTCGACAGACGGTGCATCGTGAAGATGTACTGGGAGGACATTCGCACGCAGGATAGACAGGAAGGAATTCCGGTCCGGCCTCGCTAACGTTGTCGGGTCATGCCCACCACGGTCCTCGACGTCGAGCAGCACCTGCTCCTGCTGGAGCTCGAGGCGCCGTTCACAAGCGCGACGTGCAGCTCGCCCGCAGGCGCATGGCCAAGCGCTGGCACCCCGACGTCGCTCCCCAGGGACGCCAGTTCGAGCACGAGCGTCACCTGAAGGCGATCAACGAGGCCGCCGACCAGCTCGAGCGCCTCGCGGAGGGCTCGCGCGGCGGCAAAGTCTCGGCCAACGCCGTCAGAGTCAGCGCCGCGGCTGCCCGCCGCGAGCGCGAGGAGGCGGGACGGCGCGCCTATGAGGCCGAGCAGCGCGCCCGCGCCGCGGCCAAAGACCGCGCCGAAAACGACCCGTTCGGCAGCAGGGTGCCCGACCACTCCGTCGTGCACCGCTACGCGCGCTGCCTCTCCTACCCCGAGTGGGGCGTTGGCACCGTCGCAGGCATCTACTTCTCCTCGGATCCGGTCGGTGCCGGCGAGGAAGTGCAGCAGTGGGCGCGCGTCAAGTTCAGCCACGGCATCCGCACCGTGCCTGCGGGCAGCATGAAATTCGTCGACTTCTCAAAGCCCGATCCCGCGGAGGAGCGGGTCGAGCGCTTCCTGATCGCCGCCCAGCGCGCGATGGCCGAAGGCGAATACGAGCTGGCGGCACAGCGCCTGATCTACGCGCGCGACGCCGAGCCGCGCAACGTCGCGGTGCTGCGGCTGATGACGCTCGCCTTCTGGAACGCCGGCAAGCTCGAGGAGGCCGCGCGCGCGGTGCGCGACTGGGCGCGCGTCGACGGCACCCGTCCCGCCGCCCACCGTTTCGCCGCGCGGATCTACGAAGACATGGGCGCGACCGACCTCGCCGAGGAGGCCGCCGAGCGCGCTGCGCGGCGCGGCCCGTCCGACGCCGGCGCGTGGGAGCGCCTCGGGCGCCTGCGCCTGCAGCTGATGGACCGCGAGGGCGCGCTCGAGGCGCTCCGCCGCGCGCTGACGCTCGGCGCCGGCAAGGACGTGCACGAGCTCGTCGCCCAGGCGCTCGCGATCGAGCCGAGCCTCGCTGGCTAGAGGATGTTCACGGCGCGGGAGACGATCAGCCCGATCGTCACCAGCGAGACGATCGACTGCACGCCCATGATGCCCTTCGCCTTCAGCGTCAGCGGCATCGTGTCGGTGGGAGAGAAGGCGGCCGCGTTCGTCAGCGACACGTACAGGTAGTCGAAGAACTGCGGGCGCCAGTTGCGCGGCTCGACGGCGTCGTCGTTCATCTGCGGGAACAGGAAGTCCGGCGGACCATCGTGGCCGGCGGCGCGCCGGCCGGGGCCGCCGCGGTCGAGCTCCCAGTACCAGAGGGCGAAGATCAGGAAGTTGGTCAGCCAGATCAGCATGCCCGAGACGATCAGCTCGTGGCCGTTGCTGGGCACTTTGTTGTGCAGCAGGGCGTGTGTAAGCGCGGCGAGCGAGTAGATGTTGGCGGCGGTGACGAAGGCCGTCAGCGCGATCGCGGTGCGCCGGCGACCGGTGTGCTCGTGCTCGAGCTGTCGTGGCGTGGCCAACGACAGGCCGATCACCAGCACTCCCTCGAGCGCGGGCACCAGCCACGACGGACCGGCGGTGAGCCGTGCGGGCAGCCCGAACTGCAGGCCGATCGCGACCAGCAGCGCGAGCTGAACCGGCCAGAACGACTCGGGCCCCGGAGGCGGCGGATAGGGACGGCCGGGCAGGGTCGCGCTCGCTTGCTCCACGAGCCGAGAGCGTAGGGGGCCGGTCGGAGGTGATCGCCGCGATTGGCGGCCTTGACCCGAGCGTCGCGCTGCGGTCCGCCAAAGCCGCTAGGTTCCCGCGGTGCGCCTGATCGTCGCCCGCTGCGAGGTCTCATACGCTGGTCGCCTGAGCACCGTCCTGCCCGAGGCGGTGCGACTGCTGATGCTCAAGAGCGACGGCACGTTCATGGTGTGGGCCGATGGTGGTGGCTCCAACGTCAAGCCCCTGAACTGGATGGTCGCGCCCACGGTGATCGAGGAGCACACGGGCGAGGACGGTCGTCTCGAGCGCCTGCTCGTGCGCAAGCGCGGGCAGGAGGAGCTGCTGGAGATGTCGGTCGCGGAGGTCCTCTCCGACGTCGAGCACGAGCTCGACACGCTCGCGTCGCTGGAGAAGGAGGGCATCGAGCGTGAACTGCAGGAGCTGCTGGCCGACACCCCGCAGTGGTGCGGCGAGGGGTTCAGGCTCGTCCGGCGCGAGTGGCCCACCGACATCGGCCCCGTTGACCTGATGTGCCGCGACGGCGAGGACGAGTGGATCGCGGTGGAGATCAAGCGCATCGCGACGATCGACGCGGTCGAGCAGCTGACGCGCTACCTCGAGCGCATCCGGCTGGATCCGGCGCTCGGCTCCTGCCGGGGCGTGCTCGCCGCCCAGAGCATCAAGCCGCAGGCGCGGGTGCTCGCCGAGTCGCGCGGGATCGACTGCGTGGAGGTCGATCTCGCGGTGCTGCGCGGTGAGCGCGAGCCAGACCTGAAGCTGTTCGCTGCTTAGCCATCCGGCCGCTAGGCTTCCTTTCCCCGAGCCAGGAGAGTCGTGATGAGCGCAGCTGACGCAGCCGTTTCCGCCGAGCCCGTCCTCACCGAGCGGCGCGGCAAGGTCCTCCTGATCACGCTCAACCGGCCCGAGGTGCGAAACGCGGTCAACGCCGCGCTCGCCGAAGGCGTCGGCAACGCGCTCGAGGAGCTCGACGCCGACGACGGCCTGTCGGTGGGCGTGCTCACCGGCGCCGGCGGCTTCTTCTGCGCGGGCATGGATCTCGGCGCGTTCGTCAAGGGCGAGTCCTCGTGGTTCGGCGACCGCGGTTTCGCGGGCATCACACAGCGCTCCGCCCGCAAGCCGCTGATCGCCGCGATCGAGGGCTTCGCGCTCGCCGGCGGCCTGGAGATCGCGCTCGCCTGCGATCTGATCGTCGCTGCCAGGGGCGCGAAGATGGGCATCCCCGAGGCCAAGCGCTCGATCCTCGCCGCCGCCGGCGCGCTGCTGCGGCTGCCGCGGCGCATGCCCTACCACCTCGTGATGGAGCTCGCGCTCACCGGCGACCCGTTCCCCGCCGATCGCTTCTACGAGCTCGGCGTCGTCAACCGGCTCGTCGAGCCCGGCGCCACGGTCGATGCCGCCCTCGAGCTGGCCGCGCAGATCGGCAAGAACGGCCCGCTCGCGCTGATCGCCTCCAAGCAGATCCTGCAGCAGCAGTTCGACTGGTCGAGCGCCGAGATGTGGGACAAGCAGGGCGAGATCGTCGGGCCGCTGTTCAGCTCCGAGGACGCGCGGGAGGGGGCGAGCGCCTTCAAGGAAAAGCGCGAGCCCGTCTGGAAAGGGCGCTAGGTCAGTACCCGCGCCGCTGGCGCTTGCGCTGGCGGCGAATCGCCAGAAAGCGCCTCCACAGGGCCCACATCTCAGCGCTCTCCCGGGGTCTTTCGGGGGTACTGCGAGATCGGCTGGCGCAGATCGATCGCCGTCGTCACGATCCGGTTCTGTTCGTCGATGTGCGCCGCGGGGTAGCCCTCGCCGGGGCTCGCGCGCTCCGGTCGCCCGACGTAGCCGAAGTGCATCTCCTCGGGCATGATCTGCATCAGACGCGGGAACATGTGGGCGCGCGCGCCCATGTTGCGCGGCTCCTCCTGCACCCACAGCACCTCGCGCAGGTTCGGGTAGCGGGCCATCAGCTCGAGGATCTGTCGTTCGGGGAACGGGTACAGGAGCTCCACGCGGGCCACCGCGAGACCGGTGTGCGAGGCGCGTTCGGGATGCCCGACGAGGTCGTAGTAGATCTTGCCCGTGCACAGCACCAGGCGCGTCACCTGCTCGTCCTGCACCCCGGGCTCTGCGAGCACCGGCTGGAAGCTCGTGTCCTCGGCCATGTCCGCCACCGCGCTCGCCGCCTGTGGCAGGCGCAGCAGCGACTTGGGCGTCATCACCACGAGTGGACGCTGCTTGGCGATGCGCGCCTGGCGGCGCAGCAGGTGGAAGTACTGGGCCGGCGTCGTCGGGCTCGCCACGCGGATGTTGCCCTCGGCCGCGGCGCGCAGGAAGCGCTCCAGGCGCGCCGAGGAGTGCTCGGGCCCCGAGCCCTCGTAGCCATGTGGCAGCAGCAGCGTCAGGCGCGAGGTCTGCCCCCACTTGGCGAGGCCCGAGGTGATGAACTGGTCGATGATCACCTGCGCCGAGTTGACGAAGTCGCCGAACTGCGCCTCCCACAGCACGAGCGTCTCCGGCGCCTCCTGGCTGTAGCCGTACTCGAAGCCCATGCACGCGAGCTCCGACAGCGGGCTGTTGTGCAGCTCGAGCGGCGCCAGCGCATCCGGCAGGCTCTGGATCGGGCACACCGTCTGGCCGGTCTTGGCGTCGTGCAGGACCATGTGGCGCTGGCTGAAAGTGCCGCGCTCGGTGTCCTGTCCGGTCAGTCGCAGCGGCGTGCCCTCCGTCAGCAGCGACGCGAACGCCAGAGCCTCCGCGTGCGCCCAGTCGATCTTCGGCTCCGACGTCGCGTCCTCGGCGAGCGCCTCGCGCCGGCGCTCGAGCTGCTTGACGAGCTTCGGGTGCACGGTGAAGCCGTCCGGCACGCGCAGCAACTGCTCACCCAGCTCGCGCAGGCGCGCCGCCGGGACCGCCGTGTGGACCTCCGGGCTCGGCGAGCGGTCGAGCTGGTACTCGCCGGTGATGTGCTCGGCCTCGTGCTCTGCCGCCGCCGCGATCTTCGCCTTCAGGCGCTGGTGCAGGATCGTCAGGTTGTCCCACACCTCCTGTGCCTGGCGGTCGACCTCCTCCTTGGAGACGACCCCCTCGGCGATCAGCCGGTCGGCCCACAGCTCGGACACGCGCTTCTTCGTCTTGATCTTCGCGTACATCTCCGGCTGCGTGTACGCCGGCTCGTCGGACTCGTTGTGGCCGAAGCGGCGGTAGCCGATCAGGTCGATCAGCACGTCGTGGCCGAACTCCTGGCGGAACGCGAACGCGAGGCGCACCGCGGTGACGCACGCCGGCACGTCGTCGGCGTTGACGTGGATGATCGGCACGTCGAAGCCCTTCGCCAGGTCTGACGCCCAGCGCGTGGAGCGTGCGTCGTCGGGATCTGTCGTGAAGCCGACCTGGTTGTTCATGATCAGATGCACCGTGCCGCCAACCTTGTAGCCGTCGAGGGCCTGCAGGTTGAGCGTCTCCGAGACGACCCCCTGGGCGGGGAACGACGCGTCGCCGTGGATCGTGATCGGCACCGCCGCGTTGGTGTCCTGGTGGGCGTGCGGCCCCTTGCGCGAGGTTTGCGCCGCGCGTGTCGCGCCCTCGACGACCGGCGAGACGTACTCGAGGTGGCTCGGGTTGGACTCGAGGTTGACGCGGATCGTGTCGCCGTCGGGCAGCTGGTAGGTGCCCTGCGTGCCATGGTGGTACTTGACGTCGCCTGTGCCGCCCTGCGGGATCGTCGTCACCGCCTCGAGCGTCGAGGCGCCCTCGAACTCGGCGAAGATCGTGTCGTAGGAGCGCCCGAGGTTGTGCGCGAGCACGTTCAGCCGCCCGCGGTGGGCCATCCCGATGACGACCTCCTGGCCGCCGTGTGCCGCTGAGAGCTGGATCAGCTCGTCGAGCATCGGCACCGTCATGTCCAGTCCCTCGATCGAGAACTGGTGCTGGCCGAGGTAGGCCTTGTGCATGAAGCGCTCGAGCGCGTCAACCTCCACCAGGCGCTTCAGCAGCGTCCTGCGCTCGTCGTTGGTGAGCTCGTGGCGGAACGCGCCGGACTCGATGTGCTCGCGCAGCCACACCCGCTGGCGGTGCGAGGCGATGTGCTCGATCTCATAGGCGATCGTCCCGCAATAGGTCTCGCGCAGGTGCGGCAGCGCGTCCGCGAGCGTCGCGCCCGGCACGTACATCTGGAAGATCCTCGCCGGGATCTTCGCCTGGATCTCCGGGGTCAGCCCGAGTGCCTCGGGGTCGAGACCCGGGTCGCCCTCGGGCTCGGAGCCCAGCGGGTCCAGACGGGCCGCCAGGTGGCCGTGGCTGCGAACGCGGCTGATGAAGGTGCTCGCGGCCTGGACCGCCTGCAGCAGCTCTTCCCCGCCGGCATAGTGACTCATGTCGGCAGGCGTGGCGGGCGGCGCGGCCGGGGTTGCGGTGGCGGCTGCCGGCGGTGCCCCCGGCTCGACGCCCAGCGCCGCGAACAGGTCCTCGTAGAAGCCGTTCTCGCCGTGCAGATATCCCTCGACGAGCGCTAGGAAGCGTCCGGACTCCGCACCTTGGATGACGCGGTGGTCATACGTCGAGGTCATCGTCATGACCTTCTCCGCGCCGATGCTCGCGCCCACGCCACCGAGGCCGACTGGGTAGGCGATCGACCCCGTCGCCACGATCGTCCCCTGACCGCTCAGCAGCCGCGGCACCGACGCCACCGTCCCGATCCCACCGGGATTGGTGAGCGTGACGTTGGCGCCGACGAGATCGTCGGCCGTCAGCTTGTTCGTGCGCGCCTTCTCGACGAGCACGTCGTAGGCCCGCAGGAACTCGTCGAACGGCAGCCCAGCCGCGTCGTTGATGACCGGCACCATCAGTGTGCGGGTGCCGTCCTTCTTCTCGACGTCCACCGCCAGCCCGAGATTCACCTGCCCGTCCACCATCCTGAATGGCTTGCCGTCGATCTCGGCGAAGTGCGTCGCCATCACCGGCATGTCCACGCACGCGCGCGCTATCGCGTACGCGATCAGGTGCGTGAAGGAGACCTTGCAGCCCGGCCGCCTTCAGCTCGCGCCGGCGCGCGTCGAGCACGCTCACCGTCAGCGTCCGGAAGCTCGTCGCCGTCGGGATCGAGCGCGACTGCTCCATGTAGCGGACCAGCGCCGCCGCGCCGCCGCGCAGCGGTTGGGCGCTCGGCTCAGCGCTCGGCGTGGCGCTCGCCGTCGCGGCGCCGTTGGCCCTCGCGCCGTTGCCGGCTGCAGCGGAGAGCACGTCTGACTTCGTGATGCGACCCGCCGGTCCGCTGCCGGAGACCGCGCCGAGGTCCACACCCTCGACCGCCGCCGCGCGCGCCGCAACGGGGGAGACCTTCGTGCCCTCGGGGGGCGCCGCCGTCGCCGGTTGCTCGGGGCCGGCTGACTTCGCCTGCCCGCCGTCGGGCTGCGCCTGCGCCGCGTCAGGCTGGGCAGGCGCGGCCGCGGGCCGGGGCCCTGCGGCGGACGCGGCGTCGCCGACGGCGATCCGCGCGATCACCTGGCCGACGGTGACCGTGTCGCCCTCCTCGACGAGGATCTCGCTGACGGTGCCGCTGGCCGGGGACGGCAGCTCGAGGTCCACCTTGTCGGTTGAGATCTCGACGATCGTGTCGTTGACCGCGATGAAGTCTCCAACCTTCACTCGCCATTCGAGGATCGTCCCCTCGCTGACGGACTCGCCCGCGGCCGGGGTCAGTACGTCCACGATCTGCGTCGCCGCGCCGTCGGTCGCGTGAGGCGCGTCGAGATGTGTCTCGGCAGCCGGCTCGACGGGTGCTTCGGACCTCGGCTCGGCGGTCTCGGCCGCGGCCTCGGCCTCAGCGGTCTCGGCGACAGTCGCGGCGACGGCCTCGGCGGTCTCGACGGCCGTCTCGGCGGCCGTCGCAGCGCCGGGCTCTGGGGCCTCGGCGGTGGGCGCCGCGCCGTTCACCGAGATGCGGGCGATCACCTGCCCGACCGTGACCGTCTCGCCCTCCTCGACGAGGATCTCGCTGACTGTTCCACTCGCGGGCGAGGGCAGCTCGACGTCGACCTTGTCGGTCGAGATCTCGACGATGGTGTCGTCCACCTTGATGGCCTCGCCGACCTTCACACGCCATTCGAGGATCGTTCCCTCGGTGACCGACTCTCCCGCGGCAGGGGTTACGACGTCTATCGTCTGCACTGCCGTGGTACTAGTTGCCATCGATGTCTCACTTTAGCGCGGCGTGTGGTACCGCACGCTGGCGCTCTTCGCGGATGAACTGGTAGCTGCCAAAGAACGGTCCGATGCCGCCGAGGACCGCCACAGCGACAGCGAGCTTAAGCGAAACGACGCGCAGACGCGCGGCTGTGATGCACGCCAGAGACATGAAGATCCACAACAGTCCGTGCGTCCACCCGAGCACGAATGTCAGCGGTTCCGGCTTGCCGATCGCGAAGGCGCTGACGAGCAGCGCGGTGTACACGCACGAGTGAAAGAAAGAGGTCCACTTGAGCCGTGTGAACGTCAGTGGTCCCGCCGCCGGACGCAGGCTCTGGTTCACTGCGACAGCCACTGTGCCATCCGTGGCAGAACGTCTCCCGCCTCGGGCGGCCAGTCGGCGATCTCGCGCGGCCACCACGCGAACTCGTCGTGCTCGTCATCCGGAGTGACGGCCTCCTCGGCGCCCTCCGCGAGCCACGCCTGTCCGACGAACATCACGAGCCGGTGCGGCAGTCGCAGCAGCGCCTCGCCGCGCACGCGCTCGGGCGCGACGGCCCACTCCTCTTGCAGCTCCCGAACGAGCGTGTCGGCGGGGCTCTCGCCGAGATCCACTGCGCCGCCGGCCCCGAGCGCCCAGCGCCCGGCCCACGATGAGACCCACGGCGCGCGCCGCCCGGCCAGCCAGCGGCCGTCGGCCGAGCGGGTCACGCACAGCGCCGCCATGCTCTGCGAGGCGTCGCCTTCGACCAGGCGCAGCGCCCAGCGCAGCGGTTGCAGCTCGATCGAGATCCCTTGCTCGTCCTGTTGGTAGTCGACCAGGCGCGCCGCCACCCCGTCGTGGCTGGGCGAGCCGCGTTCCTGCAGCTCCCTGATCGCCGCGTCGGCCGCCTGTGTGTGCTCCTGCGAGGGCTCGAACGGCTGCTCTCGCCAGTGCGCCGTGATCTGCTCCAGCGGCCACGGTCCGCGGGCGAGGATCTCCGGTACATGGTTGGTGGGCGGCGCGTCGGGCACTGAAACGACAGGCTAGTGAATCCCCCAAACCCGCGGTGAAGCTGTCGAGAAAGCGGCTGCGCGTAGACTCGCCCCGGCATGGGCGAGCGTCGGCGCAAGCACTGGGGGTGGGGGTTCGCCGACCAGCAGCCCACGACCGCGCAGCTGCGCGACTCGGCGCTCGCGCTGGGGACCCATCTGGGCTTCGCACCCGAAGCGCTCGAGGCGCCGGTGGCGCTCGAGGCGGTGAGCCTGGCGCCGGCGCGCGTCCAGGCGCCGGCAGCGCTGGCGGACATCTGTCTCGCCGATGTGCACTCGCGCGCGTCGCACGCGCTGGGCAAGTCATACGTCGACGTCGTGCGTGGCTTTCGCGGGCGCTTCGAGCACCCCCCCGATCTCGTTGCTCGCCCGCGCGACGAGCCCGATCTCGAGCGCGTGCTCGAGTGGTGCGCGAGCGAGCACGTCGCGGCGATCCCGTTCGGCGGCGGAACCTCGGTCGTCGGCGGCGTGACGCCGCTGGTCCCGGATGCCTACAACGGCGCGGTCTCGATCGACCTGCGCGCGCTCGACCGCGTGCTCGAAGTCGACGAGGTCTCGCGCGCCGCGTGTATTCAGGCGGGCGCGCTCGGGCCCGAGCTCGAGGCGCAGCTCGGCGCGCGCGGGCTGACGCTGCGCCACTTCCCGCAGTCGTTCGAGTACTCCACGCTCGGCGGCTGGATCGCCACGCGCGCGGCCGGTCACTTCGCGACGCTGTGGACGCACATCGAGGACTTCGTCGAGTCGGTCCGGGCGATCACTCCCGCCGGCGCGTGGGAGTCGCGGCGGCTGCCCGGGTCGGGCGCCGGCGTCAGTCCCGACCGGATGCTCGCCGGCTCGGAGGGGACGCTCGGCGTGATCACGCAGGCGTGGGTGCGCGTGCAGCCGCGCCCCTCGCACCGCAGCTCCGCGGGGGTGCGCTTCAAGAGCTTCCTCGCCGGCGCGGAGTGCGTGCGCGCGCTCTCCCAATCGGGGTTGCACCCGTCCAACTGCCGCCTGCTCGACGCCGGCGAGGCCGCGCTGACGATGGCCGGCGACGGCAGCGCCGCGCTGCTTGTGCTCGGCTTCGAGTCCAGCGATCATCCCGTCGAGGAGTCGATGGCGCGCGCGCTGGCGCTGTGCGCAGAGCACGGCGGCGTCAGCACCCGGGAGCGCGAACAGGCCGGCGGCGGAGGGGACGCGGTCAGCTCCTGGCGCGACGCATTCCTCGGCGCGCCCTACGTGCGCGACACGCTCGTCGCGATGGGCGTGCTCGCCGAGACGTTCGAGACGGCGATCACCTGGGAGCGCCTGCCGGCGTTCCACGAGCGCGTCAGCGCCGCGACCGAGCAGGCGGTGCGCGAGGTCTGCGGCGAGCAGGGACGCGTCTTCTGCCGCTTCACCCACGTCTATCCCGACGGGCCCGCGCCGTACTTCACCGTTCTTGCGCCCGCACGCCGGGGCGAGGAGGTCGAGCAGTGGGCCGCGATCAAGCGCGCCGCCTCTGACGCGATCCTCGCCGCGGGCGGCACCATCACCCACCACCACGCCGTCGGTCGCGATCACCGGCCCTGGTATGACCGCCAGCGGCCTGAGCCGTTCGCCGCGGCGCTGCGCGGAGCGAAGCTCGCGGTCGACCCCGCGGGCATAATGAACCCGGGCGTGTTGATCGATCCAAGCGCATGAAAGTCGCCGTCCTCGGCCCCGGCGGAGTGGGTGGCCTGCTCGCGGGAGTGCTCGATCGCGCCGGCACCGACGTGGTGGTGGTCGCGCGCGAGAGCACCGCCGCGGCGATCGCGCGCGACGGCCTGCGCGTCCAGAGCGTGATATTCGGTGACTTCGTCGCGCACCCACGCACGGCCGTGCGCCTGGAGGAGCAGGTCGACGCGCTGCTCGTCGCCACCAAGGCCAGCGGCCTGGAGCCGGCGCTCGAGCGGATCGCGCTCGAGCCGGGCGTCGTGCTGCCGCTGCTCAACGGCCTCGACCACATCGCCGTGCTGCGCGAACGGTTTCCCGCCCAGTCGGTGCTGGCAGGGTCGATCCGCGTCGAGGCCGACCGCCCGCGGCCGGGGGTCGTCGTGCACACGAGCCCGTTCCTGCTCGTGAGCATGGCCAGCAGCCATCCGGCGATCGGGCCCGCGATGCGCGCGCTCGCGGACACGCTTTCAGACGCGGGGGTGCCGGTGCGCGTATCGGACTCCGAAGCCGACGTGATGTGGTCGAAGCTCGTGCGGCTGAACGCGCTCGCCTGTGTGACGAGCGCCTACGACGTGCTGCTCGGAGAGATCCGCTCGACCCCCGAGCTTCACGCCGATCTCGTCGGCGCGATCGAGGAGGCCTGCGCGGTGGGCAGGGCAGAGGGAGCGAAGAACATCGACCCGGCCCGGGCGGTCGCCGAGCTCGAGGCCGCGCACGACACGCTCGGCAGCTCGATGCAGCGCGACATCGCCGCCGGGCGCGAGCCCGAGCTCGACG